>CAJXLJ010000011.1 GCA_913055785.1 uncultured Parvularculaceae bacterium | reverse complement strand
GAGCATATACAGCACGTCCTCGCTGGCGACATTGCCAGACGCGCCCCTGGCATAGGGGCAGCCGCCAAGGCCGGCAACGGCGGAGTCCACCACCGCGACGCCTACCTGCAGCGCGGCATAGATATTGGCCAGGGCCTGACCGTAGGTGTCGTGGAAATGCACCGCCAGTTTTTCCAGCGGTACTTCTGTGGCCACCATCTCGAGCATGGCGCGCGCTTTGCCCGGGGTGCCCACGCCGATGGTGTCGCCGAGGCTGATTTCATAGCAGCCCATGTCGTAAAGCCTTGCGGCGACCGGGACGACCTGGTCGGGAGAAATCTTGCCCTCATAGGGGCAGCCCAAAACGCAGGAGAGATAGCCGCGCACGCGCACCCCGTCCGCCTTCGCCGCGTCGATGACGGGACGAAAGCGCTCAAGGCTCTCTTCGATCGAACAGTTGATATTCTTTTGAGAAAAACTTTCCGACGCGGCGGCGAAAACCGCAACAGTATCGGCCTTGGCGGCGCGCGCGCCTTCATAGCCCTTCATGTTGGGCGTCAGCACCGGGTAGGAAACGCCGTCGCGGCGTTTGATCGTCGCCAGCACTTCGTCCGACGCCGCCATTTGCGGCACCCATTTCGGCGACACGAAGGCGCCTGCCTCGATGTTCTTCAGCCCTGCGTCCGCGAGACGCTCGATCAGCGCGACTTTGGTCGCGACGTCGATCGTCTGCTTTTCATTCTGCAGCCCGTCGCGCGGGCCGACTTCAACGATGGTGACAGGGTTGGTCATGTTTTCGTTCACTTGTTTGGTAGCCACCAAAACCAAATTTTATTTTTGTCGTCTTTGTCCAACGCGTCCGATATAGCGTAATCACCTTCGCCGGAGCGGATATCCTCAATCCCTGTAACTAGCTGTTCCGCCATGTCGGTGGAAGTTGTTATGTTGGCGGTATCGTTCTTTATTGAAATGTTCAGTTTTCCTCGAGGACTACTATGGTCAACAATGACTTCCAGCACATTCCATGTTTTGGCGGGTTTTGGGCAGTTTGGAACCGATAAGACTTGTTCTGAGAGGGATTGTAAGCTGAACTTTGCCGTTCGTTCAGATGGGGTTTGCAACTTGTCGTGTATTTTTTCGATAAACAAGTCACATCCATTTTTATCTGCAGACAAATGAAAACCGCGATAGCCGCTGCTTGGACGGTCATATCTCCAGAAAAATATTTGGTATCCGCTCTTCATCAACGCCCTACGCGCTTTCCTCGAACTCCACCAGCAGATCGCCGTCCTTCACCTGATCGCCGGGCTTGAACTTATACGCTTTGACGACGCCGTCGAAGGGGGCTTTGAGCGCATGCTCCATTTTCATGGCTTCCATGACGAGAAGCGGCTTGCCGGCCTCGATCATGTCGCCCGGTTTTGCAGAGAGCATGGTGACGACGCCGGGCATCGGCGCCACGAGCGAGCCTTCGCTTGAGTGATGCGCGGAGACGCCCGCGAGCGGGTCCGGATAGGCGACGTCCCAAAAGTCCGCGCCGATGAAGACCCGCGCGCCGTTCCCGTGCGGCGCGACAAAGGCGTTGAAGGCGCCGCCATCGAGGTTGATGCACAACGCGCCGTCATCCGTTCTGGCGGCCTCAAATGAAAACCTGAAGGGTTCGCCGCTTTCCTCGCCTTCCCGGCGCGCGGCGGCAGAGGCGTTCGGTTCAATCGTTGCTTTCACCGCGCCGCCGGCGCCGCTCAACGTCGCCATCGCCGGCTTGCCGTCGAGTTCAATCCACAGCGCCGCCCTTGTCGGACGGTTCATGCGAAAACCGGCGAGCGCCGCCCACGGATCGGCGCCGGTCTGGTGCAAGGTTTCATAACGCGCGGTCAGCGCCGCAGCGAGCACGCGATTGTCGAGAGGCGGGCGCGCGAACAGGTGCGTTTCATGGTCCTCGATATAGCGGGTCGAAACGTCGCCGGCCGCAAAGTCGCCGTCGCTCGCCAGCGCATGCAGGAAACGCGCATTGGTCTCGAGACCCGTGACGCGGGTTTGCGCAAGGCTCGCACGCATCGCGCCGAGCGCTTCTTCCCGCGTCTTGCCGTAAGTGATGATCTTGGCGATCATCGGATCGTAGAAAGGCGTGATCGCTTGCGCCTCCTCGACGCCGGAATCGATCCGCGCGGTTGTTTCCGGCAGGCGCAATGTGGTCAGCGCGCCAATCGAAGGCGCAAAGTTCTGATCGGGGTTTTCAGCGTAAAGCCGCGCCTCGAAAGCGTGGCCGCGCTCGGTGATGTCATCCTGTCCGAGAGGCAGGCCTTCGCCGGCGGCGATGCGCAATTGCCATTCGACGAAGTCGAGCCCGGTGATCATTTCCGAAACGGGATGTTCGACCTGCAGCCGGGTGTTCATTTCCATGAAATAGACATTGTCGCCGCCGTCATAGAGAAACTCGACCGTGCCGGCGCCGCGATAGTCTACCGCCTTGCCGGCCTCGACGCCCGCCTTGAGAAGTTTTTCCCGCACCGTCGCCGGAAGTTTCGGCGCCGGGGCTTCCTCGATGACTTTCTGGTGGCGGCGCTGCACCGAGCAGTCCCGCTCGAACAGGTGGACGACGCCGCCCTTGCCGTCGCCGAAAATCTGTACTTCGAGATGGCGTGCGCGGGCGACATATTTCTCGATCAGAAAGCGGTCGTCGCCGAAGGCCGACTTCGCCTCGCGCTGGGCGGAGCGAAGCGCGTCTTCAAGCTCGCTTTCTGCGGCGACCATGCGCATGCCTTTGCCGCCGCCGCCAGCGGTGGCTTTCAAGAGCACCGGATAGCCGATGCGTTTGGCTTCTTTTTTGAACGTCGCGGACGACTGGTCTTCGCCCTGATAACCGGGCGTCGTCGGCACGCCCGCCGCTTCCATCAGATCCTTCGCCGCCGACTTTGAGCCCATGGCGCGAATGGTTTTCGCGGTCGGGCCGATGAAAGCGACGCCTTCTTTTTCAAGCGCGTCGGCGAAGTCGGCGTTTTCGGAGAGGAACCCGTATCCGGGATGGACCGCTTCCGCGCCGGTTCTCCTAATTGCGTCGAGGATTTTATCGACCTTCAGATAACTTTCCGCCGCCGGGGCGGGGCCGATGTGAACGGCTTCATCGCAGGCGCGGACATGCGGCGCATTCGCGTCCGCATCGGAATAAACGGCGACGGTTTTGACGCCCATGGCCCGCGCAGTACGCGCGACGCGGCAGGCGATTTCTCCCCGGTTGGCGATAAGGATTTTCTTGAACATGCGTTGCGTCCGTTCAGACTGACGAGAAAGCGGCGTGATAGTGAATTTTGCGAGGCGAGGGGGCGAGCCCGGCCCAGTCGATCGCCTGGAAAGCGTCGCCGGCGTCCATCGCGGCCCAGCTTATATTTTTCTTCGACGCAGGCTCGAAACCGAAGCGGCGATAATAGTCGGGTTCGCCAAGCACCACCATCAGGCTCGCGCCGCGGGTTTTGCAGATGTCGAGGCCGGTTTCGACGAGCGCCGCGCCGACGCCGCTGTTCTGGTGGGTCGGCGCAACGCTGAGCGGGGCGAGGCCGAGCGCGGCGCCCTTGAGCGGCGGCTCGGATGTAACAAGCGTGAAGGCGCAATGGCCGATAACGACGCCGTCCTGTTCTGCGACCAGTTCGAGGCTCACGGCGCCGTCGGCCCAGAGGCGCTCCACAAGGGTTGCTTCGTCCCGCTGGCCGAACGCAGCCTCAATAACGCCGAGCACCGCATCGCGGTCGGTCTCTTCAGCTTCGCGTATCGTCAGCGATCCGTTCACGCGCCTTTTATCCAGCCGGGTTTGCGCTTTTCAAGGAAGGCCGTCACGCCTTCCTTGCCTTCTTCGCTGGCGCGCAGGCGCGCGATGCGGCCGGCGGTGTCGCTTAAAACCGAATCGTCAATCGGCTTGTTGGCGACGGCGTGGATCAGCGCTTTGGCTTCCCCTTGCGCCGACGGTCCGCAGGCGAGCAGCGATTTCAAAATGTCCGCCAGCGCGGCGTCGAGACCGGCGCGCGGCGCCGTGACATGAAGGAGGCCCATGTCTTTCGCCTTCGCCGCATCGAAGCGTTCGCCGGAAAGGAAATAGCGCCGCGCCTGGCGCACGCCGATCGCCTGGATGACGAAAGGCGAAATCACGGCGGGGATCAGGCCGAGACGAACTTCGGAAAGCGCGAAGAAAGATTCCTCGGCGCCGATGGCGATGTCGCAGGCGGCGATCAGGCCGAGCCCACCGCCCATGGCCGGACCGTTGACGAGGGCGATGGTGGGCTTCGGCGATTCATAGATCGAAGCCAGCATATGCGCGAGGCGGCGGGCGTCGTCACGGTTCTCGTCCGGCGAATATTCCGCGACGCGCTTCATCATGTGGAGGTCGGCCCCGGCGGAAAAAGCGTCGCCTGCGCCGGTCATCACCACAACGCGCACATTCGGGTCGGAGTAAAGCCGGCCCATCGTATCGCAGATCTGGTTGATGAGTTCGGTGTTGAAGGCGTTCTTGATCTCCGGCCGGTTCATGGTCAGCCGCGCGACGCCTTCCGAATCGATAGTGGTGATGAGAAGTTGTTCAGTCATGATGTTCCCTCCCTACATCCTGAAGACGCCGAAGCGCGTTTCCTCAACCGGCGCATTCATTGAGGCGGAGAGGCAAAGCCCCAGAACATCGCGGGTCTGCGCCGGGTCGATAATGCCGTCGTCCCAGAGCCGTGCCGAGGAATAGTAGGGCGAGCCCTGATGATCGTAGCCTTCGCGGATTTTCGCCTTGAATTGTTCTTCCTCTTCGGCGGACCAGTTCTCGCCTTCGCGGAGGCCGTCGCGCTTGACGGTGGCGAGCACCGACGCCGCCTGTTCTCCGCCCATCACGGAGATGCGGGCATTCGGCCACATGAACATGAAGCGCGGCCCGTAGGCGCGCCCGCACATGCCGTAATTGCCGGCGCCGTAAGAGCCGCCGACAACCACCGTAAATTTCGGGACGCCGGCGGTGGCGACGGCGGTGACGAGCTTGGCGCCGTCCTTGGCGATGCCGCCTTCTTCCGCGGCGCGCCCGACCATGAAGCCGGTGATGTTCTGTAAAAAGACGAGCGGGATTTTTCGCTGGCAGCACAGCTCGATGAAATGCGCGCCCTTCTTGGCGCTTTCTGAAAACAGGATGCCGTTATTGGCGAGAATGCCGACGGGAAACCCGTGCAAACGCGCAAAGCCGGTGACAAGCGTCGAGCCGTAAAGCGGTTTGAATTCGTCGAACTTCGAGCCGTCGACAATGCGCGCGATGATCTCGCGCGCGTCATAGGGCTTTCGCGCATCGGTTTCGACAACGCCGTAAAGTTCTTCCGCGTCGTAAAGCGGCGGCTCCGGTTCGGCCATGACGACCTCGCCGAGCTTCACCCAGTTGAGGCGCGAGACGATCTGGCGCGCGAGCCCCAGCGCATGATCGTCGTCTTCCGCGAGATGGTCGGCGACGCCGGAAATCCGCGTGTGCGTGTCGCCGCCGCCGAGGTCTTCTGCGGAAACAACCTCGCCGGTTGCGGCTTTGACGAGCGGCGGGCCGCCGAGAAAAATCGTGCCCTGTTTCTTGACGATCACCGCTTCGTCGGACATGGCCGGCACATAGGCGCCGCCGGCGGTGCAGCTGCCATGGACGACAGCGATCTGCGGGATGCCGCGGGACGACAAGTTCGCCTGATTATAGAAAATGCGACCGAAATCGTCCTTGTCCGGAAAGACTTCATCCTGCATCGGCAAAAACGCGCCGCCGCTTTCCACGAGATAAACGCAAGGCAACCGGTTTTCGAGGGCGATCTCCTGCGCGCGCAAATGCTTTTTCACCGTCATCGGGTGATAGGTGCCGCCTTTCACCGTCGGGTCGTTGGCGACGATCATGCACTCGACGCCGGCGATGCGGCCGATCCCGGTGAGAATGCCGGCGCTATGAACGTCGCCGGAATACATCTCCCAGGCGGCGAACTGGCCGAGCTCAAGAAACGGCGATCCGGGATCGAGAAGCCGGTTGATGCGCTCGCGGGCGAGCAGCTTGCCGCGCTTCTTGTGGCGCTCGGCGTAGCGCTCGCCGCCGCCTTCGGCGACGCGGTCGATGTTCTTGTGTAGCTCGTCGACCAGCGCGCGCATGGCCGTGGCGTTCGCCGAGAAGCTTTCCGAGCGCGGATCGAGCTGCGATTGAATGACTGGCATATCGGGGCGTCACCTCTTTTTCGAAGGGTCTAGCAAAGCCCATCCGTGATGGGAACTGATCGCGGGCGACTATTGCCTTGAACGCGGCGGAACCCTGCGGGTAGGCTATGGGCGACAGGGAGGGGCATTATGAATATCCTGACAGGCGGCCTTTTATGGCTTGCTGCGCAGACGCTCTGGGGGGCTGGCGAGGAGCAGATCGTCCGTCCGATCAAGGCGTCCGATAACGGCGCCGCGGTTGCCGCGGAATATCAGGCGGAAATCGCAGACGCCGAGCGGCTCGGCCGAATCATCTTCGAGCACGATATCGCCGCCGCCCGCGCCACCGATTTCATTATCGACAAGACCAGAGGCAAACTCAGCGAAGATGTGAGAGGCTGGATCGAGGCGCCGCTGGAAGACGGCGCGATACGCATTTATTTTTTCGGTGAGGCGGCGGAGGGTGAATTTTTTCCGGTTTACGCTGTTGATGTGCGCAACGGCGAAGCGGTCAAGAAAAGCTATACCGCTTATACCGGCCGCACGCCGTTCGAAACCCCGCTCAACAATCTGGCGAAAGCGCGGGCGATCGCGCTCCGGCAACCGTTCAATGCGTGTTCGCGGAACTACAATAGCGTTGTCTTCGAAAATGCGCCGGGCGAATATTTCGTGTATCTTCTGGCCGGCACGAGGGATCCGGGGGTCATTCCTTTTGGTGGGCATTACCGCATGACCGTCAACCCTGACGAAAATGCGATTATCGGGTTTCAGGCCTTCAGCAAGAGTTGCCTCATCATGCGCAAGGATCAGGCGCCGAAAGGATCAACTGCCGCCGCACTGATGGTCTCTCATATAGTAACGCCCTATCCGATGGAGACTCATGCGTGGCTGTCGCTGCTTCATGAAATCGACATTTATGTCATGACCGCCGATAATGGGGTGCTCTGGAAAGTGTCGAAGGGACAGATCGAGGCGCTGCAGGACTGATCCGGCGCTGTTAGCGGAGGCAAGGTTTCGTGCATATCGAACCGACCGGCGAGGCGTGCGGGGCGCGGGTTGAGGGCGTCGATCTGACGGCGCCGCTCAAAGCGGAAACGGTCGCCGCCATCCGCGAGGCGTGGCTGGCGCATCATGTTCTGGCGTTCCCCGGTCAGGCGATGAGCGATGACGATCTTGAACGCTTTACCTTCTGCTTCGGTCCTTTCGGAGACGATCCCTTCATCGCGCCGATTGAGGGCCGCGACCACATCATCGCCGTCAGGCGGGCGGCGGACGAGGCGAGCCGGGTTTTCGCCGAAGCTTGGCACACGGACTGGAGCTTTCAGGAAACGCCGCCGGCGGGGACATGTCTGTTCGGGATTGAGATTCCGCCAGCGGGCGGAGACACGCTCTTTGCGAACCAGCATATGGCGCTCGAAAAAATGCCGGACGCCCTGCGCGCAAAACTCGAAGGCCGGATTGCCATTCATTCCGCGCGAAGCGCTTACTCAAAAGGCGGCGTTTACGGCGAGGATGATCGCGCCGCGCGGTCGATGGATATCCGCCCTTCCGATGACGCGCTGACGGCGGAGACCCGCCACCCGATCATCCGTAAACACCTCGAGACCGGGCGCGAGGCGATTTACGGCTGCGTCGGTTACATTGTCGGCTTTGAGGACATGGCGCCGGCGGAAAGCCTCGCGCTTTTAGGCGAGCTCTATCAATGGCAGACGCGCGAAGAATTCCAGTACCGGCATAAATGGGAAGAGAACATGCTGGTCATGTGGGACAACCGTTCGGTGCTGCACATGGCGACCGGCGGCTATCAGGGCCATGCGCGGCTGTTGCACCGTACGACGATTGGGGAGCGTTAGGCGCGCTGCCTGGTGATGAGCAGCGCCGCGGCGAATATCCAGACGAACTGCGTGAAATCGATCGACCGTTGCGCGAGGCCCAGAACCTGGCTGGCTCCGGGCGAAGCCATGACGATAAAGCCGGTCACGCATATGGCGGCCGTGATAAGTGTAACGAGCGCCAGTGTCCTGCTGGATTTGAGAAAGGCAAGACCGAGACAGAGGAGGGCCGGCGGGGTCGCGAGATAGCCGATGACGCCGAGCAGATTATGCATCGTCTGACTGTTTGAGCCTTCCATCGGACAACCCGCGTCGCAGGGAAAGACGCTGGCGCCCAGATAGGAAACGCTGTTGCCGAGAAGCAGGAGAGCGCCGGCAAGCAACAGGCCGCTCTTTGGCGATCTCGCATAAAGCAGCGCGACCGACAGCGTCCACAAAATCCCTACCGGCAGAAAGCCCGCATAGTTCATGATCGCGGCGTGGGGGGCGTTGGCGGCGCCGAGTTCGCTGAGATAGCTGCGCGACGGATCATAGTCCGCCCACAAGGCGCCGAGAACAGTGGGAAGCGCTATCCCGCACACAACAAGAAGCGCGCTGACGGCGAGATGAAAGGTCCGCATTTCGTGAGGCCCCCGAGTTTAAAGCCGCGCTTTTATATGAGCAGCGTCAGCGCCTTGCGCAAGCCTTCGGGCAAACTCACCGGCCGTCGCGTTTCGCGGTCCACATAGACATGAACGAAACGCCCTTCGGCGGCGGGCGTGTCTTCGCCTTTGCGGAAAATCGCGAGTTCATAGCGTACGGATGAGTTGCCGATATGAACGACCCGAAGCGCGCCGTCGAGTTTTTCGGGAAAGGCGAGGGGCGCGAAATAGTTGCAGCCCGTTTCAACCACGAGGCCGATGACGGCGCCGTCATGGATATCAAGCGCGCCCGAGGCGATCAGATACTCGTTCACGATAGTGTCGAAATATCCGTAATAGGCGACGTTGTTCACATGGCCGTAGATGTCGTTGTCCGCCCAGCGCGTCTGCAGCGGGAGAATGTGTTTGTAATCGGCGCGGCTGGTTTGTGCTTTCATCAATAACCCTCATCTTGAGGCGCCCGCGCAGCGGGCCTCGAAAGATGTGCAACAGGCGCTGCGCTGGCGGCCATCCTTCGAGGCTCGGCCTTTCGGCCTCGCACCTCAGGATGAGGGGCCAGACGGCTCACCCTCACAAAACTTCCGTGTAAAGCGCGAGCGCGTCGTCATAGGCGACGGGGCGGGGGTTGTTCTTCATCAGCCGCTCTATCTTGACCGCATCCTCGGCGAGTTTCGGCAGGACATTATGCGAAACGCCGACCTCCGACAGCCGGCTTTTGACGCCCGTGGCGGCGCAGATTTCCGTCATCTTCGCAACGAAGCTTTCAGCGCGGGCCTCGAAGTCGCCCGTCGCATTGGCGCCGATGACGTCGCCGAGCTCGGCGTAGAGCGGCGCGGCGGCGGGCGTGTTGAAGCGCAGGACCGGCGCCAGCATCAGCGCGTTGGCGAGCCCGTGCGGAACATGGAAGTGAACGCCGAGCGGATAGGCCATGGCGTGGACGGCGGCGCAGGGCGCGTTGGCGAAAGCCTGTCCGGCGAGCATCGCGCCCAGGAGCATCGCCTCGCGCGCCTCGATGTCGTCCGGCGTATCGCAGGCGGCCTGAATGTTCGACGAGAGCAGCTTCAGCGCTTTCGTCGCCAGCGCGTCGGAGACCGGGTTCTTTTTGAACTTCGTCGTGTAAGCCTCAATAGCGTGCACCATGGCGTCGATGCCGGTGGCGCTCGTCACATGACGCGGCATGGACAAGGTCAGCGAGGCGTCGAGCACCGCGAGGTCGGCGTAAAGCTGCGGTCCGAGCACGCCCATCTTCTGGTCGTCGTCGGTGGTGATGACCGAGATGTTGGTGACTTCCGATCCGGTGCCGGATGTTGTCGGCAACAGAACGAGGGGAACGCGCGCGCCGCGCACCTGATCCATGCCGTAAATCTCTTCGAGCGTCTGTGACGAGTTGATGAGGCAGGCGATCACCTTCGCCGTATCCATGGAAGACCCGCCGCCGAAACCGATGACGCCGTCGGCCTTGTGGACGCGCGCGGCTTCAATCGCGCCTTTGACGACCTTCGCCGGCGGGTCCGCCTCGACGCCGTCGAAGAGATGATAGTCGAGGCCCGCCGCTTTAAGGCTCTTCAGCGCACGGTCGATCAGCCCCGCGCCGATGACCCCCTTGTCGGTGACGACGCATGGGCGCTGCATCCGTTCCTTGACGATCTCGCCCAGCCGCGAAGCCGCGCCGGTTTCAAAGATGATGTTGGGAACGGTGTCAAAGTTGAAGTTCATCTGTACTCCGTCATCCCCGCGAAAGCGGGGATCCAGTGTTCTTAAAGAGATTCCCGCGTTCGCGGGAATGAGCGGGAAGAGGTAACGCCGCTCAATGAAACCGCACCAGCCGTCCGGGTCTTGCGCTCGTCACTTCATCATTCGCGACGACCTGTTCGCCTTTGACGAATGTTGCGCGATAGCCCGAGACCGGTTGCAACAGGCGCTGGCCGCCGGCGGGCAGGTCTTTCACCATGCGCGGCGGGCCAAGCCGCAGCTTGTCGTGGTCGATGATGTTGATGTCGGCGCGCAGGCCGGCTTTGAGCCGTCCGCGATCCTTGAGGCCCAGATAATCCGCGCCGTCGGCGGTGAGCATCTGGATCGCGCGCTTGAGCTCGATCTTGCCGTGGTCGCGGTCGCGGCACCAATGGGTGAGGAGATAGGTCGGGAAGCTCGCATCGCAGATCGTCCCCACATGGGCGCCGCCGTCGGAAAGGCCGGGCAGGGCCTTCGGATGCGTCATCATGGTGCGGACGTTTTCGTAGTTGAACTCGGTGTAGTTGTAGATCGGGAAATAGATGAGCTGCTTGCCGTCGAGTTCCAGAAGCGTGTCGTAAAGCTTTTCCATGGCGGAAACGCCGTCGCGCCGCGCCTCGGCGCCCAGCGACATCTCCTGCGGTTGTTCGTAATCCGGGTTTTCGCCGAGGCGGAAGAACTTGTTCGCGACCATTTCAATCGCCGCGATCATCACGTCGGCGATGGGCGGCACGGACGAGCCAGGCCCGGCGAGCTTCACCGGCGTCTCGGCGAGACATTTCTTCTTGAACGCGGGATCGCGCATGATCGCAACGCGCTCCTCAAGCGGCTTGTCCTTGATCTCGATATAGCTCGGCTGCGCCATCACGGGATGAAACGTGCATTGCAGCCCTTGAAAGACTCCGATGGCGCGCGGCGCCACCTGCACGTTGAAGTCGACGCCGTCCTTGTTGAGCCGGTCGGTCTCATCGAGAATGCGCCGCCAATCATTCTCCTTCATGTCCCGCTGCATGAGGGAAATTGAAGCAGGCTTGCCGTCGCCGGCGCGCACGAAGCTTTCAACGATTTTGAACTCGTCCGCGAACTGGTCGCCCTCGCGCTCGAGATTGAAGTCGTTGACGATCTGCAGGACGCCGTGGTCGAGATCGGCCAGCGCCCCGGAAAGGGCGGTGAGCTCCTTCTCGCTCGCCTCGGCGCTCGGCGTCCACTCGCCGTCGGCGGTTCGGTGGACGTCGGTGCGGCCGATGGAAAACCCGGCGGCGCCCGCCTCCATAGCCTCGCGCACGATGCGACGCATCTCGGCGATGTCCTCGTCGGTTGCTTCCTCGAATGCGCTCGCCCGTTCGCCCATGGCGTAAACGCGCACCGGATCGTGGCCGATCATCACGCCGAAATCGATCGTGTGCGGCATGGCGTCAATGGCGTCCATATATTCGGGGAAGGTCTCCCAGTCCCAGCTAAGCCCTTCGTGAAGCGCCGTGCCCGGAATATCCTCGACGCCCTCCATCAGCCGCACAAGACGGTCGTGATCGGTTTTCCTGACCGGCGCAAAGCCGACGCCGCAATTGCCCATGATGATCGTGGTGACGCCGTGATTGACGGAGGGTTTCAATTCCTGATCCCAGGAAATCTGCCCGTCATAATGAGTGTGGAGGTCGACAAAACCCGGCGTGACAATGGCGCCTTCGGCGTCGATGACCGTGTCCGCCGCGCCGTCGCAGGCCCCGATCTCGGCGATGACGCCGTCCTTGACGCCGATATCAGCGCGGACGGGGTCTCCGCCTTCGCCGTCATAGAGGAGGCCGCCAGTGATTTTGAGATCGAAGGTCATGGGTTCGTCCGCTTTCGTCTGTCGAGAAATCTGAAGAATGCGATCATAGCCCCGCCGGAAAAGAAGTGCCAAACGCCCCATGCAGCGGCGATGGCCGCCGCGCCGCCAAGGCCCTTGAGCTGCGCCAGTAGCAAGACAACCGCTAGGCCGGCGTTCTGGATGCCGACTTCAAATGTGAGCGAGCGCCGTTGAGCGGCGCCCGCCCCGAGAAGCCTGCCGGCGCCGGCGCCGGCGCCGAGGGCGAAGGCGCTGGCGTTGTGCAGCGCGACGGGAACGAGAATAAGCGCCCAGCCGGCGACCAGCAGCGGCCAGAAGTCGAGGACGCCGTCGACGATGACCCAGGCGAGAACGGCCGCGCCGGCGAGCGCCAGGGGTTTGCGGATTCTCTCAGCGATATCCGGAAAATACTGCGCGACGAACATGCCGCCGGCGAGCGGCGCGGCGAGCATCAGCGTTGTCTGCGCGACAAACGCAACGCGGTCGAACGCGATGGCGTCGAGGAGGCCCGCGGTCGGCGGATAAAGGCTCGACCAGAGCAGGATGGCGACCGGCGTCCACAACGCGGCGATGACGCTCGATCCGGCGGTGAGCGCGACCGAATAGGCGGTGTCGCCGCGGGATGCGAAGGTCATGAAATTCGAGACATTGCCGCCGGGACACGCGGCGACGACGATCATGCCGAGGGCGATCGACGGCGGCGGCGACAGGATCAGCGCCACAAGGATCGTTACGGCAGGCAGACCGATCAATTGCGCCGCGAGGCCGCCGAGAAAAAGTTTGCGGTTGGTTTTGAGAAAAGCGAAATGCGCCGGCCTGAGCCCCAGCGCGATCGCGAACATCATCACGATGATGGCGCCGGCGAGCAAAGCCTGGGCCGCCGGGTTGAGCGTAATCGTCAGCTTGTCGAGGGTTTCGGCGTCCATCTGGCGGTCAGCCGCCGATTGCGAAATAAAGAACGGCGCCGCGCATCAGGATGGTGGTCGCCAATGTCGTCGCGAGATAGCGCCCGCTCGACCAGCCGGCGAGCGCGCCGGCAAGCGCCGCGCCGCCGCTCGCAACGACGAAGCCGACAGGATTGAACACGTCAAGCAACAGCCAGACGGCGATGGAGACGCCGAAGGAAACAATCGCCGCGGCGATCAGGTGAATGACGAAACTGTCGGTTTTCATGGTCCGGCGAGATACGGGAGAGGGACGGTCAGTAATATCCCCAGAGAACGAGGCGGCTCATGATCAGGACGATAGCGAGCCCCGCCCAGAATGTAAGCCTGACGCGCAGATTGACATACCATTTCGGCAAGGCGCCGATCGACGCCGCCGCAAAGTCCCGCATCAGAAGATAGATCAGCAGAACGAGAATGATGAGCTGGCGCCAGGCGCCGCCGAGGGAAAGAAAAAAGACGCCGTTCGGCAGCGCCGCGACGAAAGCGACGAGCGTGATCAGCTGGCCGGGCAGAAACGACTCACGCACGCCTGACTGGGGCGCGAGGAACGCCCCAGCCCCGGCGCCCGCGAGATAGGCGACGATGATCGCGCCATAGAGAAGGGCGATCTGGTGAAAGTCGAGCGCGATATACATCGGGATCAGCCACGGGCTGAGCCATAGGGCGACCGCCGCCAGCACAAAGGGCGTGAGCCCGAGAAGGCCCAGCCGCACCATTTCCTCTTTCGAGCGGTTCGCCATGGTTCAACGCAAACTCCCTCTAACGGGCGGCGCGCCTTGTTTTTGAAGGATTATTTCGGCCAGCCTCACCCCGCAGGCGAACAGCCTAGACCAAAAAGATCATTTGCGAAACGCCATCGCCGCGAGCCATCCGGCGAAAAGCGAAAGGGCGACGCAAAGGAGGCCGTACAAGATGGGCCGCTTCTGGGCGAGATCGTAAATCCGTCGTTCGGCGCCGACCTTGTTGACCAGAATTTTCGCGCTGTCGGCGCCGAGCAGCACGCCGTCCCGGTAAAGATAGACCGCGACCTCATAAGCGCCGACCGGCGTTGTCGCCGGCAGGTCGATATTGATCGAAAAGAGCGCACCCTTCTTGAAGGAAACGCCGCCGACAAGGTCGCGGTAAAGTCCCTTGAATTCGACTTCCGTCAGAAAGGCTTCTGCAAAGAGCCGGCTCTCGCTCTCGTCGGTTGCGCCGTGTTCTCGTCCGCCGGCGCGGATCGGCAATGCGTCGAGCCCGAGGCCGTGCGCCGCCTGGTCGGGTAGCGGCGCGATGTCGTTAATCGGCCGCGTCGCGTTGGTGAGATAAAGCCCGGGCGCGCCCTTGACCGTATGCGGCGCGCCGGGGGTCCAGATCAGATTGTGTTTTACGATGCGCCGGATGTTGAAATCCGTTTCCGGTCCGCGGACCACCGAAATAATATCGACCTTGCCTTGCGGGTCATCGACGCCGGTGACGGCGCCGAACAGCGTCAGTTCCGCGCCGGAAAAGCCGGTGTCGATTTCAACGAGATCGTCGGTCAGGGCGACGGCGATGTCGGCGGGCTGCGCCGCATTTGCAGGCGTGACGAGGAGAAGCAGCGCGAGGAACCGCATCATCATGAGGCGGTCTCGACGATGAACGGCGAAACCGGCGGCGTCGTCAGGTCGAACAGCAGCTTGCCGCAGACGCCGAGCACGATCAGCGCCAGCAGCGCGCGCAGCTGTTCGCCCTTCAATCGCCGGCCCGCTCTCGCGCCGAGTTGCGCGCCGACAACACCGCCCGCGACCAGCAGCATCGCGAGCACGATATCGACCGTCTGGTTGGCGGCGGCGTGCAGAACGGTTGCAATGGCGGTAACGAAAATGACCTGAAACAGCGAGGTGCCGATCACCACATTGGTCGGCATGTTGAGGATATAGAGCATCGCCGGCACCATGATGAAGCCGCCGCCGACGCCCATGATCGCCGCCAGCACGCCGACCAGAAAACCGAGAATGATCGGCGGGATCGGACTGATATAGAGTTGAGAGCGGCGAAAGCGCATGGCGAACGGCATCGCCGCCATCCAGCCGGCGCTGCGGCGCTTGCGGCGTTTGCGCGGCGCATCGGGCGAACGCAACAGCGCGCGTAAGGATTCGGTCAGCATCAAGGCGCCGATAACGCCGAGAAAGATCACATAAGTGACGGAGATAAAGGTTTCGATCTGTCCGGCGGCCCTGAAATAACGGAAGATCATGATCCCGATCACGGCGCCGAAGCCGCCGCCGAGAACCAGAAACCCGCCCATCATGAAGTCGACCGTCTTGCGCTTCAGATGCGCGAGCACCCCGGACACGGACGACGCGACGATCTGCGAAGCCTCGGTGCCGACCGCCACCGCAGGCGGCACGCCGTAAAAGATCAACAATGGCGTCATGAGAAAGCCGCCGCCGACGCCGAACATGCCGGACAAAAAACCGACAGCGCCGCCCATGAACATCACGGCGAGCGGATTAACGGGGATCTCCGCAATGGGGAGATAGATTTGCATGGCGCCGCCGGGACTAAGCGAACAATAGCTGGCTTATAGGCGCGCTACGTACGGCGCCGCAAGGATCAGTCCTGCGGATTGAGCTCGTTTGCGGCTTCGTCCGCGGGCAGCGCTTCCCATTCGCTGATCGAACTGTCGATCGCCCGCTTCTGTTCCGCGCTCAGCGCGTCAGCGACGCTCGCCGCCAGCGGCGCCGCCTGTTCGTCGCCGTTCTTGGCTGCGAGCGAGTACCAGTAGTAAGCCTTGCCGGCGTCCTGAATGCTCGTGGCGGGTCCGTTGCTCGTCGGATGATAGATCGCCCCGAGATTATATTGGGAATCGACCAGGCCGCGATTGGCGGCGAGTTCGAACCAGGTGATCGCTTCCGCCGTCGTCGCCGGTCCGCCGTCGCCGCGCGCCGTCATGACGCCGATCCGGTGCATGGCCAGCACATTGCCGCCATTGGCGGCGCGCCGGAACCACAGCCGCGCCTGAGCGAGATCCTGTTCGACGCCCTGGCCGGTCTTGTAGAATTCGCCGAGCTGAAGTTGCGCGGGCGGGTGTCCGAGCGACGCGGCTTCTTCGAGCCTGGCCATCGCTGCGGCGGTTTCGGCGCTTGTTTCCGCCGCATCGAGTCCGGTCATGGCGTCGCGATAGAGCGTGCGCGGCTCGACCGCAGGCGGCGCCGGCACTTCGAGTTCTTCGCCGGCCTCGGTGTTTGCGGTCGCCGGTTCGCTGGAGGCTGCGATGGCCGCGGGCGGCGTTTCGCGCACGTCCGGCGCTTTGAAGATAAAATCCTTCACCATCAGGAAGAGGACTGCGACCGAAAGAACGATCGCCACCGCAAGCGCCAGCGTCACCGGCCGCGCCATCGCCGCCGCCTTCAGCGTCTCGAACGCCGCCCGGTCGCCGTCCTGACCGCGATTGATGCTTGCGGCGCGGGCAGGCTCTGGCGCCTTGGTTTCTTCTTCTTGCCCGTCGTCGCCATCCTGCTTGCCGATGAACGGGAGCTTGTCGCGGAACGCCGATACTTTCGCGAGCATTTGCGCGACACGGCTCGGCTCCTCGTCGGTTTCGCGTTCTGTTTCCGCTTTCTCCGCCGCAAGCGGTTCGCCGGAACCTTTAAGCGCTTCCTTCGCGGCGGCGAGCTTTTCTGCGTCAACCGGTTTTTCGGCGCCGCCTTGTGCAGCGGCGAGGCGTTTCCGTCTGGCGCGCGCGGCGAGGATGGCTTTTTGTTTTGGCGTCAGGTCGCTCAGCGATCTCTTCTTTTTGGGCTTTTCCGCCGCCTTTGGCGCCGACGGGTCCGTGTCTTCTGCGCCGTCTTCTGCGTTGTCTTCGCCGTCGCCCGTCTTTGTCCCGTCTTCGGCCGTTGCAACCGTCTCGGCTTCGTCTTCATGCGCCGCCGTTTGCTGATCTTCTTCGTCCGCGTCCGTATCGTCATCGGCGGCGCCGTCTTGCGGGCGCGCCGCTTCGCCGGTCAGTTCATCGATATCCGCGAGAAGCTGGTCGATTTCGCCCTCAGCGTCGGGCGCCGCTGCTTCCGCATCATCGGCGATCTCTGACGCAGCCGCTTTTTTGCCGAACACGGCCGGCGCTTCGGCGACCGGCGTTTCGGTGTCGGTCTCATCATCAAGTTCGAAATCAAAGTCAGCCTTCGGTTCGTCCTCAGCGCTTATCTCGTCGTCAAACGCCGCATCGATGTCGTCAGCAAACGCGAACGGGTCTTCGTCGTCGTCATCGTCTTCGTCGATCTCGCCGGCAGGCTGGACAAGTCCGAAAGCCTCGGTCGTCGGCGCGCCGTCCTCATCATCTGCGGGGGTGCTGTCATCGGCGTCCGTTTCGATCTCGTCTGAAGCAAGGCGCGCATCGGCCTCAGGCGCAGCGTTATCGGCGTCGACCTCATCGCCTTCATCAGCGTCGTCACCGATATCCGGCGCTTGCAGCGCTTCCGCGACGAATTCAGCCTTTTCATCGCTTTCGTCGTCGCGCAGCGCATCGAGCCGCGCGATCATGGTTTCGAACGAGGCTTGCAGGGCGGAAATGCGCCCTTCGGTTTCCCGGCTTGCGGCGGCCACGGCGGCGTCGATATCGGCGCGCTTCGGTCCTTCGCTGTCGCCGCTGAAACTTTCACGCAATTCGGCGAGCGTTTCGGCGACCTTCTGGACGCCTTCGGCGCTGCGCCGTTCGGCGGCGTCGATCTGCGTTGAAAGTTTGGCGATGGTCGATTCCAGCGTGCGGATCTGGTCGCCGCCGCGTTTGATCTCGTCGCCGAGAACGCGCAGGCGATTGCTGGTGCTTTCGACAAAACCGGGATCGGCTGATCCGTCGGCGTCGTCGGTGAGGCTGGTCGCTTCGCTGGCGATTTTTTCGGTGCGGGCGAGGCGCTCGGAAAGGCTGTCTATCGCTTTCTTGAGCGGGCCTGCGTCAGCGATTTCGCCGTTTTCGGCGGCGGGGCCGATATGGTCGAGCCGCTCGGCGAATTGCTGCAATTGCTGTTCGGTGGCGTCGAGGCGCTGGATTGATGTCTTCTGCGCTGTGTTGAACTGCACGGCGACTTGCGCAACGGCCTTTTCGAGCGCCTTGAGCGCGTCAATGCGTTCGCGGTCGTCGCCCTTGCCTTCGAGCTTTTCAATGCGCAGGGCGAGATCTTCATTGCCGCCCGTTGCGCCGCCTGATGCCGGTTTGCTCCGCTCAAGACGCTGCACGCGTTCGACGACGTCTCCGACCTTGCGGGTCACGTCTTTCAGCGTGTCGGCGTTTTCAGCATGAGACTCGGCGATGCGTTTTTGCAGATGTTCGATTGCGGTGACGACGTCGCGCAGCTTCAGCCCTTCAATCTCGCCGTCGGTCGGCGCGCCGTCGCCGGCGTTGTAAATGATCTGGTTCAGCCATTCGCCGACCGTCATGCCTTCGCGGCGGGCGGCTTCTTTTGCCGTTTCGCGCGCATCGCGCTCAATGCCTTTGACGCTCCAGGGGGCGTTCGACTTCATGGTCTTCACCGTCTTTCGCTGGGGCGGACCCCCGATCTGCAGCTTTGCTTCGGCGCCGAAAACGCCGCGACGCAACAGTTCACCGTTAAGGTGCTTCGCATGCCCGACAAAGCCTTTATTGGCCGTGGCGGCGGACCGGCGCCGCGGCGGTTCCCGATTGATCTTTAAGGCTGATTCGCCGTTTGCGGCGCCGTCTTTTGCGCCGCTGTGGAAAGCAGTTCGCCGCCTTGCAGGGGCTGCTGATGAGACTGTATGAATCCATGCCCCGGCGCTTAGGATGCGCATTCTAAACAAGCCCGTCATGCTGGCGTCAGAACAGGCGGGACACGCTCCAGCCGACCGATCAGAACCGAGGAAACCATGACCGCATACGCCGCTCCCCTGAAAGACATGCAGTTTGTGCTCAACGACGTCCTGCAGATTTCGAAGTACTCGAATTTGCCGGGCTTTTCAGAGGCTTCAGAGGATCTTGTTGAGGCGATCCTTGAAGAAGGATCGAAGCTCGCGGCCAATGTTCTTCACCCGATCAACCATTCCGGCGACAAGGAAGGCTGCACTCGCCATGAGGACGGGTCTGTGACGACGCCCAAGGGCTTCAAGGAAGCCTATGAGATTTACAAGGAAGGCGGTTGGCAGGGACTTTCCTTCGATCCGGAATATGGCGGGCAGGGGCTGCCCTATCTGATCGGCGTCGCAGTCGGCGAAATGGTGTCGGCGGCGAATATGGCTTTCGCCATGTATCCGGGTCTCGCCCGCGGCGCCGCCGAGGCGATCTACGCCCACGGCAGCGACGAGCAGAAACAGAAATATCTGCCGAACATGATCTCCGGCGAGTGGGGCGGGACCATGAACCTCACCGAGCCGCATTGCGGCACCGATCTCGGCCTGTTGAAAACCAAGGCGGTCCCGCAGGGCGACGGCAGTTACAAGATTTCCGGCCAGAAGATTTTCATCTCCGCCGGCGAGCACGATCTCACCGACAATATCATTCACCTCGTGCTCGCGCGCATCGAAGGCGCGCCGGAAGGCGTGAAAGGCATTTCGCTGTTCATCGTGCCGAAATTCCGCATCAATGAAGATGGCTCTCTCGGCGAGCGCAACGGCGTTTCCTGCGGCTCCATTGAAGAGAAGATGGGCATTCACGCCAACTCCACCTGCGTCATGAATTACGACGAGGCGACCGGCTGGCTTCTCGGCGAAGAGAACAAGGGGCTGCGCGCCATGTTCACGATGATGAACGAGGCGCGGCTCGGCGTCGGCATGCAGGGGCTGGCGATTTCCGAAGTCTCCTATCAGAACGGCGCGGCCTACGCGAAGGACCGCCTGCAGGGCCGCGCGCTGACGGGGCCGGCGGACCCTGAAAAGCCGGCGGACCCGATCATTGTCCATCCGGATGTGCGCCGCATGCTGATGGATCATCGCGCTTTCACCGAAGGCGCGCGCGCCTGGATGTACTGGTCGGCGCTTTACGGCGATCTCGTCCACAAGGCGGAAGACGATGAAACCCGCCAGAAAGCGGACGACTACATGGGGCTGATGACCCCGATCCTCAAAGCCTATCTCACCGACAAGGGATATGCGCACGCCACCAATGCGCAGCAGGTGCTCGGCGGCCATGGCTATATTCAGGAATGGGGCATGGAGCAGTTCGTGCGCGATGCGCGCATCGCCATGATCTATGAAGGCGCGAACGGCATTCAGGCCCTCGACCTTGTCGGTCGCAAACTGCCGAAAGATGGCGGCCGCGCCATCATGACGTTCTTCGCGGAGATCGACGAATTCGTGAAGGACAATGAAGGCAACGAAGAATTGAAACCGTGGCTCGACGGCCTATCCTCGGCGAAGGCGGACCTTACCGAAGCGACGCAGTGGTTCATGGCGAACGCCATGCAGAACCCGAACAACGCCGGCGCCAGTTCGATGGATTATCTCGGGCTCTTCGCGCTCACCTGCCTCGCCTATGCGTGGGCGCAGATGGCGAAAGCGGCGCTTGAAAAGAAAGAGTCGGGCGACGCGTTCTACAAGAACAAGCTGATCACCGGGAAATATTTCCTCGACCGCATCCTGCCGGAAAAGACCGCGCATCTCGCCAAAGTGAAATCCGGCTCCGAAGCAATGATGGCGCTTGACGCAGAGGCTTTTTAGGCGAGCCTGAAGGTCCCATGAAGAAGGCGGTTCGGCTTGCGCTAGGCTGGCTTGATCGGAAGCGTCGCCGGATCGAGCGCCTTCAATTCGCATTCCCACAGCGTGATGACGCGCCAGCCGAGTTTTTTAAGCGCGGCGGCGTTCTCCTTGTCGCGCGCCTTGTTGCGGGCGATCTTCCCGGTCCAGTAGGCGACGTTGGTTTTCGGAACGCGTTTTCCCCGCTTGCAGTGATGTCCGTGCCAGAAACAGCCGTGAACAAAGATCACGGTGTTGTATTTCGGAAACACAATGTCCGGCTTGCCCGGCAGGCCCTTAACGTTAAGCCGGTAACGATAGCCGAGGGCGAACAGCTTTTTTCGTAAGGAAACCTCGGGGTTCGTGTCCTTACCCTTGACGCGCCGCATGACTTCCGAGCGTTTTTCCCGTGAAAAGACGTCCATCGCGTACTGAGCTTACCTATAGTTGTCTGTGCGTCAGACCCTATATTATCGCTTGAACCCTGTCCTAATTTTTGTAAGGTCAAGTATCTGTCGATTAAAATTTGTATGGGGGACTATCACATGCGGTTCTTACGTGGGTTTGCTGCTCTTGCAGCGATTGGCGCGATGTTCGCGCTTCAGCCGGCGCAGGCTGATCCAATTCCGGTTGATCTGGAGCTTCAACTTCTGGTCGATGACTCCGGCTCTGTCAGCGCCAGCGAATTCGCGCTTCAGCGCGACGGCTATGTTGCGGCGTTTCGTGATTCGGGCATCATCGACGCGATTGAAAATGGCGATATCGGCGCGATCGCGGTTCAGTTGATCTACTGGGCGTCTTCGGGCCAGCAGCAAATCGCTGTCGACTGGTTCCTGATTACCGATTCGGTCTCGGCCAACGCGTTCGCCGACCTTGTTGCGGCGACGACTGAACCTTACAGCGGCAGCACGGCGCCCGGTTCGGCGATTAACTTCGGCGTCAGCCAGTTCAACAATGATTATGACGGAACCCGTCAGGTTATCGACGTCTCCGGCGATGGCGCGCAGAACAACGGCGCCGATACAGCTACGGCGCGTGATGCGGCTCTGGCTGCAGGCATCGACAGCATCAACGGGCTGCCGATCCTCACCGACGACGCCAATCTGGATGACTGGTATCTGGCCAATATCGTTGGCGGCGCGAACGGCTTCCTTGTTGTCGCCGAGAACTTCGACGACTTCGCCCAAGCGGTGATCACCAAAATCGGTTACGAGATTTCGGGTGAAATTCCGTTGCCGGGAGCGATCCCGCTGATGGTCACCGGCCTTGCGCTGCTTTGGGGGCGTACGCGTCGCCGCAAGCAGCAGGCCTGATTACCCGTCCTTCGGACGATCAGAACTGAATAAAGGCCGGCGCTCCCGCGCCGGTCTTTTTCGTTTCACGCGGCGTTGACGGCGTAAGAAGACCAGGCGGGGGCGAGCGCCGGCTCGAAAACCGCTCCCGCGAGCCATGAGACGACGGGAACGCAGACCCCGTCGCCGCACAGCTTGAGCGCTGCGGTTGTTGAGGCGGGTAACATGTAGTCTTCAGGCAGACCCATTAGCCGCGCCGCCTCGCGGGGGCTCATCAGCCGCGTGCGAACCGCGCCCTTGTCGACCGCGACAATGATCTGGCGCGAGGAGCCGCCCGCAGGCGTTCTCAAACAACCCGCAACGCCGTCGAAGCGCGCTTCGAAACGCTGCACGGTTTCGCCGTTTTCGATCCGCGTGCGGCGGAAGCCGGCGCCGGCCCGGCGAGCGCCGGATTTAACCAGCGCGTCAAGTCGCGAACGCTGAACCGGGCTCATCATGGCGATCAGCGCGCGGGTTTCTTTCCTTGTTCGCCAGTCTTCCGCATTCCAATCGATTATATCGCCAAGCGATGCGTTGCGGATGCGGCGCGGCGCCGGAGCGAGCCACACGAAACGCTTGCGCGTTTCATCATCAAGGTTTGCAACGGCGCTGATGAGTGCGTGCGGCGCGGTCTTTTTAGAGGGCTCGTTACTCGTTGGCGGCGCCGTATCGTTTGCGAAGCCGAGAATGAAGAGCCGCGGCCGCGATTGCGGCGTGAAATCGGCGGCGTCAAGGACAAGCGCTGACACGCGGTAATCAAGCGCGGCGAGGGCGCCGGCGACGGCGGCGAAGTCGTTCCCGCCATCGGATGTCAACAAGCCGGTCACGTTTTCGAGTGCGATCATCTTCGGCGCCCGGCCTTCGGCGTGCAGCTCGCGCGCGATGCGTTCGAACGCGTAAAAAAGCCCGCTGCGTTTCGCTTTGATGCCGCCTCGAAGTCCCGCAAGCGAAAGATCCTGACAGGGGAAAGACCCCCACATCAGGTCCGGGCGTTCGCCGGGAACCACGCTTGCGCCGATCTCCGCAATATCGCCTTCGACGAGACCATCGCCGCCGAAATTGGCGCGATAGGCGGCGCATTTTTGCGAATCGATGTCGTTGGCGAGCGCGCGCCGCCACGAATCGCCGAGGCCCAGGCGCGCCATCCCGCCGCCGGCGAAGAATTCTAGATAGGTGAAAGGAGGCTTCATGTTTGTGATGTTATCCCGCGGCGCCCCATTCTCGCCATTTTTGTCCGCATACGCATCGCTGTCGCCCCATTTGCGTCACATTCGCCGCGTTTTCGCCTTATTTCAAGACTTTATCTTGCTTTCCGTTCGCCTCAATCGTTGACGAATTGTTATCCATGCCGCAGATTGGCGTCGGGCGCTAAGGGGGCTCGCTGACAGGAGAAGCGAATGCCCTTGATGGAGGATAAGAGGACGGACGCAACCGTCCTGACGGAGGTGCGGACGATGATCGCCGCCCAGTTCACAAGAGTAGCTATAATTGCGGCTGTCGCGCTCGGCGCGGCGGTGTTGATTTCGACGCCGTCGCAGGCGAGCGAAATGTCCGTCGCGGCGCAAAGCGCCGGCGGCGCGAAATCGTTTCAGATCGCCATGGTTCGCCAGCCTGAGAAGGCTGAACAGTCTCGCGAGAACCGCCGCGCCAACAACAGCAGCGGCAACAATCGCCGGGCCAACCGCAGCAATGGCGGCAATCGTCGCGCCAACAACAGCGGCGGCAATAATCGCCGGGCGAACAACAACAATAGCGGCAATCGCAGGGCCAATAACAGCGGCGGTAACAATCGCCGCGCAAATGGCGACAATGGCGGCAACCGTCGCGCCAACAACAGCAGCGGCAATAATCGCCGGGCGAACAACAACAACGGCGGCAATCGCAGAGCCAACAGGAGCAACGGCAACGACCGTCGCGCTAATCGGAGCAGCGGCAATAACAGGCGGGCGACCCGCAGCAGCGGCAATAATCGCAACGCAGACCGCCGCAGCAGTTCGCGCCGTGAAGCCTATCGGAACGGCCGTCGCGATCAGCGCCGGGCCGATAACCGCCGCAACTCGCGCCGGTCGGCCTATCACCAGCGCCGGCACGGGAAATATCACCACCCCAACCGTCGCTATGGCGGGCGCCATTACAGCCACGGTCACGGTCCTCGTCACGGTCACGGCTATTTCTGCGTCCTGCACGGCCTCTTCCACTATAATTCCGGCTATGATCCGTTCGGCTGGCTTTACGTGGACTATGGCTGGAATCTCTACACGCTCGCCTATATCGGCGATTGCGATGTAGTCTCGCAGACATTCTATCGCCGTGGGCGGCGGTACGAGGAAGTCGCGATTCTGTGCTATGACGCTTGGGGATACGGCTACATCAAGCCGGGCAGCCGCCGGGTCTATCGCACCTGGTAAGTCTTGTCTGAAGCGAAAACGCCCTGGGACCGGACGGCCTTTCCGCCGTCCGGTCCTTTCTGTTTGCGGACCCTGGCTTGCGGGGCGCTGATTGACGCTCCACCCCGACTCCCGCGATGGTGCCCGCTTATCGGGCGCTCCGCGCCTGCTCATGAAGATTTCGGGCGGCATGGTATTCAAAAAGCGCATTCTCGCACCAGCGGCGTTCATGTCGACCCTCGCCCTCGCAGGCATGGCGGCGATGGCGCTGACGCGCGCGCCCGAGTCAGCGGCGCGGATGCAGCTTCAGGACGTGCAGATCGGGGAGCGCGGCCTTCAGACGCGCATTGCTTTTCTCTGCGAAAATGGCTGCACGCTCGAACTGCGAGATGACGGCGCCTATTATCTCGACGGCGTTTCGGCGGCCTTCAACATCGACCTCACGGACCGCAGCGCTCGCGTTCAAAGTCTCAAGGCGACGCCTTCGGGTGCGGGCGCCGTTATCGGGGTGAAGTCCGCCGCCGCGCTTGATCATGCGAAAGCGAAACCGTGCACGGTTGGCGGCGTCTCCGCCGCCTGTCTCGACCTGTTCTTCGTAGAAGCGGCGCCGGCGCGTGAAAAGCAGGCGGCTGCAAAACCGCTCATTCAGGAAAAGCCCGCCCCAAAGAAGGCGGAGGCGCAGAAAACCGCAGCCATTGAAACGCCGCCCGTCGCGGCGACAGCGGCGGAACCGGAGACTGCCGAGCGCCCTGTGCTTGAGCAACCGCCGCTGCGCGAAAGCGCCCCGGACAGATTCGCCGCCTATGCGAAACTTGCGGCGCCCGAAAGGCTGGAGCCGCCCGCCGGCGCCATTCTCGCCAAGGTGCAGCCCGCTTCGAAAGCTACGGAAATCCGGCGACCGTCGATCCTCACCGAGGAGCCGCTGGCCCCGCCGGTGGCGGAGAATTTTGCGGAGCGGGTTCACATTATTCTCGGTAAGAACCTGACGTCCGAATATTGCGCGGAAGCTGAAGAGACCCTGCAGGCGGATGCCTGGGCGATGAGCGCGATGGTCGATGTCGGGCTTTGCGCCGCGGCGGCCGGCGATGTCGTTGACGGAGAGGAAATTCTCGCCCGCCTCCTTCAATACACGCCTGACAATTACGAAGCCTATGTGGGGCGCGCGCTGATCGCCGAGCAGGCGGGCGAAAAGGGCGTCGCGCGCAAATATTTTCAGGATGCGCTCAATGCGCCCCCGCCGATTGAAGAGTCGACGCGCATCGTCGAGGCGATGACGGCGCTCGACAATCGCTGACTTCTCTTCAGCTAAGTGACTTTCCCTTTTCGCCCATAGGCGGGATTGCGCCATTCTTCCGTGTCGAGAATTGTTTTGAGCTTTTCGGCGGCGTCCCACAGATCAGCGAAACGGATATAGAGCGGCGAGAAACCGAAGCGCATGAGGTCCGGCGCCCGGAAGTCGCCGATCACGCCTTGCGCGATCAACGCCTGGATGACCGCATATCCTTCGCAGAGCTGCAGGGCGACATGTCCGCCGCGGCGTTCGCCGGGGCCGGGCGAGGGGCTCTCCAGCCCGAACGCGCTGGCGCGAGCGAGGAAAAGATCGCCCAATGCGCGCGCTTTGTTCTCCACCGCCGCCATGTCGACGCCGTCGAAAATGTCGAGCGCCGCATCGAGCGCGCTCAAGGAGAGGATCGGCGGCGTGCCGCAGGCGAAGCGATTGACGCCGGCGGCGGGCCGGTAGTCGTTTGCAAAATCGAACGGCGCGGCATGGCCCATCCAGCCGCATAAGGGCTGAAGGAGCTCGGCGGCTTCCTTTTCGGCGGCGTAGACGAACGCCGGCGCGCCCGGTCCGCCGTTCAGGAATTTGTAGCCGCAGCCGACAGCGTATCGGGCGCCTGCATTTTCAAGATCGAGATCGATCAGGCCCGTTGCGTGACTCAAATCCCAGATAATGGCCGCGCCGGTTTTTGCGGCCGCTCGCTCCCAGGCGGCGATGTCGGCGACCGCCGCCGTGCGATAGTGAACGGCGCTTTTGACGAGCAAGCCGGCGCCGCTTTTAAAGGCGTCTTCCGGCGCGCCGGCGGGCAGATGTTGCAGCGGGGTCCCGGCGAGGCGCGAAAGGCCCTGCAAGATATAGCCGTCGGTCGGAAACTCATCCGCTTCGCAGGCGAGGGCGCCTTGGCGCCGGGCGAGAAGCGCGGCGGCGAGTTTGAAGATGTTGATGGAGACCGTGTCGCAAACGATTACGTCGTTCTCCGCGGCGCCGATCAGCCGCGCGATCTTCGCGCCGCAGCGTTTCGGCAGGTCGATCCAGCGGGCGTCGTTCCACGAGCGGATGAGGCCGTCTTTCCATTCCCGTTGCGCGACGTTTTCAAGGCGCTGCAGCGCGCAGCGCGGCGGCGGCCCGAGCGAATTGCCGTCGAGATAAATCATGTCCGCCGGCAGATCGAACGCATCCCGCAAGTCCCTCAACGGATCCTTCGCATCAAGCGCTTCGGCCTGTCGCCGCGTAGTCGGAGTCATGAAACCGTTCTCAGGAGCGCGCGCACCGGCGCTGCGTCGAGGCCTTCAAGCCTCAGGGGCGGCGCGATCAGTTCGTAAAGGCCCGGTGCGACATCGTCGAGCATCAGGCCTTCAAGCACCCGCATGTCGCAGCGGTATATCGCCTTGTGAGCGTCCATGGTTTTCGACTCCGCCGGGTCGAGCGACGGCGTATCAACGCCGATCAGCTTCACGCCGCGCAGCGCCAGCCATTCGATCGTTTCGGGACTGACAGCGGTGAACGCGCCGTCCCACGTCGCAGGCTGCTTTTCGTATGTGCGAATGAGAATGCGCGCCGGGATATCGGCGCCGATGTCGACCAGCGCGGTTTCGAGCGCGGCGGTTTCGACAGGCTTGTTCTGACCGATGACAGGCTTGTTCTGACCGATGAAATGCACGACGGCGCAGGGGCCGATATAGGGCGCCGGGTCAAGCATATCGATGGAAGCGCCGGCCGGATGGTAATGCAGAGGCGCATCCGCATGCGCGCCGGTATGCGTCGACATGACGATGCGTGAAACATTAACCGGACAATCCTCGCCGAGATTGCAAGTCCTGATTGCGCTGAAGGCGGTGTCGCCCGGAAACACCGGCGTCGCGGCGGAAACCGGCGGCGTAATGTCAATCAGGGTCATAAGCTTTGCGCCTGCAATCAGTCCATGACTTTATGCCTTCATTCGCCTCGCGCCGTCCAGTTTCGCTTGACGCAGCGCCCGGCAGACCCGACGGTCGCTCGATGAGCAATTCTCATTCGGATGATTCCTCCGCTGACCAGCCGAAACCCGCCATGGGCTTCTGGAAATGCTGGTCCATGGCTGTTGGCGTCATGATCGGTTCGGGCGTTTTCATGCTGCCCGCTGCGCTTGCGCCTTATGGGTCGATCAGTTTTTTGGGATGGCTGCTGACCAGCATGGGGGCGATTTTCATTGCGCTTGTGCTCGGACGGCTTGCGAGCCGGACGGACCGAACAGGCGGGCCCTACGCCTACGCCCATGACGCCTTCGGCGATCTCGCCGGATTTCTCGTCGCCTGGGGCTATTGGCTGGGAGTGGTGTTTGCGACGACTGCGATCGCCGTTGCGTTCGCCGGTTATGCGGGCGCAGTCATTCCGGCGCTCGGCTCAAATGTCGTCGTGCAGGCCTGCGTCGCCGCAGCGCTGATCTCGATCCTTACGATGATCAATATTCGGGGCGTCGCCGGCGCGGCTTCCTTTCAGCTTTTGATGACGGTGCTGAAGATCATTCCGCTGATTGTCATCATCCTTGTCGGCGTCGTCGCCGGGTCGCCGGACAATATCCCGCCCTTCAATCCGCAGGAACTGCCGGTCGGCGGCGCGTTGGCGGCGACTGCGCTGCTCACCATGTGGGCGTTTTTAGGGCTCGAGGCGGCGGTCATTCCGGCCGGCGATGTCGCCGATCCGAAGCGCACCATGCCGCGGGCTGTCGTTGCGGGAACCGTGTTCGCGGCGGCGCTCTATATCGCTGCGACGGCGGCGGTGATGTTCCTGGTGCCGGTTGAACAACTCGCCGTTTCGACGGCGCCGTTCGCCGACGCAGCCGCGCCGCTTGGCGCCGTCGGGGCGCCGTTGATTGCAATCGGCGCGTTGATATCGACCGCCGGCGCCGCCAACGGCAACATACTGGTCAGCGGCCAGATGCCGATGGCGGTGGCGCTTGACGGGCTTGCGCCGAAAGCGCTGGCGCGGCGCAACAAGGGGCATGCGCCGGCGACGGCGCTGTTGTTGTCGTCTTTCCTTTCGATTGTTCTGATCGCGCTCAACTATCGCGAAGGTCTGGTCGCCGCGTTTACATTCCTCATCACCATGTCGACGCTTGGCACACTGGCGCCGTATTTCGTATCGGCGCTCGCCGAGTTCAAATATTCCTGGCGCAGCGCGCGCGGATGGACCGCTGTTGCGATGGCCGCCATCATCTATGCGTTGATCGCCATGATCGGCGCCGGCTACCAGACATTATTATGGGGGCTGGTCTTGCTCCTTCTGGGCGTCGTGGTGTTTTATCTTTCCAGACCGAAAACGCGTTGACTTCATTTGAGAGGTGATCTCTTGCTGGAAACCGGCCTGCCTGCATGGACCTATAAGGATCCGGACTTCTTTGCGCTTGAGCGTGAGAAAATTTTCCGGCCGGGCTGGCAGATTGTCTGTCACGAAAGCGATGTCGCTGAAAAGGGCGCCTATGCGACGCTCGATTTCATGGGCGCGCTGGCGATGGTCGTGCGCGGGAAGGACGGCGTCTTGCGGGCGTTCAAAAATGTCTGCCGCCACCGCGCCGCGCGTCTCCTTGACGAACCGTTCGGCGCGTGTTCGTCGCGTATCGTCTGCCCATATCATGCGTGGACCTACGATCTTGACGGCCGGCTTGTCGGCGTGCCCGGAGAGGCGGCGTATGACGAATTCGACAAGGGGGAGTACGGGCTTTCGTCGCTCGAGCTTGGTTCGTGCGGCGGTTTTTTGTTCGCTCGCATGGGTGAGGGCGGTCCCTCATTCGAAGCGTTCTCGGCGCCCTTGCGCGAGGACTTTGCTCTTTACAGAACGCAAGAGATGCGCGCGCTCGGCCGCATCACCTTGCGCGAGCGCAAGGTCAACTGGAAAATCGCGGTCGAGAATTATGTGGACAAGCTGCATCTGCCGGTCGCTCATGACGGGCTCAACGGCCTTGTCGGCGACACCTATACGCTGAATGTTGACGGCGATGTCTGCCGCATCGAGGCGAATGTGGAAACGCTCCCGCATCAATCGTTGTCGGTTCAGGCGTACCGCAAGCTCCTTCCCGATACGCCGCATCTTCCGAAAGAACGCCGCCGCCAGTGGCTTTATGTAAAGCTCTGGCCCAATCTCGCCTTCGATATCTATCCCGATCAGATCGATTTCATGCAATTCATCCCGCTGGCGCCGGACAGGACGCTGCTGCGCGAAATTTCCTATGCGCTTCCCGATGATCGCCGCGAAATGCGGGCGGCGCGCTATCTCAACTGGCGGATCAACCGCGTGGTCAATCTTGAAGACAAGGATGTGATCGAACGCGTACAAGCGGGGCTTGCCGGCGGCGATTACGAACCGGGTCCGATCTCGCGCGACGAAATCGCCCTGCGCGATTTCGCCGGTCGCATGCGCCGGGAACTGCCGGTGTGCCGCGAACGCGTGAAGCCGGCGGCGTTGTCGTGACGGCCCAGCCGGCGTTTTATTTCAACCGGGCGATTGTGCGGCGCCCGGCGCGATCGGTGACGGATGGCCTGCGCGCCGTCGATCGCGGCGCGCCGAGCTATGAAGGCGTTGCGGCCGAGCACGACGCCTATGTGGCGGCCCTCGAAGCGGCGGGGGTCGCGGTGGAGATCCTGCCGCCGCTCGAAGCGTTTCCCGATTCCGTTTTTGTCGAGGATCCGGCGCTGGTCTTTTCCGAAGGCGCCGTACTGTTGCGTCCGGGCGCGACGAGCCGCGCAGGCGAAGCCGCCGCGCTGGCGCCGAGCCTTCGCGCGCATTTTGATACGGTGATTGAATTGCCGGGCCCGGGTTTTGCGGATGGCGGCGATATTCTGACGATGCCCGGGGAGGTGATGATCGGGCTTTCCGCACGGACCGACCGCGCTGGAGCGGAAGCGCTGACCGCTTGCCTCAAACGCTTGGGCAGAAAGGCGCAGATCGTTGAAACGCCGCAAGGCGTCCTGCATTTCAAGACCGACTGTTCGCTGCTTGACGGCGAGACAATCCTCGCAACGGCGCGGCTTGCGAAATCGGGCGCGTTCGAACGCTATCAGACGGTGATCGTTCCGGAGGGCGAGGAAGCCGCGGCGAATGCGCTGCGCGTCAACGACGCGGTTTTCGTCGGCGCGGATTTCCCGCGCACCATTGACCGTCTCGATAGTCTCGGCTTCAGGGTCGTTCCGCTGGCGACCGGCAAGATCGGCAAGATCGACGCCGGGCTCTCCTGCATGTCCCTGCGCTGGCGGAGCGCTTGACCGGCCCGGGAACCCCGCCTAGCGTCCGCCGCGTCATGACCGAACAGAAGAAACAGACCTTTCAGGACCTGATCCTCACGCTCCAGAATTACTGGGCGGCGAATGGCTGCGTGATCCTGCAGCCCTATGACATGGAGATGGGCGCCGGGACGTTCCATCCGGCGACGACCTTGCGCTCGCTTGGCCCCAAGCCGTGGAACGCGGCCTATGTGCAGCCCTGCCGCCGTCCGACCGACGGCCGCTTCGGCGCGAACCCCAACCGCTTCCAGCACTATTACCAGTTCCAGGTTGTCCTGAAGCCGAGTCCGGAGAATATTCAGGAGCTTTATCTCGGCTCGCTTGACGCCATCGGCGTCGATCGCAGCGTTCACGACATCCGTTTTGTCGAAGACGACTGGGAAAGTCCGACGCTCGGCGCCTGGGGGCTTGGCTGGGAGGTCTGGTGCGACGGCATGGAAGTGACGCAGTTCACCTACTTCCAGCAGGTCGGCGGTTTCGACTGCAAACCGGTGACCGGCGAAATCACCTACGGACTTGAGCGCCTCGCCATGTATGTGCAGGGCGTCGATAACGGGTTCGATCTCGTCTATGGCGGGCGCAAGCCGGACGGGACGCCGTTCACTTACGGCGATGTCTTCCACCAGAACGAAGTCGAGCAGTCGGCCTATAATTTCGAGCTGGCGAACACCGAAGTCCTGTTCCGGCAGTTCAGGGAAGCCGAAGAGGCCTGTCTGGCGATCATCGAAGCGGGCAAGGCGGCCGGCAAGGCCTATCCGCTGCCGGCCTATGAACAGTGCGTCAAGGCTTCGCACCTCTTCAACCTGCTCGATGCGCGCGGCGTTATCTCCGTGGCCGAGCGTCAGTCCTATATCTTACGCGTTCGCAGTCTGTCGAAGGCATGTTGCGAAGCATGGCTGGAAAGCCCGCAGGGGCGCACCGAAGGCGCCGGGATTGTCGATTACGCGGAGGCCTAGATCGCGGCGCTGACCTAGCCTGCAAGAGGGGTTGGATGCGAATGGGCCCTTTCATGGCGGACAGCTGCCCATACCTCGATCAACCCGTAGCTGCCGGTCAGCGCCATGGCGAGTTTCATGATCTGGTTAGCCGGTTCGGAGGCAAAGGCGTCGCCCGTAAGCACAATCTCAAACAGTGCTGCGCTTATGGCGAGGGTTAAAATGACGCTGAGAATGCGGGTCAATCTGCGACGGCGGCCTTCGATCGTCTGCCATAGATGCAGCGCAATCGCCGCTGCGAGCAGCGACCACAGGAACCATGCCCGCTCTGCAGCAAACTCACTGTCATAGGCGAACGCAGCCCGTATTGCTGGCGCCGCGTTCTCTCCTGCCGCGGCGGCGATCAGTTCCGCCGGTCCTGCGGCGAGGACAGTCAGGCCGCCTGCCCAAAACAAGATCGCCGCAATGTTAAGGGGCCGGTTTATTTTATCTGGATCTCGCACTGGCGCGAGACTCTTCGGATTCCAGTTGTCGTTCGGGAATCTGCGGCGAATGAAGCCGACGAGCCAGAATATCACAAGCAATGCGCCGAGAATTTGTAAGGCGAGCTCGGTTGTGTCTCGTGCAATTCGTTCCGCAACCGCGCTCGACGCTTCTGCGGTTGCGCGTGGTTCGGATAGAAACACGCTGATCGCCAGAATGAAGAGCGAGACCAGCAATACGCCTGCGATTTTTCCGAAGAGTCGTGAATCGCGCGTTTCGATGATCAGCTGCGGCGCGTGATAGCGCAGCGCTGCATCAGCAGGCGAGCCAAAGGAGACCAGGAGCTCCCTTGCGGTCACCTCGTCCGGCGTCTGACCGTCGACCAAACTGGCGGATTTTTCGTTCAGTTCCTCAGAAAGCAATGCTTCCAACTCTGCGCGGACGTCGTTGCGCATATTCTTCGGCAGGCGACGCGCCACCTGATGCGTATAGCGCTTAATCATTTCATGCGCGTTCATCTCACTGTTCCTTCTCCGATGAGATCATCCATGACGGCGCCAAGCGCGCGCCAGGTCTTCGCCAGTTTCAGGTAGAGCCGCTTCCCGTCCGGGCTAAGGTGGTAATAACGGCGCGGCGGACCTTCTCCGACCCGCCATTCGCTGGTCAGCAGGCCTTGCTTCTCGAGGCGCCGGAGCAACGGGTAGAGCGTGCCTTCTTCGATATCCATGCCCTTTTCGCGGAGCGCCTGGCGCAGGGAATAGCCGTATTGCTCGCTCTTAAGCTGCGACAATGCCGCGAGCACGATGACGCCCCGGCGAAGCTCGAGTTCCATCTTGGAATGGGTAATGTCGGCGTCCTTTACCATGCAAAACACTATACTATGTGCAACACAGTATGTAAAGAACCTTGTCGAAAGGCGCGGCCTGATATCTGCTATTCATGAGAATCGTTCGTCTTCGAACAGCCCTGAAGCGCCGCCATCTCTTTCAGGAGATATATTATGACTAAAGTCTCATTACCCCTCGAAGGCGGCTGCCAATGCGGCGCCGTGCGGTATCGTCTGAGCGCCGCGCCGCTCATGATCTATTGCTGTCACTGCACCAATTGCCAGAAGATCACCGGCAGCGCGTTTGTGCTTTCGGCGACCGTATCCGAAGCGGCGTTTGAATTCGTCAAGGGAACGCCGGAAAAAACCGAATGGAAGTCGGACGCCGGCAATTCCCGGTACGGATGGTTCTGCGGCGATTGCGGTTGCCGCATCGCCCACGGGCAGACGCCGTCGATCGGCCTGTTAAGCCTTCGCGCCGGTACGTTCGACGATACGAGCTGGGTGGAGCCGTCCGGTCATATCTGGACCCGAAGCGCCCAGCCCTGGATCCGGTTCGGTCCCGATGATATTCTCTGCGATGTTCAGCCAACGGACTACGCGCCGTTCGTCGAACGCTTTCAATCGTTGGGCCTTTTTTAAAGCGTAACGTCCTCGTCGGCGATATTGCCGGGCGCCGGCGAACCCGCGTATGATCCGTCCTCCAACAAAAACAAGGGAGGGCGCAATGCCCAAAATCTTCGGTCTCAATCTGGCGGCGGTGCTGGCCGCGTCGGTTGCGTTCTATTTTGTGGGCTTCCTTTGGTACGGGCTGATATTCTCTGATATCTGGATGGCGGAAATGGGGATTCCGGCCTCGGCGATGGAAGAAGGACAAAACCCGCTCTGGATGGTCGGGGGTTTTGTCATCACGGTGATGCAGGCGGTCGGCATCGGCCTTGTCCTGAAATGGAAGAGCGCCGCGAATATGAACGCGGCGATCATGGCGGCGCTGATCTTGTGGATCACCATCGCCGTGCCGTTCGCCGCCTACGGTTATCTTTATGGCGTCGCGCATTCGCTGACGCTATTCATGATCGATGCGTCCCACCTTCTTGTCGGCTGGGTCGTCTCTGCGATTATTCTGTCGCTGATCAAATAACGCTTTTGTGGGATGACGAGAGCGGCCGGTCTTGCGCCGGCCGCTTTTTTACTCTTCCCGCTTAACGCGGATCTGCCGGCCGCCTGGCTCGATGCGCAACGTGTAGCGCCCGAACATCGCCTTGCGGACGACGGCGGTGTGCTCAACGCCTTCTTCCGGCGTCGGGATGATGCGGTCATTAGGGAGCTGGCGCCAGACCTGACCGTTTTCGAGCGTAATCTTCAACCGCCGGTCCGCCAGCAGCTGGATTTTTGCGACCGGCGAGGTGAGTTTCGCCGCCTGTTCGATTTCTTTCAGCTCATCGTCGTCCTCGACGAAATTTTCCGCGCCGAACGCATTCGTCTTGGCGACTGTCAGCTCAAGGTCGTCCACCTTTTTGGACGCCGTTTGCATGGCGTCCACGAGGCCGTCATAGCAGGCGAGGCGCTGATTGTCGGACTGGATCGCCGCGCATTCGGAAAACTTCGCGAAAGCGTCCGGCGCTTCCTTGTCCTCAGCGGCGCTTGCCGCAGCGGGCGAAACAGCGGTCCCGAGAACGAGTCCGATGAGATATGGCGTTTTTTTGCGGTGCATGCCGGCCCTCCCTGACGAATGGCGGCGATATTCGCCCGCTGAGGACCCGCCGTCAATGCAAGCGGCGGGGTCCGGGCCGCGGAGATGAAATTTGTCGCGCTTCATACTAGATTGCGCAGGGGCGCTCGCCGCCCGCCTGCCGCAGCTGACGGGGATATGGAAGAACAAACTGAAGAAATCGCGCTGAGCGCGCCTCCTAAACCGCCTCGTCCGGCGGCGGCGCCCCGCGCGCCGGCGCGCGTGAAGAAAGCATTGCGCCTCGCCGCCTGGACAGGCCTCATCGTTTTTCTCGGTTCGGTCGCCTGGGCGGGGCTTTATCGTTTCGCGCCGCCGCCGGGCACGTTTTTGATGGTCGACCGCAAACTCTCCGGCGATGTCATCATCCATCCCTGGACGCCGCTGGATGACATATCGCCTCATCTCGTCACCGCGGTGATCGCCGCCGAGGATACGCGCTTCTGTCTGCACAAGGGCATCGACATGCAGGCCATCGAGAAAGCCGTCTCGGAATCGAAAAACGGCGGGCGCATGCGCGGCGCATCGACCATCTCCCAGCAGACAGCCAAGAACGCGTTTTTATGGGCGCATCGAAGCTGGATCAGGAAAGGCGGGGAAGCCTGGATGACCGTGGTTATCGAAGCGCTGTGGCCGAAGCGGCGCATCATGGAAGTCTATCTCAACATTGCGGAATGGGGCGACGGCCTGTTCGGCGCTGAGGCGGCGGCGCAAGCGCGCTTCGGCAAGAGTGCAAAAAACCTGACCAAGGACGAGGCTGCGCTGCTCGCCGCGGTGCTGCCGAACCCCTGGAAATGGCGCGTCGATCCGCCGGGGCCTTATGTGCGCGAGCGCGCCTATACGATTCGCGCCCGGATGGATCAGGTGAAGCGCGACCGGTTGGATGCTTGTGTTCTAATACCTGGGTTCTGAAACAGGAGGCGAAGATGAGCGACATGGTGATCGCCTGTTACCGTCCGAAGCCGGGCAAGGACGTCGAGCTCCTTGAGCTGATGAAAACACACTTGCCGGTGCTGCGGGAAGAGGGGCTCGTCGGCGACAGCCCGTCGCTCTGCGGCAAGGCGAAGGATGGAACGATCGTCGAAGTCTTCTGCTGGAAATCGCAGGAAGCGATCGACAGCGCGCATTCCAATCCGCAAGTACTCGCCATGTGGGGGCGCTACGCCGAAGTCTGCGATTATATCCCCGTCGCCGATGTCGCGGGCGCCAAGAATCTGTTTTCCGGCCTTGAACCGGTCGATTTAAGCTGAGTAGGATCAAAACGATGCGTGAACTCATGATTTCCCTTGTTCTGATGACGGTGTTGAGCGCCTGCGGTTCGCCGCAGGAAAAATCTGTCCGCGTAGCTATGGAAACCGGCAAGGGCGAGATCGTCGTCGAGCTTTATCCGGATAAAGCGCCGGTGACGGTCGCGAATTTTCTGAAATATGTCGACGGCGGCCATTATGACGGCGCGCGCTTTTATCGGACAACACGGCCCGACAACGACCCAATGATCGAAGTCATTCAGGGCGGCGTCTGGCCGGTGCATGAAGAAGATTTCGAGGCGCCGTTTCCGAATATCGCGCATGAAACGACGGCGATGACCGGGCTTTCCCATATCGACGGCGCTCTCTCCATGGCGCGCAACGAGCCGGGCACCGCTTCGTCGGAATTTTTCATTTCCGTGGGCGCCAATCCCGAACTCGACTTCGGCGGCGAGCGCAATCCCGACGGGCAGGGCTTCGCCGTATTCGGTCAGGTGGTCGAGGGGCTCGATGTGGTTCGCGCCATCAACGCCGCGCCGACCGATGACGGCGAAGGCTTTGAGGGACAGCTTCTCACCGAGCCGGTGATCATCACCACCATGTCGCGCCGGTAGAACATGACCCGCACTACATCCGAACGCCACACCGACATCCTCAACGGCTACAAGGCCGGCGGCTCGCGCTTCAACGAATGGGCGGAGGAAAAGCTCGGGACCCTGATCCTCGAACACTGGGAATGGGGCGCCATCAAAATGCGCTGGGATATCGACGACCGTTTCCTGATGCCGGATGGCGTGATGTTCGGCGGGCATATCGCTTCGGTCGCCGACCATGTGGCCGGGCTTGCGGCGATGACCGTGCTCGCCGACAGCCGCGAACGGTTCCGCACGTCGAGGCTCGAGACCAATTTCTTCCGGCCGCTGACGGCGCCGAGCGCGATGATCGACGGGCGCATCACCAACGCGTCGAAAAACCTCATTCACGTTGAGGCCGATCTTTACAACGCTGACGACAAGCTCGCCGTGCGCATCAATGCGGTTCAGGTTCGCCGGATGACGGGCTAGGGGCGGCTTTCTTCGCTGACTTCGGATAATCCTCGCGTAATTCCGCCAGGCTTTTATCGAGTTGCGAGATCAGGACGCTCTCCCGCGCCGACAGTTCGAAGAACAGCGCGACCAGAGGGCCGAGCGCGGCGGCCTGATCCTCGGCCTTGTACATCTCGTAGCGAATGAGAGAGCGGGAAATCTCTTCGTAAAGATCATTGATACCGGGAAGCAGGGCGTCATAGGTCAGAGACAGGGTTTTCGCCGTGTCGTACTCAAAGCGCGCCACGACGCCGCGGTCCTTCGCTGTTTGCCACGAAACATCTTGCGGGCCCTGCTTGATGATCACGGTGGGCTGCAGACTTTCGAGACCCATGAAAATTTCGATCGGCGTGCGCGTCTCTTCCGCCTCCGGGTTGCTCAACGCGCGCACGGCCTTGTTAAGATCGGCGGCGACAGCCCGGTGATAATCCGGGACGCCTTCGAGGAGCTTCTGGTTTTCCAGGAGTTCGACGGCGATGTCGGCGACGGCTTTCTGCTCCTCGGCGTATTGGCCGGAACGCTGCCGCCATTCGTTAACCCCGAGTGCGAGGAGGATCGAGAAGACGATGAGGAAGCCCTCGCCGAGAAAATAATGCCAAGGTTTGTTCAAGGTCGCCCCCGCCAAGCTCAGCCGTCATCATGGCCGCAACCGGTCCAGGAGTTCAACCGCCGTCCGAAGTTAACGATAGAAACGCCGGGCCGGGGATCGCTATTGCAAGGCCGGTGAACGCCCCCTAGAACCCGGCCCCATGCCTGAGCTCCTGATCGAACTCTTCTCCGAGGAAATTCCCGCGCGGATGCAAGCCAAAGCCGCCGCGGACCTTGAGCGCGCGGTGAACAAGGCGCTTCTGGACGCCGGTTTCATGCCCGAGGGGGTGAAGGCTTTCGCCACGCCCCGGCGGCTGACGGCGGTGGCGACAGGGCTGCCCGTCCGCCAGCCGGACCGGCGCGAAGAGAAGAAGGGCCCCCGGGTCGGCGCGCCGGAAAAGGCGGTCGAGGGGTTCCTCAAATCGGCGGGGCTTTCCTCGCTCGATCAGTGCGAGACCCGCACGGACAAGAAGGGCGAGTTCTATGTCGCGGTGATCGACCAGAAAGGTAGAGACACCGCCGGCCTGATCGCCGGGTTCGTTCCCGAGATCGTGCGCGGCTTTTCATGGCCGAAGTCGATGCGGTGGGGCGACGGCGATATGAAATGGGTGCGCCCGCTCCATTCCGTGTTGTGCGTGTTCGACAATGAAGTCGTGCCGTTCGAGATCGACGGCGTTTCTTCCGGCGACAAAACGCACGGTCATCGCTTCATGGCGCCGGCGGAAATCCAGACGCGCAACTTCGACGACTACGCCGCGAAGCTTCGGGGTGCGAAAGTCATTCTCGACGCCGAAGAGCGCAAGGAAATGATCGCGGCGGATGCGGCGACCTTGTGCAAGGCGCAAGGATTTGAACTCGTCGAAGATGGCGGACTGTTGAACGAGGTTGCGGGGCTCGCCGAATGGCCGATCGCGATGATGGGATCGTTCGACGAAAAGTTTCTGGCGCTCCCTGACGAAGTGCTGACCGCCTCCATGCGCGGCCACCAGAAATATTTTTCAGTGCGCGCTCCGAAGACGGGCCGTCTCGCCAACCGCTTTGTTTGCGTTGCGAATATCGAAGCGCCTGACGGCGGTAAGGCGATGCGTACGGGCTATGAACGCGTGCTCACCGCGCGCCTTTCGGACGGCTGGTATCTTTATAATCAGGACCTCAAGACGCCGCTCGCGGATCGCATCGACGACCTCGACAAGGTGACCTTCTTCGAAGGGCTTGGGTCAGTCGGCGACAAGGCGCGGCGGGTCGCGGCGCTTGCCAAAGAGATCGCCCCGGCGGTAGGCGCGGACCCGGACCTCGCCGAGCGGGCGGCGATGCTGGCCAAGGCCGATCTCGTTACGGGGATGGTCTATGAGTTCCCTGAACTTCAAGGGGTTATGGGCCGTTATTACGCGCTCGCCCAAGGTGAAAAAGAGGCCGTCGCCGACGCCATTCGCGACCATTACAAGCCCGCCGGCCAGGACGACGAAGTCCCGACAGCGCCGGTCTCCGTCGCTGTCGCGCTCGCAGACAAAATCGACACGCTTACCGCCTTCTGGGCGATCGACAAGAAGCCGACCGGCTCCAGCGATCCGTTTGCGTTAAGGCGCGCGGCGTTAGGTGTGATCAGGATGACGCTTGAGAGTCAAAGCCGGCTGAGTTTGACGCGATTGAGTAGGGATGCCTTAGAAGAATTGGTGGTGACTTTAGCTCAAGCCGAGATTATTGGGTTTCAAGTTTTTGAAGAGGGAGAAGTTGGCCCTTATAAGACCCATGTTTTTTATGGACGTCATCCTGATGATGCAAGTACACGTCCAAAGCCCGTGTTTTATGGCCGTGAGCACGTCTTAGAAAAGTGGCGCTCTAACAGTTTGTGGTCTGCTGATCCTAAAGATGATTGGCGCGATCCAATTACATTAATTGAGTCCATTTCTTATGACAGCAAAGATACGTTTTCCAAAAACGTTTTGCTGTTCTTCCACGACCGGCTGAAAGTTTATCTTAAAGACAAGGGCCATCGTTACGACGCCATAGATGCGGTGCTGATCGATGCAGATGGAAACTCTGCTGACGATCTCGTTCTGATCGTCCGCAAGCTCGAAGCGCTCGAAGCGTTCCTCGAAACCGATGACGGCGAGAATCTCGCGGCGGCGTATAAGCGTGCGGCGAATATCCTGAAGGCGGAAGAGAAGAAAGACGGTTCGCCCGCCGATCCTTCCGCGGTCAAAAAAGACCTGCTGAAAGACGCTGAAGAAAAGGCGCTGTTCGCCGCGCTTGAAACGGCGGAGACCAAAGCTGAAAAAGCCGTCGCTGACGAAGATTTCGAAGCGGCGATGTCGGCGCTTGCGAGCTTGCGTGCGCCGCTCGATGCGTTCTTCGAAAAAGTCACGGTCAACGCCGATGACGCCAAACTTCGCGCCAACCGCCTGTCGTTGCTGGCGCGCTTCCGCGCAGCCACGGCGAAAGTGGCGGATTTCTCGAAATTAGAGGGCTAAAAAGCCGCTCATTCCGGCGAAAGCCGGAATCTCATGACGCAATAGGAACGGCTCGTTTCGCCAGGTCCCGGCCTTCGCCGGGATGAGCGGGGTTGCTCTATTCGTCCTTATACCGCGCCGAGCGTTCTGCGCTCGGGAAGAACAGGAAGGCGAACATCAGGATATAGGGCGCGTAATCCCAGGAGAGGGCGAGCGCCCAGATGTCCGAGAAGATGTTCGCGTTTTTGAGTACTGCGTCGCGAGGCGTGATGGTCGAGAGGCCCGGCACGAATTCATTGGCGACGACCGATTGCGTGCGCGAGACTTTTTCGGGCTCTTCCGGTTCTTCGGGGGGCTTCAGCCATGTCCTGAAAATGTCGAGCCCGCGCGCCGGGGAAAGTTCGGCGGCGGATTTCAACGGGATCGGCGGTTTCGCCAGTTTCTGCTTGCGGATGAGAGTCTTCAGCGCGCTTTCGACATCTTCGGCGTAGCGGTCGATGGCCTGGCTTTGCGCCGCCGTGATGCGGCTTGCGACGGGCTTCGGATTGGCGCGGGCGAAATTTGCAAGCTGCTGGTCGAGCAGGCGTTCGATGCGCCGGTCATGGCGCCAGCGATTGAGGACGCTGACGAAATCGTTAAATTGTGTTTCGAACTCCCGCGCCCAGCGGTCGTAATTTTCAAAAGCGTTGCTGCTGAGATGGCGTTTCAACGCATCGACATTCGCAGCGCAGATTTCAGGATCGTAAGGGTCGGCGCCGGAAGGATCCGGCGCCTCGATGATCGCCGCGACGCTTTCCTCAAGGCCGCGATACCAGTCGGCGAGCCCGTTGAAATAATCGGTGACGGCGCCCGCGCCCGCCGCGCCGGATTGCGCGCCGCCTTCGCGTTCGCTCGTCGCGACGCGGGTGATGTCGTTCACCGAAAGCCGAAGGTCTTCGAGAAAAAGGAAGTCGCGCTGGCGATAGGCCGTGATGCCGGCGCATTCCGCCTGCAGCCGGTCGATCTCGAACTCATAGGTGTGGCGCACGGCGTCGACGCCGCCGATCCCGACAACGGTCGTCCATGTGGACACGAAGAACAGAATGATCGCGAGAAACGGAATGACGATGAAGAGTTTGAGGCAGCGCTCCACGAAGAACGCCATATCGGCGATGAAGCCGCCGCCGATCCCGCGGAACCAGTCGCGGTGACGCACGAACTCCGCGCCGCCGACCCAGATCGCCACCGCCAGGAAGAAAACGAAGACGCCGAAGGCCGGGGGCAGGGCGGAGTTCCGGAAGAAATCGTCGGACTCCTGCGAGGTGATAAGGCTGAAGCCGATCGCCGAACTCACTGCGCTGAAGAACCCGGCGGCGACTGCGACCACGATGAAGAGGCGGTTGAAAAGCGAGGACGTCCTGAGCCGGCCGGAGGTGAGAATCGCGGCGACGACCAGCCCCATGACGAGCAGCACGGCGGCTGCCCCAAGCGTCGCCGCCGAAAAGATACCGCCCTCATTCAAGGGGCCCCCTGAGGCGACCGCCGGCGGCGCGGCGGCGTATAGTCCCAAAGTCAACGGAAAAACGCGTAAAGCATTGTGTCTGCGGGTAATTCCGCCGTCTCGCCGCCCCATGTCACCCCTCTAGTCTCGCGCGCCGCATGCAGGCCCCCTTTCATGGTAACACGGAAATTCAGGGGGTGGATAACTATCCACCCCCTTTTTCGGCGCCCCTATACTGGCTTCGTCGCCTGTCGAAGGCGCGCCTCGTGCGGCAAATTCCGGCTTGGATCGCGCCGCCGGGCGCCCTATTGCAGGCGCGAACGGACACAAGGGTTTGGACGATTTCGATGGGTCAGGACAAAAACCAGACGGATAAATGGGTTTACAGCTTCGGAGACGGCGGCGCGGACGGCGACGCATCGATGAAGAACCTGCTCGGCGGCAAGGGCGCCAATCTCGCGGAGATGGCGAGCCTCGGCCTGCCGGTGCCGCCGGGGCTGACCATCACCACCGATGTCTGCACCTATTACTATGAGAACGGCCGCACCTATCCGGCGGGGCTCGAAGCCGAGGTCGAAGCCGCGCTTGCGAAAGTCGGCGGCGCCGTCGACCGCGTGTTCGGCGACGCCGGAAAGCCGCTTTTGGTGTCGGTTCGCTCCGGCGCGCGCGCCTCGATGCCGGGCATGATGGATACGGTCTTGAATCTCGGCCTTAACGACGAAACGGTGAGCGGTCTTGCGGCGCTCTCGGGCGACGAGCGCTTCGCCTATGACAGCTATCGCCGCTTCATCCAGATGTATTCGGATGTGGTTCTTGGCGTCGATCATCACGAGTTCGAAGACATTCTCGAAACCTTCAAGGAAGAGCAGGACTATTTCCTCGACACGGAGCTTTCCGCCGCCGACTGGAAGAAAGTGATCGACGGCTACAAGAAAGCGGTCGAGACGGCGCTCGGCAAGCCGTTTCCGCAAGACCCGAAAGAACAGCTCTGGGGCGCCATCGGCGCGGTGTTCGGATCATGGGGCAATGACCGCGCGGAAACCTATCGCCGGCTGCACAATATTCCCGCAAGCTGGGGTACGGCGGTCAACGTTCAGGCGATGGTGTTCGGCAATATGGGCGATACGTCGGCGACCGGCGTCGCGTTCACCCGCGATCCTTCCACCGGCGAGAACGAATATTACGGCGAGTTCCTGATCAATGCGCAGGGCGAGGATGTCGTCGCCGGGATCCGCACGCCGCAGCCGCTGACGAAGCGCGCCAGGGAAGCGATGGGCGAGACCGAACCGTCTCTTGAGGAGGCGATGCCGGAAGCCTACGCCGAACTTATTGCGGTCTTCGACAATCTCGAAAACCATTACCGCGACATGCAGGACATCGAATTTACGATCCAGGACAAGAAGCTCTGGATGCTGCAGACCCGCAACGGCAAACGTACGGCGAAAGCGGCGCTGAAGATCGCCGTCGATCTGTGCGAGGAAAAGCTGATCGACGAGGAAGAGGCGATCGGCCGTGTCGATGCGCATTCACTCGACCAGCTTCTGCACCCGTCGCTTGACCCCGATGCGCCCCGCGATCTTGTTCTTACCGGGCTGCCTGCTTCGCCGGGCGCGGCTTCAGGTGAAGTTGTGTTCAACTCCGACGAAGCCGAACGGCTGGCGCAGGACGGCCGCAAGGTCATCCTCGTGCGCGTCGAGACGAGCCCTGAAGATATTCACGGCATGCATGCGGCACAGGCGATCGTCACCGCCCGCGGCGGCATGACTAGTCATGCGGCCGTGGTGGCGCGCGGCATGGGCCGGCCATGCGTCTGCGGCGCGGGCGAGCTCAAGATCGACAAGGACGGCGCGCATTTCACCGCCGGCGGACGCACCGTCAAGAAAGGCGACGTGATTACGGTCGACGGCGCCGACGGCAAGGTTTTCCTCGGCGCTGTCGCGACGGTTCAGCCGGAGCTTTCCGGCGACTTCGGCAAACTGATGGGCTGGGCTGACTCAAAGCGGCGCATGAAAGTGCGCGCCAATGCTGAAACCCCTCATGACGCGCAGGTTGCGCGCGATTTCGGCGCCGAAGGCATCGGCCTTTGCCGCACCGAACATATGTTCTTCGACGCGGACCGCATCATCGCGGTGCGTGAGATGATTCTCGCCGAAGACGAACGCGGCCGCCGCGCCGCGCTCGACAAGCTCCTGCCGATGCAGCGCGGCGATTTCGAGGAGCTTTTCCATGTGATGAAGGGGCTGCCGGTGACAGTGCGTCTGCTCGATCCGCCGCTCCATGAATTCCTTCCGCATTCGGATGAAGAAATCGGCGAAGTGGCGAAAGCTTCGGGCATGGACGCCGGCAAGCTGAAAGAGCGCGCCTCGAAACTGCATGAGTTCAATCCGATGCTCGGTCATCGCGGCTGCCGGCTCGGCGTTTCCTATCCGGAGATTTACGAGATGCAGGTGCGCGCCATCATGGAGGCGGCCTGCAACGTTGCGAAGGAAAGCGGCGAAAAGGTTACGCCGGAAATCATGATCCCGCTGGTTGCGAAGAAGGAAGAGCTGGCGTTCATCAAAAAGCGTGTCGATTCAGTCGCGGCGAAAGTGGTTCAGGAAACGGGTGTTGAGATCGATTATCTCGTCGGCACGATGATCGAACTGCCGCGCGCCGCGCTCACCGCCGATGAAATCGCCGAAGAAGCGGCGTTCTTCTCGTTCGGCACCAATGACCTCACCCAGACGACCTTCGGGCTCAGCCGCGACGACAGCGCGTCCTTCCTGCCGGACTATATGCGCCAGCGGATTTTCGAGCGCGATCCTTTCGTCTCCATCGATGAAAAAGGCGTCGGCGAACTGATCCGGATCGCTGCGGAAAAGGGCCGAAAAACGCGGCCCGGGATCAAGCTCGGTATTTGCGGCGAGCATGGGGGCGACCCGGATTCGATCCGTTTCGTCGAGCGTGTCGGGCTCGATTATGTGTCCTGCTCGCCATACCGCACGCCAATCGCGCGTCTTGCTGCAGCGCAATCAAGCCTGACGGAAAAGTGAGGACGATCAGCCGCATAAATCGTTACCGTTAATTTCACGATGAAATTCTTAAAGTAAAATCAATAAGATAACTGATGCCTCTCAACCTTGCCAAAAGGTTAACGCGCGGTTTTTTTATTTGCAGGCGCGGGAGCCGGGCGCCATATAAACCGCAACGGCGCAAGGATTATCAGCGCCGTTTTTGCTTCGGGGTATGGGCGGAAGAAGTTTCTTCACTCTCGCCGAGGCACTCTTGAAGCAGGAACGAGACGGAAACGCGTGAGCGAAAGATACGCACATAGCGCCCACAGCGGCCATGACGTGAACTGGCATCTGCGCAGCCTGATGGCGGCGGGGCTGATCTGCATCTGCATCGTCGCTGCGGCGATGAGCGCTACGGACCGCGCCGACAGGGCGGCCGCGGAAAAACAGGCCCAGCGCGCGATCGAGCAGGAAGCCGTGATGGTGACTGAGCTCGCCCGGTATCTCGCCGCAGAGACAGCTTCTGCGAGAAATGCGCTGGAGGAGCCGCGGCTGAAACCAGCGCGTTCGGCGGCGGAAACGTTTACGGGCGATGCGGTCGCCGATTTCGTCGATTTCGATTTTAACTCGCTCACCGTCGCCAAGCTCGACGCCGAGGAGCGCAATTGCCTCGCTCAGGCGATCTACTATGAAGCGCGTTCCGAGCCGCGGATCGGTCAGCTTGCGGTCGCCGACGTAGTGCTCAATCGTGTCGCGAGCCGGCTTTATCCGAATTCCATCTGCGAAGTGGTGTTCCAGGGTTCGGAGCGGCACACCGGCTGTCAGTTCTCCTTCACGTGCGACGGGTCCATGAAGCTGCCGCTCAACAGGCGTAAATGGAAGTCTTCAGAAGACCTCGCCGGCGCCATCCTTGCGGGCATCCGCGCGCCGGTCAGCCGCGACGCGACGCACTATCATGCGAATTACGTGAGTCCGGGCTGGGCCAACAAACTTACGCCGACAGCGACGATCGGCACGCACAAGTTTTATAAATTTCCGAGCCGCCGGAACGTAGCGGCCGCGCCGGCGTCGATGTAGAAAATCGCCGCTGCGATAAGGCGTTTGGGGGCTGAAGGTGGACATCAAGGCGCATCTGTTGACGCGGCCTCAGGGCTAGGCGTCTTATGTCTTCGCTTCCGCCAAAAGCCGTCGCTCTTATACCGGCATGGAATGCGGAAGCCTTCATCCAGAAAACCCTCGAGTGTTTTTCAGCGCAAACCTATCCGAATCTCGAAGTCCTCGTTTCCGTCGATCTCTCAGATGACCGAACGGCTGATATCTGTCTGGCGCATGCGCGCAAGGATGAGCGATTTAACGTATTTGTACAAACAGAACGCCAGGGGTGGATCGGCAACGTCAACACGCTTCTCGCGAAAGCCGAGGGGCGGTATTTCATGCTGGCGTTTCACGACGACATTGTCGCGCCGGCCTATATAGAAACGCTCATCAAGAAGCTTGAAGCCAATCCTGAAGCTGTGCTGGCCTATTCGGACGTGCGCGCGCATTTCCCGAACGGCGATATCGATGAGCGCAGCTACAAGGAAATTGATGGCGTTCAGTCAGCGCGCCGGCGCGGCGCCATGATCATTCGTCAGAAGGGTTGTTGGACTGCGCTCAATCACGGCGTGTTCAAATCTTCCGCAGCCGAGCGGATCGGCGGTCACGCCATTCACCGCAGCGGCGACTTCGGCGCCGACTGGCCGTGGTTGTTACATATGGCGCTGCTCGGCGAGTTCGTTCGCGCGCCGGGTTTTCTGTGCGACAAGTATTACAAGGAAAACAGCGTTTCGCGCCGATGGGACTGGGCGCTCAGCGATTATCTCGGCGCGGTCGAGCAATGTGGAAAGGAAGTGCTCGCATCGCCGATATCCGTTTTCAACAAGGCGTTGCTGCTATCGGAAGTCGGCGCAAAATATCTGAAGCTCGTCCTGCGCTTTGGGTGGCGAAGGCTGGGCCGGCGACGCGCGCCGGAAACCAGCTGAGTCTAGAGGCAAATCGTTTCGCCTTCTTCGGCGATGTTAAAGCCGGCTTTGCTCACCGTTTTACGTTCGCGGCCGTTTGGGTTGTGAAGCGGGTTGGTGTGGTTCATGTGAATAAAGCGGACTTTCGCTTTTTCCGCCGCCGGCAGGTCGGCAAAGCGTTCCATGGAATGCGAAACAAAGGGGTGAGGGAACCCTGACATGTCGCGTCCCGGTATTTCGCCGTTGGCGTAAAAACTGGCGTCCAGATAGGCGATATCAACGTCGCGGATCATATCCTCGATGCGGGTCCCGGCCTCGTCCCATTCCTCCCAGCTGTCGATGTCGGGAAGAAACAGCGCCGATCTTTCTGGGCCGTCAATGCGAAAGCCCGCGACTTCGGCATATTCCTGACGATGCGGCACAAGAAACGCCGTGACACGCAAACCATCCCCAAGTTCTTCCGCAACGCCTTCCTCCATGATCGCGAGGATTATGTTGTGATAACGCACAAGCTGGTCCCATGGGCCGTTCTTGGTGAGGAAGTCCGCCATGCGCGGCATCACATAGGCGGGGATGTTCTGGGCGCCAGCGGCTTCATGGCCGAACATCATCAATCCTGCATAGTGGCCGATGTGGGCGTGGGTGATAAAGACGCCGTCGAGACCGAGCTTGCGGTCGACGGGCGCGGCTTCATCGAGGCGCTGCAGTTGTTCCTTGATGTCCGGCGTCGCCTCGAACATCCAGCGCTTGACGCGCTCGCCGCGGCGGTCGATCAGCGCCAGCGACGTCGCCATGCGTTTCAGCGATTCATCCGCCCACGCCGGATCCTGCGGGTTGGCGATTTGCGGCTTGCCGGCGTCCTGCGCGACGCCGAGGACGAGAAGCGAGACGGGGCAGGCCGCTATCTCCGGCGCGGGCGCTTTTGAACAAGCGACAAGCGAGATGGCTGCGCATATCAGCAGAAGTCTCTGCATTCGGCCCTCGTGATCGTTTCGCTGACTATCCATAGCGGCGTTTTCAATTGCAAGCTAGCGCAAATCCGGCGCTGGCGGGCGGTAAAGTGATGCTCAGGCAGGCCGGACCGAATTGTCAGTGTTCTGCGCGAGGGCATAAGCTGGCCTAAAAGAAAGGGCCCAGAATGAGAACCAATACGCTACCGGCCATTGCTCTTGCTATATTCGCCGTTATTCCGGTCGCCGCTTGCGGGGCGGGCGCGCCGGACAGTGACGCGGCTTCTCAAAAAATCGCGGCGCATGACCGATCACAGGACCTGTCGGCGTTTCGGGATTCTTTTTTTGAAATCGACAGCAGTTATAACGCAGACGCACGCGCGGAGGCCGAAGCGAGGCTTTCTGCATTGCAGACGGAAGCGGGCCAGCTTTCCGACGCGGCGTTCGAGTTGCGGCTTTCCGAGATCGTCGCTCTGGCCGATAACGGCCACACGCTTCTTTTCAGTGGCCCCTGGCGGGAAAAGTTCAATCGCATTCCGGTCAAGTTCATCATCTTTGATGGCCGCCTATATATCGGCGAGACGGACGAAGCGCACGAAGACCTCAAAGGTCTCGAAGTCGTCCGCATCGGTTCCCATTCATGGCGGGAAACGCGCCGCGCGCTCGGGCGTTATCAGGGCGGGCTCGATCAATGGAAATTGAACTTCATCCAGAACTTTATCGAGTCGCCTGAAGTGCTGCATGCAGCCGGCCTGATTGATTCCGCAGACAGGGTGACGTTGACCGTCGTCAACGACGGGAGGGAAAAGACTGTGTCATTCGAAGCCGGCGCGATCCCGTCTTCGCTACAGGGCTTTGAAAGGTTTATCCCGCCGGCGCGGCTCGTCGAGTTTATTCGAAGCGACAGCGATAGCGAGGAAGACCTTCCGCTATATCTGCAGAACGCCGCTGATTTATACCGTCTGGAATGGCTTGATGGCGACATCGCCTATATCCAGTTCAAGGCGAATGCGGGCGAGTCGAATGGCGAGGATGCGCGGGCGTTTTCCCGGAGAGCGGCGACGGCGTTGAGCGCCAGAACGCCGAGCCATGTCATTCTGGACCAGCGTTTCAATTCAGGCGGCGATCTCAACAATACGCGGGATCTCATGCAAGCCTTGCCGGGCCTCGTCGCCGAAGGCGGCAAGGTTTATGTCATTACGTCCGGCAAGACGTTTTCCGCCGGAATTTCAAGTGTCGGTTATTTGAAACAGGCGGGCGGCGACCGCGTCGCCATTGTCGGCGAACCCGTTGGCGACCGCCTTGAGTTCTGGGCGGAGGGAGATGTCACCCGCCTGCCGCAATCGGGCGCAATGTTGCTTTATGCAACCGAGCGTCACAACTACATGACCGGCTGCCCCGAGGATGACTGTCATGGCAGCATTAAAACGCATCCGATCGCTGTGGAGAGCCTTCAGCCGGATTATCCGACGCCGCTCACTCATGATGAGTTCATGAGCGGCCGCGATCCCGCGATGGAGAAAATCATGGCGCTGATCAAGAGCGAATGATCAGCGGAAATCCAGTCCGAGATCGAGGCTTGGCGCTGAATGGGTGATCCATCCCGATGAAATGACGTCGACGCCGGTTTCGGCGATGGCGCGCACTGTTTTCACCGTGACATTACCGGAGGCCTCGAGAACGGCTCGGCCTTTGGTCAGAGCGACGGCTTTTTTCATGTCGTCTGTCGACATGTTGTCGAGCATGACGATGTCGGCGCCGCCCGCGAGCGCGGCGTCAAGCTGGTCGAGCCCGTCGATCTCAACCTCGATCTTCACCATGTGGCCGACCGCCGCCCGGCAGGCCTCGATCGCTTTTTTAACGCCGCCGACGGCCGCGATGTGATTGTCCTTGATCATCACCGCGTCATAAAGGCCGAAGCGATGATTATGACCGCCGCCGCATCGAACCGCGTATTTTTCAAAAGCGCGCAGACCCGGCGTTGTCTTGCGCGTACAGACGATTTTGGCGTTTGTTCCTTCAACGGCGTTCACCAGCGCCGCCGTCGCCGTGGCGACGCCTGAAAGGTGGCCGAGAAAGTTCAAGGCCACTCTTTCCGCCGTCAAAATTCCGCGTGTTGGGCCTTCGATCTGAAGTACAACCTCGCCATCGCTAACCCGTTCGCCGTCATCCGTTTCGGTCGTTAGGGCGATAGCCGGGTCGATCAGACGGAACGCCGCCTGCGCCAGATCAACGCCTGCGATAACGCCATCCTTACGCGCGGCTATTACCGCGTTCGAACGCGCGCCTGCGGGAATGGTCGCTTGCGTCGTGATGTCGCCGGCGTCGCCCAGGTCTTCCGACAGGGCGCGCGCTGCGGCGGCTTCGATCAGATGGGCGGGCAGTCTCGACAAGGTCATGCGTCTACGTCCTCGTCGTCTTCTTCATAGACGTCTGTCGTGCAGATCTCCGTATGCATTGCTTCCTTGTCGGTTTCAGGAAAGTCACGGCGGAAATGCGCGCCGCGCGACTCTTCCCGCGACAGCGCGCCTTGCGCGATCAGCTCGGCGGTGACGAGCGCGCTTCTGAGGCCGCTGGTCATCGCTTCATGACCGCCAAGCTCATGCAGCACGTCAATTGTTTCAAGGAGGCTTTCTTCGGTGCGGAGAAGCGCGCAGCCGGCGGTCATCGCGGCGCGCAGCTCCGTCATCGCCGCCGGGTCCGCCGGCCTTGAAGGCAGGTCCATACGGTCCGCCGGCGCGCCCGGCTCGACCGGGAAGACCGCCAGCTTTTCGCGAAGCTGGTCGGCGATGCGCGCGCCGAAGACGACGGCTTCGAGGAGCGAATTCGATGCGAGACGGTTGGCGCCGTGAACGCCGGTGGAGGCGACTTCACCGACCGCCCATAGGCCGTTTACGGAGGACTTTCCGTCAAAGTCGGTGCTGACGCCGCCCATATGATAATGCGCCGCCGGCGCCACGGGCATCGGCTTTTCGCGCGGATCGATCCCGGCCTGCTGGCACGCCGCGAAGACGGTGGGGAAGGCGTCCGGAAACTTTGCGCCGATGGCGTCGCGCGCGTCGAGGAATGCGCCGCGTCCCGCCTTGATCTCCGCCTCGACGGCCCGGGCGACGATATCGCGTGGGGCGAGTTCGAGGTCCTTGTGATAATTCTCCATGAAACGCCGGCCGTTCCTGTCGACAAGGATCGCGCCGTCGCCGCGCAAGGCTTCCGTCGCCAGCGGCGCCGGGTCCTGTCCGATATCGAGCGCGGTCGGGTGGAACTGCACGAATTCCGGATCGCGGATCACGGCGCCGGCGCGGGCGGCGAAGGCGAGCCCGTGACCTTGCGCCGGTTTTGGATTGGTGGTGACGGCGTAGAGCCCGCCGAGGCCGCCGGTCGCGAGTACGGTTTCGGCGGCGTCGAAGGCGATCCGTTCGCCCGCCGCGACATTATAGACGAGCGCGCCGCCGACCGAGCCGTTGTCGTCGGTCAGCAAATCCTCGACGACCATCCGTTCAAGGATGGTGATGTGCGCGGCCTCGCGGGCCGCCTTGACCAGCGCTTTCATGATCGCCGCGCCGGCCTGATCGCCCGTCGCATGAACGATGCGGTCGCGGCAATGGGCGGCTTCGCGCCCGAGTTTCAGCGCGCCGTCGGCGTCGCGGTCGAACTCTACGCCGAGGCGGGTCAGGTCCTCGACCGCCGCTGCGCCGCCGTCGACGAGGATGCTGGCGGCTTCCGGATCGACGAGCCCGGCGCCCGCCTGCATGGTGTCCGCGAAGTGAAGGTTCGGCGTGTCGTTGGCGCCGACCGCTGCGGCGAGGCCGCCTTGCGCCCAGGGGGTCGCGCCGCCTTCGCCGACCGGCCGCGCGGTGATGATCGTGACAGGACGAGGGCTGAGCTTCAGGGCTGTATAAAGCCCCGCAACGCCCGCGCCGATGATGAGAATGTCGGAAGTTTGGCTCATTTATTCGCCCTTTACCGACAAATATACTGGATCAATTTGGTGGGTGAGCCAAACACCGTTGGCCGAAAAGTAAAAATTGATGCCAGCTGCGTCCATGGTGGCAGCGTCGATAAGCAGTATTACCGGCTTACCGTGCCGCATGCCGACTTTGAGTGCCGTCTCTTCATCAGCGCTAAGGTGAACATGGCGTCGCGAGCGAGGAGATAGTCCTGTCTCAAGGATCGAAACCAGATTACGTGTCGCAGTACCATGAAACAAAATGTTCGGTGGCTTAACTGGCGTAAGCGCCAAATCGACCTTTACTGAGTGCCCCTGAGAGGCGCGGATCATCGTCCTATCTTCTGAAAAAGCAAAACGTTTTTTGTCGTTGGTTAAAACAATCAACTCAAGTTGCTCGCGGCTTATGGGCTTTCCGGCTGCTTTCAGGCCGTTGAGTAGATCATCAACAGGTGTCCAACCGTTTGCGTCGAGAACGATCCCGGCTCTTCTCGGGTCATGCCGCAATACGAGACTTAAAAATTTGCTTACCGACTTGATGTTCATGCAAACAGACTTTTCTCTGTTCTCGCCTGTTGCTCCATGCAATCCGCTCAAATTCGCGCCTCGACCGCCGCCACTTCCGGCGCGTGCAGATGATTATACATGGACTGGCGCTTCAAGGGCAGGGCGATCATTCGTTCGATCGGGCGGCGGGCCTTCTCGATGATTTCGGGATCGATCAGCACCTCATGCTCCATGGTTTGCAGCGAGCGGAGGATTTTCGGCAAAGAAATACGCTTCATATGCGGGCAGAGATTGCAGGGGCGGACAAAATTCACTTTCGGGTTTTCAAGCGCCACATTGTCCGACATCGAACATTCGGTGATCAGAACGACGTTGTTCGGTTGTTTCTCTTTCACATAATTCGACATGCCGCTGGTCGAGCCGGCGAAGTCTGCTTCGGCGAGCACGTCCGGCGGGCATTCCGGGTGCGCCAGCACGATGACGCCCGGATTTCCCTCGCGCAATTCGCGAATGTCTTCGGCCGTGAACCGCTCATGGACTTCGCAGGCGCCGGCCCAGGTGACGATCTTGATGTCGGTCATCGCCGCCACATTGCGGGCGAGATACTGGTCGGGAATGAGAATGACGGTGTCCGTGCCGAATTCTTTGGCGGCATGTTCGACCACCTCGACGGCGTTCGACGACGTGCAGCAGATATCGGTCTCGGCTTTGACGTCGGCGGTGGTGTTCACATAGGTGACGACGGGAACGCCCGGATATTTCTGTTTCAAAAGCCGCACGTCGGCGCCGGTGATCGAGGAGGCGAGGGAGCAGCCCGCGCGCAAGTCCGGGATCAACACGGTTTTCTCAGGGCAGAGAATTTTCGAGGTCTCGGCCATGAAGTGAACGCCGGCCTGAACGATGATCTCCGCATCCGAACGCGCCGCTTCCTTGGCGAGCTGCAGGCTGTCGCCGGCGAAGTCGCCGACGCAATGGAAGATCTCCGGCGTCATGTAGTTATGCGCCAGGATGACGGCGTTCTTCTGCTTTTTGAGATCGTTGATGGCGGCGATATAGGGCGCGTGCAGGCGCCATTCGAACTTGGGAATGAAGCTCGCGACCTTTGGATAGAGATGGTCGGTCTTTTCCTTCACCGCGTCGGTGTAGGGCAGGGTTTCACGCTCGAACTCATTGCCGAAAGCAGGCATTGACGCCTCCTTGTTTGCGGCCGCCTTTTGATACGCTCAGGCTCGTCGCCATTATTATGCTCAACATGAGCATATATAGGATCAAAAAATCCGCCCGCAAGGGGCGAAGGCGGCACCCTACAGAAATGGGCGCCGCCGTCAACGACGATGAAATCGAACGGGCTTCACAATATTGACCGGTGTTGGGGCCCGAAAGCTGCGTGGGGCAAGGGGAGGGCCGAACAAGGTAAATTATGAGTGAGCGTTTACTCATTTTCTTTCTAAGCCATCACAGGCTTGGTCATGACGGGCTGCTGCTGCGGTTTGACCAGCAAACGGAGGCTGATGGCGCGGCTGGTTTCTGCGGAGAGGGCAATTGCGTTAGTGTTGACTTACGGAATTGGCTCGGCTATACGTAAGCCATGGCTTACGAAATGAAATTCGAGGCGCTGGCCGCGCCGACCCGGCGGGCGGTCTATGAAAAGCTGCGGGCCGGTCCCGCCTCGGTGGGGGCGCTTGCCGAGGGGATGCCGGTTTCGCGGCCCGCCGTCTCGCAACATCTCAAGGTTTTGAAAGACGCCGGGCTCGTCAGCGAAACCCGGCAGGGCGTCAAACGCATCTACGCGCTCGACCGCGGCGGGCTTGAAGAGCTGCGGGACTATTTCGACCGCTTCTGGACGGATGCGCTCGACGCTTATCAGCGCTCGCTCGAAAAAAGCGACGCGTAAGAACATCAAAGCAGGAGGCTTTATGTCTGCAACCGTTTCGATTGAGCCTGTCGTCAAAAAGCTGATCCTTAACGCGGACCCGCAACAGGCGTTCGACCACTTCACCCGGAACATTCATCTCTGGTGGCCGCTACAGACCCATTCGCTTTCGCAATCGGACGCCGAGACGGTTGTCTTCGAAGCGGCGACCGGCGGGCGCATCTACGAAATCGAGAAGTCTGGAAAAGAACGGGAATGGGGACGCGTTACATGCTGCGAGCCGCCGCACCGCCTTGTTTTTTCCTGGGTGCTCGAAGCGCCGGACAAGGCGACGGAAGTTGAGGTCCAGTTCGTCGAAGCGGGAGCTGGCGAAACAGCGCTGACGCTCATCCATCGCGGCTGGGACAAGCGCCCCGACGGCGCGGAATGGCGCGATAAATACAACGAAGGCTGGGACGGCGTGCTGGCGCGATTTGGCGAAGCAATGGACCCGCGCTGAGGCTTTAAAACCGGCCTTCGGCGGCATAGAGTGCGGCTCTCCGTATAATTTCCGGGAGTTGCGTTATGAAGTCTTGGTTTTCCGCTTTCCTTTTCCTGCTGATTTGCGCCGCTCCAATGAGCGCCAGCGCGCAAGAAGCGGCGGATAAAACGGCGGTCGCGCATTTCTTCCGATCATTCAACGCCGCTTGCGACCGGGATGACGGAAAGCTCTGGGGCGAAACCCTGTGCGGCCCGCTGCTTGTCTATGACAAGGATCGCGGCGTCGTGTACGCGAACGAAGCCGACAAGGAAGGGCTGCTGCAGCCTGAGGACATCTATTACTGGAGCCCATCAGTTTCCGCCGATGACGCGCCGCCCTATACGAATACGTCTGCGGACTGGAAGGGCAAACGCTGGGCGACAGTCCGGATCATCGATATTGCAAACTCGAAATCGGCGTTACGGCTGGCGCTGCACGAAAGTTTCCATCGCATTCAGCAGGATCTTGAACACGCGAACGCAGACGCCGACCTTCCCGATCATCTCGATGCGCAAGAAGGACGGACGCTGTTCCGCGCCGAGATGCGCGCGTTACGGGCCGCGCTGGACGCAGCAGCGGACAATCGCAAGAGCAAGGTGCGCCGCCATCTCGAGAATGCGCTCGGGTTTCGTCTGATGCGCTACGACTTGTTTCCCGGCGCGGAGGAAAAGGAAAGGGCCCTCGAAGTGCATGAAGGGCTCGCCGAATATACCGGCTGGCGGGCCGCGGAGAGATGGCCGGATTTTAGAGATCTCGCCGATCATCTCGCCGGTTTCGACTTTGAAAATAGCTATATGCGTTCCTTCGCCTATAGAACCGGTCCGGCATACGGGCTGTTATTCGATTACCTGGATGAGGACTGGCGCGGCCGGTTCTCCAGTCAGGAGACGAGTTTCCAGTCCATTGCTCGCAGGGCCGCCGGCGCGCCAGGATTCGTCAAGCGGGAAACCTATGAAAGCCTCCAGCAGGCGTTTGCGGATTATGACTTGCCGGCTCTTTATCAGGAAGAGGCCGAATTTGCGCGCGAGATTGCGGATCGCAAAGCCGACTATCTCGCGCGCTTCGTTGATGGCCGCAGACTCGTCGTTCCGCTCTTCCAGATTGGTTTTGATCCGCAGACGGTGATGTCCCTCGATGATCATGGCCAGGTTTACGGCACGCTGAACTCGGGCGGTCCCTGGGGGTCGATCAACACGGAAAGCGGCGCGCTGGTGGTCTGGAGCGAGCGGAAAATTTATTTCGACCGGCGCGAGCCGGAAGGAGATGCGCCCTGGGAGAGCGATGTCTGGACCCTCACGCTTAACGAGGGCTGGCGTATCAGAGACGACGGTCGGGACTTGATCATCGAAAAAGCGGACTGACGCGCGGGCGCATGTTCTCGGGTCTGAGAGGCGGGCTCAAAATTGGGCGCAATCTATTCCTGACGCCGCAATCGCGGGATCGCCAGCCCGCTGGCGGCGCGTTCGCGCAAACCGTCCCGGTCGACGGCGAAAAGCGCGGCGGGCCGCCCGCTTGCGGGCTGGCTCATGCGGCCGACGGGCTTGATAAAGCCTGATTTCTCAACGCTGCGGCGGAAGTTCTGCTTGTGAAAGGAAAAGCCGACAATCGCTTCGACTGTCCGTTGTAACTGAAGCAGTGTGAATTCGGGCGGCGTCATTTCAAAAATGACCGGGCGATATTTAAGCTTGCCGCGCAGCCGTCCGATCGCTGTCGCGAGAATTCGGCGGTGATCGGATATCATCGGCGCGGCGGCTTCGCCGAGCGGGGCGGGCTGGGCGTCGCCAGACCCGGTTTGGTCACGCAGCGCCTCCACGACCAGTCCGGCCTCATACATGAGTTCGTACCGGTCGAGCGTGCGCTCTTCCTCCCATTGCAGTCCTTCAAGGCCGAAGGCGATATTGACGCGGGCGTGGCGGCGCGGGCGGTTTATTTTGCCGGGCGCTTCTTTCACCCATTTCATAAGCCCCGGTATAATCCGCTCCCGGAGGATGGCCGGTTCGCCGTCGCGCCAGTCCTCCCACGGAAAAAAAGAATACCAGTCGCGCCATTCCGCGCCTTCTGCGGACGCTTCGGCGGGCTTCGGCGCGAGCGCGAGATAGCCGACGGAGACAATCCGCTGTCCGGCGCCGCCTTCGAGCGCCGCCACCGGCGCTTCCCGGCCTTCATCGCCGAATGTGTAGAGCTGTTCGATATAGCCAAGCGAGACATTGGTCTGCCGCTCCACCCATTCGCGTACGCCGATCTCGAAAGTGCGGTGGCGTTCGGGATCGAACGGGCCATAGGGCAACGCGAAATCCTCGCCGCCAAGCTTCACGCAAAGCACTTTCGGCTTTTCTCCGTCGACGGCGGCGAGGACGGCGTTCAGGGCGACGGCGAGGTGGGTCGCAATAGAGGAGGAGGGGGGCGTTGTCGGCATCGCCGACATCTATGGCGGATTTACGCGCCGAGAGGCAAGGTAACGATCGGATTATCGACGGCGCCGCAGCTCGGGCACAGGTCCAGGATCGCTTCGACCATGCGGTCTTCGCGCGACAGCAGGGCGTCTGCTTCCGACACCAGCATCAGGTTCGGGTCAGCGTGAGGCGCCGCCTTGCGCAAGGCGCCGGCGATGTCTTTTTCACAGCGCCGGTTGTCGATGGCGCACATCAGGATATAGGCCGCCGCCATAGAGCGTGACACGCCCTTGTGGCAGTGGATCAGGATTGCGCGTTTCGGTTCCGGCGCAGCGCGCCACTTCTCCGCCAGTTCGATAAGCCGCGCGCAACGGGCGCCGGCCTGGCCGGCGTTTGTCTGACGGCTGCAATCTTCACTCAGTCTGACGTGGTTTTCCGGCGGGACGGCCTCGAACACCGGTGGAACCGGATCGCTGTCATCGAGGATCGAGACGACATAGCCGGGCTTGTGATCTTTAAACGCCTGTTCGGCGTTATCGAGCGTACTGACAACTATCATTCTATTCCAGCAAACCTTTTCCCCCGGCGCACCCCTCACTTAATCGGCGGTAAGCGCTTGTGAAGCAAATTTGGATCACGGCGGCTTGAGGTCGCGATAATGTTATCGCGCAGAACGCCCGCCGGTTTTCTCGTGAAGCGCATGAAAGCGGTCGAGAAACGCCTTTTGCGATTGATTCGCAGTCAATGTCCTGAGTTCCAGATGGCCGACGCCGCGCGGCGGCCCGAACAGTTTGCGCGCTTCGTTAACGTCAAAACCGGCAATTTGAGTCGCTTCGAAAAACGCACAGGCGCGGTCGGCGCGCTTGATGGTTTTCTCGATGGCCTCCGGCAGATCCGGCGGCAGGCCGAAGCTTAAATGAATCGCCTGCTGCAGGCGGCGTTCGATGGTTTTGTACTGCCCCCCGAGCTGCGCCTTGAAGGGGGAAATCATGTCGCCGATCACGAATTCCGGCCCGTCATGGAGCAGCGCGGCGAGCTTCCATTTCGCCGGCCAGCCGGGTTTCAATTCGCTGCAGAACGCCTCGACGATGACGGAGTGCTGCGCGACATTGAAGGGCAGCGGCCCGAGGGTCTGGCCATTCCAGCGGGCGACCCGGGCGAGACCGTGGGCGATATCCTCGATCTCGATATCGACCGGCGAAGGGTCGAGAAGATCGAGCCGCCGGCCCGACAGCATGCGCTGCCAGGCGCGCGGCGCGGCGTTTTGCGATGTTTTGCGCTGCAGTGCCATGCGTGAGCCAAGCCGGGAAACGAAGTTGTTTTGCGGGGCGCGAGGCCTAGCAGAGGCGCGTAGGCGCGGCAAGGGATTGGCGAAGCGACGAACCGAGAGGGGGTTGCGGCGGGCGGCCTTGTTTCAGGCGCCGGCGAACACGAATATATAGGTGAGTAGAGAGTTCATCCATGAACCGGAACCTATGAAAGAAAAGGCGAACGACAACCGTTCGAAGGGGTGATGAAAATGACGACTTCCGATTATGGCGATGCAAGACGCGGCGGCGGCCTTGCCTGGCTTTATGCGCCTGTTGTTTTGATTTTGTTTCTGGGCGGAGCGCTTTCCGCCGGCGCTTATTTTTACAGCGACACGCCGCTGACGGTGATGGAATCGATCGCCGCCGGTTTTGGCGGGCTCGCCGGGCTCATCCTCGGGCTTATCGGCGCCGCCTTCGGCATTGTCGTCGGATTGATCGGCGCGCTGGTCGGCCTTGTGGCGGCGGGCGGCGCCGTGGCGATGACGCTGTTTATCATCGCCTCGCCGGTGATTGCGATTGTTCTTTTGTTCCTGTTGATGCGGCGGCAGAAAACCTGCCCCGACCCGGCGATGCACGACTAACAAAAAATATATCGTCGGCGAAAGTTTGGGAGGAAGGAAGCCGTTTCCGTTTGCGCGGAGGCGGCTTTTCCTATTCTCCCATCTTTTCTTATTCGCCGGAGGCGCCGTCCCCGGACTGATCTTTCGACTGGGTCTTCTTCGGCATATTGAAGATCGCATTCAGGGCGTCATTGGCGATGGACTCTTCGAGCGACGCCTTTTCGCCTGAACCGTTCTCACCGCCTTCCTTTTTCGGCGGCGCGAGAATGCCCTTGAGGATTTGCAGCGCCGGGTCTTCCGGTTTTGATTCCTCTTGCGGTTCCGCGTTCTCGCTTTCCGGCTGCTGGCCGCCGCTGTTTTTCTTGCCGCCGCCGGTGATGATATCTTTCAGCTGGTTTTGAAAACCGGAGCGGATCAGCGCTTCGGCGTCGATGCCGATGGTCGGCTTGGAGAACGTGCCGCCCACCAGAACCGGGACCGAGAAGCTCTTGCCGCCTTCGCCGTCGATCGTCGTCGTGGCGCGCGGACTGAAGCGCAGATTGATCGTCTGTCCGGGCAGGTCGACCGAACCGTTCCCCTTCATGGTGAGATAGGGACCATTGAGGGTGATGGTCGGCGCGTTGACGAGCCCGTCCGTCACTTTGAAGCTCGACAGGAATTCCGAAAAGTCGGTCGATTCGTTCGCGCCGCGCGCAGCCGTCACTGCGCTTTGCAGCGCCGCCGGGTTGAAGCCTTCCTTAAACTCGCCGACCGCCCGCACCATCTTGGCGATATTCACGCCTTTCAGAGCGCCGTCGGCGATGTCGAAGCCGCCTTCGCCGTCAAGCGACGACATGATCGCCGCCTGGCTTGCGCCGTTTGCGGTGAAGTCGAACTTGAACGAGCCGAGCCCAAGGAGATTGTCGTTTTTGAGAAGGTCCATGGAGAAGGGCTGGGCGTTGACCGAACTGAGATCGAAATTGCCCGAGAAGGAGGGCGTCGCGCTTCTTGCGTTGACGACGAGACTGCCCGAGCCTTGCCCGCCATACATGGCGAGCTCGGGAATGTCGGCGGTCATGCGCCCGTTGAGGATGTTGAGCTTCAGCCGGCTCTCGCCGAATTTGAGATCGTTGAGATAGACCGCCTTGGTCGAAATATCGAAATCGGCGTCGATATTTCTGAGGCTCGAAAAGTCCATCTTCGCGGTCGACCATTCAGGAAAGCCTTGCGCGTTCTCGACCGGGGGCGGCATGTAGGGGCGCAAGTCCAGTTCATCCGTAGACAGAACGCCGCCCGCTTTCGGCCGCGCGCCGCTCCAGTCGAGCGTCATGATTCCTTCCGCGTCGATCTTGTCGAACCCGACCTTCGCATTGTCGAGCCGCAGGGACGTGTCGCCGCCCTCGACGTCGCCCGACAGCGCGAGGCGGTCGAAACCCGGCGCATCGGCGAGAACCGTGCCGGTCAGCGCCGCCAGCGCCGGCAGGTCCGGCGCGTCAAGGCTCACCGGTCCGCTATAGGCGAGGGCGTCCTTGGTCACGAGCGTAAGATCGGCGCCCACGGACGTGTCGCCGATTTTCGCGTCGAGCTTCAGGTTGCTCGGCTCCTTGTTCATGATTTCGGCGAGGTTCGTCAGGATAAGGTTGATCTTCGACGGTTCTTTCTGGAAGACCATCGTCCCGTCGACCTCAAGCGGTTCTTTAAGGCTCTTCAAAACCACGCTGACGTCGATGTCTTCGGCTTCATAGGTCTTGTCCGCGACGCGGTCGAGGAAGCGCGCCTTGCCGTTGATAATGCGCACGTCGCCAAGATGGATGTCGCGAAACTCGCCGCCGCTTGCGCCGCCTTCGGCCGGCGCCTCGCTCGACGCGATGTTCCAGTTGACCTTGCCGCTTTTCGCGCGAACGAGATTGATGTCCGGCTCGGTCAGGATGAAGCGTTCGACCTCCACCGAGCGCGACGTGATAAACGGCCATAGCTTGATCCCGATATCGGCCTCGCCGACTTTCGCGAGATACTCGCCTGCGAAGCCTTCCTCGTTCGCGATGGTGAGGTCCTCCACATGGAACGCCGTCTGCGGAAGGATTTTGAACGAAAGATTGTCGCTGACCGTCACCTTGCGGCCCATCGCGTTCGATGCGGCCTCTTCAAGCTTCGGCTTGTACGCCGAGACCGGGATGATTCCCGGCGCGAAGATCAGAACCGCCAGAATAACGCCGGCGATGGCGATCAGAAAAAACAGAAAGCGTCCCATTTCGTCTCGTTCCTCAATATTGCCGCAACGCCGCCGAAGCATTCCGGGCGGCGTCACTGGTTTAGCCGAAATCGCCCGCCCGCGCCAACAAGCCCGGCGCCGCGCCGAAAGCCTTGTTCTCCCGCTGCGATAAAGGATATGCTCTGACTTTGGCGCCGGTGCGGCGCGCGAAAAGGAGCGGGGGCCTGATGTCGTTTCCATTGTTCAAGGCGTTCTTCGCCGGCGTCGCCTTATTCCTTTCCCACCTCCTGACGATTGTGAAAATTTTATGGCTGCCCGCTTTGCTGATGATGGCGGCGATGGCCTATCTGATGCCGTCCGTCTCCGAAGCGCAGATGCAGATGGCGCAACTGCCGCCGGATGCGGATCCGAGCGAAGCCTTTGCGCTGATGGGCCCGATGTGGCGCTCCACCGGCCTCATGTATCTCGCCATGGCGGTGCTTTATCCGATGATGACGGCGGGCCTCCTGAAACATGTCGTTCGCGGCGAGACGCCCCGGTCGCCCTTCTACTTCCAGTTCGGTTTTGACGAACTGCGCGTCCTCGCCGCCTTCGTGCTTATCATCGTCATGTCGATCATCCTGGTGATCGTCGGCAGCCTCGTGGTCGGGGCGCTCGCGATGATTATCGGCATGCTGCTCGGTTCCGCATCGCCGGCGCTCGCGGCGCTGCTCGTCGGGGTCCTGACGCTGGTTCCGGCGGTGGTCGCGATCTGGTTCATGATCCGTCTCTCGGTCGTCTTCGCCGCCGGGATCGGCACTCGCAGCATCGGCCTCGGCCAGTCCTGGACGGCGACTAGGGGCGCAAGCTTCAGCCTCTTTTTCTACTGGCTGTTCTGGATGATCTTTCTCTTCATTGTTTCCGTGCCGGTCATGCTCTTCATGATGGGCGATTATTTCTCCCTGATGGGCGAAATGCTGATGTCGGCGAGCGACCCCGCCGCGGTTGAAGAACTCGAGCGCCGCCTCCTCGAAACGACGTCCGAGATGTGGGACCGCTCGAAGCCCGGCTTCTGGGGGCTGATCGCCGCCAACTATGTCTACGTCATGTTCAACGCGGCAGTCTGGGGCGTCGGCGGCGGCGTCGCCTGGCGCTATCTCACCGGCGGCGAACGCAACTGACGGTCCGCGCGTGGGCGTCTGATCTTCCGCTGACGGGCAGGCGAATCGCTGGCCGATAAACGGATCGCGGGTTCCGGCGTTTCACGCTCAAACGAGCTTATCCCCTTGCGGCAAGTAACCGAAATCCTGATATATGCCAAATCGGAAGCGATTTGAGATATGTAGGTGTATGGGGAGTAAAACACCGACCAATACTTACTGGCCTGCAATCGGCATTTTGGCAAAGCCAGCAGAACTTGCGCTTCCGCTGGTACTAGAGGGGATCGCGCAGGTTGGATGGTATCAGGCTATCCCATTTGGGTGGTTATCCTTACTTTGCTTGGCTTACGCTCTCGGGTTACTGGTACAAGACCATTACAATTCTAATTCATGGATAAGGGGGCTTTATAGAGACCTCCGGCGGGTTTTTACGATTGAAGCTACGACTGACAAATCTGAAAACAATGAAAATGACCACCATTTCAGCGCACGAATAAAATTTACAAGGAATATGGATGGCGCAATCGTTGTCGCACGCGTTCGCAGTTACGCCTATGGTGCTAATCCAGAGCGTAAAATTGGCGAGTTCGTGATCTTCGAGGAGCAAGGTTTGATCGCAAGCAAAGACAAGACGCTGAATATTCCAATTTGCGATGTTTTTTGGTCATATCCAGGATGGACGCCTAAGTCGCCGCAATGGACAGGCGGACAATCACTTATTTCCGGCTCGATAAGCGTTGTGGAGATTGAAGTGAGGCGAGGCGCGCGCGCGATCCAACGAGAAAGGCTAACATTTTTGTATTGTCCACAAGGTGCCCACAAAACGGCGCTGCTATTCAAAGAAACAGATGGGCCGTTCGAAAACATTCATTAAGCAACGCTTTGACCGGCTTTTGAAAGCGATGGCTGGCGGCGAAACGGGATCGAAAACGCTTGCAAGAGGATCGGCAACAGCAGGTGCGGCGACTTCCGAAGGTTCCAGCGATCCGGATGCCTGATCGCCGGCGGATGAGCATGCGAATCGCTGGCCGATAAACGGATCGCAATTTGCGATATTTCATGATCAACAATTCTGGCACAGAAAAAGAACAAATTCATATTTATCAATAAAAACAATGATATAACACGCTTGCAAAAAGAGAACAAAAAGCGTACAAAGGCGTCTCATTGACAGGGGGCTACCCCTTAAGGCAACGGAGGCGGCAATGATCAAGGGCGGTCTGAAACTGGTGGAGACGGCGGGCGTGGACAAATCAAAGGCGTTGGAAGCGGCGATCTCACAAATCGACAAGGCGTTCGGCAAGGGCTCGCTGATGCGCCTCGGCGACCGGGAAGTGGTCGACATCGAGGCGATCTCGACCGGCTCGCTCGGGCTCGACATCGCGCTCGGCATCGGCGGCCTGCCCAAGGGCCGCGTCGTCGAGATTTACGGGCCGGAAAGCTCCGGCAAGACGACGCTGGCGCTGCATGTCGCCGCCGAGACCCAGAAGCAGGGCGGGACCGCCGCCTTTATCGACGCCGAACACGCGCTCGATCCGGTCTATGCGCAAAAGCTCGGGGTCAATCTCGACGATCTCCTGATCTCCCAGCCTGACACCGGCGAGCAGGCGCTTGAAATCGCCGACACGCTGGTGCGCTCCGGCGCCATCGACGTCCTTGTCATCGACTCGGTCGCCGCGCTCACCCCGCGCGCCGAGCTTGAAGGCGAGATGGGGGACTCGCTGCCCGGCCTGCAGGCGCGGCTCATGAGCCAGGCCTTGAGAAAACTCACCGGCTCGATTTCGAAATCCAACGCGCTTGTCATCTTCATCAACCAGATCCGCATGAAGATCGGCGTCATGTTCGGATCGCCCGAAACCACGACCGGCGGCAACGCCTTGAAGTTTTATTCCTCCGTGCGCCTCGACATCCGCCGCATCGGCGCGATCAAGAACCGCGACGAAGTGGTCGGCAACCAGACCCGCGTCAAGGTCGTCAAAAACAAGGTGGCGCCGCCTTTCAAGCAGGTCGAGTTCGACATCATGTATGGCGAGGGCGTGTCGAAAACCGGCGAGCTGATCGACCTTGGCGTCAAGGCCAATGTGGTCGAGAAGGCCGGCTCGTGGTTCTCCTATAATTCCGAACGCATCGGCCAGGGCCGCGAGAACGCCAAGCAGTTCCTGAAAGACAATCCCGACATGGCCGCCGAAATCGAAAAGGCGATCCGCCAGAACGCCGGCCTTGTCGCCGAGGAAATGCTTACCGGCGAGAACGAGTCCGATGACGGCGACATGGCGGCGGAAGCCTCCTGAGGAAAGCCCCGCGAATGAGACTGCAGCGCGCCGTTGCCGCCGGGCCGGCGCGCGCCTATCTGCCATATTGCAATCAACCCGGAGAGAGGCCTTATGATCGGCTATGTGACCCTCGGCACCAACGATATGGAAAAAGCCGCGCAGTTCTATGACGCGCTGTTCGGCGAAATGGGCGTCAAGCGCCTGATGGAAGGCGAGACGTTCATCGCCTGGGGTTCGGGCATGGGCTCGCCCGGCGTCGGCGTCATCAAGCCTTTCGACGGCAACGCCGCGACGATCGGCAACGGCACGATGGTGGCGATCGCCTGCGATAAGCCGGAAACCGTCGACCGGCTCTACAACAAGGCGATCGCGCTCGGCGCCAAGGACGAAGGCCCCGCCGGTCCGCGCGGCGAGACGTTCTACGCCGGTTATTTCCGCGATCCCGATGGCAACAAGCTCAACTTCTTCTGCATGACCGAGCCTGCCTCTTCCTAAAGGTGCGGGCGGTTCCCGCGGGCGTGCGGGGAAACGCTGGACGAAGCGGCCATGCGACCTTAAGACCTTGATCCCGCGCCGGTCCTTGGAGTTGGGCCGGCGCGGTTTTATATGGATCAACCGGCATCGACACACAGGCCCGCAACGAATGACGTCCTTGAAAGACATCCGCGCCCAGTTTCTGGAGTTCTTCGCATCCCGCGATCATTTCGTCGCGCCCTCTGCGCCGCTGGTGCCGCAGAACGACCCGACGCTTCTGTTCGTCAACGCCGGCATGGTGCCGTTCAAGAACGTCTTCACCGGCGTTGAAACGCGCGACTACAAGCGCGCCGCGTCCTCGCAGAAATGCGTGCGGGCCGGCGGCAAGCACAACGACCTCGACAATGTCGGCTACACCGCGCGCCACCACACCTTTTTCGAGATGCTCGGCAACTTCTCCTTCGGCGACTATTTCAAGGATGGCGCGATCGAGAATGCGTGGGATCTTGTGCACCGACAGTTCGGCCTGCCGGCGGAAAAGCTTACCGTCACCGTCTATCACACCGACGATGAAGCTTTCGATCTCTGGCGGAAAATTTCAGGCCTCCCTGAAAGCCGCATCATCCGCATCGCCACCAGCGACAATTTTTGGGCGATGGGCGACACCGGGCCTTGCGGTCCGTGTTCGGAGATTTTCTACGATCATGGTGAACACATTCCGGGCGGCCCGCCGGGATCGCCGGACGAGGACGGCGACCGCTTCGTTGAAATCTGGAACCTCGTTTTCATGCAGTATGAAAAGCATGGCGACGGAAGCCAGACCGACCTTCCCAAACCGTCGATCGACACCGGCATGGGGCTTGAGCGCATCGCTGCGGTGCTGCAGGGCGTTCACGACAATTACGACGTCGATCTCTTCCGCACCCTGATCGCCGCATCGGTCGATCTCACTGGCCGCAAGGCGGAAGGCGCCGACGCGCCGGCGCACCGCGTCATCGCCGATCATCTCCGCGCAACGAGTTTCCTGATCGCCGACGGCGTTGCGCCCTCGAACGAGGGCAGGGGCTATGTGCTGCGCCGGATCATGCGCCGGGCGATGCGCTACGCTCATCAGCTCGGCGTTCGCGACCCGCTGCTGGCGCGGCTTGCGCCGCTGCTGGTCCGCGAAATGGGCGGCGCTTTCCCCGAGCTTGGCCGCGCCGAACCGCTGATCGTCGAAACCCTGAAATCGGAAGAAGAGAAGTTCCGCAGCCTCCTCGACCGCGGCCTCAAGCTGCTCGACGAGGAGACAGAGAACCTGCCCGCCGGCGCGGCGCTCCCCGGCGCGGCGGCGTTCAAGCTCTACGACACTTACGGCTTTCCCCTCGATCTCACCCAGGACGCCCTGCGCCGCGAAGGCCGCGAGGTCGATGTCGAGGGGTTCGATGCGGCGATGAAAGCCCAGCGCGAGGCGGCGCGCCGCCTGGGCGGGGTCGGGCGACGCCGCCGATGAAAGCCTGTGGTTCGACCTGCGGTCCGAGCATGGCGCCACCGAATTTCTCGGTTACATCCATGACGACGCGGAAGGCGTCATTCAGGCGATAGTCAGGGACGGCGCCTCGGTCGAGCGCGCCGGGGCGGGCGACGAGGTTGAAATCATCGTCAACCAGACGCCGTTCTACGCCGAATCCGGCGGCCAGGTCGGCGACGCGGGCGTCATTCACGCCGATAACGGCGCCGACATCGTCATCCGCGACACGAAAAAGCGCGCCGGCGCGCTGCATGGCCATATCGGCCGCATCGCCGGCGGTGAAATCCGGGTCGGCGACCCGGTGCGCCTGACGATCGACATTGAGCGCCGCAACCGCACGCGCGCCAACCATTCGGTCACGCATATCGCCCATGCGGCGCTGCGCGAGGTTCTTGGAACCCATGTCACCCAGAAGGGCTCGCTCGTGGCGCCCGACCGCATGCGGTTCGACTTCACCAATCCCAAAGCCGTCGCGGCGGAGGAAATCGCCGAGATCGAGCGGCGCGTCAACGCCGTCATCCGCCAGAACGGCGAAGTCGAAACGCGCATCATGCCTTATGACGACGCCGTCGCCGCGGGCGCGATGGCGCTCTTCGGCGAAAAATACGACGACGACGTCCGTGTGCTGACCATGGGCGCCGCCCTTGACGGATCGGGCGCGCCTTATTCGGTCGAGCTTTGCGGCGGCACCCATGTGCGCCGGGTCGGCGATATCGCGCTGTTCAAGATCGTCGGCGAAAGCGCGGTCTCTGCAGGAGTGCGGCGTATCGAATGCGTCACCGGCGAGGCGGCGCGCGAATATCTCGAACATCAGTCGGCGCTTTCGCGTCTGGCCGCCGATGCGCTCAAGACGACGCCCGAAGACTTGCCAACACGGGTCGAGGCGCTTCTCGCCGAACGCAAGAAAATGGAGCGCGAACTCGCCGAGGCGAAAAAGCAGCTGGCCCTTGGCGGCGGCGGCGAAGCGAAGGAAGACGACATTCGCGACATCGCCGGCGTCAATTATATCGGGCGCGTGCTCGAAGGCGTGGCGCCGAAGGATTTGCGGGGGCTAGTCGACGCGGCGAAAAAGAAAATGGGCGCGGGCGTTGCGGCGTTCATCAGCGTCAATGACGGCAAGGCGGCGCTCGCGGTTGGCGTCACAGACGATCTGACGGCGAGATTGTCAGCGGTTGAGCTGGTCAAGGTCGGCGCCGAAGCGGTTGGCGGCAAGGGCGGCGGCGGCCGCGCGGACATGGCGCAGGCCGGCGGGCCCGATGGCGGCAAAGCCCAGGAAGCGATCGAGGCGATCGCCGCATCAATCGCATCCTGAATTTGCGTTTGCGTTATTTGACGCTGACCTCGCCGCCGAGCGTTTTCCTGATCGATTTTTGTTGAGGCGACCCGGAGACGTCGACATCGCCGCCGGTCGAAGCGGTGGCGTTGATGCTGTCCGACGCGAACACGTCGGCTTCGGCGCCGGTCGAGATGTTAATGTCGACGGCGCGGCAATGAAGATCCCCGGCGTCCATTTCGGCGCCGCTGGACGCATTGGCGCGCAAGCTGGCGCAGCTCCCTTCAAGGGACATCTCGCCGCCGCTCGATGCGCTGGCGGAGAAGTCGCCGGCTTCGATACCGCTGGCGCTCAGTTCGGCGCCGCTTGAGACCTCGGCCTTGCTCATCGACGGCATGGTGATGCGAACGACCGGCGCCATCCCGTTTTTCCAGCCTCGATTGAAGAACGAACCTTTACGGCCGACGCTTAACGTGTCGCCGTGAAGCTTGATCTCAAGGTCTTCAAGTTTGCTGGAAGCGCCATCAGCCGTCACCGAAAAGCCGGCGCCGACTTCAACCTCGACGGTGACGTCTTCGGATGCGGATACGCCCGAAAAGCCGCTCATGTTAAAGGTTTTCGTTTCCGCCTGCGCGGCGACAGCGGTCAACGCGGCGACGGACGCTATACTGACTGTTTTCAAGGTTTTTATCATGGTTTTGCCCCTTTTCTTTTCTGGCCGGGCCATATTCGGCGGTTCCCGGGCGCCATGAAAGCCAAATGCGACGAGGCGCGGCTGAGGCGCGTGGAAATGAGCGGTTGGAAAAGACGCAGAGTCATCTGTTATACTGCGCGGACCGATGAACGCAGGGCAGGGCGGCGTTGAGCCAGGCGATGACCAAAACCGAAACGTTCAAGGCGCGGCTCTACAAGATCCTTGAGGCCGGTCACTCTCATGACTGGCAAAGCCGCGCGTTCGAAGGCGTCATGGCGACGCTGATCGTGCTCAATGTCATTGCCTTCTCGATTGAAACCGTGCCGGCGATACACGACCGCCACGCGGTCTTCTTTCGGCTGTTCGATCTCGGATCGATCATCATCTTTTCGATTGAGTACGCCGCGCGGCTTTGGGTGTGTACGGAACACCCGCCGTTCCGGGGGCTCTCGCCCTGGCGGGCGCGCCTTAAGTTCGCGAGAAGCCCGCTGATGATCGTCGACTTTCTGGCGATCGCGCCGTTTTATCTCGGCATGTTCGTGGCGCTCGATTTCCGGGTGTTGCGCATCTTGCGGCTTCTCCGGTTTTTCAAGCTGGCGCGGTTCTCGCCCGCCTTCAACACCATGCTGCGCGTGCTGGCGCGCGAACGCTCGGCGCTGATGGGCGTCGTGATTGTCCTTTTCGGCATGATCATCATTGCGGCGTCGCTTCTCTATCTGGCGGAAGGGCATTTGCCGGGCAGTCAGTTCGCAACCGTGCCCGACGCCATGTGGTGGGCGATCGCGACGCTGACGACCGTGGGCTACGGCGACGTGACGCCGGTGACGGCGCTTGGAAAAATTCTCGCGGGGCTGGTGATGGTTTGCGGGCTCGGATTTTTCGCCCTGCCGATTGGGATCATCGCCAGCGGCTTCATGGAAGAGTTCCGCCGTCAGGATTTCATTGTCACCTGGGGGATGGCCGCCCGCTGCGGCGTTTTCAGTGTGCTCTCGTCCGAGGAAATCGCCGAGGTCATGACCGTCCTCAAGGCGCGCACAGCGCCGCCCGGTTCGGTGATCGCCGTCGACGGCGACAAGCCGGGCGCGTTCTTCATGATCGGTTCGGGGGAGGTCGAAATCCGCGACAGCGACCGGCCTGAGCTTGAGGCGGTGCGTCTCAGCGATGGCGATTCATGGGGCGCGCGTTCGCTCTTGATCGGGCGTCAGGGCGAAACCGCGGCGGCGCTTTCAACCTGCGATCTCATCGTGCTCGATGAAGAAGATTTCCGAACGCTTTCGCGTACAAGGCCGCATCTTTACCGGCGGCTTCATCAAAGCCTCGCCGAGGCTGGCGACCCTTTCGCCAACGCTCGTGAAATAAAGGAAGAAGCCGCGGCGGCCGGTTAGTCGGCGATGGCCTGCGCGCTTGCGACGATCTTGATGCGCCCGCCGGAAGACTTGTCCGTGCTGACTTTTTGCGGGTTGCCGTACACCGAAACATGCCCGCCGCTTGAAGCGTCCCCGACAACCGAACTTACAACCGTCACCTTGCCGTGACCGCCGCTTGAAACGTCGATTTCGGCGATGCCGCAGGTCAGGCCTTTGGCCGCGAGATCGGCGCCGCTCGAGATGTCGATAACGCAGGAGCCGCAGGCGCCGTCGAGTTCGGCGCGCGCGCCGCTCGAGACATCGATGGCGAAAACGCCGGCGTCAATTTTCGACACGGATGCATGCGAGCCTGAAGAGGCGTCGAGCCCACGGATGTCCGGCGCGACGACGGTGACCGTGTAATTCGAGCGGCTGCCGTGCCAGCGCAGACGGTTCCATTCGCGCGAAACGCTGAGAACACCGTTTTTGACGCCGATCTCGAAATCGCTGAAGTCGCCGTCATCGGTCGTCACGGTGATCGAACGCTTGTCGCCGACTTCGGCGATCATGACGACGCCGGCGGAAACATCGAGCCGGTCGAAATCCGGAAGGTCGTTATAATTGCGGGTCTCCTCTCCGGCATAGGCGGCGCTCGTAGCGACAAGGAGGGCGGCAAAAGCGGCGGACGCAAATTTCATCGTAATCTCCATCGGGCTCTCCCCAAGGGCGTCCCCGAGATATGGCACGCCGGCCCGCCCCTGGCGAGGGGCCGTGCGGCGAGCCGCACCAAATCCGGGTCGGATCAAGGGCGTTCGCTTCAACGCCCTCGATTTTCAGGCCGAGAGCGCCTTCTGGAAGTTCTCGTCAACCTTATCGAGGAAGCCGGTTGTGGTTAACCATTTCTGCTCCGCGCCGATCAGGAGGGCGAGGTCTTTGGTCATGTGGCCGGCTTCGACGGTCTTGATAACGGTGGTTTCAAGCTTCGCAGCGAAATCGATCAGCGCCTGATTGCCGTCAAGCTTGCCGCGATGGGCGAGGCCGCGGGTCCAGGCGTAGATCGAGGCGATGGAATTGGTCGACGTATCCTCGCCCTTCTGGTGCTGGCGGAAGTGGCGGGTGACGGTGCCGTGGGCGGCCTCCGCCTCGACCGTCTTGCCGTCCGGCGTCATCAGCACCGAGGTCATGAGCCCCAGCGAGCCGAAGCCTTGCGCAACCGTGTCCGACTGAACGTCGCCGTCATAGTTCTTGCACGCCCAGACATAGCCGCCGGACCACTTGAGGCATGCCGCGACCATGTCGTCGATCAGGCGATGCTCATAGGTAAGGCCGTGTTCGGCGAATTTTTCCTTGAACTCGGTCTCGTACATCTCCGCGAAGAGATCCTTGAAGCGGCCGTCATATTTCTTGAGGATCGTGTTCTTGGTCGAAAGATAGAGCGGATATTTGCGCTGCAGGGCGTAATTGAAACAGGCGCGGGCGAAATCCCGGATCGACTGGTCGAGATTATACATGCCCATGTAAATGCCCGAAGACGGCGCTTCGAAAACGTCATGCTCGATGGTTTCGCCATTGTCGCCTTCCCATTTGATGGAAAGCTTGCCCTTGCCGGGGAACAGCATGTCGGTCGCGCGGTACTGGTCGCCGAAAGCATGACGGCCGATGATGACCGGCTGGGTCCAGCCCGGTACGAGACGCGGCACGTTGCGAATGATGATCGGCTCACGGAAAACCACGCCGCCGAGAATGTTGCGGATCGTGCCGTTCGGCGAACGCCACATGCTCTTGAGGCCGAATTCCTCCACCCGCGCTTCATCCGGCGTGATCGTGGCGCATTTGACCGCCACCCCGTATTCCTTGGTGGCTTCAGCCGCTTCGACGGTGATGCGGTCGTCCGTTGCGTCCCGCGATTCTATGCCAAGGTCGAAATATTTCAGGTCGAGATCGAGATAGGGGTGTATGAGCTTGTCCTTGATCATCTGCCAGATGATCCGGGTCATCTCGTCCCCGTCCATTTCGACTACCGGGTTTTCGACTTTGATTTTCTGCATTTATAAACCTGCCGGGCTTGCTGCTTGGCCGCGCCGAACGCGCGTCTGATGGATTTGGATTTGCGGGCCGGGCTATAGCACCCGCAGGGCCGAGGTCAAAGGGCTCTCGCGAGGGAACTGGCGCTGAAGGAAAAACACGATGCGGATCAGCCGGACGAAAGCACGGGACGGGATTGAGGCGGCGCCGGTCTTCGTCCTCGTGGACCCGCAAATGGGGGAGAATATCGGCGCCACGGCGCGGGCGATGCTGAATTTCGGCGTTTCGGGATTGCGGCTCGTCAGG
>CAJXLJ010000010.1 GCA_913055785.1 uncultured Parvularculaceae bacterium | reverse complement strand
TCGAGAGCTCTTGCCCAGAGCTAAATGTTCTAATGGTCTATGGAAACTGAGGGACTGGTAGACCCGCTGCGTCTCTCATTCTCATTATACGTCGCAAATCTTCGGCCTTATCCAGCAAAAACGCCAATTCTAACATCGATTGCGGAGCCTGTAATCCTAGAATGCGCATGTCTGATTGCGTCATTACCAAGGGGCTCGTGTCCCGCCGGGCTTCCATCATGGGCGCGATTGACGCCCTCGATAAATAGCGCTGCCAGCTTCTCATAGGCCTTCGTCACCTAGACGAATGCTTGAAGTTCTTGGGCTATGAGGGCGCTCCGGAGGCGACACCGTCCCGCAGGAAAAGCCCAAACATGTTTCGGCGCGGTCAGCTACGGCGCTTGATCTACGCCGCAGAGAGTGAGCATGAAACCGATATAAGCCACGCTAGCATACCCACCTAGCACTTCGTGCGCTTGCTGGATAAGGCCCAACTACCCTCTCTGGGTTGAATTTTTCGCGTGCGCGATTCCCGTTAAGAGGGAGAAAAGACGCATGAATTGGGACGATGTCGGCGCAGATTATTCGCCTTCATAGACGGTGATCTTATCGACTTTCAGCGCCGTCAACCGGGGCGATGTCAAAACGATATTATACCGCCAGTAATGAGGGTCTGCTTCATACCCTCGATAAGTCGCACTGCATATAAGCTCGACATTTTCCGCGCGCGCGCCGCCCAGTGATGTAATGCCGGCGATGGACAGGGGGGCCTGCAATATCATCGTCATTTCATCGAATGGAGAGATATAAGCATCAGTCCAGTCCAGCTCGGTATATTGCTGATGGAAACTGTCGCCTTGCTGACCGGGATCATTGACCGCGAGCGCGCAGCGTACATAAACCGGCCGGGCCCAGATTTCGGTTACCGGCTGGGAGAATGTCAGCACCTCAACCAGATTGAACGCATCCTGTTCGACGACCGGCTCATCTTGTTGATTGATGCCGGCGCTCACTACAATTCTTCCGGTGATCCAGTAGTCGCCGCCGCCAAGAGTGAGCTTGGCGAAACTTTTCCCGACGCGCCCCTGACCGCCGCCCGGTTCTTCAAGCGATCCCGGCGGATTGAGGCGCGTGTGAACGCCGTTCGCCGTAAACGGAGACGCCTCAACGGGCCGTTTGACGACAGTTTGGGGGGCGTCCTTTGCGGGACTGTTCACTCCCGGCCGGGCGGGCGCCTGTTCTGGCGCAGGTGCTTTCTGCGCAAAACCTGACGAGGGACAAAAGGCGACAAACATCGACGAAATAGCGATTTGAGTGACCCGAATGACCGCGCTCATACCGAACTCCCCCTTGTTTTGTTCGCCCCGAAAGGATGCAATATGCTCAGCGCCAACGCAACGCCGCCTCACCGCGCTTTCGTAATCCGGTCTTCCAGCAAGTCGTCGTCGATCTCGCCTTCGGGGATCAAGTCCGGCGAGACGGCGACGCCAGCGCGCTCAACGCTTTTCGGATCGCCGGTGATCAGCGGATGCCATTCGGGCAGGCTCTTTCCATTGGCCAGCCGGCGATAGGCACAGGTTTTCGGCATCCAGGAAAGCGCTTTTGCATTCTGCGGGGTGAGCCGCACGCAGTCCGGCACGCGCGCCGAGCGATTTTCATAATCGGTGCAGCGGCGGACCTTCGGGTCGAACAGCTTGCAGGCGACATCGGTCTCGAAAACGTCGCCGGTTTCCTCATTGTGCAGAATATAAAGGCAGCAGCGCCCGCAGCCGTCGCACAGCGACTCCCACTCCTCCCCGCTCATCTCGGCGAGGGACTTGGTCTCCCAGAACGGCTTTTTGCGACTCATGTGGCATATCTAGCACCGCCGCCCGATAAATCGATAGGGCGGCCGCCCGCCCCGGCCGAATGTCAAAATCGTTCAACCCGATACGACCAATCGCCGGGGATATGCGCCGGATAGCGGTCTTTCGCCTTGCCCGGATTGCGGCAAACCGCCTAGGGTCGGGCGAATAACGCATAAAGGAGGGGTTCCATGCGCAAGGTTCTTCTGGCGGGTCTCGCCGTTTTCGTTGTCGCCGGCTGCGACAATCTCCCCGGCGGCAAGGCCGGCCATCACGGCGGCGAAGGCCACGCCTCTACAGCGAACGCCAACCGGCTTGAGGCCGATGTCCGCTATCTCGCCGACGATCTTCTCGAAGGCCGCGAAGCCGGCACGCGCGGCTACGATCTCGCCGCGAAATATGTGGCCGAGCGCTATCGCTCCATGGGCCTTAAACCCGGCGGCGGCGACGGAACCTATTTCCAGAACGTACCGATGCGCGAAGTGAAGAACGCGCTGGAAAACGGCGGTACGATCACCTTCTCCGGCGCCGGCGCGCCGCAGGGGATCAAGCCGGCGGTCGACTATTTCGTCGGCTCCTCGTCGCAGGTCACTGAAGGCGGCGTCGAGGCGCCGATGGTGTTCGTCGGCTACGGCCTTGTCGATGACGAGACCGGCCGTGACGATTTCGAAGGTCTCGACGTCGAAGGCAAAGTCGTCGTTTACATGTTCGGCGCGCCGAAATATCTGAATACGGAAGCCCGGGCGCATTATCGCGCGACGACGCTGAAGCGCGCATCGGAACGGGGCGCCGTCGGCGCGCTCGTGCTGTTCACGCCGGCGCTTTCCGAACTGATCCCGGTGCCCGATCCTTTCGCCTATCTCGTGTCGCTGCAAAAGAACGACACCGGCATGTCATGGCTTCAGGAAGATGGAACGCCGTTCACCAGCGCGCCGACCATCAAGGGCGGCGGTTTTTTGAGCCCGGCGCTTTCCGAGCGCCTGTTTGAAAACCAGCCCGTAAGCTGGGCCGACATCGTCGCTGCGGAAACGTCTGAAAACGGCGAGATCGCCGGTTTCGACATGGGGATGACCGCAAAGATCACCCACAAATCCGAACACCGCGAACTTGCAAGCCCGAATGTCATCGGCATCCTTCCGGGAACCGATCCGAAGCTTAAAGACGAGTATGTGGTGCTGACCGCCCACCTCGATCATGAAGGGATCAAGCCGACGCCGGAGGAAGGCGACGACGAGATCTATAACGGCGCGATGGACAATGCGTCGGGCACGGCCTCGATCCTCGAGGTCGCGCACCTTCTCGCGCACAACCCGCCGAAACGCTCGGTGATGTTCGTGGCGCTCACCGCGGAAGAAAAGGGCCTTGTCGGTTCTGACTACAATGCGCGCAATCCGACCGTTCCCGCGGGCAAGGTGGTCGCCAATATCAATCTCGACATGCCGATCCTCACCTGGCCGTTCACTGACGTGGTCGCGTTCGGCGCGGAACGCTCGAACATGTATCCGATCGTCGAGGCGGCGGTCGAAAAGGCTGGGCTCACACTCTCGCCCGATCCGCAGCCGGAACAGGGCTTCTTCGTGCGCTCCGACCAGTACTCCTATGTGAAACAGGGCGTGCCAGCGGTCTATCTCGATCTCGGTTTCGGCAATGGCGGCGAGGAAGCGCAGACCGCTTTCCAGAAAGACCATTATCATAAGGTCTCCGACGAAGCCGACCTTATCGATTACGAACAGATGCGCCGCTTCGCCCAGGTCAATTACGAGATCGCAAAAGGCGTCGCCAACATGGACGAAACCCCGGCCTGGAAGGACGGCGATTTCTTCGCCCGTATCTTCAACGGCCGCACCGTCGAATAACACGTCCCGCTTTCAAAAAGCCGCGCCTTGAAACCGCGCGGCTTTTTACTTTTTAATCAGCGCGATAAACGAAACTTCAGGGGACATGAGGAGAAACAGGGATGAGGAAAATACTGCTGGCCGGCGCCGTCATGCTCGCCGTCACGGGCTGCGACACGCAGACAGGCGATAAGCACGAAGCCGCCGCCGATGCGGGCAGGCTTGAAGCCGATGTGCGCTTTCTCGCCGACGACCTCCTTGAGGGCCGCGAGGCGGGAAGCCGCGGTTACGACATCGCCGCAAAATATGTCGCCGAGCGCTACCGCTCTCTCGGTCTTGAGCCGGGCGGCGGCGACGGGACCTATTACCAGACGGTCCCGATGCGTGCGGTGACCTCGGCGGATCAGGCGAGCGGCTCGGTGACGCTTTCCGGCGCCGGCGCCCCGGCCAGCTTCGAACGCAATGTCGACTATGTGGTCAGCCCCACATCCAGAAGCGTTCAGGCGAGCGTAACAGCGCCAGTGGTTTTCGTCGGCTTCGGTTTCGTATCGGAAGATTACGGCCGTGACGATTATGAGGGGCTCGATGTCGAGGGCAAGATTGTCGCCCTGCTCTACGGCTCGCCGAAATCCGTCAACAGCGAGGAGCGCGCTCATTATAACGCCACCCGCTCGCAGCGCGCTTCCGAACGCGGCGCGATCGGAACGCTCACGATCTGGACGCCCGAACTTGAGCAGCGCTACCCCTTCGAACGCGCCGTGAAAAACAATGGCCGCGGCACGAGCATGGTCTGGCTTGACGCGAACGGCGAGCCGCACTCGACCGCGCCGAACATCAAGGGCGGCGCAGCGGTCGGCATGGCCGGCGCGCAGAAGCTGTTCGCAAACGCGCCCGCAAGCTGGGAAGAGATTCTCGCCGCCGCCGAAACAGACGAGGGCGAAGTTCCGGCGTTCGATCTCGACATGACGGCGACGATCGTTTCCCAGACCGCCGAACACAACGAAACCGCGGCGCCGAATGTCGTCGGCATTCTGCGCGGCTCGGACCCGGCGCTGCGCGACGAATATGTGATCCTCACCGCGCATCTCGACCATGTCGGCATTCGCCCGACGCCGGAGGAAGGCGACGACGAGCTTCATAACGGCGCCATGGACAACGCCGCCGGCACGGCGAGCCTGCTCGAAGCCGCGCGGCTGCTCGCGAAAAATCCGCCGCGCCGCTCGGTCGTGTTCGTCGCCCTCACCGCGGAAGAAAAAGGCCTCGTCGGCTCGGACTATTACGCGCATAACCCGACCGTGCCCAAGGACAAGATGGTCGCCAACATCAATCTCGACATGCCGATCGTCACTTACGCATTCACCGACGTCATCGCCTTCGGCGCCGAACGCTCGACGCTTTATCCGGAAGTCGAGGCCGCAGCGGCGCGCGCCGGGCTGACCCTGAGCCCCGATCCCGATCCCGCGCAGGGGCTGTTCACGCGCTCGGACCAGTACAGCTTCGTCAAGCAGGGCGTTCCCGCGCTCTTTCTCAAGACCGGTTTCGCCGGCGACGGCGAGGCCGCGCAAAAGAAGTTCCGCGCCACCCATTATCACAAGCCGTCGGACGAACCCGATCTTGTCGATTACGAACAGTTGCGCCGCTTCGCGCAGGTCAATTACGAGATCGCCGTCGGCGTTGCGACTATGGACGCGCGCCCGGTCTGGAAGAAAGGCGACTTTTTCGGCCGCACTTTCGGCGGGCCGATGGAAGAAGAATAGGCCGGCGCAACTCACCCGGAACAAAAAGCCGGCCTGAAATGGCCGGCTTTTTTTAAAGGGCGCCCATATCCGCGGTGACGCCGTTCGCGCGCCGTATGTCATAAAGGGCGTTGAGTTCCGGCTTGTCGAGCGCCGCCTGAATGGCCGGATGATCCGGCCAGTGTTCCGGCAGCAAATGACGATCGTCGAGAATGAGCAGCGGGTCGCGCACCGCATAAGCCGCCTCGATCGCCTCTGCGGCGCCGATCATGTCGCCCTTGGTAACAAGCGCGCTTGCAAGCGTCAGATTACCGGGCCCACCTCCCGCCATAAACGCCCGAATGTCCGCAATCGCCTTGTCGAGCATCGCCTCATCGCCGGTCTTCTCGGCCAGCACCGAGCGCACCTCCAGCGCAAAGAGGCTGCGCCCGATAATGCTTTCAAGTTTTCTCAACGCCGTCCGTGCTTCTTCATACCGCCCCTGATGGATCTGTGAGACCGCAATCACATACAAGGAATTGCTCGATTGGGGATCGAGCGCGGCGCCGCGCTCGGCGATCGGCAGCGCCTCGGCGAGACGGCGCTGGAAGAGTTTTACAAAAGCCAGGTCCGACAGGTTGATTGAATGGAGCGGATTGAGCTCCACCGCGCGCCGTTCGTAGTGTTCGGCCTTGGCGAGCTCGCCGCGATGGCGATAATGATCGCCGGTGAAGTTGACGATCTCGGCGTCATTCGGCGCAAGCGCGATGGCGCGCCGCATCGCCTCGTCCGCGGCGTCCCAATCCCAGTGAAAGAACCAGTTGATCTGCGCCATCACCGCATAGGCTTCCGCATTCGCCGGATCGAGTTCGAGCGCGCGCGCCGCCGAGGCTTCGGCTTCGGCCATGTCGGAAGCCACATCCAGCCTGTCTTCAAAATATAACAGCGCCGAATAGGTTCGCGCCCGGCCGGAATGGGCGAGCGCGTAATCGGGATCGAGCACGATCGCCGCTTCGAAAAGATCGATCGACTTCAGCATCGCGTCCGCATTGCGCTCCGCAAATAATTGCCGTGCGCGAAGGTAAAGATCATGCGCCGCCGCGCTGACCGTCTCCGGCGCGCGCTTTCCTTCCGCCGCGCCGAGTTTCAGCGACAGCGCTTCGGCGACCGCCCGGCTGATTTCATCCTGCACGGCGAAAATGTCGGTGAGCTCCCGGTCATATGTCTCCGACCACAGATGAAAGCCGTCATCAGCCTTGATGAGCTGCGCCGTGATGCGCACGCGCTCGCCCTGTTTGCGGATCGAACCTTCGAGAATATGCGCAACCCCGAGCTGCTCGCCGATGACGCGCAAATCCTCATTCACGCCCTTGAACTTGAAGCTCGACGTGCGCCCGGCGACTTTGAGATCCGGCATGCGCGCCAACACGTTGAGAATTTCCTCGGTAATGCCGTCGGAGAAATATTCCTGGTCGCCGCCGGCGCTCATATCCGCAAAAGGCAGGACAGCGACGGATTTCCGGCTGACTTCCGCAGCGGCGGCTTCCGCCGATTGCGCTTCGGGCGCATCCGCTCCGCCCGAAAAAATCACCGCGCCCGCAATGAGCGCGACCGCCGCGGCGCCGATAACGGCCAGCGGAACCGGTTTTAAAATCTTGTCCGCCCACGACGATCTGACGATCGCGGGCGCCGGCGGTCTTTCGCCGGTCAGGCGCGCGTTCACGGTGCGGGTGAGGTCGGCGAAAGCTGGCGCGCCCTCGTCGCCGCGCCAGCCCGCAAGATCGAGCACATGAAATTGCTTGAACCCCATCGGCGCCGCGGCGCCGTCAAGGCTGATGGTGACGAGCTTGCCGGCGTCCGCCGCAGTCGACGCCTCGTCTTTCACCCATCGCGATTCAACCGAATGGCCCGACCAGGCGACAAGCACGACCTTCGCAGCGGCGATCTCGCGCTCGATGTCTTTCGAAAATTCCGCCCCGCCTTCGATATGCCGGTCCCACCAGACCGAACACCCTTGCGCCTCCAGCGCTACGGCGAGTTTTTCGATCTTCTCCCGGTCGTCGCGGGCGTATGAAATGAAAATGTCGGCCAGAGTATCCCCCTCAGGACACGAGAATTGAACCGCGTCTATCTAGCCCGGTTTCCGCCGGGAGACCACCGCCCTTTCAGGTTCCTGCCAGGACTTTCCGGCGGTTTGCGGCCGATGCGAAGCGCCCTAACCTCCGCTCCTGCTTCAGGAGGGCGCGAGCATGATCCGTATTGTGAAAATAATCCTTGTCGTACTGGTCGGCCTGCAAGGGCTGTTCTACTTCATATCGAATGTATTGAACTGGGAGTTTGCACAGGCAGCCGTCGGCGCGGTTCTCAGTCAGGCGGACAGCCCGATCTATCAGAACCTCATCGTTCCTCCGATTACCAGTCCCGCACTTGTTTCCCTGGCGCTCGCCACAATCATGGCCGGCGAATTGCTGGTCGGCCTGATCTCGTTCAAGGGGGCCCTCGACATGTTCGCCAGACGTTCAGCGCCGGCGGCGGATTTCAACGCCTCAAAGAAATACGCCATTCTCGGCTGCAGCATGGCGCTATTCGTCTGGTTCGGTTTCTTTACGGTTTTCGGCGCCGCTCTTTTGCAGATGTGGCAGGGGCAGGTTGGCGCCGGTTCGTTTCAGGGCGCGTTCATCTATCTCGGCACGAGCGCTTTCGTGATGCTGTTTGTCAATCAGCCGGACGAATGAACGCTCAGCGCGGCTTTACCCGATAGGCGCATCTTCGCGCCCCGGCGAGGATATGCTCTTCGCGGGCGATGGTAACGCCCTCGCCCAGCACATCCTGAAACACTTTAAGCTCGCCGGCGCATAGCCCGGTGCAGGCTTTCGCCGCCGAACAGATCGGGCAATGGTTCTCGATCAGCAGCCAGTCGCGCCCGTCTTTTTTCGCCTCGGCCATATAGCCTTCGCCGGACCGCGCCTTGGCGAGACGCTTCACGCGCTCGCCCACGCTCTTCGCGCTTTTCAGTTTTTCGCCATAGGCGGCGCGCTGCCGGTCCCCGTGTTTTTTCACGAGCCTTGCAAGTCCTTCGGCGCCGAACAGTTCCTCGACGGATTTGATCATGTCGACTGCGAGGCCCTGATGAGCGTCGGGGAAGACGCGCGCGGCTTCTTCCGTCAGCATCCAGAGTTTCGTCGGCCGTCCCCTGCCCTTCGCCTCCGCGCGGGCGGTGACCAGCCCTTCGGCCTCAAGCTCGTAAAGATGGAGCCGCGCCGCCATCGGCGTCAGCCCAAGCGCCGCGCCCAGCGCCGAGGACGACTGCTCGCCTTCGCGCTTCAGCAAGTCGAGCACGCGCGCCCTTGTCGCCGGGTTCGCGTCATCGATTTTGCCGATCGGGCTGTTCGATATTTTGCTCATGCAATTTTATAAAAGGTATTGCTTTCGAAAACAAGGGATATTATTGAAAGCATATTCTTTCTTAAATAAACGCCCGGGAGGAGAACCCGATGACCGATACGAAACCGAGACTGGAACACGCCAATCTGGTGGTGACCGATATCGACCCGACCCTGAAATTCCTCACCGCCGCCTTTCCCGGCTGGGGCGTCCGCGGCGAGGGCCGCGACGAATGGCACGGGATGCCGCGCCGCTGGGTGCATGTAGGCGACGACGACCATTACATCACGCTCAACGATTTCGGCCGCGGCGAACAGCGCGACCTCAAAGGCCCGCAGCCGGGTCTTGCGCATATCGGCTTTGCGGTGCCTTCGGTCGACGATGTCGCCGAACGGCTCGAGGCGGCGGGTTACGTCTCTCACAATCGCGGCGTCGATCATCCATTCCGCCGCAACATTTACTTCATCGACGGCGAAGGCCTCGAGTTCGAATTCGTTGAGTATCTGAGCGACAAACCGGAGGAGAAAAATCTCTATGTTTAGCACGACCCTCGGCGATGGCGGCGATCTCGTCTACTGGCTTCGCCGCCTGTTCAGCCGTTAATGCAATCCCCGCCCCCCGCCCCGGTTCTCGTCATCGAAGGCTCCGCCCGCGATGACGGGAACACCGCGGCGCTTACAGCCAGCGTTCTCTGGCATTTAAAATGCGGCGCCGTCACCCGGATCGACCTCAGCAGACTGACCATCGCGCCCTATAATTATGCGGGACGATATGAAGAGGACGATGACTTTCTCTCCATCGCAGCACTGATGCGCGATGCGCGCGCGATCGTCCTTGCGAGCCCGGTCTATTGGTATTCCATGAGCGGGCCGATGAAAGTTTTCTTCGACCGCCTGACCGACCTCACCGATACGCACAAAGCCGCCGGAAAGGCGCTCGCCGGCAAGCGCGTCTTTGTGATCGCCACCGGCAACAGCGCAGAGCCGCCCGCCGCTTTCGAGCCGCCCTTCGCGGATACGGCGCGATATTTCAACATGGACTATGGCGGGATGCTTTACGGGCGCGGTCGCGAAGTCATTGAACAGGAAGCCGCCGCATTCGCGGCGCGGATCGGCGACGCCGTCAGCGCCGCCGCGCTTTCACATGGCCGGTAACGCGGCGGAGGAGCATTATTCCAGTTCCTCCTCAATCAGCGCCAGGGCCTGTTCCAACACCTTGCGCAGCTTCTGTTGTTCAATCAGGATCAAGTCTTGATACCCAATGCGATTGACGACCTCATTTTGAAATCGCAGGGTTGAAGCGAGCTGTTTGAATTCGCGCAAGGAAACAGCGTTTTTATTCTCAATGTCATCAAGGTCCGCAAAGGACCCGGCTCCGCCGCGTACGTTGTTGACCGCATTCCAGAACGTTTCAACGGGCAAATATTGGCTGATATAGGGCACCCACTGCGTATCAAGAAGCAGAATTGCGTTTCGCTCATCTTCCAGCGCATCCTGATACTCCGCCGGCAGCGTTGTTACAACACGCCGGAGTTCGCCGTTTTGCGTACTGTGAAACACCTGCTGATTAAGCACATAGGTGAGCGCGCCCGTTGAATAATCGCTGGTAAATCCCTCAACGAAGACAGTACCGATCCACGCCATCGGAATGGCGTCTATATCCTCGTCACGCACGGCCTGAAGTAAATCGTGACCAGCCGTTGCAATATCGGCGTGCAATTTCGCATTGACATCAATCACGCCGATGTTGAATTGGATTTCATCCCGCAATCGTTCAAGCGCAACATTCAATGATCTCATTTCCGCCTGACGCGCCGACCAGGCGTTGATCTGGAACGCAATCAGGATTCCGACGACCACGATAACGAAGTCGAGCGCCACCGCCGTCCAGTTCTGGTGTTTCACATGATCGATGATGCGGCGCAGGAGCATCACTCAATCTCCTCAACCAACGCATCCCGGGTTTTCGCGGTCGACCGATGATAGATCGCCAAAGACGCCAGTTTAAGATCGATATCGCTGAGATGGCGGCCGAGATCCATCGCCATTGAATCATACGCCTCAAGAGCGTCGAATGCGCGCTGCAACAATTCAGGACTGGCGTTCAGGTCGCAATCCTCAGCAAGATCGACCACAAGCGAACTGTCGCTCCGTACAAAAAACTGCTCCTTACAGCGCTCGCGAATGACCGCCTGCAGTTCGTAGGGCATGAAGGTCCGCACCCTTGAGCGATAAGGCGTTTGTTCGGCCTGAACGCGCTCGGCGTTGTGAAGCGTCAGATAATAATTGGCGAGCCGGCTGCGCAGGCCCGCATCCGGAATCGCGCTCGAAATCCCGGCGCTCAGAAGCTCGTCATAAGTCGCCCTTTGCGGCGTATAGGTGCGGATTTGCGAGGCCTGATAGGCGTCGATAAAAAACGTCTCGTTCGGCGACGCCTCGCCGGCGTCAAGGCGCCGGAGCGTCGAAAGGGCGTGATTCCTGACTTGCGTATAATAGGCGATGAGTTCTTCTTGAATCCTGAGCTCGGCATTGAGATCTTCGGCAAGGCGCGTGTAGTAGGTCCGCGTCGTCTCGCGAAGCTGCCGGGCGTCGTTCCAGTTCGCCACCTGAATACCGATGAAGACGCCGACGACGACAATGACGAAGTCGAGCGCCACCGCCGTCCAGTTCTGGGCCTTCACATGTTCGATGACGCGGCGGAGGAGCATTACTGCGCCTCCACAAGGTCAATCAGCGTATCGGTGCGGGCAAGATCGAATTCGGCAAGTTCTGCCGCCACAGCCACCGTATCCACCCAATATCGCAAGGCGTCTATGATCTCTTCATCCAATGCGATCTGCTCGAGAACGTCTTTTACGCCAGTTGTTTCAGGCGGCGGCGGACAGTCGACAAATTCCTGCACGCCGGCACCCTGCCGGAAACACGCAGCCCAGTAATAGCGCATGATGTCGGCGCGCGTGCGCCCGCGAACCATTTCGCGGTAAGCAGGCAACAGACCATAATGACCGCCGCCGCCCCGCCGCGAGACGACCGCGACGTAATAGTCGGCGAGCGCGCTCCTGAGGTTCGCGTCGGCGATCAGGTCCAGCTCCCCGGCGCTGCGCAATTCGGCGTAGGTCGTGTCGATGAAACTGAACGTCCAGGCCTGGCTCGCGTGAAGGAACGCGCGCAGGGTTTCCCAGTCCGTCGCGCCGTTCAACTCACCGGTTTCGGCGTAAGCGATGGCGGCGTAGCCCTCTTTTGTCACCCGCCCCCAGAAAATTTGATGGTCTTGCAGTTCAAGCCGGTCTCTCTCGATGTCGGCCCGGATGCGCGAGAGATAATTTTCCGACCGTTCATGGTCCGCCCGCGCATCGTTCCAGTTGGAAACCTGTATCCCCATGAAAACGCCCATGACGACAATCAGGAAATCGAGCGCAACGGCTGTCCAGTTCTGGGCCTTCACATGGCTGATGACGCGGCGGAGAATCATGGGGCGGCTCCACGGGAATGCGCCGGCGCGCCAAGCGCGGCGAGCGCGTTCTCCAGACTGATTTCAACGCTGTCGAGGTTGAGCGTCGCGGATACGGCGTTCGAATAATGATATCGAAGCGTCGCGGCGACCGCCGGATCGGTCTTGAGCGCCGCCGCGACCGCCTCAAGCTCGGCCGGGGCGGAGTCGAATTCGCATCGCGGCACAAAACCGACGATAAAGCCCATGGCGTCGCGCGCATCGCTGCACTTCTCGCGCATCTCGACCTGCATGCTCACCGGTATGATCCGTCGCACGACCGCGCGATAATCTGAATTGAGACTCACCTGATAGACGTCCTGAACGGTGTCGAAGGCGTAATATTGGGAGAGGCCGGTTTCGACCGCCGCTTGCGGCAGCAGCCCAAGATGACCGGACGACACGATCTGGTCCCAGGTGGCGCGCACCGGCGCCGTATAAACGACTTCCGTTCCGCGATAAGCGTTGATGATCAGCGTGCGCGGATCGGGGTCGGCCTCGCTCAACAGCGCATCGGTGCGGAGAATGCTTTCAAGGACGGCGGTGTAATAGGCGTTTTGAGCCTTCACGCCGGCCAAGTTTTCCTCAAGGTCGCGCGTCAGCCGGTTGACGTAATCCTCACCCAGCCTTGCATCGGCCTGACGCTCGTTCCAGTTCGCCACCTGAATGCCGATAAAGACGCCGACAACGACGATGACGAAGTCGAGCGCGACAGCGGTCCAGTTCTGGGCTTTGACGTGTTCTATGACGCGGCGGAGGATCATAACGAGCCCTCAATCTGGTCACGTACGGTCTTCGTCTGATCGTTCGCGTCCTGAAGTAATTCCAGAGCGCGGTCCTTCAGCCAGAAATGCAGCGCGGCATGACGCGTCAGGATATCCTGTTTGGTCCGTATATATTGCGCTGTCTCCGCAATACTCTTCTGCGAGAAAAAAGCTGCTGTTTTCTGATCAAATCGAAACGCATCGACCTGCATGTAAAACTGGCTGTCAGCCGGCAGAGCCCAGTCCAGAGTGATTTGAACTGACTCCTGGCTGCGGGCATAGCGCGCATGCAGTTCAACCAAGGCTTCTCGTAATTTCTTGTCGCGAATAGTGTCGAGATTGCCTGTAGACTGAAGGTCATTAAACGTGGTTTCCGTTGTTTGAAGTTTCGAATAAAAAACGCCATCGTTTAAATAGTTTATGGTATGGCGGACAAGGTCAGCGTCAGACGTCGCTGGGTCTTTCAGGGCTTCCAGAAACCCTGTCAGGTGGTCGCGCGACGCCGATGAAAATTCGATCTCGGCGTTAAAGCGCGCGATGTTGTCATTTAAATCATCGGCGAGGCGCGTGAGGTATGATTGTTCAAGAGCCTCTACGCGGCGGCCGTCATTCCAGTTACTCACCTGAATACCGATAAAGACGCCGACCACAACGATGACGAAGTCGAGCGCGACGGCGGTCCAGTTTTGGGCTTTCACATGCTCTATGACGCGGCGAAGTATCATTAGCGGCGTTCCAGTTCTTCGTTGATAATATCAACGGCATGTTGGGCGGCTGCGTTTTGATCCCCCAGCGTTTGCGGTAGAGAAACAATCTGGCCAATCCATTCCGTGAGATGCGGCTTTATGTTTGGGTTGCTGACAACCTCATTGACCAGCCCTTTCGCATCGTCGTTCGAGATGCCTTCCGGGCAGTCAAGATTATATTGTTCGATCCCGTTTACCAATGACCAGCAATGCGCCCAATAAAATTCCTGGGCCGGCAAATCAATGATTTGTCTGACCAGCGACCGATAGACCGGGAGGTCGTCAAATGTCGTAGCGTTGTTGATGTTCTGCAGCCTGTAGGCTTCGACAGCGTCAACAATATTACTGTTCTTCGGGAAGCCTTGATCGCGCATATTCTGGTACGCGGAGAAGGTGACATTCAAGTCTTGCCACTGTGACGCGTGCATAAAATCCACAACCACATCCCAGCAATCCTCGCCGCAATCGGCTTTCGCATCAATGAAGGCCAAAGACCTTCTGCCAGCCTCCGTCGCCTGCTGATAGGCGTGCGATCGTGCGTGCGCTGTCACAATAGAAGTCTCAAGCTCCTTCTTGAGTTCGACCAGCGCTTTAGTTTCCTTCCGGTACTCTGCGCGTCCGTCATTCCAGTTCGCCACCTGAATACCGATAAAGACGCCGACCACGACAATGACGAAATCGAGCGCCACGGCGGTCCATTCTTGTTTTCGGAAATGGGCGATGACACGGCGCAGGATCATTTGATCGTAACCTCATGCTTCAATTCCAGCACTCTGTCGATTTCTGAGTGCAGCGATTCCAACATCTCTTGTTGCGGACTCAAAATTAGATCTGAATAGGCGCGAAACCGTCCAAAATTGTCAGTAAAGTCGTTGATGAACTTTTGGCTTTGCCGCATTTCCAAATACTGGCAGTCGGCGCGTTCACCATAGATATCAGTTGGATCCATCTTTATGAGATTCGGATGTTTACGACTTAAGACGAGACGGTCCCCCCGAATGTTTTCCAGCAAAGCGGTCGCTTCAACATTGAATTGATCGAAGCGGATTATCGCGCTCCGCAGCACGTCATCGGAAATCAGCACAACGCGCCCGATTGACTTCAATTCGTCGATGGCCGGAACGGCGATGACGTCTCTAATAAAAATATGTGACTGATAGAGGGCGAGACAATGCTTGGCGTCCAGATTGGCCGCGGACTCATTTTTCAAATATTCGCCGACCTCTTTTAGCTGCGCAAGTCTCGTCGACTCGGCATTGACCGTCGCTTTATTTGTGGTGATCGAAAATTCAATTTCTTCATGCAAGCGATTCAAGTATTCGCGCTCTAGCTCTCTGTCGCCGCGATTCTCGTTCCAGTTCGCGACCTGAATACCGATGAAAACGCCCATGACGACGATGAGAAAGTCGAGACTGACCGCCGTCCAGTTCTGGTGTTTTACATGCTCAATGACGCGGCGGAGGATCATAGTTCCGGCCCTGCCTTTTCACGCGGCGTTCCAGAAAGCGCGCCTTTGAGAGAATAGGTCGCTTCGCCGGCGGCCGCCAGCGCCTCCACATAGGCGACGAAACCGGGCGACAGCCCTTCGCGCGCCCAGTTGTCCCATACGCGGCGCGTGCCGGACATGGCCATCATCGAGATCAAATGCTTGCGGATCGGATACCACGCCGTATCGGGCAGCGTTTTTGCCTTCCACAAGACGTACATGTCGGCGAATGACTGATAGAACTGACCGGCGTAAAAGAAGAACTGCGTTTTCTCGTCTTCATCGAGCGCTTCGAGATCTTCAACGCCGCGCCTGTAGACCGAGGCGGCCTGCTTGTTCGAGATAAGCGCAAGGTTCAGGTCCTTGGCGGTTTCAAGATATTGTTGAGTGGCGCCGGCGCGCATTTGCGCTGTGTTCTGCCGCACCTGCAAAGCCAGATACAGCAGCGTCGGTGCGACCAGCACGACCGCGACGATCTGCGAGATGAGATAGGCGTCATTAAGCGTCATTGCTGGCCTCATTCAGAATAACCTGCACGAAGAAGAAGATCGAAACGCCTATCGTCCATAAAAGACCGAGGTGATAAATGTTCGGCGCATAGGCGAGGAAGAGACCGAAACCAAGCAACAATTTCGCGGCGATCACCGGGATCGAGGCGAGGCAAACGCTGATTTGTATGGGCGGCATCTTCCGGAAATCGCCATAGCCGCTGAGAAAGAACACATAGATGAAGAGGTGATAGGCGCCGAACAGCCCGCCCAACACTTGCCAGCCAAGCGCCGCCTCCATGGGAATGGAAAACACGAAGTCAGGCAAGAGCGCGAAGGCGAGCGTGCCGATGCTCGATTGCAAAAACCCGAGCATCTGCCGGCGGGGCAATCGCGCGAGGCGGTCCTGCAACACAAGCAGGATGCCGACGAAGCCTGAAAGCCCCGCCGCGATCTGCGCGATCACGCGAAACGCCTCAAACTCCATCGCCGGTCCCTCGCCTCACCTGCGCCCCTCCAGCATTGCTTTCGTCGTCTCGAGCTGCTTGCGGATTTGCTGTTGGCCGACCGGAATATTGTCCTGCCAGCGTTCCCAGTTGAAAAAAGATTTGACGAGCTGGTTATCCGCGCACGCCACATCGACCGGCGCGGCCAGCACCAGCGGCCGCATGGGCTTTGAATACTCAAACCCGACATACTCATTATTGATATAAACGATATCGCCGACGGCAAGGAGCGGGTTATTCTCTACCCGCCCATCGAGGGGATTGAACGCGGCATAGGCGGCCTCGCTCTCAATCAGATCGAAATAGAACAAAAGGTCCGTGAAACGCCGCCGCTCGGCGACCGATTGCTGCGCCAGCAGGCTGGCGTTTGACGTAAGCTCTTCCACCGCCTTGCGGCGCAGATGAACGCCGGAGGTCGATCTGATCACCGCCAGCCCCTCATTGACGATCGCACGGTTTTCGGGGCTGTCCTTGCAAGACCGCAGCGTTTCAAACGCGCGCCTTGCAGTCTCGAGAGACTCGCGGGTCTGAGGCTCGACTTGATCGAGCATGGCGAGATTGTTGTCGATCTCCACCGAGAGGCGGGCCAGCGCGCGCTCATATTCCGCCCGGGCGCCGCGGGCGGCGTTCCAGTTCGCAACCTGAATGCCGATAAAGACGCCGACAACCACGATGACGAAGTCGAGCGCCACCGCGGTCCAGTTCTGGGCTTTTACATGGTCGATGACGCGGCGAAGGAGCATCAGCCGGCCCCGTTTTCACACGCGGCGTCGCGCTCATCCTCGAACAGATAGGCGTCGACCGGCGCCGCGTCTTTGATCAGTTCGTCGATATAGGCCTGAAACCGTTCCGAGAACCAGCTGCGCCGCTGGGCAAACCACTGGCGGACGCCGGGATAGCGCGTCGTTTCGCTCAAGAGGCCATGAAAGCCCGCCCAGGTGTCGGCGTCGAGGGCGCCTTCTTCGGCAAGCCGATGCATTTCCTGAAGCTGATAGTACGTAGACATATAAAAGGCGCTGAACCGCAGCCGCTCCGATCCGGAAAGGCCCTCATAGTCCTGCGCCGCGCGAACATAAAGGCAAGCAAGGCCCGGATTATCCGACAACAGCTCCAAGGAGCCGATATAGTCGCTGACGGCGGCTTGCGTGGTCGACAAGACCTGTGCACGGCTGTTCTGCCGAACTTCAAGGCCGACGAAGACGACGGAGATCACCACCGCCGCCGCCGCGATCAACTCGCCGACCTGCAGAATCTTGCCGAGTGACCAGCGCTTTTTATCGGGGGGCGAAGCGCTCACGCCCGCTTATTCCGCCATCGCCGCGACCAGCGCCGCCGTGTCGGTATATTGCTGGAAGGCGATGAGCTTACCGTCCTTCACCGTCCAGGAATGCACGAACGGAATATCGAGCGAGACGCCGGTCGCCTTGTAAGTTTCCTTATAGCGGCCGAATACGACGACCCGGTCGCCATCGACTACATATTCCTGCGGCGTGGCGCTGAAATCGTCCCACTCCTCGCCAAGCCGCGAAAAGAGGCCGGTCATCACCGCTTCGGGGCCGATGTAAGGGTTTTTATCCGCATAGGGATTGCTTTCCGCCTCGTTCCAGACGATGTCCGCCGCCATCAGACCGGCGAAGGTTTCCATGTCGCCGGCAGCGACCGCGGCGTAAACGGCCTCGGCGAGTTCTTTCGCTTCCTCGTCGGGCGCCGCCGGCATCGGCAGGTCCGTGCTCCAGGCGTCGCGGGCGACGCGCCATACGCCGTCGCTCTCTTTGTGATAGACGATGAGGCCCTTGCCCGCGTCGGTGTGCACCGCGCCGTCCGCTTTCGCCGTATCGGTCGACTGATAGGCGTAGCGTTCAATCGCATAATCGCCGCTGACGATCAGGTCCTGAGAGGTCTTGACCCATTGCGTCTCGAACGCCGCGAGATAGCCGCCGATCCAGTCGCGCAAGGCCGACTTGCCGATCACCTCGGGCCCATGCGGCGCCTGGAAAACGACGTCGTCGGTGAAACCCGCCATCACCGTATCGAGATCGTTGGAATTGATCCGCTCAAGATAATCCGGGAGCAGCGTTTCCTGCAGGTTGGCGTCATGTTGCGCCGCGCCCGCCGCCCCCGTATCGTCGGCGTTCGAACAGGCCGCCAGCGCCAGCGCGGCGGCGCAAAGAATCGTTCTTTTCATTGTCTTCCCCTTTTGATGCGCCCGCCCCCTGAGGCGCCCGCGCTTTTGCACTTTTTCCGATACGCAACCGGGACCGTCTTTACCCCAATCACCGGCGAATGCGAACCGTTTCTTGCCCGGTCCGGCGGCTTAGCGGCGGATTATCCGAGGGCATCCTTTATTTTCGCCGACAACGCACGCGCACGCGCAATATCCGTATGCACGGCGCCGATCACCACCAAGCGGATGGAATGGACATATTGGATTGCGCCGAGCAGATCGTCCGTGTTCCTGAGCGCCTCAAGCGTGTCTGCGACCTCATCCATGTCTTCAGGGGGCGCACAGCGCGACCAGGCCCGCTCGTCCGACCGGTAATGCGCATCCGGGAAGCACGACTCCCACATATACGCCTGGACCTCCGGCGAATATTTGCTCCGTATCAGTTCGCGAAGCGGCGGCTGAAACTCATAAAAGCCCGACATGTCCGCCAGCGCCGCATAATAGTCGCCGATATCCTTGCGCAACGCGGCGTCGCCCAGCAGCGCGAACTGTCCGCTGCTGATCAGTTCGTCATAGGTGACCCGGTTCGGCGAAAACGGCGTCCATCCCGCACGGTAATAAATGATCTGAAACATTTCCCAGTCGCTCATCGCGCCGGCGTTTCCATCTTTCAGATAGCGCGAAATGAGGCCGGCGTGTTCCGCCTCCCGTTCCAGATTAACGAGGTTTCGCTCGAGAAAATCGGCGTCGCTGGCGATGTCTTCGCCGATCCGGGCGAGATAGAATTCGCCCGTCGTCCTTGCCTCGCGGGCGTCGTTCCAGTTCGCGACCTGAATACCGATAAAGACGCCGACGACGACAATGAGAAAATCCAGCGCAACCGCGGTCCAGTTCTGATGTTTCACATGCTCGATGACGCGGCGGAGCAGCATCGCCAAATCCCCCCTTGCTCAGGGCGCACCGTGAAGGCGCGCCCTCTGCGAATCGGCGCCATTGTGCTGATGTTCGTCCGCCTGACAATGATTTTCAGGGCAAGGAAGGCAAGCGCAACAGGACAAGGTCCGATAAGGCGGAGCAAAATGCAGTAAACCTGCATTGCTTCATCCTGAGGGATTTTACCTTCGCCTTGCGTGACGCATCCGCCAAAGACGAACCCCCTCAGGGTGAAGGTAAAATCGTCACGAAGGATAGCGATGCAGGTTTACTGAAACAGGCTCTGGAAAGGCGGCGCTGTTCTGCGCCGCCCTGAAGCGCTCTTAAAAATCGGTCTCGTAATTGGCGAAGAGGCTTAAATATTCCTCGATCGTCGTCCCGTAAGCGTCCGCGGGCGAGCCCGCGCCCGGCGCTTCGAGATAATCCTCAACCGTTCCGCATCCCAACAAGTGGCAGGCCGCGAGCAGGCCGGACTTCGTGATCACGACGCCGTTGATGGTCTGCCCTTCAAACCGCAGCAAGTCGAGCGCGTTGATATAAACGGCGACACGATCATGATACTGGCGCACGGCGACATTCTGCGCATTCGGTCTGGCGAGATAGGACGCCTTGGAGGTCACGCCGTTGTTTTGCGCCCGCGCGAGCCAGGAGCCGATCCAGTCGTTCTTGGAGGTTTCGTTGGGCGGGTTCTCATCATACCACTGGGCGTCCATCATCGCCGGCTCGCCCATCTGGTAGAGCCCGAGATAGCCATAAGTGTTGACGACCGCCGCATTGCCGCCCGACTCGCGCAACGCCAGCGCGTCGTAAAAGTCATCGATGTCGCCGACATAAGGCGACGGCGCAGGCGTCGGCGCGGGCGGCGGGGTCCAACCACCACCGCCGCCGCCGGTGGAGCCGCAGGCGCAAAGACCGGCGGCGGAAAGCGCCATCGCCGAAAATTTCAGTATACGATCAAACACGGCCCACCTCTCACGCAATGATTATTTGCTTCTCATCTGCTGGAAACGGCCGCTGCGGTATTTCCAGTTTCGGCGGCGGTTGGAGTCCCGATCGACGACAATCTCGTCGGTTGCATCTACATCGATCGTTGCGCCGATCGTTCGCAGCAACACTTTGGGCTCGCCGCTCGCTTCGCTCAAAACCACCATCTCGCAGCCAAGGCTGCCGCATGTCAGCGGGCTTCTGATCTGCATCAGGATCTCTTCGTCAGCCGAACCGCAGACATCGGCGCGGGCGATCCAGACTTTTGTGTGCTTTCTTGCGGCGGGCGCACGCGCCAGACGCCGCGTCGTGCTGGAAAGGCGCATGTCACGGAGATCCTTTTCCGTGCCGTCCGTCCAGTAGACGTCTCTCAACTTGCCGCGCGCGCCGACGGCGCGGTTGACGGCGATTGCGGGCCTCGGCGCCAACGCCGTTTCCTGGCTGGCGGCGGTTTGCTGCGCAAGGGCGGCGGTGTTCACTCCCGCAAAGAGCGCAAAGACGCCCAATCCCGGCGCCAGGAAAAGTTTCAGAACGAACGGATAGCCATTTAAGACAGCGGCGATGCGCATAACACAATCTCCCGGAATGCCGTCACGCAGCGGCAATCAGAAGACAACATCGGCCTGGAGTCAACGAGCATCGCGCCAGCGCGCTTCACTATCGGATTACTCAAGGGAAATATTCAGGCCCTGGCGCGCACCGCATGCGCCCCGCAAGAAAAGCGCCGTGCGCACGCCGGTGCGGCGCGTTCCGTTTCATCCCCGGCGGGCGTTTCTATTCTTTCTCGAACGTATCGCCGTTAAACGTCCAGATGGTTTCCGAACCGGAGCCCGGATTGACGACAAGCGTGTCCATCTCCGGGGCCTCGATGGAATCGCCGGCGGTTTCCAGCAGAATATTTTGCGCTTCGCTGACCACGACCAGTTCGCATCCATGGCTGCCGCAAGTCAGCGGGCCCTTGACGTGATAAATCGTTTCCACGCCGGGCGCGCTCGCCACGTCCGCTGTCGCAATCCAGACTTTCGTCTGTTCGGGAACGCCCGGCACGCTGGCGAGTTTTTCAGCCAGCGCCGTCAGCCGCGCATCCTGCAAGTCCTGCACGCCGCCGCGCGAAAATTCGAGACTCACGGCGCCGCCGGCGCTGTCCGCGGATTGACCTTCGTCCTGGCGCACCTCGTTGACGCGCACAAGCGGCTTGTCCGCAGCCGGCGGTTCCGTAGTTTCGTTCTGAACGATCTCTTGAGGCTGCGGGATGACATCGACAATTTCATCGGCCGCGTCTTTCGAACCGCCGTCAAACGCCAAAGCCATCAACGCGGCGCCGCCCGCTACGACCGCCACGCCAGCCCCGGAAATCAGCATCACGGATTTATTCCTGAAATTCGCCACGAGACACCTTCCTCTCGCAACAGTATGTTGGAAGATAAGAAGAGACGATCCTGTGCGGGGAGTCAACCAAACCGTGCAAGAGTGAGAATTAGTTGCTGTTACCGCACCGGGCAGACATGTTTATGCGCCATTACCGGCGACGCATAAGCGCCGCCGCCGTCCTGTTCCGGACGTTGAGACGTTCAATGACGCAGCGAAGGCGCATTATTTCCGCTCTTCAAGATAGGCGGCGATTTTCGCCTCAAGATCGGTCGTCGCCTCTAATATGCTGATTGCGAAACTTTCATTGGTCACCGAGATACCGGCGCGAGTGCCGAGCTGGTCGAGAACGGTTTGCCAGAGTTCAGCTTCCGGCGGGCTCATCAAAACAGCCCCGCCCCTGTTCACGAGCGCCTCGTCGAGGCGTTCAACGAGGAGTCGCGCACGCACGCCTTCCTCCATGGAAGAGGGCCCGCCCATCACTTCCCGATCCCAAAGCCAGTAACCGATGCTCAGCCCGTCCAGAAGATCGTTGAAGCTCCGGTCGACGAAATATTCGTTGTTTTTCTCGATCACCGACTCCCAACGGTCGATACGAAAGAAATAGGCGACAACATCGTTGCGCAAGTCGGGATCGGCGATGAGGCCGAGTTTGCCGGAGCTTTGCAGATCGAGGAAAGTCGGGCTGTCGATTTTCAATGTTCTGCGCGCGCCCAACAGACCCAAAATCATGCCGAGTTTTCGCCGCCTGATTTCCGACGGCGGCTGGCCTATCAGCCGCCCCGCGGCGTTCGCCTGCTCCACTTGAATCTGTTCGAAGGCGATCTGTTCGTTGACGTCCTTTATAGTCGAACGCAGATCGCTCTGCAGCAATTCAAGATAAGTGACTTCGACGTCGCGGTCGGACCGCGACTGGTCCCAGTTGTTGACCTGGATGCCGAGATAAACGCCCATGACGACGATCACGAAATCAAGACCGACCGCCGTCCAGTTCTGGGCTTTCACATGCTCGATAACGCGCCGCAGCAGCATATTCCCCCTCCGAATCAGGCAGACTATATCATGCAACGCCCGCAAGGGCTGATGCTAAATAATCGGCGCCGGACAACGGAACACCCTGTGCGGAATTAAAGAGCGCCCTATTTCCCGGAGCGCAGGAGGCCGCCGACGACGCCGGCGAGCGCCGCCACAGCCAGAGCCCACGGAAAAATCGCCGGCGCCGAAATTGGGGTTTCCGTTACGGCGAAGCCGAGCGCCGTGGCGATGAAACCGATGGGAAGACCGATAGCCGCAAAAAGCACCGCCCGGGCGAAAGTAAAATTCATAGCGTTGTTCCTCATGCGCCCGCTAAGGCGAAAGCGATTTCGTTTATGCAAGGAGAATACACATGTAGGTATTTCTCATGCGTTCTTCAACTCTCCGGGACATTTCGGGCGCCGCCGTCCAGTTCTGGGTTTTTACATGCTCGATAACGCGGCGCAGGATCATTCGCGCGTCTCCGGCGCCGCTTCGTCCGGCTGACAGGAAAGGCGCATCTCAAACGGACCGGCCGACCGCGATGCGCTGGACAGCGTAATGCGTTTCAGCCCGTAGACCTTACCGTCAATGACTCTTGTGTCAGACGCCCCGGCGCCGCCCCATATCCGCTTTTGTCCATGCGATGGCGTCGTCTCTGCATAGATCCGGAACAGATTTGACGTGGCCCGCCCGTCCAGCACGACAGTTGCGTGCGGCGCTACCTCAATGAAGCTCGCGGAATCGCCGATCGCCGGCATCGGCCTGTCCGCTTCCAGATAGACCGACGCCGCAACCGGACATTCGTTTTTGATCTCGACCATTCGCCCTGTGAAAAACAACGCCGCGACATCGTCGCCGAACGCGTCAGCCTCCTCTTCCATCCAGGTTTTGTCCGCCGCGTATTGATCGCTCGAACAATAATCCTGGCCAAATTCCGCCTTTCGTTCGCTGTGCTGAAGATAGTGCTTCATTTCGTGCGCCAGCGTAGCGTTCCGGACGAGGTTTTGGTCTTTGGCCGCGTAACCGATATCGAGCAGGATGCTGTCGCGCGCGCAGGAAGCCGTCGCCGCCGGTCCTTGCGCGTCCCGCAAACCGCAAAAGCCGATTTTTACATTGCTGAATTCTTCACTCGTGAAAACGCCCATGGCGATCAGGTCTGCGGCGGCGGCGGCGATCGCCGGCTCGTAGCCTCCGAACGGCATGGCCCGCGCGTCGCAGACATCGAGAATCTCCTGAGGAAGCGCATCCGAGGAAACCGGCTCTGCATTCGCCGGACATATTGCGGCCAGCGCGGCGCCCGACAGCGCCCAAAGAAGGAGAAGCGCGTTTCTGATTCTCACATGTTCGATGACGCGGCGGAGGAGCATTATAGCTTCTCCTCGATGATAAGGGCCGCGTGTCTTGCGTCGCTCAATGTGTTTTTACCGACATCAAGCGTGACGCGCAGCTCGGCCATCCAGAAACGCAATTCTTCAATCAGGGCGTGGTCATTCAAAATAGCTGTTAGCACGTCATCCGCCCGCGCGTCGTCAATTGGGGACGGACATTCGAGCAACTCTTGCTCATCACTGCCGGATTGATGGCAGTTGTCCCAAATATAGGCTTGTATGTCGAAAGGCGTGACAGCGCGAATGCGCTCGCGATAGGCCGGCAGGGTTGAAAACATAAAAAGGTTTCTTGTCGCCCCGGCGTAATAGCGAGCGATTTCCGTGCGAAGGGTCAGGTCTTTGATCACCGTGAGCTGCCCCGCGCCTTTGAGTTCTTCATAGGTCGTGTCGACCTTACTGAAATGAGAGACTTGGCTCGCTTGATAAAAAGCGAGGAGCAATTCCCAGGAATCCCCGCCGCGTTCGGTTCTGCCTTCTGCGACGGCAAGCGCTTCGCGGCCATAGTCGTATACCTTCGTCCAGAACGCCAGCCGCAGTTCCAACAGGCGCTGGTCGAGGGCGAGGTCATCATGAATGCGTTCAAGGCTGTTGTGGGAGCGCCGGTCCTGAGCTGCAGATTCATTCCAGTTCGAGACCTGAATGCCGATGAAAACGCCGACAACGACGATGACAAAGTCCAGGCCGACAGCCGTCCAGTTCTGGGTTTTGACGTGTTCGATGACGCGGCGCAGGAGCATCAGTTGAATTCCTCCCCAAGGTTCGTCTCGCGGGAAAGCGGATAAGGATTTATGCTGATCGACGGATCGGCGCGCAAACAGCTTTTCTCCGGCCGTATTTCCGCCTTCAGCCGTTCGATGAGGCAGCGCGCCCAACGAGAAAGGCGCTGATTTTCCTGCCGGTATTCACGCAAACGCGCCAAATTGGCCTCATATTCAGGCCGCAAGGCGCCCTCTTCCGTATAGAAATGAAGCGGATCCCCGTTCTCATAGGGAAGGATATCGGTCTCGACGAACGTCACATAACGAAGATACTTTTCGCCGACGCCGTTGAGTTCGGAGTAATAAAAATTGAGATCGAAGAGCGTAACCGGATCGAACAGCCCCGCAATCTGCATCTGCTGCAGCATCGACCACGTATCCGGCGCCTTGTCCGATCCGTTGAAACGGAAATAAAAGGGCGACGGGCGCTCGCCGCGCGCGCGGCGCTCGGCGAATGCGCCGAGCCCGGCGATAATCTCATCGCCGATGCTTTGTTCCTGAATGACGACAGCATCTTCGAGGTCTTCGATCAGCGCCGCGATGATTTCGTCCTTGCGTTCCTTCGCCGCCCGCAAATCGTTCCAGTTCGCGACCTGAATGCCGATAAAGACGCCCACGACGACAATCACGAAATCGAGCGCAACGGCGGTCCAGTTTTGAGCCTTCACATGCTCTATGACGCGGCGGAGGAGCATTAAGGCCGCCTCTCGAGAGCGGATTGGTATGCGGAAAGCTTCTGGCTCACTTGATCTATATACAGAAGATAGAAGTCCTGAGTGATGGCGGCATTGGAGATTATTGCGATCAGCTGGGGATTGTTGCAAAGCTTTTCCGGGGTCTCAATCCGGTAACTATCGACATTCGCCCATTCGCTCATCGTCGCATCCGCGCGTTCGGTCGGGCGAAGCCCCGCAACCTGATAAAGATACTCAGCATCCTGGATGGTCCTGATATATCGGGTCCATTGTTGCGACAGAAAGCCGATTTCGTCGATGATGGACGGTATCTTGGCGCGCAAATCATCCGAGCCAATCAGAGCAAGCTGTCCGTTCTGGATCAGCCCCTCAGCGATCGAGACGGAAAACCGGGGCGGCGGAAAATCCCCGACGCTCAAAACGAGCTCTTTTAACTCTTCATCGACGCGGGAGCAGGCGACCGGGTCGGCAAGGCGATCGATGAGGTCGTATTTTGTGGCGACGGCGAGCTCGTGAAAATTCCGGTGCGTCTCGAACTCTTTGCTCACTCGAACCGCTTCGCTGTGAAGACGCACCAGCGTTTCCTCCGCGAGCTGTCGCGAGACCCGCGCTTCGTTCCAGTTCGAGACCTGAATGCCGATGAAGACGCCGAAGACGACAATGACGAAGTCGAGGGCGACCGCCGTCCAGTTCTGGGCTTTGACGTGTTCAATGACGCGGCGCAGGATCATCGGCGATGCTCCTTCATCATCGTTTTGCAAGCCAATGGCCCCTTGTCATCACGCTCTGGCATCAATGTCTTCCGCGAGGGCCGCAAAATTCGCATGACCCGTGACCGGCTTCACCCGTTCGGCCCAGAGTACTTCGATCTGTTCGACGATCGCAGACGGTGTCTCCGCCGCCTTACTGGGGACCGCCTGAACCTTTGTTGAATCGGCCTCGGCCGGAATGCCGAGCCGTTGTTCCATCGCGCCGCAGATCATCGCATCGTTAAACCTGTCGTAATGCGCATGCATAAATTCGCGGCTCGTATGCTCTTCAACGAGGGAAGCCAACGCATCGGTCAGATCAATCTCGAGGAACTCGGCGAGCCGGGCGATCACTTGGCGCCGATTCCTCGCAGCCCATTTATAGGTCGCCAGCAACGTGTCGGGTTCGTTAAGCCGACCCCACCAACTGAGCAGGTGGGTAAAATAATCACAGCCCCCCGGCCCGCCAGACATCCATAAGGGAAAAAACTCCTCAATGGGCAGCGCCCCGCGCTCTAACAGCCAGCCGTCATAGAAGCGATAAAACGAAACATACGTTTCCATCGGATCACGGAGCGTGACGACGTAGCGCATATCAGCAGGCAGGCGATCATAGTCGCGATGAGACTTGAAGCCGCGCGGGAGGGCGCGCTGCGGCGCCATCATATCAAAGTCAATCATAGAGGCCGTGTCATCCCACGGAACAACGCGGCTGATATCATCGAACGCCATGTCGCCGGCGCCGGTGGCGGCGCCCATACGCAACTGATGAAACATTTGCTGCATCATGGTGGTGCCGCTCTTTGCCCATGACGAGATGAAGACGTCTCCCGGCTGCGCCGCAAGAGGCTGGTAATTGATATGTTTTACACTGGTCTCCAGCGCTTCCATATTGGTGCGCAGTTCTGCCAGGTTGCGCGCGCGGCGCCCTAATCCCAGGGTCATGTTCTATTCCTTTTATAAAACTATTGTTCGGTGATCCACATCGCGGCCCTCACATGCTCGATGACGCGGCGGAGGAGCATTAGTCCGCGTGCTCCGAGCCAGGCGTTTCAGGCGGCAACCGCAATGCATCGTAGTGACGCGCCAGAAAACCAGAATCGAGCCCCTCGACGATGGGGCCGGCGATCTCGAACATGCCCGTGCCTTCCCAACCGGCGGCCTCTCGCCGCCACCAGTTTTTGGCGAACCGGCTGCCGAAATAATAAGGCGCTGTATTCCGGATATGCCGTTCGACTCGCGCGCGAGTGGCGAGGCCGGAGTCTTTCATGGCCAGCAAATGATCCCACTGCATCATCAGGCCAACCAGTTGCGCCTCCACGATGCGGATTTCTTCGTCCGTCAGGGTTTCCGGCGAACGAATTGATTTCATCCAGGCGGCGGCCACACCGGGGGATGTGAACGTAAATTCCAGCCGCGCCATCAAGTCGGCCTTCGCTGTTTCCAGCTCGGTCCGGGTCAGCGCTGCATTCTGGCGCACCTCGACAATCAGTATGATCAGCCCGAGGACGACGCCGATATTGGCGCCGAGCGTCAGCCAGCGATTGATGCGGTCGATGCGTTGTTCTTTCATAGCGGCGCGCTTTCCGGTGTTGCGGGCGGTGATCGTTGCGGGTCAGGCGAAGGAAGACCGTCGAACAGGCTGTAAAGCGATGTCGATCCGGGCCAGGCCGGCGGCGCGCTCTGGGCGAGATAGGTCTGAAAGGCCGGCGAGTAGGCGACGCGGCGTCCCGGCCACCATCCCTCTTTCACCCCGGGACTGTGATAAAAGCGCAGGAGCGAACTCTCCCACCCGGTCCACTGGCCTTTTTCCAGGGCGCCGGCTTTGTGCTGAAACCAGACCTGCTCGCACAGTTTGAAAAACGAAAAGAGAAAGTAGTGCGACAGGATACGCTCGTCGCGGCTGGCGCCGGCCCAGTCCTTTGTCGCGGCGGCAAGCGCGTTGCCGAGCGCCGGCGACTCCGATCCGGGGATATTGATCGCCGCAATCGCCGCGGTGATCGACTGGATGGAGACCACGCGCTGCGCGCTGGTGTTTTGCCGGATGGAAATCACAACGGCCCCAAGCGTCAAAACCACCGCGATCGACGCGACGATCTGCGAAATCATGTAAGCGGCCTCGAGCGTCATCTCTTTGTTGCTTTCTCAATCACAGGTGAAATCGCCGGTCTCGCCGGTTTGGGGGCCGACGGGCCTGCATTGCGGCGGGAAGCCTTTGGCGCGCCAGTAGTCGTAAATGCCGGACTCGCGAATGAGGCGCTTCCTGTGCGGCGTTTTCGTGAATTCCGGCACGAACCAGTACCACCAATAGGGCCGGTCTATGCTCGGGGTCACTTTATCATATTGACGGAAAATGAAGGCGGTGCTGTCGTTCCATTCGAATTTCCTGCCGGTGAACGCCGCCACTTCGATTACAAGCTCGGCGGCTTCCTTTTCGAAATCGAAATCCGGATCGGTCAATGCACGGAAATACCGGACCGATCGCCCGTTGAGAACATGATAGCGGTGGAAAATCGATGTTAGCGCCAGCAGGACGGCGCGCTTGTCGCCCGCATAGGCGTAGGCGAACGGCGCGTGCCATTCCCCGGCGCCGACCGCGCCCAGCGCCGTCGCTTTTTCGAAAGCGGCGAGGCCGTCATCAATCTCGCCTTTGAACAGCTTTATCTTGGCGTCATCTACCAGGCACTGGGAATATTCCGGCGCGACGTCGAGACAGCGGCCGATATCTTTTGCCGCAAGATCGAAAAAGCCGGCATAGATATAGGCTTCGCCGCGCCATTGCAGCGCCTCGACATCGTTCGGGTCGCGCTTCAGCGCCTCGTTATAGAAGTCGATGGCGCGGACGAGCTGGGCCGGCTTTTTAACGTGCTCGATAGCGCCGAGAACGGCGTAAGGCAAAGACAGGTCCGGATTGAGGGCGATCGCGCGCGCCGCCGCTTCGCTCGACAGTTTCAGGTATTCGCGATCAGTAATATCCCAGGCGGGCGCCACGGCGTAAGCGGCGGCGAGCCCGGCCCAGCCCCGGGCGAAGTCTGGATCGGCGGCGACCGCCTGTTCGAATTCCTCGATGATTTTCGGCAGGCGATTATTGTCCCGGATGACGAACAGCGCTCGCGCCTCAAGAAACTTTTCATAGGCGTCAAGATTTTGCGTGTCGGCTTCGACCTTCACTTCCGGCGCCCTTGCTTCGCCCTCAATGACGAGACCCAACTGCTGGACGATGGCGTTGGCGATTTCGTCCTGAATGGCGAAGAGATTTTCAGCCGTGAGCGTCCGGTCGTATGTTTGCGACCACAGATGCTGGTCGGTCACGGCGTCGATCAACTGCGCCGTGATGCGAACCGTGTTCCCGGACTTCCTGACCGAGCCTTCCAGCACATGGCGCACATTCAGCTTCTCGGCGATGACAGGAATGCCAAGCGCCTCCTGCCCCTTGAACCCGAACGCCGACGTGCGGGAAGCGACTTTAAGGTCATTGATCCTTACAAGAACATTCAGGATTTCCTCGGCGATTCCGTCAGAGAAGTATTCCTGATCCTGATCCGGCGAGAGATCGGCGAACGGCAGGACGGCGATGGAGGCGTCCGATACTTCCGAGGGCGCAGGCTCGCCGGATGGCGCGGCGCTTATCGCGCCCGGCTTTTCAGGCATCAGCCGGTCGGCGACGATCATGATCGCCACCAGCGCGAGGCCGCCGACAATCGCATAGTCGAGCTTGCGGCCGGTCTTGGCGTGAATACTCTCGCCCTCTGGAACGGCGGCGGTGAGCTTCACCCCGTCCGGCGTCACCTCGAACGCCCAGGCGAGAACCAGCGCCACCGGAAAGCCGATCAACAGCGCCGAAACGATCACCGCATCGAACCAGCCGGGCAGCGACAGCGCGCCTTCGAGCGTCGCCGCCACCTGCGCCAGCAGCCAGCCGATCACGGCGTAAACCCCGGCGACCCGGAAAACATTGCGGCGGCGAAGTTCCTTGAACAGCTTTTCCATCATTCGCACTCGAAGTCGTCTTTGCCGACCGGCCTGCATTGCGGCGGGAAGCCGTGCTTGCGCCAATAGACGTCATATTTGTTGTTCTTGATTGTCTCGCGCTGAACTTTGATGGCGATAGGGCGAAGGTCGTCGCGGCGAAGTTCAATCAAATACGGATTCCACAAATCATTCGCGATAAAACGCCCTTCACGTTCTTCGAAGTCTATTAGCTTTCTGCGCGGCTCGACGCCGTTTGCGAGTTTGAATGATGTGGCGGCCTCACGATTAAGATCGTCAACGGATGCATCCATGTCGGTGAAATAACGAAACATGAGGGATGGGAATGGTGAGTTCAGGTTGGTTACTTCCGAAGCCAGCAGAAGAGACAGGGCGCCATGATCGCCTGATGCCGCGTAATAGTCGGCAAATGTCAGCGTGTAGGAACGCTGACCCTTGCGCATTGTTTCTTCAAACAGCGGCAGCGCCTCATCGGGCTTTTTCTGGAATAGAAGCGCGATGGCGCGAAAGCGCGGGCAAATCAGATAGTCGGGATCAATCTCCTCGCAAGCCGCGAAGTCTTCGATCGCTTTGTCGAGATAGCCAATATCCAGATAGGCTTGTCCGCGAAAGGCGTGGGCCTGCTTGTTCCGAGGGTCAATTTCAAGCGCGCGATCAAACTGCGCGAAGGAAGCATCGTGATTGCCAGCATCGGAATCGACCGCGCCGCGCACAGTGTAGGGGAGCGACAGCTTCGGATCGAGTTCGGTTGCCCTATCCGCAGCAATACGCGCCATGCTGTAGTATTCGTCCTTATCCGTACCGGCAATCCATGCCGGTAAAACGATATAAGTTGCCGCAAGGCCAGCCCAGGCTTCGGCAAAATTCGGATCGAGCAAGGTTGCTTGTTTGTAGAGACGTTCGATCTCCAGCATGTTATCTTGTGACCGCGCAAGATAAAGCGCATTGGCGCGCAGATAGAGTTCATAAGCGTCCAGATTTTCCGTTGACGCCGCGCGTTTGACCCTCGGGGTGAGCGGCACATCGAGGTTTTCACCGAGCGCTTCGACGACCGCCGCCGCGATCTCATCTTGAATCTCGAAGATGTTTTGAGTGGTCAAGGGCCGGTCATAGGTTTCCGACCACAGATGTTTGTCGCCATTCGCGTCGATCAGCTGCGCCGTGATGCGCAGCGTGTCGCCGGCCTTGCGCACCGAACCTTCGACCACATGCCGCACATTAAGTTGCGAGGCGATTTCCGGCACGCCGATATCGGTGTTTTTGAACTGGAAAGCGGAGGTGCGCGATGCGACATGCAAATTATCGAGTTTCGCGAGCACATTGAGAATTTCTTCCGCGATGCCGTCAGAGAAATATTCCTGATCCTTGTCAGGCGACAGATCGGCGAAAGGCAGCACTGCAATAGATGTGTTCTCAGGTAATGCCGCACCAGCCGCGTCTTGCGTGACGCCAATGCCCGGCTTTTCCGGCATCATACGGTCGGCGATAATCATCGCTGCGACCAGCACGAGGCCGCCGAGAATCGCATAGTCGAGCTTGCGGCCGGTCTTGGCGTGAATGCTCTCGCCCTCGGGGACGGCGGCGGTGAGCTTCACCCCGTCCGGCGTCACCTCGAACGCCCAGGCGAGAACGAGCGCGATCGGAAACCCGATCAACAGCGCCGAAACGATCACCGCATCGAACCAGCCGGGCAGCGATAGCGCGCCTTCGAGCGTCGCCGCCACCTGCGCCAGCAGCCAGCCGATCACGGCGTAAACGCCCGCCACGCGGAACACATTCCGCCGCCGCAGTTCCTTGAAAAAGTCGCCCATCCGCCTCCCCGAAGCGGCTCCCGCCCGAAGCGCATAGGCTTAAACAGGTTTTATCGCGAACGCCACTGCCGGCAACGAGGGCGGCGGCGGCGTAAATGACGGATTTGTCACCAATTCCGGCGCTTTCGGCCTTTTTCCCGCCGCCATTATCGCCGATGGGAAAATCGCCTATAAGCGGGCGGATCGAAAAGGCCCGCTTCGCCCTTCGTGACGCTCTTTTTCCCTTCATTCTGAGGGGCGCGGAGCGCCGTCACGAAGGATGAAGGGAAAAGAGCCCTCAGGGTGAAGCGTATTTTCGGCCGCGTGCAGAAGAGTTCCGGGTTGATGACTGACGTGAAGGACAAAGTGAAAAAAGGCGCTGCGGGGATCGCCGCGCGCTTTAAGGCGTTTCGGGCATGGTTCACGCGCCAGCTGATGGCGGGCGAGAAAAAGCCGGCGGGACGCAGTCCTTATGCTGAGGACTCGAAATATCCGAAAAACCCCGGCGAAGGCCGGGCGTGGCGCGCGCTGTGGGGGTCGTTTCTCGGGGCCGCCTCGTCGCTGTTCTTCCTCGGAGGGGCGGGCGCCCTCGCCTTTGCGTTCGTCGTCATGGCGCCGCGGGTTCCCGACAACGCCGACATGTGGAACGTCAACCGCCAGTCGGCGATCATCGTCCTTGACCGCAATGGCGAGGAGATCGCCTCACGCGGGGCGCGCTATGGCGAACAGGTCGAACCGGACGAACTGCCGGACTATCTCCTGAAGGCCTTTCTCGCCACCGAAGACCGGCGCTTTTACGATCATGGCGGCGTCGACCTGCGCGGCACCTTGCGCGCGGCGCTCGCCAACGCGAAAGCCGGCGGCGTCACCGAGGGCGGCTCGACCATCACGCAGCAGCTCGCGCGCAACCTGTTCCTGACGCCGGAGCAGACCTATGTGCGCAAGATCAAGGAAGCGCTGCTCGCCCTGTGGCTCGAGGGCCATTACGGCAAGGACAAGATCCTCTCGCTTTATCTGAACCGCATCTATCTCGGCGCCGGGACATACGGGATTGAAAGCGCGGCGCAGACCTATTTCGGCAAGTCGGCGCGCGACGTGACCCTTGCGGAAGCCGCGCTGCTCGCCGGCCTTCCCAAGGCGCCCTCCACCTATAACCCGATACAGAACCCGAAAGGCGCCGAACGCCGCGCCGCGGACGTGCTCGACAATCTCGTCGAGACCGGCGAGATCGACCCGTTCGACGCGCGCGAGGCGCAGCAGAACCCGGCGAGGACGATTAATCAAAATACGGATTCGGACCTCGGCTATTTCTTCGACTACGCCGCGGCGAAGACCCGCGAGCTCGCCGGTCCGGTCGCCGGCGACATCGTCGTGACCACCACCATCGACCAGAAGCTGCAGCGCGACGCGGAAAGCGCGGTGAAAGCCGGCCTCACGGTTGAGAACCGCCTTAAAGGCGCCGACCAGGCGGCGCTCGTCGCCTATGACGCGGACGGCGCCTTGCGCGCCATGGTCGGCGGGCGCTCCTACAAGGAAAGCCAGTTCAATCGCGCGGTGCAGGCGAAGCGCCAGCCGGGATCGGCGTTCAAACCCTTCGTCTATGTGGCGGCGATGGAGGCGGGCCTTACGCCGAACTCCCGCTTTGTTGACAAGCCGGTCAATTTCGGCGGCTGGGCGCCGTCGAACTACACCGACGGCTTTCGCGGCCCCATGCGCCTCTCGGAAGCGCTGGCGAAATCGATCAACACGATCTCTGCGCAGGTTTCGGAATATGTCGGCCCGTCAAAAGTGGCGGACGCCGCGATGCGTTTCGGCGTGCCCGACGTCAAACCCTTCCGCGCCATCGCCCTCGGCGCCGTCGACGTGACGCTCGCCGATCTCACCGCCGCCTATATTCCGTTCTCGCAACACGGCCTCAAGCCCGAACCCTACGCCATTGAAAAAATCGAAACCCGAAACGGCGACGTTCTTTACGAGCACGAAAGAAAAGAGCCCGTCCGCGTCATGTCGCCGACCGTCGCAACGCAGATGAACCACATGCTCTATCAGGTGATGCATTCCGGCACCGGCGCCAGCGCCAGCCTCGGCAAACGCGCCGCCGGCGGCAAGACCGGCACCACCAATGACTGGCGCGACGCCTCCTTCATCGGCTACACGCCGCAGATCACAGCCGGCGTTTGGGTCGGCAACGACGCCTACCGCCCGATGGAGAAGGTGACCGGCGGCTCGATCCCGGCAGCGATCTGGAAGAACTTCATGATCGCCGCGCATCAGGGTTTGCGCATCGAGGAGATCGACGGCGCCTATCCGGCGGTCACCTATGCCGCCGAAACGACGCTGATCGATTTTTATGAAGACGTCTCGCGCGGCTTTTCCCGCGTCCGCCGCGACGGCAACGAGCGGCGGTATCGTGGGCGGTAGGGTTTTCTTGACCGCCGGCGCTGATCCGTGCGGCCAAGCAGCGCGGCTGAGCCGCTCTAATGCTAATTTTTGTTAAGTTTTCACATTCTCGGCCGATAATCGGGGAATGGCTGAGGAACACGCCTTCACGACGCGCGGCCTGACGAAAGTCTATGGCGAGGGGCCGACCGCAGTGCATGCGCTGCGGGGCGTCGATCTCGACATCCCGAAGGGCGAGCTTGTGGTGTTGCTCGGCGCGTCAGGCTCGGGCAAGTCGACGCTGTTGAACATTCTCGGCGGGCTCGACCGCGCGAGCGACGGCAGCGCGAAGTTTTTCGAAGACGAACTGACGACGATGACCGACCGCGCGCTGACGCTTTACCGCCGCGAGCATGTGGGCTTCGTCTTCCAGTTCTACAATCTGATGCCGAGCCTCACCGCGCGGGAGAATGTCGAACTCGTCACCGAGATTTCAGGCGACCCGCTCGACCCTTCCGAGGCGCTAGATCTTGTCGGCCTCGCCGCGCGGCGAGATCATTTTCCGGCGGAGCTTTCCGGCGGCGAGCAGCAGCGCGTCGCGATTGCGCGCGCGGTCGCCAAGCAGCCGACGGTGCTGTTCTGCGACGAACCGACGGGCGCGCTTGATTCCACGACCGGGCGGACGGTGCTCGGCGTCCTGCAGCGGGTCAACCGCGAGCTCGGCGCCACGGTGATGATCATCACCCACGCCGCGGCGACGGCGGCGATGGCGAACCGCGTCATCTCGATGTCGGACGGCGCGGTGCGCGGCGTCGAGACCAACGACACGCCGCAACCGGCCTCGGAGATCGAATGGTGAGCCCGCTCGACAAAAAGCTCGGCCGCGACCTGATGCGCATGAAAACGCAAAGCCTCGCTATCGCTTTGGTGATCGCCGTCGGCGTGCTGATGCTGGTGATGATGGACGGGCTTGTGCATTCGCTCGAGGAAACCCGCCTCGCCTATTACGAACGCTATCGTCTCGCCGACGCCTTCGCGCCGGTCAAGCGCGCGCCCGACAGACTGCTTGACGACATCGCGGCGATTGACGGCGTCGCCGCCGCCGAAGGCCGCATCAATGGCGGCGCGCTCATCGATATTCCGGGCGAGGCCGTGCCGGTGCGCGCGCAGGCGCTGTCGCTTCCCGCGTTCGCCGAGCCGAGGCTCAACGCGGTCTATCTCGCCCGCGGCCGCCTGCTCGACCCGCGCCGCCACGATGAAATCCTGCTGCTTGAAGGCTTCGCGAAGGCGCGCGGCTTTGAACCGGGCGATATGCTGACCGCCACCATGAACGGCGCGCGCCGCACTTTTCACATCGCCGGTCTCGCCCAGTCGCCGGAGTTTCTTTATTCGACCGCGCCCGGCGAGCTTGTGCCCGACGATTCCCGCTTCGCCGTCATCTGGATGAATGAGGAAGCCCTCGCCGCCGCCTATGACATGGACGGCGCCTTCAACGAAGCGCTGATCGATCTCGAACGCGGCGCAAGCGAGCCGGCGGCGCTCGCCGCGCTCGACCGGCTGCTCGACGCATATGGCGGCGCCGGGGCCTACGGGCTTGAAGACCAGTTTTCGAACCGCTTCATCGTCGAGGAGATCAGCGGCCTTCGGGTTTCGCGCAGCGTCGTGCCGCCGGTCTTCATGGGGGTCGCCGCGTTCCTTCTCTATATCGTCATTTCACGGATGATTTCCGCCGAAAGGCTGCAGATCGGCCTGTTGAAGGCGTTCGGCTATTCCGGCGCCGAGGTCGGCTTCCACTATTTCAAGTTCGTCGTGCTGATCGCCGCCGCCGGCGCCGTGGCGGGCTGCATTCTCGGCGTACTCTCGGGACAGTCGCTCGCCGGTTACTACCAGATCTATTACAAGTTCCCGTTCCTGATTTTTCGCGTCGATCCCGCCGCCTTCCTGATCGCCTTCGCGGTCAGCGTCGCGGCGGCGTCCGCTGGCGGCGTTGTCGCATTGAGGCGCGTCTTTTCGCTCACCCCCGCCGTCGCCATGCGCCCGCCCGCGCCGCCGGATTATTCGCGCAGCATCGATATCGCCGGCGCGCTCAAGCGCTGGCTCGACCAGCCGAGCCGCATGGTGCTGCGGCGGTTGACGCGGCAGCCGGGCAGAGCCGCCGCCGCGGCGGCCGGCATCGCCGCCGGCATGGGGCTCTCCCTCGCCATGCTCGGCGTAATGGCGGGGTTCAATCGCGCCATCGATCTCAACTTCTCGGTTGTCGACCGCAGCGACGCCACGGTCAGCTTCATCGAGCCGTTAAGCGACAAGACGCTGCTCGAACTCGCGCGCATCGACGGCGTCATCGAGGTCGAACCGTTTCGGGCCGTGCCGGTGATCTTGCGCAACGGCGTCAGGACCCATCGCGGAACCCTGAGCGGCCTTGTCGCCGAACCGCGTCTTTCCCGCGCCATGGCGGACGATTTGACGCCTATCTATATTCGAAAGGACGGGGTGATTCTTGCAGAGCCCCTGCGGGAGAAGCTGGCGGTCAGGGCGGGCGACATGATTACGGTAGAAGTACGCGAAGGACGCCGGCCGGTGCTGACCCTGCCGGTGGCGGCGGTGGCGCAAACCCTGCTCGGCGCCCCCGCCTATATGGAAATCGGCGCGCTTGGCGAAGCGGTGTCCGAACCGCGCCGCGTGTCGGGCGCCTATCTGCGGATCGACGATGAAAAAAGCCGCGCCATCTATGAAAAGCTCAAGAACATGCCGGCGGTCGCCGGCGTCAGCCTGCGCAGCGAAGCGCGCGGCGCGCTTGAAAAGATCATGAACGAGGGCGCCGGCGCCAGTCGTTTCATCATGGCGGGGCTCGCCGCGATCATCACTTTCGGCATCGTCTTCAACTCGGCGCGCATCGCCTTCGCCGAACGCGCGCACGAACTCGCAAGCCTCAGGGTGCTTGGCTTCACCCGCAACGAGGCGGCGTTCGTGCTGCTCGGCGAGCTCGGCGCCATCACGCTGATCGCCCTGCCGGCTGGCGTCGCCATCGGCGCCGGCCTCGCCGGCGCCATTGCGGCGGGGTTCAGCACCGATCTTTACACCATCCCTGCTGAAGTCGACGCCGTCTCGGTCGGCTGGGCCTCGCTTGCCGTCCTCGCCGCCGCTGTCGCCTCGGGCCGGCTCGTCAAGAACGATATCGACCGGCTGGATCTCGTCACCGCACTGAAATCGAGAGAGTAACGATGACCGCACCGCGAAAGAGATTATCCCGGAGATGGATCACGATCGGCGCAGGCGCCGTTATCGCTCTCGGGCTCGGCTTCGCCTTCGCGCCGAAGCCGGTTCCGGCGGATTTCGGCGATGTCGAAAGAAAGCCGCTGACGATCACCATCGATGAAGAAGCGAAAACCCGCGTGCGCGACGCCTATGTGGTCTCGGCGCCGGTGGCGGGCCGGCTTTTGCGGGTCGAAGTCGAGCCGGGCGACGCGGTGATCGGCGGCGAAACCGTCATTGCACGGATATTGGCGGCGTCTCCTTCGGCGATCGACGTCAGGACGCGCGAACAGGCCGAGGCGGGAGTCGCCGCCGCCGAAGCGGCGCTGCGGGTCGCCCGGGCCGATCTCAACAGCGCCCTCGCCGAACAATCGCTCGCCGCCGCTGACGCGTCGCGCGCCCGCGCGCTCCGGGAAACCGAAACCGTTTCCGAACAGGCGCTCGACCGCGCCCTGCGCGCCAAGCGGGTCGCCGACGCCGCGGTCGATACGGCCAGGGCGGCGATCTCGATGCGCGAGGCGGAACTCGCCAATGCGCGCGCCAGCCTGATCGGCTTTGACGACGTGCTGCGGAGCGGCGGCGGCGAACCCCCGGCGGGCGAAGCCGCGCCGCTGGTCGCGCCGATCTCGGGCCGCGTGCTGCAGGTGATGCAGAAAAGCGAAACCGTCCTCGCCGCCGGCGCGCCGATTCTCGAAATCGGCGATGTTTCAAACGATCTTGAAATCGTCGCCGAGATGCTGTCATCGGACGCCGTTCAGATCGGTGCCGGCGATCCGGTCATCATCGACAACTGGGGCGGCGACCATCTTCTGAACGGCGTCGTCGACCGGGTCGAACCCTGGGGCTTTACGAAATATTCCGCCCTCGGCGTCGAGGAGCAGCGCGTCAACGTGATCATCAGCTTCGCCGACGCGCTTCAAACCCGCGAAAGCCTCGGTCACGGCTACCGCGTCGAAGCGCGGATTGTCGTCTGGAAGGACGACGACGCCCTGACGGTTCCCTCAAGCGCGCTCTTCCGCTCGGACGGCGGCTGGGCGGCGTTCAGGATCGTACGCGGCCGCGCGCGGCTGACGCCGGTCGAGGTGGTGCGCAATAACGGGCTACACGCCGCCGTCGCGAACGGCCTTGAGGCGGGCGACGCGGTGGTGCTCTATCCCGGCCCCACGGTCAGGGACGGCGTCCGCGTCACCGAGCGCAAGGCCGGCGAGTAACAGGCGGCGGAGACGGTGAGCGGCGCCGGGGACGGTAGCGCCTTTTCGTCAGGCTCGTTCGCTTTCACTCAGTTGTGACACGGCGTTTCGCCAGCGGCGCCGGTTCGGCGCCGTCCGCCGCAATGCGGACGCAAATGCAACGCGCATCTGCCGCAAGCGCCGCCCATCTATGTCGCGCACAAAAGCGATTCATTCGCTGCGTCAGATGGGAGAAATCTCCATGTCACTTGCCTCCAATGCGCCAAGTCCCATCGCCGCGCTCGGCGTCGTCGCCCGCGCGGTGATCAAGGACGCCGTCTACTACGCAGACGAGACCGACTTCCGCCGCGCGCCTTGCGGGGAATACGACATCGAACACCGAAACGGCCGCGTCGGCTTTTATAACCGCGCGAGTCATGACGGTTTCGCGCTGTCCCTCGATGTTTTCCTGCAACACATTCACGAAGGGCGGATCTCGCTGGTTGAACGTCCTGTCGCGGCCTGAATACGCTTCAGCCCGAGTCGCGGCTTCCTCATAAACATCAGGAATAATGCGCACGCCTCATCCTGAGGTGCGCGTACGCCCGTTCGCGAAACCGAACGGGTGGACGAGCCTCGAAGGATGGCGTTCAAGGACGGCGTTTGCCTCGCATCCTTCGAGGCCCGGCCGAAATACCTGCCGGGATTTCAGCCGGGCGCCTCAGGATGAGGGGTGACGCGCCGGAAACAAGGCAATTCGTCCTTTCCCAGCCCATCCCCCTCCCCTCAACCCCAGCAATTTCGCCATTTCTGGAAAAATATCATGAAACTAGTTTACATTATAAACTTGTTTCACTATATCAGCCCAGCAATCTCTGGAGAGGGGTATTCCCATGTCTCAACCATCGTCGCCTTCATCGCCCGCCCGCCTGCACGCGCTTGATGCGGTGCGCGGGCTCGCGCTGATCCTTGGCATCTTCTTTCACGCATCGATGTCTTATTATCCGGGCGATCCGATGTGGATCATCATGGATACGCAGCGCAGCGAGGCGCTGTTCGGAACCGGTTTCGTCCTGCACATCTTCCGTATGACGACGTTTTTCCTGCTCGCCGGTTTCTTCGGTCGCATGGTCTATCATCGCATGGGCGCGGGCCGTTTCGCCCTGAGCCGTCTGAAGCGCATCGGCATTCCGCTTGTCGTTTTCTGGCCGATGATGATGGCCGCTTTCACCGCCATCATCATCTGGTCGATCGCCGCGCAATACGGCGCCGCCGCGCTTGAAGGCGCGCCGCCGCCCCCGCCCCTGACGGCGGAAACTTTCCCGCTGACCCATCTGTGGTTTCTTTACGTGCTGTTGATGTTCTACGCGGCGATGATTGTCGCGCGGCCGTTGATCGCGCTGCTCGACTTCGGCGGCGCCGGACGCAAGCTGATCGACCGCTTCATCTCCGCGACCCTCGAAACGCCCTTCCTGCCGGCGCTGCTCGCGATCCCCGCCGCCGCTGCGTTCCTGACGCATACGGGCTGGCTCGAATGGCTGGGCGTGCCGACCCCCGACACCGGCATTGTCCCCAACACGACCGCATTGATCGCCTACGGGACCGCCTTCCTCTTCGGCTGGGCGCTGCAGCGCCAGGGGGAGAACGTCATGCGCATTCAAACGCTCTGGCCCCTGCATCTGGTCCTCGCCGGCGCCTTCACCGCAGTCTGCTGGTATCTGATCGGCGGCCACACGCAGATGACCCCGGCCCTCGAGGGCTCGGACAAGACCGTCTATGCGTGCGCCTATGCGGTCGCCATGTGGTTCTGGACCTTCGGGCTGATCGGCGCGGCGCTGAAATTCTTCTCCGGCGAGAGCAAGATGCGGCGCTATCTCGCCGACTCATCCTATTGGCTCTACATCATTCACCTGCCGATCGTGATCGCGCTGCAAGTATGGACGTTCAAATGGGGCTGGCCGGCGGAAGCGAAATACGCCTTCATCCTCGGGCTTTCGATTCCCCTGATGCTGCTGTCCTATCACGTCCTGGTCAGGTACAGCTTTATCGGCGGCGTCCTCAACGGAAAGCGCCAGCCGCGCAAATCCAAGCAAACCCCGGAGCGGGAGCATGACGAAGCAAAACAATATCGAAGCGGTTCGCGAAGATCTCGCCTTCATCAAATCGGTCGTTGACGAACATTCGCCAATGATGAAGGGCACCGGCGCGGTTTACGCCGCCGCCGGTGTTCTCTATGGCCTGCAATGCGTCCTTGTGTGGATCGATCTCGCAGGTGTTTTCTCACTCGGCAAACTCGGCATGCTCGCCGCCGGCGTCATGCCGACGGTGCTGTTTGTAATCTTCATGATCTGGGTGATCGTCCGTGACGGGAAGAACCTCAACCAGAAAGGCGTCGCCGCGCGGGCGATGGGCGCGGCGTTCGGCGGCGCGGGGCTCGCCAATCTCGTCCTTGCGCTGATTTTCGGCGTTACGGCATTCAAGCGCAATGACTTCGGACTGTGGCTGTTCTTCCCGGTCACCGTTTGCGCGCTGCAGGGCGCAGTCTGGTACGCGATTGCGATCATCCGGCGGCGCTGGTGGATGGGCGGCGTTGCAGCGGGCTGGTTCGCCGTCGCCATCGCAACCGGCCTTTTTGCGCGCACCCCCGCTGACTTCAATCTCTTTCTCGGGTTCGGCTGCTTCGCATTCATGGCCGCGCCGGGTTACGCCCTGATGCGGATCGGCGCGTCCGGGAAATAGAAACGACCGTAGCTCCCTGTGCCCGATTTCGACATCGATAAGATCAACGAAGTGATTCACGGCCGCCTGCGCATGGGCGTCATGGCCTATCTCGCCAATGCGGAGTCGGCGAGCTTCACCGAGTTGAAAGACGTGCTCGGCGTCACCCAGGGCAATCTGTCCGTACAGCTCAGAAAACTCGAGGAAGCCGATTATGTCGCCGTCGACAAACGCATTGTCGGCCGCAAGCCGCTCACCACGGTGCGGCTCACCAAGACCGGACGCAAGGCGTTTTCGATCTATCTCGAGGCGCTGACCGGGGTTCTCGGCCTGCCGTCGCCGAAGGGCTGACCGGAACGGGACCATCGCATCTCAGTTTTCCTTCGTCCTTCGTGACGTTCTTTCGCCTTCATCCTGAGGGCCGGCCGAAGGCCGGCGTCACGAAGGGCAAAGGCGAAAGAACCCTCAGGATGAAGGCAAACTGAGATTGCACAAACGATCTCTTCCTCTCGACCCTCGTCGCGGCGCAGTCTAGACTGGCGCACAGCCAAAGGGGAGTTTGCAATCATGAAGAACCTGTCCATCGCCGCCTTGCTTGGCGGCGCCGCACTTATTCTCGCCGGCTGCGGCGGCGGAAGCGAAGAAGCGCGCGAGAAGAAGATGGAAGACCAGGCCGCAAAATACGGGATCGACGCCGATGTCGAACTTGACGATGACGGCGAAGTCAAAAGCGTCGAGATCAAGGGCGTCAACGGCGCCAAGGTCGGCACGGGGCTCGACCTGCCCGACGGTTTTCCCGAAGACGTATCGGTCTCGGAGGGCTGGAACATCGCTGCAGTGTCGCCGGCGCCGGGCGGCTTTTCGATCAACGCCATGACCGATGAAGACGTCGATGCGATCGTCGCCTTCGCGCGCGAGAAAATGACCGCCGGCGGCTGGACCGAAACGCAGTTTCGCCAGCCTGTTCCGCAAATGACCACCATCAATTTCGAAAAGGATGCGCGTCTCACCGCCTATACGATCATGAATTCGGGCGCCCAGAACTCGGTCCAGCTCGTCACCATGAAAAAACCCTAGGGGCCCGGCCGGCTTCCAATTCCGGCGCTTTTTCAGTAGGCTGGCCGTCAGGACGACAGCCATAGCGGGCGGGGCCGCGTGAGCGAAGAGAACACGGAAACAAGACCGGCTGCGGCGGCGGAAGCGGTGAAGACAGCCCCGGCGCCCGAAACAGCCGGGAAAAAACCGCTATATATGCGGCCGGAAATCATCGCCGCCTGCATCGGCGCGCTGGGCGCGGCAAGCGTACCTATTCTCGAGCATTTCCTCGGCGAGGAAAAAGCCGAACAGACAACGCCGCCCGGCCCGACAGCCGGCGCGGGCGCGCCCTCCAACGCTGAGAGCCAGCAGCAGCAGGCGCCGCAGACCGTGCCGGAAACGACATTGCGGCCGGTCTCGCTTGAAACCCGGCCGCCTTCGGAAACCGAACCGCCAGCCGAAATCGCGCGCGACGACGACAGCGGTCTGGTCACCATCAAGGGCGTTCTCGTTCAGCCGCATGAAGAAACGCGCATCGTCGAGACCGGGGAAGCCTATGTCTATCCCGAACCTTCCACCTTGCGCGCGCCGCATATCCGCCGGCTGCAGCTCGGCGATCAGGTAACGCTCTACGGCAAGGTCGCCGACGCCCCATGGTATGTGGTGCGGTCCGGCGACGAATACGGCTTTGTTCGCACCAAACATTTCAGTACGGAAACTATTGGAGGGGAATAATGAAAAACCTGCTCATCACCGCCATCGCCTGCGCGGCCGCCGTCATCACGCCGGCCGCCGCGCAAAACCTTGAAGAGATCCGCGAGCGCGCGCGATTTCTCGAAGAGTACAAAACCCTGATCAGTCCGAATGCAGAAAAGAGCCTGCGCATGGCGGCGATCGAGGAAGGGCTGAAAAGCGACGACGATCTCGTGCGGCGGGAAGCCTTCGACGCTGCGTTCGACAGCAACGATTCCGACCTGATCTTTCTCGGCCTGCGCCATTTCCTCAAAAAGAGAACGCAGTTCACCATGGAACTGACCCTGCCGGACGAGCCAAACGCCGCAGAACAAAACGCTTACGACCGTTACAGCCAGACCACCTTCACCCGGCTCGCCATCCTTGAGAACGGCGAGATCAGTTTTAACGGGAACTACAAGGGCGCCTTCATCAACAAGGGCTTCATCCTCAACTGGGGCAAGTGCAACCTCAAGATCACCAGCGTCGCCAAGGACGTAATGTCGGGGACCTATGCATGCGGCGCCGACGCAGTGCTGCCGGCGAAGGTGCTGATCGACTAGCACATCGGACGAACGCCTATAGCCCCATCAGTTCGTCGTCGACATAGTCTTCCGCCAGCGGCTCCGGCTCCGCGGCAAGGCGCCAGCCGGCGCCGTCGTTGCAGGCGCCGCCGGTCCAGGCGTCAACCTCGCCGTAGACTTCGACGCGCTGGATGAATTCCCGGCAGAGGATCGGCCGGCGATGCGGCCCGCCCGCCAGCTCCAGTTCGGTTCCCGGCGCCTTGATCATCAGGTTCTCGTGGATATAGCCGGCGATACGGCCCTCATGGGAAACCAGCATCCAGGGCGCGCCGACAACGCGGCCGACAACCTCGACGCCGGCGCCCGACGGCAGCATGGTCGCGATTTTATATGTCGTACCCGGACCGGTGCGAACGTTGGAATTGCTGGTGAGGGCGTACAACCCGAGGTCGGTTTCCATGCGGCGCGCGATATCGATATCGGACCGTGCAAGGATCAGCCGTTCTCTCGGATCGGCTTTAAGGTTTGAAAGGGAATAATCGCCGGGCGTCACGGCGCCGTTTGCGTTGCGCCCGCGCCACGGCGTTTCGGCGCCGGTCTCCATGGCGCTCAAAAACGCATCGGCGAGCGCGCTGCGATCGCCGCCCGAAAGGTTGTAGGAAAGCCGCGAGCCGGCGGCGAAATCGCCGCTTCCGCCGTCAAATCCGCCGCCTGAAAGCGTGCTGCAGGCGTTCAATAAAATTGCAGACAAGAATGCTAAGGTTACCGCTTTTACACCTGAAAACTGCATTACCGAAATACTCCTTCGATCTCTCGTCTCTTCACGCGCCGGGCGACGGATTGTTTACCCTTCCTTCGCACAATCTACGCCGCTTGTGAAAGGTCCCGTGCAGAGGTCTCCCGAATGTCGGCCGGAATGTCGCGCCTCAAAGAACTGATTTCCGTCGCCAAGGAAGGCTCGAGCGAAAAGCGTCGAGACCTCTTGCGGGAAATCACCGATGTCTTCATGGCCGCGCCCGACCGCTATACGTCGAGCGAACTCCAACATTTTGACGTCATCATGTCACGGGTGACCGAACAGGTCGAAATTTCGCTCCGCCGCGAAATCGCCGAAAAGCTCGCCGACCAGCCCTCGGCCCCGAAGACCCTGATCCGCCAGCTCGCCCATGACGAGATTTCGGTCGCCGAGCCGGTGCTCCGGCGCAGCGAGGCGCTGACTGAAGAGGACCTGATCCGCGTGATCCGCCAGCGCGGACAGGACCACATGAAAGCGATCACCCGGCGCCGGCGGGTGCCGGAAAAGCTCACCGCCGAACTCGTCCAGCGCGGCGGCGAAGAAGTGCTGGTCTCACTCGCCGCCAATCGCGGCGCCGAGTTCGACGCGCCGTCCATGGAACAGATGGTCGAGCGCGCCCGAGCCGTCAAAACGCTGCAAAAGCCGATGGCGGAGCGGCTGGACCTGCCGCCGAAACTGCTGACGAAAATGTATTTCTTCGTCTCCGCCGCGCTGAAAAGGGAAATCCTCAAGCGCTCGGACTATCTCGACCCGTCAGTGATCGACGAGGCGGTGAAAGCCAATCGCGAAAAGATTCTTTCAGAAGCGGTCAATGACGCGCAGTCGGAAGTCGCCGCGGCGCAATCGTTCATCTCGGAAAAGATCAAGGCGAACGCGATCAACGAAGCGCTGATCAAGGAGCTTCTCGAAAACCGGCGGCCGACGGAATTCCTGCTCGCCTATTCCCACCTCACCGGCATCGATCCCTCGACGACGCAGGCGATCCTCAAGGACCGCACCTGGGAGTCCCTCGCGATCGCCAGCCGCGCCGCGGGCCTGGAGCGGCCGACCTTCGCCAAGATCGTGTTCAGCCTTCAACGCGGCGAGACCGAACAGAACAAGGCGCTGAGGATTCTCGATCTTTATCTCAAGATTCCGCAGGAAGCGGCGGAGCGGGTGATGCGGTTCTGGCGGGTGCGCGCGCAGGCGAGCGCGCAAACGCGGCCGGCCGGTCCGAAACTGCATGACGTCGCGCTGCGCCGCGCGGGGTGACGGGACTAGTCCACAAACGGCCGCCCTTCCCTGTCCTCGATTTCGACGATCCAGAGATCGGGGTCGATCGAGGCTTCCTTTTCAAGCCAGCGGTCGACTTTTTCTTCGGAGCCGTCCGCCGGCGCGTCGTCGCCGAAGGGCTCGCGCCAGATCGCGGCGCCGTCGAGATCGCGGCTTTGCACGAAGAGGCGCGCCGTCCGGCCCCCGAGATAGACCTTCACCGCGACGGCGCCCGCATCCGGATCGCCCTTGCGGGCGATCGTGGCGAACGCGCCCGCGGCGCGCGCCCGGCGAAGCTGCGCTGAAACGCGGATTTCGGTCTTGAGGCGGGCTTCTTCGGTCATACAGATGCTTCTTCCGGCAGTGAAAATTTCATCCTTATACCCAGGATTAATCTTATTTCGGAACAATTGCTGAAAAATCTGCGGAACCATGAGCGAGCAGAACATTATTGATTGGTTAACGCCCACTCAGACGTTAGAAGAGTCGAAAGTGGAGCCGTTCAGAAACATCGCCTATCTCACGTCGGCGATGGTGAGCGTCTATGTGCTGTTCGCTCTTTTCGTCTTTCCCGCCGTTCGGCCGGGCGTAATTCTCGGCGGCGCTGCGGCGGCGGCATGCTTTGCTCTCGGCTACTGGGCGGCGAGGTCGCGCCGTGTCAAAGCGCCTGCATTCATTATGACCGCGACCGCCGTCGTGGCGGTGACAATCGTTGCAACGTTGAACGGCGGCGTTGACGGGCATGTCGCGCCGTTTTTCGCGATTGCGCCGCTGCTCGCTGGTTTTTTCCTCGGCGCGAAGCTCGCCATGTTGACGGGCGCCGTCACGATTGCGTGCATCGCCGGTTTGTATGGGGCGGATCTGGCCGGTCTGGTTGTGGATACGCCTTATCCTGAATCCAACATCCGAACGGCCGCGACTTTCGTTCTGGTCGCCATGGTCGTTATCGCAATCTGCGCGTCGTTTTATTTCTCCAGCCGCATGGAGGCCTACGCTCTCGGCGTCGATCGCAGCCGCGAGCTCCTATCGGCGTTCGCACGCAATGCGCCGATCGCCGTCGCCATGTTCGACAAAGAGGTTCGTTATACCGAAGTGAGCGACCGCTGGCTGGCGGATTATGGACTGGAGCGCCAGGATATCATTGGGCGCTCCCATTACGACATCTTCCCTGAAGTCCCCAAGCGGTGGAAAGATATCCATGAGCGCTGTCTCGCCGGCGCCACGGAACGTCAACAATACGACCGTTTCGATCGTATGGACGGTTCGACCCAATGGCTGTGCTGGGAAGTGCGGCCCTGGCGCAAACCGAACGGCGCCATTGGCGGGATCATCATGATCTCACAAGACGTGACCGAACTCTATCTCGCCAAGCGCACGCTCGAAGACAGCAAGAAGAAGGCGGAAGCCGCCTCCGACGCCAAATCGGCGTTCCTCGCCAATATGAGTCACGAAATCAGAACGCCCCTCAACGGCGTGCTCGGCATGGCGCATTCGCTTGAGATGGACGGCCTTCCCGCGCATCAGCATGAAAAGGTCAAGACCATCGTCGAGTCCGGCGAAATGCTGCTCGCTGTGGTCAATGATATTCTCGATCTTTCGAAAATCGAAGCCGGAAAAATCGACATCGAGCCGGACGACGCCAGCCTCGTCGGCGCGCTCGATCATATCGAGCGGCTGTTCAGGCCATTGGCCGATGAAAAAGCCCTGCGTTTTGACTTTGAAATTTCCGAGCGCACACCGTCGCGGTTATCGTTCGATACGTTGCGCGTGCGCCAATGCGTTTCCAATCTCGTCTCCAACGCTATCAAGTTCACCGCCGATGGCGGCGTAAGCCTCAAGACCGACGCCAGGCCTGCGGATGATGGCGGCGTAATGGTGACGATCGACGTCAGTGACACCGGAATCGGCATTGACGAGGAAGCGCAAAAGCGCCTGTTCTCTGCCTTCAGCCAGGGCGACGCGTCCACCAGCAGACGCTATGGCGGCACCGGGCTGGGGCTCGTCATCGCGCGCATGCTCGCCCAGAAAATGGGCGGCGACATCACCATTGCCAGCGCGCCGGGAAAGGGATCGACCTTCCGTTTCACATTCAGGGCCGGCCTTGTGAAAGGCGCCGCCGCCAGCGAAGCGCCGTCCGATAATTCCTGTGCGGCCAGTCCGGCCCGCCTTGAAGGCGCGCGCATTCTGGTGGTCGACGACAACAAGGTGAACCGCATGGTGGCGCGCAGTTTCCTCGACGCTTGCGGCGCCGGCGTCATCGAAGCGGAAAACGGCAAGGATGCGCTCAGCCTTCTCGCCCGCGAACCGGTCGACCTTGTGCTTCTCGATATTCACATGCCGGTGCTGGACGGACCGCAGACCTTTGCGGCGATGCGCGATATCGACCATCTGAAAGATACGCCGGTTATCGCCCTGACCGCCGACGCCGCTGAAGATGTTGCAAAAAAATATCTCGCCATGGGCATGTGCGACTACGTCTCAAAGCCGGTCGTGAAAGATCGCCTGATCAGCGCGGCAACGCGAGCGCTGCGCAGCCGCTGCAAACCGGAAAACTCCAATCAATCTTCGGCCGCGTAATCATTGGCGCTTCGCACTAAACTCATAATCTGATCGGTAAGGTGCGAACGCGCCGGCCCGTTGCGGCGAATACTGCGTTAGCGACAGCCGGGGCCAAGGCGATCACGGCGGGCTCGCCGACGCCCGCAGGCGGACCGTTGCTTTCCACAAGGATAATTTCCATTTCAGGCGTATCCGAAAGCCGGGGCAGTCTATAATCGTGAAAATTGCTTTGAACGACCCGTCCCCGCTGGATGTCTATCGCGTCGAATAAAACCGGCCCAAGCGCCCAAACCAAACTGCCTTCGACTTGAGAGCGAACGAGGTTGGGATTAACGACTAATCCGCAATCAAAAGCGCAAATGAGCTTGCGCACACGTACGGCGCCGTCAACAATTTCCACTTCCGCGGTTTGCCCAACGAACGTATCGATGTAACGGCCGAGCGCCACGCCCATCCCTACGCCTTCTGGCAAGGTTCGCCCCCATCCGCTCGCTTCTCCGGCGACACGAAGTACTTTCTCCGCCCGCTTCTGCGCAATACGGCGCGCTGCGATTTCCTCGTCGTCAACTTCTTCGCCGGGATAAGAAACGGGCGTCGTCAACCAGCGCAAACGCATTTCAAGCGGATCCTCGCCCGCCGCATGCGCCGCTTCGTCGACGGCGCTTTCAAGCGTGAAATGCTGCGGATGCAACATGACCGAGCGCCAGGAGCCGCGGTGAAGCAAGTGCGTATCAGACGCCGACCAGCGGGCGCGGCGATGTTCCAACCCGCCAAAATACGGCACATAGCTCCCGTGAAACCCAATCCAATCGTTGGGACCCATACTCGATGTGTAATCCCATGCTATCGGCTGCGCTTTCTCATCAAGCCCGATACGATGACGCTCCTGGCGATAGGCATGGCATTTCGTGTGCTGAATATCATCCTCGCGCGTCCACATTAATTTTATTGGTTTGCCGGTTTTGCGCGCAAGTGCGGCGGCCTCAGAGACAAAGTCGCAATAAAAACGGCGCCCGAAACCGCCGCCGCCCTTCATGTTATGAAACGTTATTTTTTCCAGCGGCATATCTAGCCATTCCGCAATAAACCCTGCTGTCATTTGCGGCGATTGGCTGCCCGCCCAAATTTCAAGACCTCCATCTTCAGTCATACGCGCCGTCGCGTTGAGCGGCTCCAGACCGAATGAAGCCTGAAAAGGGTTTTCATAATCGCCTTCGATTAATGTGGCGGCGCGACCGAGCGCTTCTTCGACTGCGCCGACATCGGCAGATGTCTCAGTCGGGCTGTCAAGATTTTCAGCAATCTCACGCTTAAAGTCTTCAAGAGAGATTTTGCCCGCCGGTCCGTCATCCCATTCAATGCGAAGCGCCCGGCGCCCCTTGAGCGCGGCCCATGGATTTTCCCCGATTACCGCCACGCCCGGCTTCATCAGCATTGTGAAGTCGACATCCAGAGCTGAGTTGCCTGAAGCAGGTGCTGGATATCCATCCATAGGGATAACATCGATAACGCCCGCAACCGCACGTGCGGCGCTATCGTCGATTGACAGGATCTTACCGCTGACTGTCGGCGCTCGCTCAATGCTGGCGTGCGCCATTTCCGGCAAACTGACATCGACGGCGTAGCGTTCTTCACCTCGAACAACGGCTTTCGCGCGGCGGTTGGGCAAGGGCCGCCCAATGAGGACATAGTCAGAAGGCGATCTAAGTTTGGGCTCATTCGAAGGCTCAAGCATGGCTGCTTCTGAGGCAAGCTCGCCGAAACCAAACGACCGGCCGCTTGGCTTATGTTCAACGCGCCCTTGCGATGCGGCGCATTCTTCAGGCGCAACCGCCCAGCGCGCAGCAGCGGCGCGCTCCAGCATATCACGGGCGATCGCCGCCATTTTGCGCAGCGGCTCCCAGGTCCGTCTTACGCCATTGCTCGCACCCGTCGTGAAAAATTGCGGACGATCCGGCAAGGCCGCAATAGCGGAGGACATTTCAAATCGAGCTATCTCGACATCGAATGTCTCCCACGAACCGCCAAGTTCATCGCACACAAACATCGGGATTCCCGTTTCCACGCCCTGACCGATCTCCGGCTTAGAAAGCTGGAACAGAACGCGGCCGTCGCTGCTGATTTCGAGAAAAACGCCAAACGAATGTTTTTCCAGATGCGATGACGCCGTTCGCGGCCCGCAACCTGACACGGCAACCCCTACTATCAGTCCGCCTGCAGATGTAATTCCCGCTTTCAGGAAGTCACGGCGCTCCAGCAGCATCATTCCTCCTTGTCTTATTGCATGAAGTCAGGTTGATACGGTTTCAGGGCAACGTCTGACACACCGTGACGCGATATTAGAATAGATCGGAAACGTAGCAGCTAAGCGCCCCGTTCAGTTGCGCTTGAGTTTAGCCGTTCTCACGTCAACCAACAGAGCACTTGACCGCTTGATAAGTTCGACTCATCGCACGGGCGCGGACTTATAACAGGGATCGCTTGAAACGAGCCGGTCAGGCCGCTTTCGCCCTTTCGCGGCGATAGGCGTTGACGCGGTCGAACTGGCTCTGGATGTCCGGCGGCGACGCTGGCGCGGCAGTCTCCTGAGCAGGCTGCGCAAACACCCGCCGCACCGGCAGGGTGAGCCGCGCGGTCGTGCCGGCGCCTGGCTCGGAATCGAGCCGCAGGTTTCCGCCATGCAGTTTCGCCAGCGAGAAGGCGAGCGACAGGCCGAGGCCGGCGCCCTTTGTTCCGCGTACGCCATTTTGATGGGTGTCGGACCAGCGCCCGCCAAGCTTGGAAAGGACGACCGTATTCATCCCGACCCCGGTGTCGCGCACGGTGAAATCGATGGCGCCGCACTTTTCCTCGACGCTTAATTCGATCTCGCCTTCGGCGGTGAACTTCACGGCGTTGGACAGGAGATTGAGAAGGATCTGCCGCACCGCGCGCTTGTCGATCATCGTCTCCGGCAGGTCGGACGCAATATTGACGAGGAGTTTCAGCCCCGCCTTTTCCGCCTCGCCGCGCACCATCTCGGCGCATTCTCGCGCCACCGGTCCCGGCGCCGCAATCGCCGGCGAAAGCACATAGCGCCCTTCCTCGACCTTCGCGAAGTCGAGGATCGCGCCGATCAGCTCCATCAGATGCGCGCCCGAGGCGTGAATGTGCTCGGCGTATTCCTTGTATTTCTCATGGCCGAGCCCGCCATAGGTTTCAGCGCGCATGGCGTCGGCGAAGCCCATGATGGCGTTGAGGGGGGTTTTCATCTCATGGCTGAGATCGGCCATCAGATGCGCGCGGTCGGCGCGCGCCGGGACCGTCCCCGCCGCGCAGACCGCATTCGGCGCGGCCGGGGCCTCGCCGGCCGCCGCCTCCGCCGCGCTTCTTGCAACCCGGCGTTTTGAAAATTCCTCGCGGCGGTCGCGAATGAGCGCCGCCAGCCGGCCGCGCCCCAGCGGCTTGAAATTGATTTCCGCCGACGCCGGGGCTCTTCGCACCCGCAGCAACCGGAATTCGGCCCGCAGCTTGCCGGGATCGGCGTAAGCCCCGTGTTTGGCGGCGTGCGCGAGGGCGGCCCGCACCGCGGCCCGGTCCTCACGGGCGATGAAATCGAACAGGGAGCGCCCTTCGAGCCGCCCGGCGGCCCCGATCGTCTCCTCGGCGGAGGGCGAAACCTCAACGATGACGCCGTCTTCATAGAGGGTCGCGACGATCTCGCCGGGTCCGCCCCGCCAGGCCGGTCCTCCGCGCATCGCGGCGGCGAGCTTTCCAATCAGGGAGCGCGGCGTCATGTCATCGGCCTCTTGGTTTGAACGGCTTGGACGTTAATGATTCCCACAGATTCGTTAACGCATCTTCACCTTGGGCCGATTGTCGTTAATAAATGTTGAATCGAAAAAACGTCGCAAAATTTGCATAAGACCCAGCCTATCGCTCGAATTTGTCTATAATTCGGCTAGGGTGGTCAGGTGGGCTTTAAAATCTGGGGCGTAGTGGTGGCGATATCGTTCGGGTTCATTCGTTTCTGGGAGAAGAGTTCTATGTCGCGTACCCCCACGCCGGCGCGTCCTAAACCGGCGCCGCGCTACGCCGCCCTTGCCGCTGTTCTCGCCGGATTCGCCGCCACCGGCGTCTCGGCCGACACCCTCGCCCAGCCGAAAGACTCCTCGCTGGAGCGCGCCGCCGCCAATTACATCCGTTACCGCGAAGACGTCGCGGCGGTCGAAGCGCTGCCCTTCAACAGCGCCGACATCACCCGCGAGGCGCATCGCCGGCTCGGCGCCCACGACCCGACCGCGCTTTCCGGCGGCTGGGTCGCCTATGCGGCGCTGGTCGCCGCCGACACGCCGGAATTCGCCGACGCGCTCAAAAAAGAGCTCAGGAACGACCGCAAGCGCGCGAAGTTCATGGCCGAGATCGCTTCCGACCCGAGCTATCCGCGAAAGCTCAACGGCGCAGACAAGGCGATCGAGAAGGTGCTCGCGATGACCATGAGCGACTCCGCGCGCATCGTCGCCCTCGGCGAGACCTTCAAGTCGCAGGCCTACGCCATGCAGAAGACCAAATGGGGCAAGCAGCGCATCTCCTCCAGCCAGGAGCGCATCAAGGAAGTTTCCAACTATCAGTCGAATCGCGGCGCGCCGCCGGAACCCGGCTTCAAACCGGCGAGCAAGGACGGCGTCGTCGAGCCTTCTCTCGCCAGCGCCAGCGGCCAATGGGGCGCCGACTGGGGCGCGACCGCGCCGGCCGCGCATATGAGCGAGAAGAATGCGCAAGTGATCATCGACCGCGTGCTCAATCTCGCCGCGCGCTATTCCGCCGGTTCGCTCAATGAAAAGACCGTCGCCGTCTACGCCAAGAACAACAAGTCGGACCGCTGCCTCTCAATGGCGAAGCTGACCCTCGACCAGTGCATCGCCGCGACGCGCACCCCTTACGAGGAAGCCTTCTGCCTCGGCGAACACGCCCTCAACGACGTCGCCTCCTGCGTAAGCTGGGTCGGCGACGACGGCGCAAGCTAGAATTCACACACAATGCACCGCTGAAAACGAAAAGGCCGTCCCTTTCATGGGCGGCTTTTTTGTTTGCGCGCCGGCGGCGATGGGGGTTTCGGCTCTTAGCGCAAAGGTGAGATTCGGCGCGTTAGTTCCCCGCGTAAAGCCGCAAACCCCTGAAACTCTCCAGATCCTGACGCTTGATTTTATCGTCGGATACAAGTTCGAACCAAAATCATGCGCAAATATTTCCAATCATCACAATTGTGACAAAATCAGTCATTTCCCTGTCATGATTTGATGACTCTTTTTATGAAACTTTATTGAACGCGTTACGCACAGTTCTTGCTTCAGATATAGTAAAGATGGGAGAGCGATTCGATGTTTCCGTTCCGTATTGTTTGCATATCATCCGGGGTCTTAGCCGCTGCATGTGTGCCGCAATACTGGCGATTGGCGTCGTTCTTTAGAAGCGAACTTATGAGAACTAATATTCCCATTCAACTAGCCTCGGCCTTCATGGCCGGATTGATTCTCACCGGATGCTCTCAAGGCCGTGCAGCCGACGTCAATCCCAGCCAAAGCATTGCAAATGAATCTGTTTCCGCAACGGACGCAATCTGCGACGCGGCGGATAGGCCGAAAATCTCTTCGCGTGATTACATCCGGAACAGGCCAGATGATTTTTATGCGCTTTGTTACGCCAGGAACGAACAGGTTTGCGCAACGGCGCAAGAGTTCCTCAATGAATTTCCTCAGCCCAAGGCGATGAACCGATTGGATAAGGGAGTTTTTCAGGCCATCGGTGCTCGATTCTGGAAAGACCGCACCACCATCCCATGGCGAAACGAGGTTGTTAATGCCGCCAAGCTGGATATTTTCAATAACGGAAAAATCCATGCCGTGTTTCAAAGTCGCATGGGATACGGCGGTATAAAAATACCAATGCTTTTTGTATCGAGCGCATTTGATGATGCAAATGATATTGAACTCAATATGAATTTGTTTCTTTCTGCAAGAAAGCCCAGTAAATCGCCAGAAGTTGGGGGGCTAGGGCCGATGAATTTGCATCCAATATTTCCTCGCGAATATTGGTGGGCAGGTTCATCGATCGCCCAAATTGACGATCGCAACTATCTAGCGGTCTATGCGCCAGCGGATTCTTTTCTGTTGGGGCGAGTCTCGATCATTGAAATGAGCGACCGAAAAACTGGCGAATATGTCTGCAAATTTCAGGCGCGTTATCAAATTCAGAAAAATCAATAGGACGATGTTATGGCTTTACAGAATTTACATGACGACTGGGGCCGTGCGGCATTGGAAGATATCAATGGAAACGCAGCAACAAGCTACACTCAAGCGCGAAATAATCTTATCAAAATAAGCGAAAATGATCTTCTTTTTGATGGTCAAACTACGCGCGGAGATGGCCAAAACATTGAAGGCATTCATGGTGTTGAAGATCCTAACGACCCCAATGTTGAAAATCCTACTATAGGGTATGGTTATGATCTTTCACAACGCGATTTCGACGAAATCGAAGCGTTTCTCACCCACGCTTTTGGCGGAACGCTAACGGCTGACCAACAGGCCGGAATGGATCTAATTGAGGCCTACAAAGATCCGGAATGGGTCCCAGCTTCGACACGTTCGCGGAAGTAATCGCGGCGGCGTCGGATGATGGAACCGACACGACCATCGATTTCGGCGGCGGAGATTCCATTGTTCTCCTCAATGTCGTCGTCGCCGACATGCACGCGAATGACTTCGTATTCGGGTAGACCCCGCGTTTGACATTCTTATGCCCGCTATCCCCGATACTGGCGCATTTTCCCCTTGCCCGGGCGGCGGCAGAACATTCAATCCATTCACGCGCTTGCCCTGACGCGACGGGGGGCTTATCTCCCGCTCATGACTTCTTTCGACGACATCCGTGCGGACTTTGAATTCCTCGACGAGTGGGATGACCGCTACAAATATCTCATCGATCTCGGCCGCCAGCTCGCGCCCTATCCGGAAGCCCGCCGCGACGAGGCTCACAAGGTGCGCGGCTGCGCCAGCCAGGTGTGGTTTCACGCCGAGCCGGACGGCGAGCGCCTCGCGCTGCACGGGGACTCAGACGCGCATATCGTCAAGGGGCTGATCGCCCTCCTCTTCGCGCTTTATTCAGGCAAGACCCGCGCGGAAATCCTGAAGATCGATCCGCAAACGGCGCTCGAACCGTTCGATCTCAAGGGCCACCTGACGCCGCAACGCTCCAACGGCTTCGCCTCGATGATCGAGCGCATTCAACGGCTGGCGGCGAATAACGCGTAACGCGACTCCGGTTTCTGTGTTTAATCCGTTCATTCCGGCGAAGGCCGGGATATGGCGAAACAAGCTATTCGCTTTCAGTCATGAGATTCCGGCTTTCGCCGGAATGAGCGGCATGTGGCTAATGCCTCGCCGGCTTCAGCCTAGAGCGTCCCGCTGAAGGTGAGCGTCACGCCGCCGCCGTTCATATTGCTGCGGATTTCATCGAACGCCGGTACGTTGAGCGCGCGCGAGCCCATATAGACCGTGCGGTTGCGCTGATTGTTGAAGTTGAAAAGATCGTTGGCCTGAAGGCGAATTTTGACGCCCTTGAGAACCGTCGATTCAACGAAGATCGCCGAGTCCGGTTTGGGGTACCGCCAATAGGTCAGTTCATCGAGACCGTAGCCGGCTTCCTCCCCGATATAGATGAAGCTCCAGCCCCAGCTGAACCTGGCTTTCGGGAAATCCTGCCGGAACTCCGTCTCCGCCACGTAATCGTTGAAATAGGAGAACTGCCGGTCTTCGCCGGTGACCGGATCGCGCACGGAGGAATCCTGCACCGTCACTTCCGATTCAAGCCGGGCGTTCTTCAACCCGACAGCGTCGAGCGGCACCGTGAAGTCGAGGGTCGCACCCCATGCTTCGCCGTCGCCGATATTGCCGGGCACTTCGACGACGCCGCCGATGGGGAGAAGGTCTTCAACATCGTTGACCAGATGATAGAAGGTTGTCAGCTCGATCACGCCGATCTCGCCGAAGCGGCGTTCAAAGGCCAGCTCGAATTCCCATGTGCGCTGGGGTTGCAGTTCCGGATTGCCGAAATCGAAATCCTCATCGTCGAAATTCACCGAGCTGACGAATTCGCCGAAGGAAAGCTGGTTGACGTCGCGCTTGCCGGAAAGCCGGATCTGGGTTTTCGGCGTCAGGTCGTAGGTGAAGGTAAGCGACGGTTTCGGGTACACGAAGAAGCGGGAGTTTTCAGAATCGCCCGACTGCGCGATGCGCGAAAGCTCGACGGCCATGCCGATGTCGACCTTCAGTTTCGATCCCGCTTTCCAACTGTCGGTGATGAACGGCTCGCCGCGCAATTCGGTAACGCGCGTATTGGCGCCGTCGAGCGCCTGCTGTTCGAGGCCGCCCATGCCGTCATCGACGAAATATTCGGCCTCCGAGTCGATGAAATTGTGGGCCACTTCGCCGCCGAACTGGATCGCGTGATTTTCCCAGCCCTTCCAGTCGAACTCAACCCGGCCGATCGTCTCGCCGATGTTGCGGTCGGATGAGAACAGCGAACGATAATCGTCGTCCATGTCCGGATAATATTCAAAGCCGCTGTCGTATTTTTCGTTGCGCCGCTTGAAAAGGCCGATCAGTTTGGCGCCGAACTTTTCCGTAAAATGATGTTCGTAATCACCGCCGACTTCATACTGATATTGCTCGTATGGGAACGGAAAGATGGCGATATTGGTTCCGCCGGATTCAGGATAACGGAACTCGACCGTCGTCTCGCGCGATTTGTCTTTCGAGGCCTCGATATTGAGCCGCGCCACGTCGCCATTGTCGAACGGCCGTTCGAGATTGATGTTCGCCGCATACCCATGCTCGTGGTAGCCGCCTTCGCGTTCACGCGTCTCGTCTTCGTCGAAATAGCGGGTGATGGTTTCATCGCCGCCGTAAGTCAGTCCCGCCGCATAGCCGCTGGCGCCGAGCGTGTATTTGAGCGACCCCGTTTTGCCGCTGTAGGAAATCTCACCGCCGGGGGTCAGCGAGCCGCGCGGGCGGCGCTGCAGGAGCCAGAACTCCCAGGGCGATGAGCTTTTGTCCTCGGCGCCCTTTTTCTTCACGACATTGACGACCACCGACTGGCCAGCCACGTCGAGACTGCCGGTGCCGCCCCGGATGAGTTCGATGCGCTCGACATCGCTGGCGCCGATCCGCGACAGCACGGTTTGAAGACTGGCCGACTTTGTGCTCGGCCGCTGACCGTCGATCAGCACATTGCCGCCGGCCGCGCCGAAGCCGCGCACATTGTCGCCCGAGTCGATGGAAAAGCCGGGCACGCGGCTCACCATGTCGAGGGCCGTGACCGGATTATATTGAGAGAAGAACGCCGGCAGATAGATCACCGTGTCGCCGACCGTGCAGCTCGTTGCAGCGGCGCAAGCCGTGGCGGCTTCTTCCTGCGCGGCGGCCGGCGCAATCAGCGCAAGCGCCGCCGCCGTCGCCAGGAGACCGGTGCGTCGCCGCGCGGATTTCCGGTTTCCGTGAATAAACGCAATAGGTTGCTGATGGCCGGCTGCCGCCGCGCCCGGTTCGCCCAGAGCCATGTTGGTATCCTCACACCCGCGCCGGCCTCCCCGCCGGCAGTTATGCGACACTTGTCACATTTATTCATGGCCGAGATTGAGAATGAATTAAATCCACGAAACGGCGAAGCGCGCCGATCTTGCGGCGAACGGTTTGAGGTCACAGGAATAGCTGCGCCGCCTTGCGTTCCGGCGGGCGGCCGGCGCGAGCCGCCGCGAGATCGCGCCTGAAGGTATTGATGCGACTGCGCAGGCGCTTCTCCATGAACTCGATCTGCAGATTGAAGATCGGGCTATCGCGGCGATCCTCGATATTGTTGCAGGCGTGGCTGACCGTGGAGCGGTCGCGATCGAACAGCCCGGCAAGCTCATTGGTGGACAGTTGCCCGACCACATGAGCGAGATAGATCGCCGTCTGCCGCGCCATCGCGACCTGCGCGTCGCCGCGCGGATTGAAATTCAGCTCCGCATGCGGAATGCCGTAGCCTTCGCACACGATTTCCCTGGCCATTCGGGCGATGATCTTTTGCGCGCCCGCCGAAAAATAATCCTCGTTCAATGACATCTTACCCCTCCCGCAGTCAGCCGCGCCGGGCGGCGCGCCGTTGCGTAAGATGCTACAACCGGATTTTAGGGTGTGGACGGAATAAAAATTTGAAATTCTTTGGTTAACGCGCGGCGCGCGCCGCCGGCGTTACGAAAGGAACGACAGGATCAGCACGAAGCCAAGCAAAACCGCGGTCCACAGCGCCATGAAGCCGATCGGCCAGGAGCGCGCCATCTGCCCTTCGGGGCCGTGGACGGCGTAAATCCGCGCCATCACCGCTTGTATGTAGCTGGAGAAAATCCCCCATAACGCGTTCCATGTCGCGCGCGACGCACCACTTACCCAGCCGATAAACGCCCTGCCCGGCACGCGATATAGCCAGTCCGTGTCGAGATTGGTCGACGGGACTTCCGGCGGATACCACTTGACGAGCATCAGGACCGCAAAGGCGAGGACCGCCCACAGCAGGAGCTGAAGCTGCTCGACCAGATGATAGGCGGTGTAGGGGTGATAGCCGGCGATCGCTTCCCGGTCAGGCATCAGCGCATAGAGCGGGTCCGGGTAAACGCCGATCCCGATGCACAACACAGCCGCAATCCCCATGGCGATCAGCATGGGCAAGGGCGCTTCCTTGGGCCGCTTGCCGGAATCGTGGGCGAAGAACGTGAAGAACGGGATCTTGATACCGGCATGTTCGAGAACCCCGGCGGAGGCGAAGAGCAGCGTCAGCCAGATCCAGAACATATGCGCCTCGCCGGCGGCGTCGATGATCAGCCCCTTGGTGACGAAGCCGAGCGTGCCCGGGAAGGCGGAGATCGAGAGCGCGCCGACAATGCAAAGGCCCATGGTGAGCGGCATTGTGCGGTAAAGCCCGCCGAGTTCGGTAGCTTTCGACGTGCCGGTGCGGAACATCGCGGCGCCGAGCGCCATGAACAGGAGCCCTTCGAAAATGATGTTGCCGAAGGCGTAGCCCGCCGCACCGTTGATCGAGCCGAAGCCGATGGCGACCACCATGAAGCCGACCTGGTTGTTGATCGAATAGGTTAGAACCTTGCGCAGGTCGTTTTCGATGAGCGCGAAGAAGATCGGGAAGATCGTCATCACCGCGCCAATATAGATGAGCTCCGGCGTGCCCGGAAACGCGCGGGCGAGCGAATAGACCGCGAGCTTGGTCGTGAAGATCGAGAGGATGATCGCGCCGGTGATGGTCGATTTCGGGTAGGCGTCCTGCACCCAGTTATGCAGGAGCGGGAACGCCGACTTGATCCCGAAAGCGAGGAACAGGACGAGCGCGGAGAACTTGATCGCGCCGCCATCGTCGCGCAGGCCCACCAGGTTGAAGTCGAGCGAGCCAGTCTCGCGATAGATCAGCGCGATCCCGCCGAGCAGCAAGACGCCCGAGAGGATCTGGATCGACAGATAGCGCATGCCGGCGAGATAGGTGACGCGCGTCCCCGGCGCCCAGACGAGGAAGACGGAGGTGAGCGCCGCCATCTCCCACCAGAAGAACAGCGTCAGGTAATCGCCAGCGAGGACGCCGCCGAGCGCCGCCGCCGGATAGGCGAGTGTTGCGAAGTTCTGCGCTCTGTCTTTTTGACCCCAGCCGTAAATGATGTTGAGCGCAATCGCGATGTGGAACACCACTGCGAAAATGCGCGACAGGGGATCGAGCCGCACGGTGGTCAGCTGTTCGCCGAACAGCATGATCGCCCCGTAATTGCCGAGGCCGAGATCGTAAAGCTTGATCGCCGATAGCGCGGTCGCGACGAGCAGGATCGGCGAGGCGAAATGGCGCGGCGCCGCCAGCGTCACCGCCGCGCCGACAGTGAGGATCACCGCCGGGTTCTGCATGAGCATGTCGAGGAAGGCGTTCATCTATTCGCGCTCCTCGTAATAGGTTTCCTTGCGGCCCACGAGTTTTCGCAAATGCTGGCCGGCGAGCACGATGAACGAGAAGGCGACGAAGCCGTAGACCGCGAAGAAGATTTTCCAGCCTTCGACCTCGAAATGCGGATGGTCCTTTTGCCAGGCCGGCACGAAACCGGCGATGGCGGCGAGCACCGACGACACGATGAGAACGATCAAAAACCCGCGCACGAACGCCGGATTGTCCGCCCAGCCGGGTTTGCCGTTGTGATCATGGTCAGCCATGAACGCCTCCCATCAGCGGCGTGAGATAATCGTAGAGATGTCCGGAGAAGAAGAAGAGCAGGAAAGCGCCGAAGGCGGTCAGCATCGGCGGCGCGAGACAGAGGATCGGCGCTTCCTTGAGCGCGCCCCATTTGATCCCCTCGCCTTCCGCCCCTTGCGGTTTCGCATCGCCTTCCGCCGGTTTCATATAGAAGGCCTGAATCGGGATCGACAGGAGATAAATCACATTGAGGATCGACGAGATCATCAGGACCGCGATGATCGCCAGTTGCCCGGCGTCCGCCGCGCCGACCATCAAAAAGAATTTCGGCCATGAGCCCGCCATCGGCGGCAGCCCGATGATCGACATCGCGCCGAGGAAAAACGCGCCGAAGGTGAACGGCATCACCCGGCCCATGCCGCGAAGTTCAGACACCAGCGATTTGTGGTGCGCCACATAGATCGCGCCGGCGCACATGAAGAGGGTCATCTTGCCGAGGGCGTGCGCGGCGATCTGCATGGCGCCGCCCATGACGCCCATCTGCGTCGCCAGCATCGCGCCGAGCGTGACGTAGGAAAGCTGCGAGACCGTCGAATAGGCGAGCCGCGCTTTCAAATTGTCCTTGTGCATGGCGATGGCGGAGGCGAGGAGGATCGAACCCGCCGCGATCCACATGAAGGGCTGGGATGCGCCCGTCTCATGCAGGAACTCGATGCCGAAAATATAGACCGCGATCTTGAGGATCGAGAAAACGCCGGCCTTGACCACCGCGACCGCGTGCAGGAACGCCGAAACCGGGGTCGGCGCGACCATGGCGTTCGGCAGCCAGGGATGAACCGGCATCAACGCCGCCTTGCCGACGCCGAAAGCGTAAAGCCCCATGAGGACGCCGGCGATGGGGCCGACCGCATCCATATGCGCGGTGAAAATCCCGCCCGGCGTGAACTCGGTGGTTTCGGCGATCGCATAGGTCCAGACAATCGCCGGCAGCAGCAGGCCGATCGATGTCGCCATCAGGACGCCGAGATAAATCCGCCCGCCCTTTCGCGCTTTTTCATCGCCGTAATGGGTGACGAGCGGGAAGGTCGACAGCGTCAGCACTTCATAGAAGATGAAGAGCGTGAAGAGATTGGCGGCGAACGCGACGCCCATGGCGGCGGAGATCGCCACCGCAAACGACATGAAGAAGCGCGTCTGGTGCTTCTCATTATGGCCGCGCATGTAACCGATGCCGTAGACCGAATTCACCAGCCACAGCCCGCTCGCGATCAGCCCGAACATGGCGCCAAGGGGTTCGGCCTGAAACGCGATCGGCAAGCCGTCGATCACCTGGATCAGTTCATAGGTCGGACGTTCGCCCGCGCCCACCGCGGCGAACACGGTGATCGCGAGGCCAAGCAGGATGACGCCGGTGACCAGCGTCGCCGCCTCGCGCAGGTTCGGCGACTTGTCGAGCAGCCAGATCAGGACGCAGCCGAGCAGCGGCGCCCACAGGGCGAGCGGGATGGCGAGATTGGCGTCAATCACGGAGCGCCTCCCGCCACCATCATCAGCGCTTCAGCGGCGCGTCTTGCGATCTCGCCGGTAAGTTCGGTGTTCACGCCGAAATAGATGTTGGCCGCCACCATGATCCACATGGGGATCAGCATGGAAAGCGGCGCGTCTCTCGCCGGGATCGCGTATTTGCCCTCCTCCGCCGGTTCGCGCAGCACCATCACTTCAACGATGCGGCCCACATAAAGGAGTGCGATCAGCGAACTCGCGACGATCAAAAAGCCCGCATACCAGTGACCGGCGGCGAAAGCGGCCTGCAGGAGATACCATTTCGAGATGAAGCCGACGGTCAGCGGCACGCCGATCAGCGACAGGCCGGAAAGAATGAACGCCCATGTGGTGAACGGCATGCGCCGGGCGAGACCGGCGAAGGCTTCCACCGAATGCGAGCCCGCGCGCAGGACGACGCAGGCGACCGCCATGAAGAGCGCGCCCTTCATCAGCGCGTGGTTGAACACATGAACGAGGCTCGCCGTGAGCCCCTCGACCGTCGCGAAGGAAAGCCCCAGCAGCATGTAGCCGATCTGCGCCACGGAAGAATAGGCGAGCATGCGTTTGACGTCGTCCTGAAAGACCGCGACGAAGGACGCGACAAACATGCCGGCGAGCCCGAGCGGCAGCAGCACGAAGGTGAAGGCCGAGCCCATGAACGAGAAATCGAAGCCGAAGATTGAATAAAGGAAGCGGATCAGCACATAGACCGCGACCTTGGTGGCGGTCGCGGCGATGAAGGCGGAGACCGCCGACGGCGCATAGGTGTAGGCGTTCGGCAGCCACAGATGCATCGGGAACATGGCGAGCTTCAGGCCCATGCCGACGACGATGAACGCGAAACCGGCGTCGACTACCCTTGAGTGGTTGCCCGCGAGCTTGTCGTGGAGGTCCGCCATGTTGAGCGTGCCGGTCGCCTGATAAAGAAGACCGATGCCGATCACGAAGAAAGTCGCGCCGATGGTGCCCATGACGAGATAGTTAAACGAGGCGGTGAGCGCGCGCCGGTCGCGCCGGGCGCCCATGGCGATCAGCGCATAGGTCGAAAGCGAAGAAATTTCGAGAAACACGAAAACGTTGAAGGCGTCGCCGGTGATGGTGACGCCAAGCAGGCCGGTCATGCAGATCAGCAACGCGCCGTAAAACAGCGACGACTGGCGCTCGTCGATTTCAAGCTGCACCGAGCGGTAGGCGAAGGGGAACACCAGCGAGGCGATGCCCGATACGAGGAGCAGAACCAGCGCGTTGGCGAGATCGACCCGGTATTCGATGCCGAGCGGCGGCGCCCAGTCGCCGAGGTGATAGGAAATAAACCCAGCCGATGACGCCGAAACCTCGCGCAGCAGGAAAACGCATGCGGCGAAGGTCAGCCAGCTCGCCAGCGTCGCCCATGCCCAAGGCGCGCGGCCCTTCGGCAGCAGCAGCGTGACCGGCGCCATGACCAGCGGCGTGATGATCGGGAGAACGGGAAGCTGTTCGGCGAAATTCACGAAAGAACCTCGCTTCCGGAATCAAAACACGCTTTCAGCAACTCAAAACCTTCATCCTGAGGAGCCCATACGCCTTCGCCCTTCGTGACGCGTTCTTCGAACGCCCTCAGGATGAAGGCGTGTGGGCGTCTAGAAGGATCGGCAAAGAAGTTCACGACGCCGCTCCTTCCGCGCGCGCGCGCGCCTCTTCGCCGAACTCGGCGACATTGTCGATGACTTCGAGTTCGTCTTCCTCAATCGTGCCGTAGGCTTCGCGGATACGCACCGCGAGGGCGAGACCGACCGCAGTCGTCGCGACGCCGACGACGATGGCGGTGAGGATCAGGACATGCGGCAAGGGGTTGGTGTAGATCACCTCGCTCGCCTGGTGGACGGCGTCGGCGAGAGAGTTCGCGCCCGCCTCATGACCGTCGCCGATTGAGAACTCGATACTCTCAGGTTTTTTGATGTTCTGGAACGCATCATTCGCGATCTTGCCGTCGACGCCTTCGGGCGGCGTGTGCAGCGAAGCCTCTCCGCCGGTCGGCGCCGCGGCGCCCTGCGCCTGAAAATCCTTCAGCGTTTCCTTGAGATCGTTCGACGCGAAATCGTTGGCGATCTTGTCGCTGCCGGCCTCGCCGCCGAACAGGTCGTTGACATGATCACTGGCGCCTTCGGGCGTTTCGTGCAGCGACGCGTCCGATCCCTGAGGCGCGTCATGGCCCGGCGCATCATGACCGGGTGCCTCCTCGCCATGGCCGCCGCCATGATCGAGCTCGCCGCCGACATAGATCGGCGCGGTGCCGCCCGCGATCTTGCCGATGGTGAGGTAATAGATGAAGACGGATGTCTGGAAGAGATTGAGCCCGACGATCTTCTTGACGAGATTGCCGCGGGCGAAAACGATATAAAGCCCGGTCATCATCAAGATGATGACGATCCAGTAATTATACCGTTCAAGGACGAAGTCGAACCACTCCACGGCCTACCAGTCCTCCTGGTTGATGTCCGGCTCGCGGCCCGTGAAATGATAGAAGATCGTCATCATGGTCGAGGCGACGCACATGCCGACGCCCCACTCGACCAGCAGAATGCCGTAATGCTGCCCCGCGTGGTGGGTCGAGTCCGGGTCGATCGAGTCATAACCAAGAAGGTTCGCGCCGAGCAGCATGGTGGCGACGCCGGTGCCCACATAGAACAGCAGACCGATCACCATGGCGACGGTCAGCGCCTTTTGCGGCACGGCTTTTTTGGTCTCGTCGAGACCGTAGCAGAATGCGTGAAGAATGAACGCGACGGCGAAGATGACGCCCGCCTGGAAGCCGCCGCCCGGCCCGTAATCGCCGTGAAACTGCACATAAAGCGCGAACAGGATGATCGGCGCGAAGAGGAGTTTCGTCGTGACGCGGAGGATCAGGCGTTCCATTATTTGGCCTCCCCGTCTTCCGGTTCGGCGTCGCTGACCTCACGGCCGCCGCGCGCCGAGCCGAGACCGAGCAACAGCATCACCGCGACGCCGGCGGTGAAAATCACCATGGTCTCGCCCATCGTATCGAAGCCCCGGTAGCTCGCCAGCACCGCCGTGACGATGTTCGGCACGGCGATGTCGTTCGGGGTCTCGTCCACATATTGCTGGCCGACATAGGAATTCGCGGGCGCGTCGGGATCGCCGAAGGCCGGCATGTCGATGGTCGCATAGGCGAGCGCGGCGCCGGTGACGAACACCACCGCCAGCGCGACCGGCGCGCGGCCCGGGGTTTTCGGCTTTTCGCGGCGCGCTGTCAGGAGCATGCCCGCCAGCATCAGCACCGTCGAAACGCCGGCGCCCACCGCCGCTTCGGTGAACGCCACGTCGACCGCATCGAGCGAGACGAAAAACGCCGCCGAGAGCAGGGAATAAATCCCCGACAGCATCACCACCGCGAACAGGTGACGGGAGCGCAGCATCGCGAAGGCGACGAGAATCAGCATCGTCAGGAGCGACAGATCGAGAAAGACGATTGGCGTCAGTTCGACTTCGAACGCGCTCATTTGCCGTCTCCCTCATAGCGAAGGTCGGGTCCTTGCATCGGTTTGAAACCGACCATCCATGCGGCGTGGGCGATCGCATGGGTCGCCACCGGCGAGGTCAGGAACAAGAACGCCGCAATGAAGGCGAGCTTGACGACGACGATCCAGTTCGGCGCCTGAATCATCATGCCGAGAATGATGAGTTCGGCGCCGGCGGTGTCGGTGACGCCCGCCGCATGCAGCCGCGTGAAGAAATCCGGAAACCGCACCAGCCCGATAGCGCCGGCGACAACCGAAAACCCGCCGGTCAGGAACAGCGCCCAGGAGAGAAGGTCGCGAATGAGGTCCCAGTCGATCATCAGGCTTCTCCCTCGCTCATCGGCTTCGCCCGCGTCTTGCTGGACTGGCGGTAGGAGAAGAAGCGCAGGATGGCGATGGTCGCCGCAAAATTGATCAGCGCATAAAGCAGCGCGATATCGAGAAAATCCGGGCGGCCGGTGAGAAAGCCCATCAGGCCGATCAGGATCACCGTCTTCGTACCGAAAGAGTTGCCGGCGAGAACCCGGTCGTAAAGCGACGGCCCGGCGAAGGCCCGCACCAGGGCGAGCGTCATGGCGGCGATGATGCCGGCGGTGGCGACCGCAAACATGCTCATGCCTCGCTCCCCTCGATCCGCGCCACGTAGTCGCCCATCTCCTTGATGGCGCCGACATCGGCGAAGTCTTCGGTCAGCGCGTGAACGAGAATGCCCTCCTCGCCGAGATCGACGGAAACCGTGCCCGGCGTCAGCGTGATCGAATTCGCGAAGGTCGCCTTGCCGACGCTGGTTTTCGGCTGGCACGGCACATAGAAGAGTTTCGGCGAGAGCTTCGGCTCAACCGCCAGGGCGTGGCGGATCACGCCGATATTCGACTTGCCGATTTCGAAGGTCAGCCACAGCCAGTAGCCGAAGATCCCCGGAAAAAGCCCGGTCGGCACGCTGTCATTGTCGACGATCCCGGCTCGGCGGGCCATCAGCGCGGCGAACAGGACCGAGGCGGCGCCGAACCCCAACAGCAGCGGCTTGTCGAAATAGCCCGACAGAAGCAGCCACAGGGCGCCAAGCGCCAGAACCAGGATGATAAATCGCCCCATCGACCCTGCTATCTCACCGGCTTTCAAAAAAGCCAAATAAATTCAGGGCCTTAAGGCCCACACCCAGTTGAGACGCCGTTATGACGACGCGCCCGGTACGCGATTGAGACGGCGCGCCGCCCTCACTCTTCCGCCGGAACCGGCGCGGCGTGAAAGCGAGGCGGAATTTCGCAGATTTGACGGAGAAATCAACGCTGTGGGCGCCGAAAAGCGTCTGAAAGCGCCGCCGCCCGGCCGCCGCTTGCCAAGGGCGGCAATCCGCGAAACCCTCTTATCCGCGCGCACGGACTGCGCCGGTCGATGATGGAGAGGGCAAGCCATGAGAAAACTGTTGTTGAGCGCGATCGCCGGCGCCACCGCCTTGCTGGCGGGCCCGGCCGCCGCAGAGCTGCGCGAAATCATGAATGAGAAACACCTCCTGATGATCGCGCAGGAGCTTTCCGGCGAGGAAGCCAAGCGCAATCTTGACCGCGTGACGCTTTATCATCGCACCCGCGCCAGCAGCCAGTTTCGTCAGGCTGCGGAACATATCAGGGACGAGCTGCGCTCATACGGATATGACGACGCGCGCATCATCGAATACCCCGCCGACGGCAAGACGATGTTCGGCACGCAAAAATCCCGCCCCGCCTGGGACGTCAATTTCGCCGAACTCTGGGAGCTGAAGGAAAATGACGGCGCATGGGAGCGCGCGCGCAAACTCGGCGACTGGGACGCGGTCCCGTTGACGCTGGCGCAGGACAGCCTGACAGGCGGTGCGACGGCGGGGCTTGTGGATATCGGCAGGGGAACGGCGGACTCCGATTACGCTGGAAAGGACGTAAGCGGAAAATTCGTGCTCACCGAAAGCCAACCGGGCGCCATCGCCGATCTCGCGGTCGGGAAATACGGCGCGGCGGGAATTATCTCCTACGCGCCGAACCAGCGAACCGCCTGGTGGAAGGAAGACGACCGCCTGGTGCGCTGGGGCCATCTCGACAGCTTTCCCGATGTCGAGACCTTCGCGTTCATGATCTCGCTCGGCGAAGCGCGGCGCCTGCAACAGCGGCTGGCGCGCGGCGAAGAGCTGCGTTTTCACGGCAAGGTCGACGCCTATCACAATACAAAAGGAAAATATTCGCTCGTCACCGCATCCATTCCCGGCGCCGACAAAACCCTGCGCAACGAGGAAATCGTTTTCACCTGCCATCTCGACCATCCGCGGCCCGGCGCCAACGACAACGCCTCGGGCTGCGTCGCCATTCTCGAAGCCGCGCGCACGCTCAAGAAACTCATCGACGAAGGCCGCTACGCCCGACCCGACCGGACGATCCGCTTCATCTGGCCGGCGGAGATCGAAGGCTCGATCATTTATCTCACCGCCGACCCGAAAGCCGCGGCGCGCATCAAGGCGAACATTCACATGGACATGGTCGGCGGCAACGCAAACACCAAGGCCGTCTTCCGCGTTTCCGGCGGCCCGCCGAGCCAGCCGCATTTCATCAGCGATCTCGGCCATGAGATCGGCGCCTTCGTTAATGCGCAAACGGAAATTCATGCGAGCGGCGGCGATACGCCCTTCGACCTGACGGCGCCCGAAGGCGGCAAGGAAGCGCAGAACGCCGTCATGGAAGGCATGTCGCTCGGCAGCGACCACCAGATTTTCAACGAAGGGACATGGCGCATACCGGGGATTTATCTTCACGACTGGCCGGACCGCTATATCCATACGAATTACGACACGCCGGCCAATATCGACCCGACGAAACTCAAACGCGCCGCCTTTATCGGCCTTACAACGGCGCTCTACCTCGCCGGCATGAACGAGAAAGATACCGACGGCGTGCTCTCCCTGTTAAGGCGCAACGCTCTCAGCCGCGCCGGCGCGCTGGGCGAATGCCGCAGCAATGCGTGGAATGCTTACTGCGAAGCCGCCGTCGGTGTTCACTGGGCGGCGGAACATGCAAAAATCGACAGCATAAACGACTTCGCCGCGCTCGATGACCGGGCGCGACAGGCAGCGCATGACTTTATCGACAACCTCGCCGTTCTGGTGACCGGCGAGCGAAACATGGAGAGCAGCGGCTCCCCGGATCCAGCGATGGCCCGCAACATCGTCTATGAACGCAATCCGGCCGTTCAAGGCCCGATGAACGGCTTCGGCTATTCCTATCTCGCTGACAAGCTTGGCGAACGCCGCCGTGAACTGGCGCTGCTCGGCCATTCGGGCCGCGACCCGGACGGGCGCGTCATCTCGGGCGGCGCCTACGCCTATGAGGCGCTCAATCTTGTCGATGGCGAGCGCACTGTCGGGGAGATACGCGACTGGCTGACGGGGACGCTCGCGCCGGTTCCGCTTGCAGCAGTTGAGGAGTATCTCGCCGCGCTCGCCTCGATCGGCGTCATCCGGAAAAAATGAAGGGGCGCGCCCGCGCGCGGGTCAGCCCGCCTCGCGAAGCGTTTGATCGCCTAGATAGGCCTCCAACACCGTGTCGAGCGCCGCCTTCTTGATCGGCTTCGACAGGAAATCGTCCATGCCGACCTGCTCGCAGCGCTTGCGGTCTTCCTCAAGCACATGGGCCGTCGTCGCAACGATCGGCGCACGGACAAGCGCCTGCGCCGTTTCCCAGGCGCGGATGCCGCGCGTCGCCTCAAGGCCGCCCATCACCGGCATCGAAAGATCCATGAAGACCAGCGCCGGGCAGTGCTTCTTGTAAAGCTCGACCGCGCGCTCGCCGTTTTCCGCGATCAGGACCTCATACCGGGATTTGTCGATGAACTCGGAGATCACCATCTGGTTGATGACGTTGTCTTCAGCGATCAGCACTTTCCGCCTTCCGTCCTGCGGCGGCTCCGGCGCCATTTCCGGCTTTTCCTTGAGCGGCTTGATCATGCTGCGCAAAGCGCTGGTCGCGTTTTCTTCAAGAACGCTCGCCAGCGCGTCGAGAAGCTGCGACGGGCGAACCGGTTTCGACAGGAACGAAGCGATCCGGGCGCTGATATTGTCCTGATCGGCGAGTACGCTATCGACAGATGACAGGACGATGACCGGGATTTTCGCAAAGCGGCCGTCTTTCTGGATGCGCGCCGCCAGCGAGACGCCGTCTTCCAGCGGCATCTGATAGTCCATTAAAATCGCGTGATAGGGATCGCACTCGGCGACCGACTTTTCGAGCGCCGCCATGGCGCGGACGGGGTCGGCGACTACTGTCGAGCGCAAGCCCCAGCCGTCGATCAGCTCCTTGAGAACGCGCTGGTTCACGGCGTTGTCGTCGACGGCGAGAATGCGCGCGCCGTCGAAGTTCGATTTTTCCGCCGCCGCCAGCGTCTTGATGGAATCGTCGGCGGTAAGCGTCATCGTGAACCAGAAGCGCGAACCGTGGCCGACATCGCTTTCCGCGCCGATTTCACCGTTCATCAGGTCGACGATATTCTTGCAGATCGCGAGGCCGAGCCCGGTTCCGCCGAAACGGCGCGTATGCGAGCCGTCGGCCTGCTCGAACCGTTCGAACATGCGCGGGATTTCATTAGGCGGAATGCCGATGCCGGTGTCCTTGACTTCGAACCGCAGCTTGACCTCGTCGCCCTCGCGCTCGCCGGCAACGTCGATCAGCACATAACCGTTGTCGGTGAACTTGACCGCGTTGCCGATAAGGTTGCCGAGCACCTGGCGCAGGCGCGTATCGTCGGCGACGACGCCCTCCGGCAGGTTCGGCGCATAACGCACGATCATTTCCAGATCTTTTTCCAGCGCCCGCGCCTGCATCATGGTCGCAAGCTCATATACGGTCTGGCGCAGATTGAAGGAGCGCGGGCTCAAGCGGAGCTTGCCCGACTCAAGCTTGGTGAAGTCGAGAATATCGTTGATCACCGTCATCAGCGCGTTGCCTGACGAAACGATGATCGAGGCGATCTCGCGCTGGCGCTCGTCGAGATTGGTGTTCATGAGAACGTCGGCCATGCCGAGAACGCCGTTCATGGGCGTGCGGATTTCGTGGCTCATCGAGGCGAGAAACTCGGACTTCGCGACATTCGCGGAATCCGCCGCCTTGCGGGCGTTGAGAAGCGGCCGCACAAGCAAGCGGTGAATGACGAGGCCAAGCACAATGACCATCAGGAGCGAGGCCGAAATCGTCGCAATCACCGCCGACTGGCGAAACTCGCGAAGGCTGGCGAACGCCGCGCTCTTGTCGACGGAAAGCGCCAGATACCAGTCAACGGCGCTGACCGACGGCAGCTTGATGAAGGTGACGATTTGCGGGTTATCGAGGTCGTCGAGATATTGAAGCTCGTTCTTGATTTTCAGCCGTTCGCTCGGAAACGCATGGCTGAGCGACTGCGACACCAGCGAGCGGTCCGGATGCGCCAGGATCTTGCCTTCGCCCGAAACCAGAAACGCGATGCCGAGCCCGCCGAGATTGGTTTCCTTCAGCACCCCGCTCAACGTCTCGGTCGAGAAATCGGCGCCGACAACGCCTTTGAGTTCGCCGTTCGCATAGACGGGCGCGGCGACAGTGATCGTTTCAACCCCGGTGGTGATGTCGAAATAAGGTTCGGTGAGCGTTCCCTGTCCGGCGGCGAGCGCCGCATGGTACCACGGCCGCGTACGCGGATCGTAGTCAGACGGCAGTTCGTCGTCGGGCGGCCAGATATGATAGGCGCGATCGACTTCGCCGTAATAGGTCCAGATGAAAGTTTCCTCGTAGACCGGGCTGTGCAGAACGTCGATATAGCCGTTCTTGTCATCGGTTTTCGAGATGATGTGCGCGATGTCTTCCGCAAACCGCACGCGTTGCTCGAGCCAGTTGTCAGCGCCCCACGCTGTCGCCTCGCCCACCGTGTGCAGGTAGCGGCTGAGTTCCTTCCGGCGCAGCGAGTTTTCAGATATGTCGTGATAAACGGCGAAGATCAGAAAGATCGCCAGCACAGCGCATGTGCCCGCCGCAAGCGCCGTCGCCATCAGGCGCGCGCCTGAATTCTGCGTCATGGTAGCTTTGTTCGGCGATGCCGCCGTGTCGTCTGAGATGCTGCGCATCGGAAGTACGCCCCCGGAAAAGTCCGATGACCAAGCTATGCGCGTATGGTTAAAAATCGCGTAAACGCGTGGTTGCCTTTTAGAGACAACATTCCGTTAAGACTTGTTTACAGCTCTGCGCAGCCTCATCTTGCGGATCAGCAATTCCGTTTCGCGCGCCACATCTTCGTCAGTGACCGGCGCGGCGTCGTTGGCGTCAAGATATGTATCGAGCGCATCGAGCAGGATCGACTGGCAGGGCATCTCAAGACTGCGCGAAGCGAGGCGCAGCCGGATCAGATCGCGGGCCGACATTTTGAAGGTGACGGTCGCCTGTCTCCCCGGCGCGGCGGCGCGCGCCTCAAGCCTGCTTTTAACGTTTGCGCGCTTCTGCTGAGGCGGCGGCAATGTCCAGTTGTCAGGCGCCGCAGCGGAAGCGGGGCGCTGTCCATTGGCGTTCGCCGGGCGCGGATGAAACGCGCGTACATTCGACGGCCGGGCGCCAGCGCCCGGATTGGCCGGGTAGCCCTCAAAGGGGCGCGGCCCGTGCTCGCCGCCGCCGCGCTGCACGCTACGTCCGGGCGCTTTCATGACAATGTCGACGCCGGCATGCGCTTCCGCGTCAACCGCCGGCAGGGCTTCGCCCTTGCGCGCGAGCAGACTGGCGGTCAGCGGCGCGGCCCCGCTGGCGGCGCCGAATTCCGGATTGGGCGCGTATCCGCTCATCACACCGCCCTGCGTCCGAAGACGCGGTTTTGCGGCGACGCCATCGACGCATCGTCCTGCGCCCGATAGGCGCCGTCGGCGCGCTGGAGCCGCTCGTGAAGATATTTCCAGAGCGCGCTGACTTCCTGTGCGGACTGGCAGAAAGGATCGATCTCCATGACCGTTCGCCCGTCGATCATCGAGGCGGCGAAGTCAACGCGGTGATGAACGGTCACCGGCGCGACCGTGCCGTGCTGGGAGAGGGCGATCGCCGCTTCTGACGTGATCCGCGCGCGCTGTGTCGCGGCGTTGATAACAAAGACAAGCGGCTTGCCGCGCGCTTCGGCGATATCGACCGTCGGCCCGACGGCGCGCAGGTCATGCGGGCTTGGCCGCGTCGGCGCGACCACAATGTCCGCAAAGCTGACCACCTCGGAAATCGCGCGGGTCACCGCCGGCGGCGTATCGATCACCACGAGGCGGAACCCCTCCTCGCGGGCGCTGTCGAGATCGTAAAACAGGTTTGAAAACACCGACTGTATGAAAGCCGGCGCGGGATCTTTACGGACGTTCCACCATTTCGCGAGAGAGCCCTGGGGATCGGTGTCGATTAACGCCACCGGCCCCGCCCCCTGGCGTTCGGCTTCGACCGCAATATGTCCCGATAAGGTCGTCTTGCCCGAGCCGCCTTTTTGCGACGCGAAGACAACGACACGCATCGATGGGAACATGCGCCCTCCAGAAAACTTGCGTCAGACGATTTGTCCGACGTTCATTCTGTCACAAGGCGTGTTAACGCACGGCGTGAAGCGCAGGGAAAATTTGGCTCAAATTATTGACGAGCGGTTATCGCTGTTAAAAAAAGACGCCGGAAGCAACCTAGATACGCAAGGCCGCGACCGACGCATGACGCTTATGGCGCAAATCGATTAAACGAGGCTTAAAGCGGAAAATTTTATTCAACTGGCGCGGTATCGAGCCCCAGCAACCGTGTGATCGATGCGATGCGCGGGTTCGAATCCCAGTCCCAATACCGAAGGATCGCGCGGGAAAAGTCACGCGCCATGGTGTCGAACACCGCCAGGAGATACTCCGCCTGTTCGGGCGAATTCTCGCCGGCGTCGCCGTCTTCCTCAAACAGCGCAAAGAAATTATCGCGGCTCACCCCGAGGCTCTTGCACAGGACGGCGAAAGGCTCGCCCCCCGGATCGCGCAGGATGCGCGCGGCGAGTTCGCGCGAAATGCCGGAGATGACGCCGACCGCATCCACAATTTCCTGCGCCGGATAATGGCGGGCGGCGCGCATGGTCCGCAAAATAACGTCCATCGAAACCGGCTGGCCGTCCTCATCGCGCGGCCGGTGCCGGCGTTCGCACAGGATCAGGATATCCTTAACGAAAGGATCGGGTTTGCCGCCGCCCCGGAACACTTTCGGATAAAGATCGGCGAGCGCGTCCTGAATAACGCCGCGATCGAGCGCAAAGCGCGAAAGGATGCGCCGGCGGCGCTCGCCGTCGACCCACCAGAACATCATGAAGCCGTGCGCGGGCTCCAGTTCGCGACGCCGCAACAGCAGCTTTTGCAGATCGGTCACCGTCGCGCTCATGGCCACAAGCTTGTTGACGGCGTTCGGCGACAGGATGCAGTCATTGCGTCTCAGAACAGCCTTGGCGACGTCGGGCTCGTCATAATTCAGGAGCGCGTCCGCCACAGACGTTGTCAGGTCGAGACGCTGCGCGATCATCAGCCGATGGGCGGCCTCGCCTTGCTGGGCGGCTTCGAGCAGCAGCGCTTCGGGAAGGGTTTCCGCGCCGCAAAGCAGTTTTTCCGCGACCGGCGGCTGATCGAGCAGCAGCATGCGCAACAGCGCGGGCGGGCTTTCGGCCACGCGCGCCAGGCGGCCCGCCACCTCCATGCGCAGGTCGATTTCCACCTTGTCCACAACCTGAAGCAGAATATCCGCCGTCAGGGCGCGTTCATTGCCGGAAATCCGTCCCGCCGGCAGGACCAGAACATCAACGAGCTTGCGCACCATCTGGGCGCGCGGCGTCGTCCCGATCTTGGTGATCGGGGTCAACATCGTTTCCGCATCCGGAATCGGCGGCGCGTCCGTCGCTGTATCAAAATCGGCCATATTCGCCCAAAATCGGGTTTTTCATTCCGCACCGTTGTAACCGGAACACCGTTAACGGGGGATTTCACTTTTGGGCGGCTTTTTCAAAGACAGGCGGGGTCCGGCTTTGCTAGGGTCCGGATATGAGCAGAAAGGATCCTGTCACGTGCTTCGTATAACGCTTCTCGCCGCCGCTGCGGGTCTCGCCGGCTGCGCTTCCACCGCCGACATGCAAGCCATGCGTGAAAGCCCGAGCTATCATCAGGGTTATGGCGACGGCTGCGCGACCGGAACCGAGGAGGACAAGAGCTTCTCGACCAAGATGACGCGCGACGCCTACTCATTCGACAACGATCCCGCCTATCGCACAGGCTGGCGCCAGGGCTATCTTGAATGCGGCGATCGCACGCCCCGTGATAATGACGGCGGGCGCATCACTGGCGAGCGCAACGAATTTTAAGACCTGATCCAGGAGAGTTCAGGCGACGCGCCTGCGCCTGCTGGAACATCTTTCCGGAACAAAAAAGGCGGCTCTGAAGAGCCGCCTTTTTTGATGGTCGGGTGCGCGCGTACGGCGGCGATTATTCTTCTTCGCCGTCTTCGCCTTCGACATTCGCGTCATCGCCGGCTGCTGCATCGTCGCCCGCAGCGTCCTCCGCCGCCGGCGCGCTGTCGCCGATCCCGAGAATCGGGTCGCAGCGCTTATGCGTATCGGCTTCGAATTTCTGCTCTTCCGGGGTAGCGCCGCGGTTTTGCAGATCGCGAATACGCTGATCGCGCTCGATCCGGTCGAGTTCCGCCTGGCAGCGCTGCTTGGCCTGAATGATCTCAAGCTTTTTCTGCCGGTCATAAGTGTCAGCGACGGCGTCGATATATTCAATCCACTGCGACGCTCTCAAGCGCGAGGTTTCGTAACGCTGGGCGCTGACGAATGCTTCGCGAGCCCTGGCCCACAGCGCCGTGTCGTCCGGCCCGGCCTGGCTGAAAATTGCGGTTCCCAGAAGGAGATAGGCGTCGCCGGTGTCCTTGCGGTCCATGCCGCCGCGGTTGACCGCGCTGCGCAACGCCGTTTCCGCCGCCCTGTACTGTTCATCCGCAAGCAGCACCATGCCGAGGCGGTAATAGAGTTCGCCGTCGTTCGAATTTTGCGCCGCTTCACGAAGGATCGGGATCGATTTCTTGTGTTCGCGCGCCTGGCTCCAGAGCTGCGATAACAAGATCAGGTTCTTCTGATTGCGCTTGACGTTGCCCGCATTCATCTCCCGCTCGAGCAGCTTGGCGCCGCGATAGGGATTGTTGAAGAAGGAATAATACTGGGCGAGCGACGTGATCTCGGCTTCTTCCGACAGAAGCCCGGCGCGGTAAGCGACTTCCAGCACCGTGAAGGCGTCGCGGTCGCGCTGCTGTTCTGCGTAAAGCGCGGAAAGCTGCTTCCAGTAACCCTTCTCGGCCGGCCAGTAGCCGATCATCTTCTCAAGGATCACCGTCCGCTTGGCTGTCTCCTTGAGCTCGGAGTAAACCAGGTTGAGGAGATCGTAAGCGCCCTTTTTCGGTTCCGGCGCGACGGCGATCGCCTGTTCGGCCGGCGACATCGCCGCCCGGTAATTCGGCGGCTGAATCTGCACATAGGAAGCAGCCAGCAGGTAATAGGCGTTCCAGTCGACGGTTTCCCCGCAGGCTTTCGAATTATTGATCCATTCATTGAGCCCGCGGATCGCCGACTGATAGTCTTCAAGCTGCACGCTCAGCTGCGCGATGTAATAGCGCAGATTGTTGTTGCGGGCCGCCGGCAAGGCATTGAGATTGAGGGCTGTCTGGAAATCCCTTTGCGCGCCGCGGTAGTCTTCCTGGTTAGCCTTGATGGAGCCGCGCATTTCATAAGCCGTGGCCTTGTCGAAGGCCGGCATGGAATCGCCGCGATTGGCGATCAACTGATTGAGTTCGGCAAGCGCCGCCGGATACTGGTCGGCCTGAACCTGTTCATAAACAGTTTGCAGCACCTTCGCGACGGCGGGCGTCAGCGTCTTGGAAGGGCCGCTGTCATCGGCGCATTGCTGCGCAACGGCCGCAGACGGCGCAACGGCGGCGGTGATCGCCACCGCGGCGACGCAGGCGGACAGAAAGGGTTTCATCTTTTTCCAGCGTTTCTCAATCATGTTCTCGCCTTACACAATTCTAAAAGCCCTGTTGCCCCATGAGAAACACGCACCCCGGCGCCCCTCAAAACCAGCGATCAACCGTCTTCAAGAACATAAGTGATCGTGGTCACGACGCCCCGCCGCCATTGCGGCTGGTTGTCGACGATTTTAGGCTGATATTTCCAGCGCCCGACCGAGCGGATAACCGTGCGGTCGAAGCAGCGATTAGTGGAGTCGATCACCTGAACATTGGTGGTGGTGCCTTCCGGCGTCACGTCAAACTGCACGGTGACGCTTTCGGAATTCTTCGCTCGCGCCATGCAGCGCTCGGGATAAGCGTCCTGGATCCTGACCAGCGGCTGCGCATCGCGATCCGGGTTGAAGCCCGATCCGACCGACAGGTTGGCGTCGATTTGCGGAATCTCGACGGCGGCGCCTTCGAGGTTGGGCCGGTTCGACGGGTCGTTTACAGCCGGCGGCGGCGGCGGCGGCGCATCGAGCGTCGGCCGCTTGATGTTGTTCGCCTGGTTGGCGAGGTCGGTGTCTTCGATCTTCGCGGTGATGTCGATATTGACCGCGGCCTTTTCCTCATCGAGGCGCACATCCTGTTTGATCATCGCGGCCATGAACAGGAAAAGAAGCACCGTCACGCCGACGCCGACCGGAACGCCCAAGATAAGCCGAACAAAAGATCCCATGATCGCTGCTCCCTAAACCCGTTCCGTCGAGACGGCGACGTCGGTCAATCCTGTCGCGCGGATCTGATTGACGACTTCGACGAGCAGCCGCGATTTCGACTTGGCGTCCGCCTGCACAACCGCCGTACCCTTGGGGTTTTCACGGCGAAGCTGCTCGACGACGGCCCGCACTTCATCGAGACTCACTTCTTCCTTGTTGATCCAGATTTTGTCGTCAGCGGCGATCGCGACAATGATCGAGGCCAGCTTCTTCTCTTCAGCGGTGACCGCCTCGGGCCGCATGATGTCGACGCCGGGCTCCTTGACGAAAGTCGACGTCACGATGAAGAAAATCAGCATGATGAAGACAATGTCGAGCAACGGCGTCACGTTGACGTCTTCGTCATCTCCGCCGGAATTCTGAAAACTGCTGCGTCTGGCCATTTCAATAGTCCGTCTTCAAACAAAACATTGTCGATACGGCTGCGCGCGGTAACGCGCCGCCGCTATTGTTCTTTCTGGAGCGTCAGAGAGATACGCCCCCTCGCGCCGCCGTCCTGCGCCTGGTCCATCACCTGCACGGCGACGCCCGATTCCGATTCCGCTGCGGCGCTGACCAGCACCGAGCCGTTCGGCTCGCGGGCCATATATTCCTGCACCACCGGTTTCACCGAACCCGGATCGATGACGCGCACGCCGTTGACGCGCACGAAACCGTCTTCCTGCACCGCCAGGACCAGCGCGGCCACGGCGATATCAGGCGGGTCCGGATTATCTTCCGGCGTCTGAACATTGATCCCTCTCTCGCGCAGGAATGTCGCTGTCACGATGAAGAAGATGAGCAGGATAAAGACGATGTCGAGAAGCGGCGTGATGTTCACATCCGCTTCATCGCCTGTATGTGTCGCTCTTTTTCTCATGGACTACTACCCTATCAGCAGATCGTCAGAGATGCGGTGAGACGCTTTCTGAACGTTTCTGTCGAACGTGTTGATGAAAATCAGCCCCGAGAGCGATGCGACGAGACCAGCCATGGTCGGGATCGTCGCTTTCGAAATGCCGGCCGCCATCAGGCGTGCGTTCGACGAGCCGGTGACGGCCATGACGTCGAACACCTGCACCATGCCGGTCACGGTGCCGAGCAGACCCAGAAGCGGCGTCACCGCAACCAGCGCGCGGATGACGTTGTTGAAGCGCGAGGCTTCAAGCATCGCTTCGGAAATCAGCTTCTCGCGGACCGCATGGGCGTACCACGATTGATGATCGCTGCGCGCCGCCCAGGCGCGTTGCGCCCGTTTGGCGACGCCAGAATGGGCGCCTGACCAGTACATCATGCGTTCGACGATCAACGCCCACATGAAGAAGGTGACGACCATGATGGCGCGAAGAACGAATCCGCCGGCATTGAGGAAATCGTTCAACGCATCCCATGCGATCGTCGGGTTTAAAAACTCGAGCATTTCTCGAGATCCTTTCCAACCGGCCTAGCGGCCGCCCTCGGCGTGCTCGGCGATGATGCCGGCCGCCTGCTCTTCCAGAATCTGCGACACGCGTTTTGACGCGCCTGACGCAAAGGCGTGAAGGAGGAGCAGCGGGATCGCCGCAATCAGGCCCAGCACCGTGGTGACCAGCGCTTCGGAAATACCCGAGGCCATGATCTGCGGGTCGCCGGTGCCGAACAGCGTGATCGCCTGGAAGGTGTTGATCATGCCGATAACCGTACCGAGAAGGCCTAGCAGCGGCGCGACGGCGGCAAGCACCTTGATGAGATTGAGACCGCCCTCGAGCTTCGGCACCTCCTTGAGGATGGCGTCGTCGAGTTTGAGCGCGACCGTTTCCACATTGTTCGAGGATGTTGCTTCATAAGCCAGCATGACGCGGCCCAGCGGGTTCGCCTTCGACGGTTTCTTGCGCCGCACCTGACTGCGCACTGCGCCGGCGGTCATCGTCAGGGTCACCCACTTGTAGATGCCGAGAACAACGCCGAGCGCCGCGGCCACAAGGATCACCTTACCGATGAAGCGGCCCTGATTGATCCGCTCGACAACCGTCGGCGTTTCAACCACCAGGGAAAGCAGCGTGCCGAGAGACGGGTCGATCGCGCCGCGCACCCAGTTGTCGCCGGAAGCGCTCGCAACACGGCTCGCCGCGCCGGTTATGTCGCCGGCGGGCTGACGGGCGAGGAACTGCAGATTGTCGCCTCTGAGCTCAAGATATTTGCCGTTGGCGAAAGCCACATAAGGACCGATCCGGGTGACCGCTTCCTGGGTCTTTTCACCGTTCGCCTGAACAACATCCGTCGTATAGGTGACGGTCTTGGACTGTTCGGAGATCTGCTGGATCATGATTTCCCAGAGATCGCGGAGCTGGTCCTCGCTCGGCAGCTTTTCGGTCGTGGCGAGTTCGTTAAGCGTTTCGCCGCGGCCCGGGAACTGGGTCGAGATGATCGACAGTTCAAGCTGCTTGTTGAGGTCCGCCGCTGCGGAACGCGCCGCGCCGAACAGCTCCTGGAATTCACCCTGCTTGTCAGCGAGTTGCGCATCGAGCTTGGCGATCTCTTCCTGATTGGCCTCGACGATGCCTTCAAGGCGGGTCGATTCCGCTTCTTCGCGCGCGACCTCGGCCTTGACCTGGTTCAGCGCCGACTGTTGCTGGTTGCGCTGGGCGAGAAACTGCCGCTCGCGCTCCTGGTTTTCCGCCGAGACCTCGGTGCGTTCGCGGCGAACCGCCTGCAGCACCTGATCGAGCGTCACCGCCTGCGCGTAAGCGCCGGTGGTTAAATCGCCGTTTGAAAAGTCAACACTCATGGCCGCAACGCCGGCAACCAGAGAAAGACCTGCAAGTTTGAAAACGTTCATGACTTGATTTCCCTTCGCCATCGTCGCCGTTACTGAGCCGTTACCGGAGGTTTGACCGGTACGAAGAAGATATCCGGCGCCGTTTGTTCTTTCGCCATTCTGAGGCCGAACTTGACGTCCTGCAGATAGGAGCCTTTGGACAGGTCTTCCCATTCGCCGGTCGACTTGTTGTAGATTTTCAGAACCGAGTCGTCCGGCGTTTTAAACATCAGCGCGATACGGCCGACACGGAGGAATTCGCCGGTGAGCGCTTCCTCGCCGTCGCCGATCGTGCCTTCGTAATAACCGATCGTGCGGCCGTACTCGTTTTCGATCTGATAGGCCTCGACGATCAGGCGGTAGCGCTGGGCCGCCGACATTGACGGGTTGCTGAGAATGCTCTGCAGACGCGCCGCGCGGGCCGACCGTTCGCCTTCGAGGAACGGCATGTCGGCGCTGACAATCTCGCCGAAGCGATTGGCCATGTCTTCCATCAGCGGCTGCATGGCGCGCTGGAGACCTTCGACATTGTCGATGTCGGCGGTCAGGCGCTCGATTTCCGCTTCCTGGTTCTCGATATTGGTGCGCAGCGACGTGTTGTAGCGCTTGGCTGCTTCGAGCTGCTTCAGGTTCGCGCGATAATCGTTGAGGAGACGCGCGGTCTGATCGTCAAGCTGGTCGATCCGCTGCTGGGATGTCGCTGTATCCTTGGCGGTCTGATCGCTGACGCCCAGCGCGTCCTTGAACTGCGCGTGGGCCGGCGCGCTCAAAAACGCGAGCACGGCCGCTGTTGATCCTAAAATCGCTGCTCTTTTCATATTTGCCTCACCTACCGAATGATACGGCTGATTAATCCGGCGCGAACGCCGACTAGATACGACGCGCCGACGCGCCTGAAGTCCGGACGCGGGGCGAGCGTAGCCTGGTTTTTCGTAACAACTGTCACCCCGTCAAAATCCCCTGCATGCGGCGCCTGTCCGGGCGCTAACCGCATTAAACCACCTTTTTGCGACGATATTGAAACGGCGTTTTGACGACGGTGTCAAATACGCTCTTTTCAAAGATTTGCGCCGCAATCTTTATATCCCTCAAAGCCGCGCAGAGCGGCGCCCCTCGTTAGTTTGTAACAACACCAATACGCACTTGCAACGAAAGATTATACTAAAGGTTAATTTGTCCCGGACGGGCGCCCCCGGGCAAGACGAATATCGGGTTCACACGGATACGTGAAATCACGGGAAGAATGGCTGGGGCGCCAGGATTCGAACCTGGGAATGTCGGTACCAAAAACCGATGCCTTACCACTTGGCGACGCCCCAACAGCGTGAAATCCCGCCGATTTTGGATGCCGGCGCGATCAAGGACAGCGCCCTCGAGCAGCCGCCGGGAGCGCGGAAATAGCGCTTTCCTTCCCAGCATGCAATGGGCCGCGCGGGTAAAATCGCCGCGCCGCCCCGGCGGCGCAATTTCGCCGTTGCGCAAGCGCCGAAGCGTCGTTATAGGAAGCGCCTTTCAGGGTCCGCGCCTCGCGCAGGTCCGGCAAGAACAAGCGCCGCCAAACATGGCGGCCGGGCCAGGAACCAGAGCCCGCCATCGCGCGGCGTTGGTTATCGGAGTGTAGCTCAGCCTGGTAGAGCACTGTCTTCGGGAGGCAGGGGCCGGGTGTTCGAATCACCCCACTCCGACCATTACTCACCGCCATTCATTCGCACATTCATTCGCACAAAAACCAATTTGCACCGAAACGTTGAAAACCGGCCTCGCGATGAGGCCGGTCTCAATGTCGTGACGCTTTCGATGGCGCGCTTTAAAGCGACTTGTTCTTTCTGCGTGTCGCAAAGCCCAGCCCCGCAAGCCCGGACAGAAGCAGCACCGCAGCGCCGGGAATCGGCACTTCGTTCACCGTGAACTGCGCAACCGCAAAGCCGCCGCCGTCCGTGAGCGCGGTCAACAGGAATTTGGCGCCGGCCGCGCCGAAGCCAGGAAGGATGTCCTGCCCTCCGATAATCGAGGTCATTGTGTCGATGTTGACGATCGTATCGAGAACCGACGCCCCGCCTATGTCCCAGACCTGGAGACGAAATTCGCCGCACGGCCCCTCATCAGGCAAGGTCGCGGAATAGTCCGAACAATTGCGATCGATGCCGGCGTTAAATTCGATGTCCGTAATCGCGAAGTTTCGGCCTTCCTTCGTGAAATCAAACAAGATCGACTCACCGGCGTCGAACTGGGTTTGATCGTCGCGAATGGTGTTTTCAGACCAGGCCCCGAGGCCGGAATCGCCCGGGTCCCTGTCCTGTATCAACCTCGTCGCTCCGCTGGGCGCGAAGGCGACGACGTTGACCTCTATGCCGTCGAGCATGAATGTAAGACCCGCCCCGTGGCCGCCGTTCGGGTTGGCGCTGTTGGAACAGTAATCCTGTAACGCGGCGGCGGACGCGCAGGCGACATAATCGACGCCTAACGCCCCAGTCGGCGTAACGTTATTGCCGTCGCCCTTGAAGACGAGCGTCGTGGCGGCGGCGGTTGTGGTTATTGCGCCCGCGGCTAATACAGCCGCAGCGATGCTGGCAAACACTTTCATGAATACACCCGATATGTCCTGAGGTCAGCCTGCGTACGCGACGCCGCAGCAAATCGCTGACCCGGAGACTTTATGAGTCTCCGCTTATTCGTTCTCACGGTCAATCCGGTAAATAAGAAATTGTTCAACAGGGAAAACCGGCGGCGCCCCCGCCCGCCTGATATTCCGTATAAGGTCTATCTCCCGCCGCGCCCGCCCTCGCGTGATCGGCGCCGGCGTCGTCACGAATAAGCGCCGGGCGCCTTGCTGGGCCGCTTAACGTGCAGAATTCCGCGCAAGAAAAAACCGGCTCCCTTTCGGGAGCCGGTTTCAACAACCTGGTCTTGTTAGAGGGTTCGCCTTAAGCGGCGGCTTTTTTGCGGCGAGCCGCAAAGCCGAGGCCGGCGAGGCCCGAAAGGAGAAGCGGAAGAGCGCCCGGAAGCGGAACCGCCTCAACGTCGAACTGAGCGATCACGAAGCCGGACGTGTCGTCGCCGGTCGCGATGAATTCGAACGTCGTACCGACGAAGGTCATGGCGAGGAGGTTCACCGCCGTCAGGCCGGTGTTCGCCGCGCTGAGAACGCCGTCGATCACGAGGTTAAACGTGCCGCACTCGCCTTCTGAGCCGACCGGCGTGCAGTCGCCGTCATGGCCGCCGTTGAATTCGATGTTGGAAATGGCGATTTCGCCGAACAGCGACGTGAACAGCAGCGATTCTGACGTGCTCGCCTGAACCTGGTCGTCATTGCCGCTTTCGCCGGCTGACAGAACGCCAAGGCCGGAATTGTACGGCTGGATGTCCTGAATGAGCGTGGCGGCGGTCGTCGAGTTGTTCAGCGCCTTCACGTTGATCCAGATGCCGTCTTTGCCATAGGTCAGGCCGAGCGAGTCATCGTCCGAGCAGATATCGGTGCCGACGGTGCCGCAGTCGTTGACCGCATTGCCGCCAAGCGGCGTGTCATGCGCGCCGCCGTCGCCTTTGAATGTGAAAGTCGTTGCGCTTGCTGTTGAAACAATCGCGCTTGCCGCGAACGCTGCGGCGGTAAGAGTAAGGAGCTTCGTCATGATAGTCCCCCAAGACAAGGTTGTTACTACACTGGCAAGACAGCCGGCCGATCCCTGACCGAATCTGTTTTGCACCCGCAAAAATCAAGCAAGGATCAGCGGTATTGTCAACCGGATTTTAACGGAACAGTAATGTTTGCCCAAGGTTTTTTGCGGGTTTTGGTTAATTTGCAACCCCAAAGGGAATCGCCCCGGACGCCGCCGCCATGGCGCGATAGTCTGACGTGTTTTTTCCCCGATTTCGAACCGTTTGCATGTTCGCGCCGGCGCGGGCAAAAGCGGCCGTCATTGAGAATGATCCAACCGGAGATACCCATGCGCTCCTTGCTCCTTCTGGCCGCCGCCGCCTTCGCCCTGCAAGCCTGCGGAAAAACCGACGGCGGCGAGCAGGCCGCCTCCGATGCGGCGGCAGTCGTCATTTACACCGGCGGGCTCATCTACACCGGCCTTGAAGAGCGCCCGACAGCGCAGGCCGCGGCGGTCTCCGACGGCGTCATTCTGGCGGTCGGGACGCGGGAAATGATCGAGGAAAGCGCCGGCGACGGCGCGCGGACCGTCGATCTCGGCGGCGGCTTCATGTATCCGGGCTTTACCGACGCTCACGCCCATCTCCTCGGGATCGGCATGCGCGAGCTGACGCTCAATCTCGAAGACGTCGGTTCAATCTCGGAACTCGTCTCCATCGTCGAAGCCAATGTCCAGCACGCAGGCGAAAACGAAACCGTCTTCGGCCGCGGCTGGATCGAGACCGGCTGGCCGGAAGGGCGGATGCCGACCCGCGACGATCTCGACCCCGTCAGCGGCGCGACGCCGGTGATCCTCACCCGCGCCGACGGCCACGCGCTGGTCGCCAATTCCGCCGCGCTCGACGCCGCCGGTGTCGGCGACGAAACGCCCGACCCCGACGGCGGCAAGATCGAACGCGACGCGGCGGGGCGCGCCACCGGCATCCTTGTCGACAATGCGATGGGCCTCGTCTGGGGCCTGATCGGGGCGCCGAGCGAGGACGAAAAAAGCGAGGCCTACGCCAAGGCGTCGGATGTTTATTCCGCTTACGGATGGACGGGCGTGCACAACATGTCCGTGAACCCCGGGGACGTGGCGATGATGGAAGAGCTGTCCGCGGGCGGCGCTCTCGGCTTGCGGGTCTACAATGCGCTCGACCCTCAAGGCCTCGACATGCTTGAAAAGGACGGTCCGCGCGCCAGTCTTAACGGCCGCGTCATCACCCGCGCCATGAAACTCTATATAGACGGCGCCCTCGGTTCGCGCGGCGCCGCGCTGATCGAGCCCTACGCCGACCGGCCTGAAAGCACCGGCCTTTTGTTGATGAACCACGATGAAGCGCTGGCGCTGTTCAACCGCGCCGTCGCAGCGGGGGTACAGGTCTGCACTCACGCCATCGGCGACCGGGGCAACCAGCTTCTGCTCGACTGGTATGAGGAAGCGTTCGCGGCCAATCTCGACGCCGGAGACCTGCGCTGGCGGGACGAGCACACGCAGATCCTCGATCCGGCGGACATCCCGCGTTTCGCCGAGCTGGGGGTCATCGCCTCGATGCAGCCGAGCCATGCGATCGGCGATCTCTACTTTGCTCCGGACCGGCTCGGATCGGAGCGGCTCTCCGGCGCTTACGCCTGGCGGGCGCTGATCGACGCCGGCGCGATCATCGCGGGCGGATCGGACGCCCCGGTCGAGCGCGGCGATCCGCGGATCGAGTTCTACGCCGCCGTCGCCCGCCGCGGCCTTGACGGGACGCAGACGGACGACTGGCACGGCGAACAGGCGGTGACCCGCGAAGAAGCGCTGAAGATGTTCACGCTGTGGCCGGCCTATGCGTCATTTCAGGAAGACCTGCTCGGCACGATCGAACCGGGCAAGCGCGCCGACTTCACGGTCTTTTCAAAAGACATCATGACAGTTCCGGCGGCGGAGATTCTCACCGCCGAAACGGTGATGACCGTGGTCGATGGCGAGATCGTTTATGACGGGCGCGCCGCCGACTAGCCGGCCGGCTTCATCGCCCCGCGCATCAGGAACCACAGGCAACCGGCCATCAGGACGCCGGTCGTGACGACGCTGGCTTCGGGCCCGAAGCCGCCGCCGGTGATCAGCGTGTTTGCGCCTTCCGCATCGGCGAGGTCGACGATCAGCGGCGTCGCCCCGATCCCCTGCCCGCTCACCTCAAGCCCGAAGCCAAGGCCGAGCAGCCAGTTCCAGGCCGAGTGCCAGCCGCACACGCCCCAGAGGGACTCTTCCTTGAGGGCGTAAAGGCCGATGAAGAGACCGAACAGCACGATATTGGCGACGCCGATCATGCTTTCCATGGTCGGCGGCCAGACATTGCCCATATGGGCGAGGGCGAACAACACGGAGGTCACGCCAAGCGCGATCGCCTTGCCGCGCCGCGCGGCCAGCGCCGACATCCACCAGCCGCGAAAGACCACTTCCTCGGCCGCGCCCTGAATGATGAAGCCGATCAGAAACAGGCCGATGACGCCGACCGGAAGCAGCGGATTGGCCGCGGCGGCGACGGGCAGCATCGCTTCAACCTGATAGCCGCCCAGGTAATAGATGACGCCGATCACCGCCAGCAGAAACAGCACGCCAGAAACAAAGCCCCGCACATAACGCGAGAACCACGACCGCATGGTGAATCCGATCGTGCCGAGCGACCGGTTCTCTCCGACGATCACCCATATGAACGTATACAGAATAAAAAGAATGAACGGCGAAAGCTGGATAAGATCGCCGACCCAGGGCGCCTGCGCTTTCACATATTCCCTGAGATCGGCGGGATCGTCGACAATGCCCGCAAGAGCAGCGAGCGTCTCGAGCGCCGGCGCCGTCGACAGCGCCGCGGCTGCAACGATACCGATCAGCGGCAGGATCGTCAGAAACGACCAGATGATGCGCGCGCGGTCATGTATCGGCGCGTAAATGGATTTGTATGTCGCCATGCCCCAACCCCTCCTGCTCCGGCCCGGGTAGGCGGCCCGGACGTTCGGGCGGGATTTTCCCCAGAAAAAACATGTCTGTCCAGCCGCCCCCGACGCGCCGAAGGCGCGCTTCAGCGTAAACAAAAGGCCGACCCCGGGGGGAGCCGGCCTTGTTTGAAGTTCTGCAGCGCCTTGCCGCTTTGTTGCGGCGGCTTGCTTTTATGGGCGCCGCGATCCGTCAGACTTGGGGAGACCCTGACGATCTGGCGGCTTTGACGGCCTTCTGCCGGGCCGTTCCTAGTCCTTGTTCGCTCCATCCTGGCCGCCGCCCTTTTCGGCGACGAACCGCTTCATGAAGCGGCGTATTTCACGCGACGCGCTGGTGTCGAGCGTATCGCACAGGGAGACAAATGCTTCGCGCTCGTCAGCGGACACCCGGATGACCAGCTGGCTATCCTTCTTTTTATTTTTCTTGACTTTCTTGCCGGCCACCCCGCCCCCGCCGAACGCAACGCTTTACGTCTATACAATGTATATACGTTTTGAGGGGCGGTCAACGCAAAAAGCGAACTTTTTGCGCCTTTTCCGCACCGGCGCCGAAACAACCAAGCAGAAAAGCTATGCGTAGGGCGCGTCGGTCAGCCGTTGCGAGATCCACCAGATATTGCCGGCCTTGTCCCGCACCCCGCCCTGCCGGTCGCCATAAGACATGTCGGCGACATCCATGATTTTCTCCATGCCGTTTTCCGCCGCCTGCTTCATCGCGGCGTCGGCGTCTTCGACATAAAGATAGAGCGCGCATTGCGACGGCGGAAAGGCGTCGCTCGCCTCGCTCACCATGATCGAGGCGCCGCCGAACCGGATCTGCCCATTGGCGAGCTTGCCGTCGGGCCGCAGGGTTCTGTCAGTCTCGGCGCCGCCAAGCGCGGCGACGAGATGATCCATATAGGCGCCCGCCTCCGACGCGAAAATATACGGCGCGACTTGCGCGAAACCTTCGGGAATATGCATCGCTGGTCTCCTCGTTCTTTTCCTTGACGACGGGCGAGCAGCGCGCCGTTCGACACAAGCTCAATGGGCGAAGAGCTGCGCCATATCCTTGAAGCATTTAAACTCCAGCGCGTTGCCGGCCGGGTCGAGAATGAAGAACGTTCCCTGTTCGCCGGGCTCGCCTTCAAAACGCCAATAGGGCTCGATCACGAAATCGGCGCCCTCCTGTTCCAGTCTGGCGGCGAGCCCGCGCCAGTCGTCCGGACTGAGAACCACGCCGAAATGACGCGAGGGAACGTCATGGCCGTCGACGGCGTTGACCGCGGCGGTTCTGCATTCTTCCGGCGCCAGATGCGTCACAAGCTGGTGGCCGAAAAAGTCGAAATCGATCCAGCGGTCGGAGCGCCGCCCCTGCGCGCAGCCCAAAAGCCCTGAATAAAACGCCTCCGCGGCGGCGAGATCGTCGACCGGTATGGCGAGGTGAAAAGGCGTGAGGCTCATCGGCGTCTCCCTTTGAAACGGGCGCGCGGTTCCTATATGGAACGCCATTCGAAGCATAACGGAATGAAGATGTCGGGCAAATTCATCAAGCTGAGAGAAGACTTCTGGGTCGCGCCGCAAATCAGCGCGCAGGATGTGCGCGAGGCGGCGGCGCTCGGCGTCAGGCTGATCGTCAACAACCGCCCGGACGGCGAAATGATCGGCCAGCCGAAATCCGCCGAGCTCGAAGCGGCGGCGAAGGCGGCGGGGCTTTCCTACGCCCACATCCCGGTCGACGGGAGCGGCGTCTCGATGGCGCATATTGACGCCCTCGCCGGCGCCCGCGAAGCGGCCGGCGACGGTCCCGTTCTCGCCTTCTGCCGCTCGGGAACGCGCTCGACGATCGTTGACGCCTATGCGCAGGCCCGCGCCGGCCGGTCCGCCGAGGACATCATCGCCGACGCGGCGCGCGCCGGTTATGATCTCACCGGCCATCAACCCGCCTTATTGGCGCTTTATAAGGACAGCCGGGCGCCGCAGGATTAGCGCCGTCGCATCACGCAGGAGTTTGTTGAGTCATGAAGATCGTTCTCGCCGGCATCGCCCTTCTGGCCGCCGCCGCGGCGCAATCGACGGAACGCGATCTCACCGCCGTGCCGACGATCCGCAAACCCCCGGAGCCGCCGAAATGTACGTGTCCGGATGAATATGAAACCGGCGCCATCCTGCTGAAAGGTCTCGTCGTCGATGCGGAAATGACCGCCTCTCCCGACGGCAGCTACGCCAATGACTGGATGGCGACGATCTTCGACATTTCCTACGCCTCCGACGGCGCCGCCAGCGGGCGCACCCGCATCTGGCATTCGAACGCGCCGGGAAAATGCGGTCTCAGTTTCGATTACGGGCGCATCTACAAACTCGCGGTTCGCGAAGGCGAGGACGGTTACGAAACCGACAAATGCCTGATGCGCCAGGCGCGGTAGTTTTTATCAGAACACCCCTCATCATGAGGTGCGAGCCTGCGCCGCCGCGGCAGCGAAGGGCCGCAAGCCTCGAAGGATGAGGTCAGCTTTCGTTTGAAAGCCAGTCTCAATAATGAACGATGATGCGCGCGCTCGAGGCTGCGGCGGGAATGACGACGGTCTCGGTCAGGGTCACGCCGCAGCGCAGATGCGCCATGTCGCGGCCGTCCCCGTCGGTCGCGCGGATTTCCTGGCCGGCGCCGCAATCGAGAAAGCTGCCGCGCTCCTTCTCGACCACATAAAGATAGTTCGGCGGAGCCGTGACATAGGCGCGGTCGGTAACCCCCCCGTTACCTTCGCCTATGGTCACGCTCCCCGCCGTCTCCCCACCCGGCGCGCCAACCCGTCCCGCCTCTCCCGAGGCAAGGGCGGCCTGGCTCGCGAAACTG
>CAJXLJ010000009.1 GCA_913055785.1 uncultured Parvularculaceae bacterium | reverse complement strand
TCAAGCAGGGCGCGGTAAATCTGCGTCGAGATGTTGCGCGGTAGCAGATCGGCCAAAATCTCGTCTTCTTCCGGCTCGTATTCGTAGACCGCCTGCGGGCCGGTTTCGCCATCTTCCTCCACGTCCGGCAGCTTGGCCGGGATGAGCTGCAGCGCGGTCGGTTCCTGCGTCAGGATCGACTGGAACTCGGAGAAGAAAAGGGTGCAAACGTCAAATTCGCCCTCGTCGAACATCTGCAGGATGCGCTGGCCGATCTCGTGAGCGTTCTCGTAACCGACATTGCGCACGCCGCGAAGGTCTATGAGGTCGACGATATGGCTCGACAGGTCGCGGCGCAGGGAGTCGCGTCCCTTGCGGCCGACGCAGAGGATCTTGACCGTCTTGCCTTCACCAACCAGCCGTCTTGCGTACTCGCGCGCCAGCCGGGCGATATTGGCATTGAAGCCGCCGCACAGGCCGCGCTCGGCGGTGGCGACAACGAGAAGATGCGTCTTGTCGGAGCCGGTGCCCACCAGAAGCGGCGAGGCGCCTTCCTTGCTCACGCGCTGGCCGAGGTTGGCCAGGACCTTGTCCATGCGTTCCGCGTAGGGACGGGCAGCTTCGGCCGCTTCCTGCGCGCGGCGCAGCTTGGCGGCCGCCACCATCTGCATGGCCTTGGTGATCTTCTGCGTCGCCTTGACGCTGGAGATCCGGTTGCGAAGGTCCTTGAGTGAAGCCATGGGTCCGGTTCCGGGCTTGGCGCCGCCTTACTTCGCGAAAGCCTTCGCGAATGCCGCGATGGCCTTGTCGAGTTTCTCTTCGGTCTTCTCATCGAGATCGCCGCTTTCGCGGATCTTGTCGAGGACGGCCTTGTGCTTGTCCTTGAGGTGACGCAGCAGCTCTTCCTCGAAGCGGCCGACGTCGGAAACGTCGATGCCGTCGAGGTAGCCGTGGGTGCCCGAGTAGATGGAGGCGACCTGTTCATCGACCGTCATGGGCGAGAACTGCGGCTGCTTGAGAAGCTCGGTCAGGCGCGCGCCGCGGTTGAGCATGCGCTGCGTGGCGGCGTCAAGGTCGGAGCCGAACTGGGCGAAAGCGGCCATCTCGCGGTACTGGGCGAGTTCGCCCTTGATGGCGCCGGCGACCTTCTTCATGGCCTTAACCTGGGCGGCGGAGCCCACGCGCGACACCGACAGGCCGACGTTCACGGCGGGGCGGATGCCCTGGTAGAACAGGTCGGTCTCGAGGAAGATCTGGCCGTCGGTGATCGAGATCACGTTGGTCGGAATGTAGGCCGACACGTCGTTGGCCTGGGTTTCGACGACGGGAAGGGCGGTCATCGAGCCGGCGCCGTGATCCTCGTTCAGCTTGGCGGCGCGCTCGAGCAGGCGCGAATGGAGGTAGAACACGTCGCCCGGATAGGCCTCGCGGCCCGGCGGACGGCGCAGCAGCAGCGACATCTGGCGGTAGGCGACGGCCTGCTTCGAGAGGTCATCATAGATGATCAGCGAGTGCATGCCGTTGTCGCGGAAATATTCGCCCATGGCGCAGCCGGCGAACGGCGCGAGGAACTGCAGCGGCGCAGGCTCGGACGCGGTCGCAGCGACGACGATCGAATATTCCATCGCGCCGTTGTCCTCGAGCGTCTTGACGATCTGTGCGACCGTCGAGCGCTTCTGGCCGATGGCGACATAGACGCAGTAAAGTTTTTTCGACTCATCGCCGCCGGCGTTGATGTCCTTCTGGTTAAGGATCGCGTCGACGCAGATCGCGGTCTTGCCGGTCTGGCGGTCGCCGATCACCAGCTCGCGCTGGCCGCGGCCGATCGGGATCATCGCGTCGATCGCCTTGATGCCGGTCTGAACCGGTTCGTGCACGGATTTACGCGGCAGGATGCCCGGGGCCTTGACGTCGACAACGCGGCGCTCGGTAGCGTCGATCGGGCCCTTGCCGTCGATCGGGTTGCCGAGCGGATCGACAACGCGGCCGAGAAGCCCCTTGCCGACCGGCACGTCAACGATCGCCTTGGTGCGTTTGACAGTGTCGCCCTCGCCGATGGCGCGGTCGTCGCCGAAGATCACGACGCCGACATTGTCGCTTTCAAGGTTCAGGGCCATGCCCTTCACGCCGTTGGCGAATTCGACCATCTCGCCGGCCTGGACGTTATCGAGGCCGTAGATGCGGGCGATGCCATCGCCGACGGAGAGCACCTGACCGATCTCGGAGACCTCGGCGTCCTTGCCGAAGTCCTTGATCTGCTGTTTCAGAATGGAGGAGATTTCTGCAGCGTTAAGTTCCATGGGGCTTAAGCCTCTTTCATGCGCGTTCTAAGACGATTGAGTTTGGTGCGGAGCGATGAGTCGATCATCCGGCTGCCGATCTTGACGATCAGGCCGCCAAGCAGTTCGGGATCGACGCTGGTTTCGAGGTTGACCGCCTTGCCGACATCGCGCTCGATTTCGAGACGCAGCGCCTTGACCTGATCGTCGCTCAACGGCGCGGCGGAAATCGCTTCAGCGGTGACCTCGCCGCGGGATTGCGCGGCGAGCGCGATGAACGCGCCGATCATGCCCGGCAGGGCGAACAGCCGCCGGTTCGACGCGACAAGCTTCAGAAAATTGGCGGTGAGGCCGTGAAAACCCGCCTTGTCGGCGATCGCGGCAACCGCCTTCATCTGATCGTCGCGGTCATAAACCGGGCTTTTGATGAAGCTTTTCAGATCGGCGGAGGCGTCGATCACGGACTTCAGCGTCTTCAGATCGCCTTCGACGGCTTCAAGGGCGCCCGCCTCTTTGGCGAGGTCGAAAAGCGCAGCCGCATATCTTCCGGCGACGCCGGTGGTCGGGGCGGTCTCGCGTGCCATCTGCGCGAAAGCTCCTGTTACAGCGGACGCCGCCACGCGGCGGCATCTAAGCTATTGAAAAACCTTACGAATTTGCAGCCATACCGGCAGATTGCCGAGCCGCTCTCTATAGATCGCGCGAGGGGTTAGCATGGGCCTCTCGGCAACGCAACAATTCGCGGTGCGGCGGAATGGCGATTGTAAACGGCCCGTCAGCGAGCCGGGATCGGCGTTTCAGAAACGATAGCCGATGCGGGCGCCGAGATGGTCGAGGCCCTCATTTTCCGAACACAGTCCCGCATTCGAAATATGCGACCAGTAGATCGACGCGCTGATCCGGTCGGTGAGCCAGACGCCGCCGTCGACCGCGTAGCGGAAATGCGCGCGGCAGCCCATGAACAGGGTCGTGTCGGCGCGGCCCGCATCGGCGACCGGATCGAAAGGATCGGTCTCGCCGTTATGGATGGCCCCGCCGAGCATGGTCGAGACGAAGAACCGGTCGGACAGGTCGTACCGCCACTCAAAACCGGCGTAGAACTCGCTGGTCGCCCCACGGTCCGTCGAGGCGGTGAACCCGACAACGGGGCGCGGCGCGGCGAGGATGCTCAGGAATTTCGGGGATTTGAACACCGCCTCGGCGTTAATGCCGACGCCGTCTTCCTTGTTGGCGCCGAACCCGCAGCACGATTGTGCAAGGACGCCGAAACGCACCTCCTCGACAAACGGCGACTGGGCCGCAACCGCGCCGGGCGCAGCCGCCAAAGCCAACAGAAAAACCATCCAGACCGGGCGCATCGCCCCTCCCCGCTTCGTCAAATATCAAAGCACAATTAGAGCCCTATAGCGTTAACCCTCGGTGAACGCCGGCCAAGCCTAACGGCGGAATGTCTCAGAGGAATGAATAGGGATTGATGTCGACCGTGCGGCGCACCGAGGACGGCGTTTTCACCCGGGAAAGCCAGTCGTTGAGATAGGCCTGCAGGTTTACGTCCCGCCGCGCCTTCACCAGAAACCGCATCCGCGCCTGGCCCCGCAGGCGGTAGATCGGCGCCCGCGCCGGACCGAGAACATCGACGCCGTCGCCATTCGGCGCGGCGGCGGCGAGATCGCGGGCCGCCCGGTCGAGCGCCGTTTCATCTCTCGAGCGCAACAGGATCGCCGCCAGCCGCCCATAGGGCGGAAACGCCAGCCGAAACCGGCTTTCCGCCTCGGCCGCCAGAAAGGCGTCGCGGTCGCCGGCGGCGAGGGCCTCGAAAACCGCTGCCTTCGGCTGGTAGGTCTGGAGAAGCGCGCGGCCCGGCTTTTCTGCGCGCCCGGCCCGGCCGGTCACCTGGGCGAGCAACTGATAGGTGCGTTCCGCGGCGCGCAAGTCCCCGCCGGAGAGCCCGAGATCGGCGTCGACGACGCCGACCAGCGTCAGGCCGGGAAAGTGGTGGCCCTTGGCGGCGACCTGGGTGGCGATCAGGATATCGATCTCGCCGCCCTGCATGGCGTCGAGCATCTCGCGCATGGCGCGCGGGGTCGGGGCGGTGTCCGACGATAAAATCCCGATCCACGCGTCGGGCCAGCGCGCCCGCGCCTCTTCGGCGACCCGTTCAACCCCGGGGCCGCAGGGTTCGAGCGTATCGACCACATGGCAGGCGGGACAGGCGGACGGTTTCGGCATCGAAAAGCCCGTGTGATGGCAGACAAGGCGGTTCTCGAAACGGTGCTCGACCAGCATTGTGTCCGAGTTCGGGGCGGTCATCTTGTGGCCGCAGCGCCGGCAAAGGGTGAGCGGCGCGTACCCCCTTCTATTGAGGAACAGGAGTGATTGTTCGCCTGCTGACAATCTTTTGTTGATCGCCTCAACAAGCGGCGGCGACAGCCATGCGCCGCGTTCCGGCGGCGTCTCGCGCATGTCGATCAGCGAAATCTCGGGCAACGCCGCCCCGGCGATGCGCGAGGGAAGGCCCGCCGCCCTGTAGCGGCCCTCGTCCACATTCACGACCGTTTCAAGAGACGGCGTCGCCGAGGCGAGGACCACCGGAAACCCGGCCCGCGCCCCGCGCGCCACGGCGAGATCGCGGGCGTGATAGACAACGCCGTCTTCCTGCTTGTAGGCGGTGTCGTGCTCCTCATCGACGATGATGAGTTTCAAGTTTTGAAACGGCAGGAACAGCGCCGAACGCGCGCCGACCACCAGCCGCGCCTGACCTTCCGCCACCCGCCGCCATGTGCGCCGGCGCTGGGCGCCGGTGAGTTCCGAATGCCAGGGCGCGGGCGCGGCGCCGAAGCGCGCCTCGACGCGGGAAAGAAACGGCAAGGTGAGCGCGATCTCGGGGATCAGGATCAGGACCTGCGCCGCCGGATCTCGCCTCAACGCTTCCGCCGCCGCCTCAAGATAGACTTCGGTTTTGCCGGACCCGGTGACGCCGTCGATCAACGTCGTAACATGGCCGCCCTTGCGGATCTGTTCCTGAAGCATGTCGGCGGCGAAACGCTGGTCCCCTGAAAGGTCGAGCCCCATGCGATCGAGATCCGGCGCCTCGAATGGCGGGTCGGGATCGATCTCGACGGCGCGAAGCGCGCCGGCCTTTGCGAGCCCGCGCGCCACCGCATCGCTGACGCCCGCCTTTTCGGCGAGCGCCGCCGCCGTCATCGGGACGGAACCGGCGGCGCGCAACACCGCCTGGCGCTGTTCGGTCATGCGCGCGGGCTTGGCCCCCGACCGAACATAGCCGGTCTGCATGGCGGGCCGCGTCAGCACGTCGCCCGAGCGCATCACCATGCGCAACACCGAGCCGACGGGCGACATGGTGTAGCCCGCCGTCCAGTCGATGAAGTCGACAAGATCGGGGCCGAGCGGCGGGGCGTCGACGATGTCGCTGATGGCTTTCAGTTTCGCCGCCGGCGCATCGTCGCCGCCGGTTCCAGGCCACACCACGCCGGGGATTTCCCGCGGACCGAGCGGCGCGATCACGAACATGCCCGGACGAAGCTGCGCGCCCGGCGGCGCCAGATAATCGTACGGCTTGAAAAGCGGGAGGGGAAACAAGACCTTAACGCATCCGGTCGTCGCGCCGGCTTGGCCGTTTAAAATCTTTGTCTGGTTCATGAGCGCGCGCGCTTGATCCCGGGATCAGTTTCGGCTGAATTACCGGCCATTCTTTTGGTAAATTGCAGGCAAAGCGCAATGCGTTTCCTTCTGTTTTTTCTCGTTGTGTTCGCCGCAAGCGCCGCAAGCACCACCAGCGCCGAAGCCAAATACAGCCTTTGCAACAAGACCAGTTACGCGCTTTCCGCCGCCGTCGGCTATGTGGACGGCGACCGGCTGGCGACCCGCGGCTGGTGGCGGCTGCGCCCCGGCCAGTGCAAGGTGGTGCTGACCGAGCAGACCAATCCCGGCCGTTATTTCGTCTACGCCGAAGCGATCCCCGGCCATAAGGGCGAGCTGCGCACCTGGTCCGGCGAAACGCCCCTGTGCGTTGAGAATTTCGGCTTCTTCAACCTGCGCAATCAGGAAGTCTGCCGCGACGACCCCTTGCGACAACGCAATTTCTTCGACGTTGACGTGACGGAAAAAGCCGGCGGCAACTGGCAAACCGATTTCGCGGAGGCGAGCAATTACACCGTCTACTCGGCCGAAGTCGCCGGCGTGCAGCGGCTGTTGAACGATCTCGGCAAGAATATCGGCCGCGTCGACGGCGCCATGGGCCGGCAGACGCAGCGGGCGCTCGCCGCTTTCCGCAAGGACAAGGGGCTGACGACCAGCACGAGCATCGACGACGAACTGATCGACGCGCTGATCGAGGAAGCGAACGCCCGCGAAGCCAAGCTTGGCTTCTTCTACTGCAACAAGACCGACAATCAGGTCTGGAGCGCCATCGCCGAGCCGCAGGAGGGCGAGACTTACGCGTCGAAAGGCTGGTGGAAACTTGAGCCGGGCGACTGCGCCAAGATCATCAAGGGCGAGCTTGCTCACGATCATTATTATGTTTACGGCGTGATCGAGGACGGCGCGGGCGAGCGCGCCATCGCCGGCGGCGAGAAAAGTTTCTGCATCAACGCGGTGATGTTCAACGCCAAGAGCGATCTCACCTGCGCCGATCAGGAGCTTGATGAAGCGGGCTTCCGCCGCATCGAAATCGGCGCCGCGCCTTCGGCGACATTCGAATTTCTGCCGGACATGTTCCCCGCCCAGACGGCGCCCGAATAGGCGCCGAAACAAAAAGGCGACATTGGTGATCGACTTTCGGCACATCGACAGATGGGTCTTCGACCTCGACAACACGCTTTACGCCGCCGAATGCCGGCTTTTCTCGCAGATCGACGCGCGCATGACCGACTTCATTCGCGACCGTCTCGCGCTGCCGGAGCCGGAAGCGCGCAAACTGCAGAAGGACTATTACGTCCGTTACGGGACGACGATGTCCGGCCTGATGACCGAGCACGATGTCGACCCTGAACATTTCCTCGATTATGTGCACGACATCGATCTCGCGCCGGTCGCGCCGAACCCCGCGCTCGGCGCGGCGCTCGCGGCCCTGCCCGGCGAGCGCTACATCTACACCAACGGCTCCGTCCGCCATGCGGAGAACGTGATCGGCGCGCTCGGAATCGCTGATCTGTTTACGGAGATTTTCGACATCAAGGCAGCGCAATATACGCCAAAGCCCCATCGCGAACCTTACGAGCTGTTTTTAAAACTCCACGACATTGCGCCGGATCGGGCGGCGATGTTTGAAGACCTCGCGCAAAATCTCGAAGCGCCCCATGCGCTCGGCATGACGACCGTGCTCGTCTGCTCCGACGCCGCCTGGCTCGCCGACGAACCGCATGACAAGCGCCCGGCGCGCCCGGGCGACGCCGCGCCCCATGTCCATTACGCCACCGACGACTTGACGGCGTTCCTGATGAGCGCCACGACGGCGGAAGCCAAAGCCAGCTAACGACGGACAGACATGGACAACATCGAGCAGACCATCGACGACGCGTGGGAGAACCGCGCCGATATTTCCGTCGCGACGCAAGGCGACGTGCGCGCCGCCGTCGACGCCGCGCTTTCAATGCTCGACAGCGGCGCGGCGCGGGTCGCCGAGAAAAAAGACAGCGGCTGGTTCGTCAATCAGCGGCTGAAAAAAGCCGTGCTGCTCTCCTTCCGGCTCAACGCCAATCAGGTGATCGACGGCGGACCGGGGCTCGCCAGCTGGTGGGACAAGGTTCCTTCAAAATTCGACGACTGGACGGCGGAGGATTTCGCCAAGAGCGGCGTGCGCGCCGTGCCGCCATGCGCCGTGCGGCGCGGCTCCTATCTCGCGCGCGACGTCGTTTTGATGCCGTCCTTCGTCAATATCGGCGCCCATGTGGGCGAGGGAACGATGGTCGACACCTGGGCCTCGGTCGGCTCCTGCGCGCAGATCGGCGCGCACTGCCATATCTCGGCGGGCGCCGGCATCGGCGGCGTTCTCGAACCCTTGCAGGCGAACCCGACGATCATCGAGGACAATTGCTTTATCGGCGCCCGGTCGGAAATCGTCGAAGGGGTGATTGTCGGCGAAGGCTCGGTGGTCGCCATGGGCGTTTTCATCACCGCTTCGACCAAGATCGTCCGCCGCGACACCGGCGAAATCATTTACGGCTCAGTACCGCCCTATTCGGTCGTTGTGCCGGGCGCGCTGCCGGACCCGAAAGGGGGGCCAAGCCTTTCCTGCGCCGTCATTGTCAAGCAGGTCGATGAGAAAACCCGGGCGAAAACATCCGTGAACGAACTGTTGCGGGCTTAAAAGAATTGTTTCTTTCAGCCCGCCCATCCCGGCGGAAGCCGGGATCTCGCTCAACACGCCATTGCATTTGAATAATGAGATTCCGGCCTGCGCCGAAATGAGCGGATAACATCAATACGCTTCGCCGTTCTTGCGCCGCGCCGCCCAGCCCGAACCGTCATTGACCATCTGCAAATCGACATCCGGATCGGTATAGGTGCAAACTTCTTGCCTCGCGCGGGTCCCGACTTCCAGAAACACCGCATCCTCCCGCCCTCGATTGACCAGCATGTGACCGCTCGGGACGCCCGCCTTGAACGCCGCCGCATCGCCGGGCCGAAGCATTGTTTCGCCGCCATCCTCGACCAGCACCGCCTCGCCTTCGAGCATGTAAACGAACTCGTCCTCGTTCCTGTGCCAGTGTTCGTGCGCGGAAGCCGCGCCCGGCGCGAGACGCGTCAGGTTGACGCCGAACTGATCGAGCCCGCCCAGATTGCCGAGCGCGATTTTCGAGCGCCCCTCGCAATGTTTGTCGAGCGGCGAGGGATAAGCGCAAGCCTTACGCACAGGGGCGTCGGCGATGTCGATTTTGGGCATGAGAACTCCGCTATGCTTGTGAACGCGTCGGGCTTAGTCTAGCGAATCCGTATGAGCGAAATCGACCCTGTTGAACTCTCCCGCGCCCTCATTCGCCGGCCGTCCGTCACGCCGGCGGACGAAGGCGCGCTCGATGTTCTCGAAGGCGCGCTTTCGGGTCTCGGTTTTCGCTGCACGCGTCTTAAATTCGGGGATGTCGACAATCTCTTCGCCATGATCGGCGAAGGGGGCCCGCATTTCTGCTTCGCCGGCCATACGGACGTCGTGCCGCCGGGCGATGCGGACGCCTGGCGCCACGATCCGTTCTCAGCCGAACTCCGCGACGGCAAGCTCTGGGGCCGCGGCGCCGCGGACATGAAATGCGCAATCGCCGCTTTCGCCGCCGCTTCGGCCCGCGCCATCGGCAAGGGCGCCGTCAAAGGCGCGCTCTCCTTCATGATCACGGGCGACGAGGAAGGCCCCGCCGTCAACGGCACGCGCAAAATGCTGGACTGGCTCGCCGGGCAGAACATCCGGATCGATCATTGCCTGGTGGGCGAGCCGTCGAACCCGGACGTTCTCGGCGACATGATCAAGGTCGGCAGGCGCGGATCGATCAATTGCTGGCTGACGGTGAAGGGCCGTCAGGGCCATGTGGCCTATCCCCACCGGGCGCTGAACCCGATCCCGGCGCTGATGAAAAAGCTGCTGACGTTGAGCGAAACGCCGCTCGACGAGGGCTATGAACGGTTCCAGCCGTCAAGTCTTCAGCTTACGGATATTCATATCGGCAACCCCGCCCATAATGTCATCCCCGAAAAGGCGACGGCGCGGTTTAACATCCGTTTCAACCCGAACTGGACCGGCGCCTCAATCGAGGCATGGCTACGCGACAGGATCGCCGCGCTCGCCGGCGAGCTTGGCGTCGCCTACGATTTCGAGGCGATCGTTTCGGGCGAGGCGTTTCTGACGACCGACACGGAGTTTCTGGATCTCATCGCGGTGAGCGTTGAAAAGATCACCGGGCGGCGTCCGGAATATTCAACGTCCGGCGGCACGTCCGACGCGCGCTTCATCAAGGACCACGCGCCTGTCGCCGAATTCGGGATGGTCGGCGCGACGATGCACCAGACCGACGAACATGTCGCCGCGGCGGATATCGGCGCGCTCGCCGACATCTATGAAGACATCATTGTTCGCTACTTCGCCAACGCCGGGACGAAGAGATGATCGATTTCACTTATACGGCGCGGCAGATAAAAGGCGTCTGGAGCCTCGCCTTCGGAAACGGCGAGACCGAACTCGATCGCTCCCTCGACGGCGTGTTCCAGTCCTTCTGGGCGGTCCTGCTTTCCGCGCCCTTCGTCTTCACCGCCTATATGGGCGCGCAACGGTTGGCGGCGATGGCGGAAAACCATGGCGACACGATCTTCGCCAAGGCGCCTTTCTTATGGCTGTTCGGCGCGCGCCTTTTATCGTTCCTGATCTACTGGGGGGCGAGCGTCGCGCTGCTTTCCGCCGCCGCGCGGACGGCGGGCGCGTCGGGACAGGCGGGAACCATGATCATCGCCTACAACTGGAGCCATTTCCTGAGCTTCGCCGCCGCATCGGCGCCGGCCGCCATTCTCGCGCTCACCGGCAATGCGGAACTGTTCGCCGTCTTCGCCCTGCCGGTCGTCATCTTCAGCTATGTGATCTTCTGGCATGTGCTGCGGCGGACGCTGCCTTTCACCATCGGCGTGACCATCGCAATCATCGCGATGCTGACCGTGGGGCAGATCGTCCTCAGCAGCTTCCTCACCCAGGGCGCGATCGGCCTTTATCAGCTGGTCTCATAATCGGCGCGCACGAAATAAAGCCCTTCCGCCGGCGCCGACGGTCCGCAGGCGGCGCGGTCTTTCGCCTCCAGTGCGGCTTTGAGATCCTTCGCCCGCCACTTGCCGCGCCCGACCTCGACGAGCGAGCCGGCGAATGCGCGCACCTGATGATGAAGAAACGAGCGCGCCGAACAACGGATGAAAACTTCCTCGCCGGCGCGCGCGACGCTGATCTCGTCGAGCGTCTTCACCGGCGAATCCGACTGGCAGGCGGCGGCGCGGAAGGTCGTGAAGTCATGCTTGCCGACCAGCGCCTGCGCCGCCTCATGCATCGCATCCGCATCGAGCGCCGGCGACACGCGCCAGGCACGCCCCGCGTCGAGCGTCAAAGGCGGGCGGCGGTTGACGATGCGGTATTCATAGGACCGGCGAACACAGGAAAAGCGCGCGTGAAAATCTTCAGTGACGATCTCGGCCGCCAGCACGGCGATCGGCCGGGGCCGCAAATGCTGGTTCAGCGCGTCGCGCGCAACATCGGCGCGGAATGTCTTTTCCATATCGAGATGCGCCGTCATGGCGAGCGCGTGAACCCCGGCATCGGTGCGTCCGGCCGCATGGGCGGTCACGGTTTCCCCGGAAAGGGCGTGCGCCGCCGCCTCGAGCGCGGCTTGAATCGACGGGCCGTTCTCCTGGCGCTGCCAGCCGACATAGGGACCGCCATCATATTCCAGGATTAGCTTATATCTTGGCATAGGCTATTGTTGCGAGAGTTTCGAAAGGCGCGCAAATGATCCGGAAAAGCATCTGGCGGCGGTTACGCTCCGAGTTATTGTTCTTCGCTTCCCTGTTCTCGATCTTCACCATCTTCGGCACGACCGCTTACGGCATGTATTACATTCCAAGCGAGAGCATGCTGCCGACCCTCGCCGTCGGGGACCGCATCGCCGTCAACAAGTTCGTTTATGGCTACAGCCGGTATTCAACGCCATTCTCCATCGGCCCGGAATTGTCAACGCCGACCGGCCGCGTATTCGGCCGAGCGCCCGAACGCGGCGAGATCGTCGTCTTTAAACACCCTGTCACCCGCCAGACCTATATCAAGCGGGTCATCGGGCTTCCCGGCGACGAGATCATGCTGGAGAACGGCCGCCTCTACATCAATGGCGAGCTGACCCCGCGCGCCATGGAGGACGCCTATCGTTATCGCGAGCATCGCGGCGATATCGCGGCTGTGGGCCGGTTCCTCGAAGATCTGCCGGACGGGCGGACGCATGGAATACTCGAACGCGGAGACAATACCTATGCGGACAATTTCGGGCCCGTCATCGTGCCGGACAGCAGCCTGTTCGTCATGGGCGACAACCGCGACAACTCGATGGACAGCCGGTTTGAAAACCCCGGCGTGGGTCTCCTGCCCATGGAGTTTCTCGTCGGGCGCGCCGACTATATCGTCGCCTCGACCAATATCGGCAACGCCGAAAAAGGTCTTAAAAAACACAAAAGCAAATGGTTTTCGAAGCTGCAGTAACGGCGCTTAGGAAAACTTTCGCCCCGCCTCCAGCGGAAAGCCGCGCAGAAATTCCGCCGCGCTCTGCGGTTTCTTGCCCGCGCGCTGCAACGTGACGAGCTCGACGGCGCCGCCAGCGCAGGCGACCACAAACCTTTGATCCGCCCCAAGAACAACACCCGGCGCGCCCGACCCTTCCGCCAGTCTCGACATCAGCAGTTTGACGCGCGCGCCATCGATCTCACACCAGGCGCCCGGAAACGGCGACAGCCCGCGGATATGGCTATCGACCTCGGCCGCGGGCCGCGACCAGTCGATGCGCGCCTCTTCGGCGCTTATTTTATGGGCGTAAACGACGCCTTCCTCAGCCTGCGGCGTCGCGGCGAGCCCGCCGCGCTCAAGCGCCGCCAGCGCCCGGGGGGCCAGCCCCGCCGCCACCTGGGAAAGCCGGTCATGCAGGCTCGCCGCCGTGTCGTCAGGGGCGATCTCGACGCTTTCGGAAAGCAGGATCGGCCCGGTGTCGAGTCCCGCCTCCATCTGCATCACCTGCACGCCGGTAATCTTGTCGCCGGTCATGATCGCGCGGTTGATCGGCGCGGCGCCGCGCCAGCGCGGCAACAATGACGCATGCAGATTAAGGCAGCCATGGCGCGGCGCATCGAGCACCGCCTGCGGCAGGATCAGCCCATAGGCGACGACCACCGCCGCATCGAGCGCCAGCGCGTCGAACGCGGCGACCTCTTCCTGAGCCTTGAAATTCTTCGGCGTGCGAACGTCGAGCCCGTGCGCCTCGGCGAACTGGTGAACCGGCGACGGCGTCAGCTTGCGGCCGCGCCCCGAAGGCTTCGGCGCGCGCGTGTAGACGGCGGCCACGTCATGACCGGCGGCGATGAGTTCGCTCAGGACCGGAACCGAGAACGCCGGCGTGCCCATAAAGGCGAGGCGCATGATGAACCGTCTCCCGCCGACCTCCCGCCTATTCGGCGGCGAGGCGCTGTTCTTTTTTGAGCTTGCGAAGGACCCGGTCGCGCTTCAGCCGCGACAGGTGGTCGATGAAGAGAACGCCCTCGAGATGATCCATCTCGTGCTGGATGCAGGTGGCGAGAAGCCCCTCGGTCTCGAGAATCTGCGGTTCGCCATGATAGTCGAGATATTTCACGCGGCACCGGGCCGGCCGCTCGACTTCATCGTAGTATTCCGGGACCGACAGGCAGCCCTCTTCATAGACACTCAAGTCTTCGGACGGATCGAGAATTTCCGGATTGGCGAAATAGCGCGGCTGCGGCTCTTCATCTTCTTTCGCGAGATCCATCACGATCACGCGCACCGGCTCGCCGATCTGGATCGCCGCAAGACCGATACCCGGCGCGTCATACATCGTCTCCAGCATGTCATCCATGAGCGTGCGCAACGCGTCGTCGACCTTCTCGACAGGTTTTGAAACCTGCCGGAGGCGCGGGTCCGGGGCCGTTATAATGGGTCTGATCGCCATACTGACCACCTATGGCCGGGGCGCCCCGCCGTCAAGATGCCCAAGCCCTGCCGGGACTTTTATGGTTAACCGCTAAGCCCTCGCTTTTTCTCGCCTTTTCCCATATTATGCCAGCCGGCAGTGGTGAGTATCGCTGGGGGTCGAGATGGAGATCGGGACGCCGTCGGTCCAGGCCGGGACCGAAGGGCTGAGCGCAAGCGAGCGCTCGGCGCAAGGCGCCGACGCCTTCCTGGCCGATCCCGGCGTCGCGCTGTGGGTCGGTTTCGGCGGCTTTCTCTTCATACTTTTTCTGGTCATGTTCCTGATCATCCGCGGACGGGTGATCAGGCCGGCGCGTGCGCGCGCCGAAAAGCAATCGACGTTTTTCGAACCCGCGGGCGAAGGCGCCGAGATCACATTTGAAGATCCGGCGGAAGACCAACCGCCCGCGCGAAAAAGCAAGAAAGACAAGAAACCGAAGAAACGATGGGGCAGGGAAAAACCCGCAGCGCCAGCGCCCGAACCAGAGCCCGCGCCCACCCCTGAAATCGAGGCCGAAGAAGACGAGGTTTACGAAGACACCCGCGCCGGGCTTGACCGGCGCCCGGCGCCGTTCGCCGGCATTTTTGAAAACCGCGAGCAGGCGCCTGAAACGCAGGACGCTCGTCCTGCCGGCGAGAACGAGTATGAAGGCCACGCCGCCGCCGCCCGCCGGCGCCATGACGGCGGCGATCTCGACATCGCCGACATGGAACGCGAGCGCCGCGAGCAGGAAGAACGAGAAGAGATGCGCCGCCGGGAGGAAGAGGAAGCAGAAGAGCGGGCGCGGCTTGAATATGAACGCGCGGAGTACGAACGCGAGGAGACCCGCCGCCGCGCTGACGCCGAAGCGCGGGCCCGGCAGGATGCTGACGAACGCGACCGGATTTACCTCGCCGCAAGGGAGGACGCCGCACGCGAGGCCGAGTTTGAACGGCGCAAGGCGGAAGCCGCCCTCGAACAGCGCATGCAGTCGGTCGCCGCCATGCAGCGCAAGCTGGCGGAGAAAGCCGAAACCCTCAAAAGCGACGCGGAATCCGTCTCGAACCATCTCGGCGCCACGCTCGAGGAACGCTTTGCGACCCTCGCCGCCGATCTCGACGCCAGACTTGCTGACGCAAGCGCCAGCCAGAGCGATACCGAAGCGCTGGCGGCGGCGTTTGCAGACAGGCTCGACCGGGAGGTTGGCGACATGCGCGCCGCGACGGGCGAGGCGATCGACTCGCTCAGCGCGCGCATCGACAAACTGTCTGCGGCGCAGGAACAGACCGGCGTGCTCGCCAGAGAACTTGCCCGGCTCAACACGCTCCTCGCCGAACGCAGCGCCGGCGCCGGCGCCGGGCAAGTGGAACTGCCCGATCTCGTCCGCTCTGCGCTGCCTGCTGGGCGGTATATCTTTTCAAAAAAGCTCTCGACCGGGCGAGACGCCGATTGCCTGATCACCATGCCGGGGCTCGCCGCGCCCGTCGCGGTTGACGCAAGCTATCCTGTCGCCGCGTTCGAGGAGTATGCGCGCGCCGGCGTCGGGGATGAAAAAGCCCGCGGCGCCTATCAGCGCGCGGCCTTGCGGCACATAGTCGACGTCGCTGAAAACCTGATCGAACCCGGGGAAACGGCGGACTTCGCAATCCTGTTCACGCCGTCGGAAGCGATCTTCAATGATCTGCATACGAATTTCGCCGACCTTGTTCAGGACAGTTATCGCGCACGGGTGTGGATCCTGTCGCCAACGTCAATGATGTCGAGCCTGCACATGATGAGCGCCGTTTCGAACGCCACCAGCGCCGGACCCGATCTCAACAAGCTCGAGGCGCGCATCGCGGCGCTTGAAAGCGGCGGGACGGCGAAACCGCCGGCGCCGTCAAAGCAGGCGCTGTCGCCAGAAGAAGAAGCGTTTGAAAGACTGCAAAAGCAGGAAGCGATCGCCGAGGACGAGGAAAAAACCGCGCCCGCATCGACGAAGCCGCCCTTCCCGCTGCGTTAGGGCCCCCGCAATCAATTCGCATCACTTCATCCTGAGGGATCATTTTCTTCGTCCTTCGAGACGCAAGCCAAAGGCTTGCTCCTCAGGATGAAGAAAATGATTGTCACGAAGGACAGTGATGCGAATTGACCGCACGCTGCGTTAGAAACGCCTAAGCGGCGTCGTCCTTTTCATCATCAAAGCCCGGCAGAAGCAGATCCTTGTCGGCGCGGGGTTCGCGCGGGGCGCTTTCCAGCGGCGCGAGCGGCGCGATCTCGTCTTCTACACCCGGAATTTCATAGTCGGCGAATTTGCGCGCGCGCGGCATGACCCGCTGTTCGAGCCCGCCAATCGTCGCATTGTACTTGCCGACAGCGGCGTTCAGGGCCTTGCCGAGGCCGGCGATATTCTCGCCCATCTTGCGCAGGCTGTCGTAAAGGTCCTTCGCCATACCCGCGACGGCGTGCGCATGTTCGGTCATCTTCTCCTGCCGCCAGTTGAGCGCCGCCGATTTCAGCAAGGCGATCAGGATGGTCGGAGAGGCGATCAGGATCTTGCGGTCGAACGCGTCCTGATAGAGCTGCGGCCGGGCCTCCAGCGCAGCGGAGAAGAAGTTTTCTCCGGGCACGAACATAACCACATAGTCGAGCGCATCGCGCAGCGAGGCGGCGTATTCCTTCTTCGAGAGACTCTGCACATGCTTCCAGAGATCTTCCGCGTGACGCGCCAGATAGGCGGCGCGCTGCTCATCCGTCTCGGCCTCCACCGCATCGAGATAGGCGCCGAGGGAAACCTTGGAATCGACGGCGATCACCCGCGCGCCAGGCAGCCGCACCACCATATCCGGCTGCTTGCGCTGGTCGCCGTCATGGTGCGTCGCCTGTTCGACGAAATCCACATAAGCGGTCATGCCGGCGATCTCGACCACATTGCGGAGCTGTTCCTCGCCCCAGCGGCCGCGGGTTTTCGGCCCGGCGCGCAACGCCGTTGCGAGCTTTTGCGCTTCAAGCCGCACATGCTGCGTCGATTTCGACAACTCGCCGATCTGTCCGGCGAGCTCGCCGCGCGATTTCTGCTGCTCGGCGCGCAGCTCCGACAGGCCCTTTTCGTAGCGGACAAGGGTTTCGCTCACCGGCTTCAAGAGATCGTCGAGGGCCTTTCGACGCTTTTCGCCTTCCGAACTCGCCGTTTCACGGTAACGCTCGAAGGTCTCGCCGGCGCGTTCGAGGAATGACTTGTGCGCGCCCTCGAGCAGCTTCGCCGTCGCCGCACTGAATTCCGTTTCCATACGAACTTTCAGCTCTTCAAGCGCGCGCTCCCGTTCTGCGAGGCGCACCGCGTCCGCCGCCCGTTCGGTTTCAAGCCGCTGCCTCAAAGCGCGCTCGTCAGCGAGCTCGGCGGCGACCTTCTCCGCTTCGGCGATCTTCGCCTCGGCGATGGCGAGACCGATCCGCGAGCGCTCAAGCCCCGCCCCGGCGTCCGCCGCCCGCCGCGCGGCGGCGCGCCATCGCAGGGCCGCGAATACCGCCGCGCCAAGCGCTGTCAGCAACAGCCAGAAACCGGGCGATGACGGCGACAGGCCGAGCGTATTGAAAACCGCATCCATCATGGCGCGACGCTAGGTCGATTCGGCAGCGCAAGAGTCCCGGCTTTTTCCACGTTCAGGACCCCAATAATCCTTTCTTTATTCGTTAACCCTAGGCTCCGAACGGTTTTATCCACAGAACGACGGAAAGCGGGAGCGCCCGGGACCGATGGCCAATGTCGAAATGAGCTGGCGCGTGGACTGGCGGAAATTCCAGCCCACAAGGAAGAAGGTCTCGATCGCCCTCAGCATTTGGGCGGCGATCGCAGCCCTGACCACCATCGCCATGTATTTCCTCGCGGCGACCGGCCGCAGCGACATCGTCATTGGCGGCGACTTTCTCGCCTTTTATACGGCGGCGAAGGGGACGGTCGAAGGCGCGGCGGCGGAGATATACAACGCCGCGTTCTTTCAGGATCTGATGGGGCGGCTCTACCCTGACCGCGCCGACGTCAATCTCACCTGGCAATATCCGCCGACCTATCTCCTGATGCTCGCGCCGCTGGCGCTGCTGCCGCATCTCGCCGGTTATGCAGTATGGTCGACGGCGAGCGCCGCCGGTTTCGCCGCGGTCATGCGCAATATCGCGACGGATAAGCTCATCCTGTTCGCGATCCTGGCGAGCCCATCGGCCTATGCAGCCTATATCACCGGCCAGAACGGGTTTTTCACCGGGGCGCTGATCGTCCTCGCCGCCGTCTATCCGAAGACGCGGCCGATCCTCGCCGGCGTCGCGGCGGGCCTCCTCACCATGAAGCCGCATCTCGGCATTCTCATCCCTGTCGCCTATCTCGCCGCAGGCTGCTGGCGGTCGTTCTTCACCGCCGTCGCGACAGCCGCGGCGCTGGCGCTGGCGAGCCTTGCCGTCTTCGGGCCCGAGGTCTGGCAGGCGTTCCTCGCCTCTCTGCAAAGCACGTCGGACCTGCTCGGCGACGGCCGGCTGCCGGTTGAAAAGATGGCGACGCCCTACAGCGCGGCGCTTTATCTGGGGCTCCCTGACATCGCCGCAAAGTTCGTATACGGCCTTTTCGCCGCCGCATCCGTCGCAATCGTTTTCCTCGCCTGGCGGCGCCTCGAGGATACGCTACTCAAGGCGAGCGCGCTCATCGCCTGCGTCTTCATGACGGCGCCATACGGCTATCATTACGAGCTCATCATGCTCGCCCTGCCGCTCGGCGCAATCGCGAGCATCGCGCTGAAAAACGGCTGGCTGCCTTACGAGAAATGGCTGCTCGCGGCGGCGTTTCTTTTGCCGCTCGCTTTCAGCGCCGCCAGCAAGAACGGGCCGGGATTAAGTTATCCTTTTATCGCCGCGCTGATCGTTTTCGCCATAACCATACGCCGCATCCGCCACGCGGCGCCGGGCGTCTTTGCGTTTAATGCAAAGCAAGCAGCCTAAAACGGCCGGCGCGCCTTCATCGCCGCCGAGAGCGTTCCTTCATCGAGATAATCGAGTTCGCCGCCCACCGGCACGCCCTGACTGAGCCGCGTCACTGACACTCGCGCCTCTTCGAGATGTTCGGTGAGATAATGGGCGGTGGTCTGACCGTCGACCGTGGCGGCGAGCGCCAGCACGACTTCGCTCACCGCGTCTTCCTTCGCCCGGGCGATAAGCTTGCCGATGTTCAAATCGTCCGGACCGACGCCGTCGAGGGGCGAGAGCAACCCGCCCAGCACATGATAGCGGCCCTTGTGGGCGCCGGCGCGCTCAAGCGCCCATAGATCGCCCACATCCTGCACCACGCACAGAACCGACCCGTCGCGCTCCGTGTCGGCGCAGACCGCGCACGGATCGATCGAATCCCAGTTGCCGCACACCGAACAGGATTTCACTTTCTTCGCCGCATCGTCGAGGGCGAAGGCCAAGGGCCCCATCACCTGTTCGCGTTTTTTCAGGAGATAAAGCGCGGCGCGTTTCGCCGAACGCGGCCCCAGTCCCGGCATCTTCGCGAGGAGGTCGATCAGGCGCTGTAATTCGGGACCGATGGTGGCGGCGGGCATGGCGACTCGAAGGACTGTTTGATCCGCCCGGATAGCAGATTGCGCCCTCAAATTATATCCCGCCGCGCCGCGCTTTTACGAGTCTTCCCAGTTGAGACCGCTGAGTTCGCCGTCGACGAATGTCAGCTCCCAGTAGAGCGTTCCCTCGTCGGACCGGGCGCGATAGACCCGCCGCACCGCGCCGCGATCGCCGACCTTGTGCGCCTTGATCAACACAAAGTCGGAAACGGTCGCCACCGAAGGCGAAAGCGCGGCGCGCAGAGGCGCATAGTCTTCCGACACGGCGAACGCCTTCATGCCCTCTGCGAGGTGATCGGTAGCGCCGCCGCCGAGCACCGCCTGCCTCAAGGCCTCGAGGGCGAACGCGGTCTCGCTGGCGTCCGCCGAAGCAACGGGTTCGAGGGCGCCGTAATCGAGGCCCGGCACGAAAGACAGGGCGAGGCCTTTCGCCACCGCGCCGAGCTTGCCCTCGCCGCTATTGGCAAAGACCATCACGCCGCGGCCGGTCTCGGGGTAATATTCCCACCGCGAAACGAACCCGCCGGACTGGCCCGTATGCATCAGCCGCGGCTCGCCGCGAAACTGGTCGATAATCATGCCGTAGCCGTAATTGACGCTCGACCCGTCGGCGAGCGCGGACGGGCTGACGGTTTCATCGGCAAGGCCGCGCGGCAGCAACGCGCCCGCGCGCAGCGCCGTTCGCCACTTGCCCCAGTCGGCGAGGGTCGAGACGACCGCGCCGGCGCCGAGGGTGGTCTCCGCCCGGATCGGCCCTACCGGCGCGAAGCCTTCGCCTGCCGGCTTGTAGCCTGCAGCCATACCGCGCCGCCCGCTGCCGCCGACGCGGCTTTGCGTCATGTCGGCCGGGGTGAAGATCGCCTCTTCGATATAACGCGCGAAGGACATGCCCGACGCGTTCTCGATCGCGAGGCTTAGAAGGTAATATCCGGTGTTCGAATAGTGAAAACTCGCGCCCGGCTCAAAATCGAGCGGCATTTCGCGCACCGATGCGAGCACGTCCTCGGCGCCGGCGCCGGTTTCGTAGAAACCGAAGCCGACCACCGCCTCATAATCGGGAACGCCGCCCGTATGGGAAAGCAATTGATGGAGCGTGATGGGCCGCCAGCTTTCCGGCAGCCCCGCCACATGATCGCCGATCGCGTCCGTCCGGGAGAGTTTGCCGCCGGCCTCGAGCTTTAAAACCGCGACCGCCGTCATGTGCTTGGAAAGGGATGCGATCTCGAACGCGGCGCCGGGATCCATAAGCTTGCCCGTCTCGAGATCGGCGGCGCCCCAGCTCAGGGTCCCGACAAGCGCGCCGTTCTCATAAAGACCGGCGGCGACGCCGGGAGCGGCGGCGTTTTCAGCGAGGCTGTCGAAAGCCTTAGCGGTCGCCGGATCAGCCGCCGGCGCGGACACCGGCGCAGACGCGCTGTTGCAGGCCGCCGCCAGAAACATCGCCGTTGCGGCGCCCGCATGCCGCATGCCTTGCTTGATATTCGGAAAGATCATCGCTCGCCTCACCCGTTAAGCCCGCCGCTCATTCGGCGCAGCGCATGAGGCGCAAAAACCGGCGCTCTCGTCCTGACGATTGCCTGACTTTTCACTGAAAAGCGCTGGGTTACGGGGTTCGGGCCGCGAAGCTGCCCCGCTCATTCCGGCAAACGCCGGAATCCGGGATGAAGAGCGCATCCACATGACTTCCAGCGCGGCGACGGCGGCGCTAAAAACCGATCAATATATAGCGGCCATACGCCATGGGGAGATATCTATGCTGTCAACAAGCGTCTATGTCATTCTGGCGCTGAACGCCGCAACCTACCTCATTTACTATTACGACAAAGCCGCCGCTCGCCAAGGCGCGTGGCGGATATCGGAATCAACGCTTTTTTTGCTAGCCATCCTTGGCGGCGCGCCAGCCGCAATCACTGCGATGCTCTCATTACGCCACAAAACCCGAAAGCCGAGTTTCCGATACGGCCTCCCGCTCATCCTTGCTCTTCAAGCATTCGCTTTCGCCTATTGGCGCAATGCCGGCGCGCCAAACTTGATAAGCGAACTATCCTAGAACGGCAGCTTCATGCCGGGCGGCAGCGGCAGGCCTTCGGTGAGGCCTTTCATCTGTTCCTGAGACGCGGTTTCGAGTTTCGATTTCGCATCGTTGATCGCCGCGGCGATCAGGTCTTCCAGCACTTCCGCATCGTCAGGCTTGATGAGATCGCGCTCTATCGCAACAGCTTTCACATAACCCTTGCCGTTCATGACGATCTTGACCATGCCGGCGCCCGCCTCGCCGGCCACTTCCATCTCGGCGAGCTTTTCCTGCATCTCTTTCATCCTGGCCTGCATGGCGCCGGCCTGTTTCATGATTTCGCCGATATCCATTTCTTACGCTTTCCTCGTTTCGTTTTCGGTTTCGATCGTCACATCGTCTTCCGGGTCAACGGGACGCTCTTCTTCTACTTCGTCCGGCGCCGGTTCCGCCGGCGTTTCGGCCTCGCGGATCGACGTCACTTCGGCGCCCGGAAACAGGTCCATCGCCTTTTTGACCATCGGATGGTTCATCACTTCCGCTTCGCGCACGGCACGCAGCGTGTCGGCGCCCGCCTCGCGCGCGTTCACCATGACGACCCATTGCCGGCCGGTCCATTCTTTCAGCCGCTGGGTCAGCCGTCCCGCGAGATCGGCCGGCGCATGGTCGTGAAACCGGAGCTCGATCCGCCCCGGGGCGAAGGAGACGATGTGGACATAGCTTTCGAGCTCGGTCCTGAGCTTGGCGTCGCGCATTTTGCCCGCGAGCCGGACCACATCCTCAAAACCGTTGAGCGCCGGGCCCTGTTCCGGTTGCGAAACGGACTGAGGGGGCGCATCGAACCGCGCGGAAGGCCCGGAATCCCGGCGCGGCGGCGCGCTTTCGCCCGCCCCTAGCCCGTTTTCACGATTTTTTTTTAGGGCTCTCAGGGCCTCGTCCGGGGTCGGCAGGTCGGCCGCGAAGGCGAGACGGATCAGCGCGATCTCCGCGGCGGCGGCCGGGTCCGGCGCGACGCCGGTTTCGGCGAGGCCCTTCATCAGCAGCGACCAGGCGCGAGTGAGGACGTTCATCTCAAGCCCGTCCGCCATCTCCCGCGCGCGCCCGGCGTCCGCCTCGCCGGCGGGCCCGTGAACCGCCGCGCCGGGACCGGCGGCTTTGACCCTTGTCAGAAGATGCACGAGATCGAGAAGGTCGCGCAGGATCACGGCGGGCTCGGCGCCCGCGTCATACTGGTCGCGAAACGCTTCAAGCGCGGCTTTGGCGTCGCCCTTCATCACCGCATCGAGCAGGTCCCAGACGCCGGAGCGGTCGGCGAGGCCGAGCATGCCGCGAATCATCTCCGCGCTGACTTCTTCGCCGCCTGCGTCAGGCGCGTTCGCCCCTGACTGCGCCGTATGCTGAACAATCGCCTGATCGAGGATCGACAGCGCGTCGCGCACCGAGCCTTCCGCCGCGCGGGCGATCATCCACAAGCCGTCGCGGGCCACGCGCACGTTTTCCTTATCGGCTATCTTCGCGAGGTGATCGGTGAGGGTTTCAGGATCGATGCGCCTTAAGTCAAAACGCTGACACCGCGACAGGACCGTCACCGGCACTTTGCGGATTTCAGTCGTCGCGAAAATGAACTTCACATGCGGCGGCGGTTCTTCGAGCGTTTTCAACAGCGCATTAAACGCCGCCGTCGAGAGCATGTGCACTTCGTCAATAATATAGACCTTATATCGCGCCTCGACCGGCGCGTAGCGCACGCCCTCGATCAGTTCGCGAATATCGCCGACGCCGGTGCGCGAGGCGGCGTCCATTTCCAGAACGTCCGGATGACGGCTTTCGGCGATGGCGCGGCAATGCCGGCCCTCTTCGGCCATCTCCATCTGCGGACCGTTATCCTCGCCATTGGGGCCGACATAGTTGAGGGCGCGAGCGAGAATGCGCGCGGTCGTCGTCTTGCCGACGCCTCTGACGCCGGTGAGAATATAGGCGTGTGCGATGCGGTTCGAGGCGAAGGCGTTTTTGAGCGTCTTCACCATCGCCTGATGGCCGATCAGGTCGTCGAAGCTCTGCGGGCGGTATTTGCGCGCCAGCACCTGATAGGCGGGCTTGTCGCCCGCACCGCCTGTTTCAGCCAGTAAATCACTCATATGACGGCATTATGCGTTTTCCGGGGGCCGGATCAAAGGCGGCGGCGCTTCTGGGGAAAACTAGCGCCGCCGATGCCTGATGATCTGCAAGCCATAGCTCGCCAGTTCGCCCGCAACCAGCGCAGCCAATAGCAGATTGGCGTATCGCCATTGCCCCTCATACACGGCCAACAAAAACACCAGAACAGCGCCGATGCTGACGATCATCGCCCCGGACTTTTCGCCCGTCTGCGCGATGCGCTTGTCTTCTTCGCTGAACGCCATCTCCTTGCCCGGATCGCGCGTCTCCAGCGCCGCACGAATGTGCGCCCAGGTGATTTCCGCGACGAGCAGCACAACAACGATAATCATGACCAGTCGGGAGCCGTAATCTATTCCGCCGGAGTGGAAGAGCCAGACCCCGTAGCCGGCGAATGTGATCGCCAGCGCGATAAACATTATCCATGCGTGCTTTTCGCCAAACGACATCGACCGCCTACCTCCCGCTTTGATGCGCCCAAGGATTTCCCGGTCCGCCCCGCAAGCCCTGAAAGAACTCCGCTATAACTGCTCCCGCGCGGAAATGCACCTTTTGGGCGCTCGAGTTATGTGTCGCTTTGAACGCGTTGGTCGAGGCGGATCGCGATATGGAGCCAGTATTACATGACGGGCGCAGGTTCTGCGGTCATTTCGCTCGCACAAGGGGGAACGGCTGAAAGTGGAAGGCTGAAACGACCCGCGGCGAAACTCGTTACGGCTGCTTCCTTCCGGACCTGACCGGGTTGGCGAGAGCTGCGTCCGCCAGCCTTCCGCCGGGGAATATCAGCGCTCGAACCCGTGATTGCAAGAGACCGTATCGTGAACCAATGTGAGCGAAATCGCCGCTATAGGCGGGCCGCCCTCCAGCGGGCGATAATTTTGGAGAGGGAGACGATCCATGAACGCAAACGGCAAACTATTGCCCAACATCCTTTTATGGGGCGGCGGGCTTTTCATTTCGGCTATTTTTCTTGATTCCCTGCGGTTCAAATTCACCGGGCACCCGACGCCGCAGCATATCTTTTCAACCCTGAAGGAATGGTCGGGGATCGGCCTGTTCTATCCGGCGGGTCCGTGGGTCATCGGCCTCGGGGAGCTTTTATCCTCGCTGCTGCTGATCGGCGCGCCGGTCGTCCTGCTGCTCACGGGTGCAAAAAACCTGATCGGCAAATCGCAGTTCGCCGGGGCCCTGGTCGCTTTCGGCATCATGTCCGGCGCCATCGTCTTCCACCTGTTCACGCCGCTCGGGATACAAACCCCTGTGGAGTGGGACGGCGATACGCCGACGAAATTTTCCGGCGCGTTGTTCTATTCCGCCTGCGTGAGCTGGGTGCTGGCCATCGTGATCATGTTCCTGCGCAAGGGCGATATTCAGGACCTGCTGCCGAAGAACCGCGCCTGACGCTTGCGCGGGGCCGGACCGGCCCCTTAGAAGGGCGGGCATGAAACAAGGCGACAATCCCAACTGGTTCGCGAACTCGCCGCTCGAGCGGGCAAATATCGAGATCGACCAGAGCGAGACCATCGCCGCGCATCTCAAGGATGAGAAAAGCGCCCTCGTTCCGTTATGGCGCGGCGATCCGTTGATGGCGGACGGCAAGGCGGTGTTTTTATCCGTCGCCGCCATCAGCGAATTTCCGGAAGACGCAACACTCGTCTATCTCGGAACGCTGAACGGCGTCGCGCATTTCGCCATTGACGCCTCAAGCGCCAGCGACAACGCCATTGGCGCGCCCTTCGCCGAGATCGGCGAATATACGCAACTGCGCTACGCCGCCGGCGCGCTCTCGAAAGACGAGATCGCCATTATCGGCCATGCGCGGTGGCTGTTCGAATGGCATCGCAAACACACGTTCTGCGCCAATTGCGGCGCGCTGACATTGGTCATCGCCGGCGGCGCCAAACGCAAATGCGAGACATGCGAGGCGGAGCATTTCCCGCGCACGGACCCTGTCGCGATCGTTCTCGCCGTTCATAACGGCGCCTGTCTTCTGGGGCGCAATCCGAAATTCCCGCCGGGTTTCGTCTCGGCCCTCGCCGGCTATATCGAGCCGGCCGAAACGCCGGAAGAAGCCGCAAAACGCGAACTCTTCGAGGAGGCCGGCGTCATCCTCACCGATGTGCGTTATCAGTTCTCGCAGCCATGGCCGTTCACCACAAGCCTGATGATGGGCTTCATCGCAGACGCTCAATCCCGCGACCTCACTCTCGACCAGAACGAAATCGCCGAAGCGCACTGGGTCGACCTTGAAGACATGCGCGCCCTGATCAACGGTGAAGAACGCCTCGGCATTTTCCTGCCGCCGAAATTCACCATCGCGCGGCAGCTGATCGACCGATGGGCGCAAGATAAGGCATAAAGGCGGAGCTAAATGATGCGCGCGAAGAGATTTCTGCTAGTTCTGACATTTGTTTTTGGCGTTTGGGCGTGCACCCAGCGCCCGGCCCCGTCAGACAGCGGTCTTTCCGCAGCCGGCTTTGAGACCTTTCTCGATCGCAAAGCAGAAGAGGGGTTCAGCGGTGTTGTCTTGATCGCCGTCGGCGACGAAATCAAAATTCACAACGCATACGGGTTCGCCAATCGGGAGCATCACGTCCAAACCCGGCGGACAACCACCTTCCCTATCTACTCTATTTCCAAACAACTGACTGCGTCATTCGTGCTGGATTTAGCGCGCGACGGGCGGTTCGCTCTGGACGACTGCATTACCGATCACATCCCGCGCCTCGCAACAGTGCTGGAGGATTGCGTCTCCATTGCGCATCTTTTGTCGAATACGGGCGGCGTTACCGAGGCGGCGTTCGACACGCTGCCAACGCATAACGACTTGCCGATCCTGCAATCGCTGCAAACCTACTTTGTTCGGGGACACGATTTTCCACCGGGCTCAAAATTCCGGTACAGCCCTTTTGGCGGCTACATGCTGCTCGCAGCGTTGATCGAAAAAGCGACGGGAAAAACATACGCCGACGCCATCGAACAATATCTCACCGAGCAGCATGGGCTGAAAAACACCGGCTATTTCCGTTACGACAAAGTGATAGAAGGCCTCGCCGCCGAGTATCGCGTCGAGGACGCCAGCTTTGTGCGCCCCAAGCGCATATATCTCACATATGGCAACGCCGGCGCCGGCCTTTACGCAACAGCGTTCGACATTTTCCAGTGGAGCCGGCGAATACGCCAGCCGGAAGCCGACGCCGCGAACCTGTTTTCTACAATGACCGCCGGACGAATCCCGGCTGATAGCGGGCGCTATGGCTACGGTCTGTATCTGAACGATCTCAACGTACGCGATGAACCCGTTCCGATCGCCTATCACGGCGGCAGCAACCAGCACCTTGCGTTATACGACCTGAAATACGATCGCACCGTTATCGTGCTCAGCAATGTTGAAGCGGCCGATGTATGGGACATCGCCCGGAAGGCGCTGGAGGCGTTCAGCATACAAAACTAGGCGGCGTCACCAATTTCAGCACGTCGCCCTTCCGCTCATGTCGGGCGCGGATAACAGGTTAGCGCGCCTTCGCCGCCTTATAGACGCCGAGAATTTTCAGCGAGCTTGAAAAGAAGCTGAGCTCTTCAAGAGCAAGCCGAACCGGTTCGTGGTTGGGATGGCCCTCAATATCCGCGTAGAACATGGTCGCCGCGAAAGAACCGCCAAGCTGATAGCTTTCCAGCTTCGTCATGTTGACGCCGTTGGTGGCGAAACCGCCGAGCGCTTTATAAAGCGCCGCGGGTATGTTGCGCACTTCGAAAACGAAACTCGTGACCACCGGCCCGTCTTCCGGCGAGGCGTCGTCAGGCTCGAGCGACATTTCAAGAAAGCGCGTCGTGTTGTGATCGGCGTCCTCGACATTGCGCTTGAGGATTTCAAGGCCGTAAATCTCCGCGGCGCGTTCCGACGCGAGCACCGCGTCTCCCGGCGCCCCATGCTCGGCAAGCCACTTCGCGGCGCCCGCAGTGTCGCCGGAGACTTCCGGGCGCGCCTTCATCGCCTCAAGCGAAAGCCGGCACTGGCCAAGCGCCATGGCGTGGCTCCTGACGACTTTCACGTCCTCAAGCTTCGTTCCTGGCCGGGCCATCAGATGATGCTCAACGGGCAGGAAATATTCGGCGACGATATGCAGCCCGGCGTCGGGCAGGAGGTGGTGGATATCCGCGACACGGCCCGCCAGCGAATTCTCGATCGGCAACATGGCGCGCGCCGCGCGCCCGGAGGTCACCGCCTCGAAGGCCCGCTCGAAGGTGGCGCAGGGAAGCGGCGCAAGCGCCGGGGCGAAGGTGACGCAGGCGAGCTCCGAAAAGGCGCCCGGCTCGCCCTGATAGGCGATCTGTTTGTTCGGGGGATTATTTTCCTCAGTCATCACGCGCCTTCACCATGCAAAAACCGGGCGGCTTATGCCCAAAGGCCCTCTCAAAGGCAATCGGCGCGCGAAAAGGCCGCGCCCGGACCACGGCCGCCTTGATTGATATGGCTCCAGAAGATCGCTAGAACGCCGCGCAATTCAGATGTTTCCACGCCCCGGTCGGGGCGCGATTCCGGGGCGAACCAATCATGGGCGAACCAACCAAGCAGGGCGACTCCAACAAAGACCCGCTTCTTGTTAACAAGATTCTCGGGGCCATTCTCATGGCGGCGCTGCTGATCTTCGGCGTGCCGCAGCTCACCAGGGCGCTGACCGGCGGCGGCGCGCATCATGGCGGCGGTCATGGCGACGAACTGCATCTCGCCTATGGCGGAGACATCCAGCTTGAGACCGGCGGCGGCCATGGCGAGGAAAAGCCAAAGGCGAGCCTCGCGGAGCTGCTCCAGAACGCCAACGCCTCAGCCGGCGAGCGCCGCTCGGCCTTGTGCAAATCCTGCCACACATTTGAAGAGGGCGGCGCAAACCTGACCGGCCCCAATCTCTGGGACGTCGTCGGCCGCCCGGTCGCCAGCCATGCGGGCTTCAACTATTCCGGCGCGCTGCAGGCGCTCGGCGGGACCTGGACCTATGAGCGTCTCGACGCGTTCATCCGCAATTCGCAGGAATTCGTACCCGGCACCGCCATGGCGCAGCGTGTCGCCAAGGATGAGCAGCGCGCGGAGCTTCTCGCCTACATGGCGACGCTCTCAAGCAACCCAGTTCCGTTTCCGGAGCCTGAAGTTGTTGCGCCCGCTGAGGTCGAGGAAGCTGCACATGAAGGCGCGCCCGAAATGGAAGCCGCCACCAGCCCTGAAGCCGCGGACGCGGACGGTCACGCCGCTTCCGCGGAGGATCTCTTCGGCAGCCAGTCCTCCAACGAGCCACGCGAAACGCCGGCAAACGAAGAAGAACACGGCGACGGCGAATAACGCCTAGCGCAGCTTCACCGCCGTGCCGTTGCACGACACCATCAGCATCGCGCCTTTCTGGGTGTCGATCGCTTCATAATCGATATCCACCGCAAGAATGGCGTCAGCCCCGAGGGCGGCCGCTTCCTGCTCCATATCGGCCATCGCATGATCGCGCGCCTCGCGCAGCGCCTTTTGATAGCCGCCGGAACGCCCGCCGATAATGTCGCGGATGCCCGCGAAGAGATCGCGGAAGATATTGACCCCCAAGATCGCCTCGCCGGCGACGACGCCGAGGCTCTCCCGGGTTTCCCGCCCCGGGGCCGCATCGGTTGTGGTGATGATCATCAAGCTCTCCCATGTGCTTCCCTCAAGACATGGGCGCTTTCAGCGCCTGTTCAATAACGGGCTGATCGCTCATCCCGGCGCAAGCCGGGATCTCGTTCCGCAAGCAAGGATATTGAGGATAAGCATTCCGGCTTTCGCCGGAATGAACGAAACAGTCAGAAAATCCCGAAGCGCTTCTTGCGGCTTTTCCTGGCGGCGGCTTTTCCTTCCGCCGTGTCGAGATACCGCTCGTAATCGAGATCGGCGCGCATGGTGCGCATCGCCGTCGAGCGCATACCGCGGATGAGCTCGTCGCCATTGAAGGCGCGTTCGGTCATCGGCGTCGGCTCGAGGTCTTCCGCATAGGACTGCTTGTCGGCCTTCTTGCCCCGGCCGAATTTCTTGCCCTTGGCCTTAATGTCCTCGCGCAGCGCGGAAAACGCCGCCTCGGCGGGCGAGACGTAATCTTCCGGCAGGAATTCGTAATCCTCGGCGGCGTAATCGGCGCGTTCCGGCACGATGATGTTCTCGACGCCGCGACCGGTAAGGTTGCGGGTCGTCGTCTGCTCGAAGCCGGCCCAGATTTGTTTCAAACGCTCAACCATAATCCTGTTTCCCTAAAGCTCCGGCTTCTCGCGCTTCCATTCAAGCCCGCCGTTGCGGGTGATCACCGCAACGTCGATCGGCCCGCCGACCGTCTCAACCGAGTGCATGACCTTCTGCTGGAAGGAGTTGAGCTTGATCAGCGACGCCGCGGTCTCGCCCAGCTCTTTCTTCGGCAGCGAATTGATCGCCCTCAGGATCGGCCGCGTATGGACCGTATACTGATAATTATCGACCGAGCGGAAAAATTCATGCAGGGCGTGGCCGAGATTGTTCTGGCTGTAGTCAGCGTAGATCGCGTTGCGCTGCGCGTCGGTGAGATTGGGCGTGCGCGCGACAATGTCGGTGACGAGCCCCTTCGAAAGCTTCAGGGTTTCGCTGAAGACGAACATCCTGAGATACTGGTCCATGCCGGTAAGGAACGTCCGGATCATGCGGTCCTGCGCGAAGGGCTGGAAGACCGGCCCTGAATCTGAATGAATGTCCGCCTCGCGGTCGCGCTTGCGCTTCAAGATGCCAAGAATGACGCTTGAGGAAAGGTAGGAGCGCATTGACGGGAATTTCTCGCGGGCGCCGAAGCCGGCGAAGACGACGCCGGTATAATGCTCGAAAAACGCGTCCTTGACGCAGGCGAACACGGCGATCTCGCGAAGCCGTCCGCGCGTCGTTTCAGACACCGTCAGCCCCGGAAATTCCTGTTTCAGCGACGCGAGCAGGCTTTCGATCAGCTGATCGATCTCGCCGCCATACCGGCGCCGGACCTGCTCGTCCATGCCTTTCGGGAAACACGGCAGATCCGCGCGCGGCGAATCGTCGGGATAGCGCTGGTAGTCCGCATGCAGCTGGCCGACCACATATTCGAACATCGAGGAGATGTGATCCTTGACGCGCGCGCCATGGCGCCCCTGATACTGCTGGACCTGATGATCGAATTCCTCGGCGATCACCGTAAAAACCACGGCGACGACCTTGAAGAATTCCGTATCCTGATGTTCGGGCGGAAAGAGGTCAGGGTTGCCGGAAAGGAACTCCATGAAGTCGTCGGCGTAGGCGGCGACGGTTTCGAGCGCACGGCCCCGCGCCTGTTCGCGATAAAGGGATATCACCGTCTCCCACGGCGTCGACATGATCTCGGCGTTGTTATAGATCATCACCGCGACCGGCTGGCCGTCGACCAGCGGGAACAGCTTGTCCACTGACTGATAGGTTTTGAGATAGCGGTCGCCGGAAATGGTGACGGCGCTGTCCGCCGCCATCGCCACCGCCTGACGGTTCATCAACACGACTTCAGATGTCATCGACCCCTCACGACTTCCCCACCAGACGTTCTGGCCCGTCTACCACACGGCCCATCCTCAGCCCGAGCCGCGCTCTGGCGGCGGAAACAGGCCTCGAATTCCTGATGTTAGCGGTAAAAACCGCTCAAGGGAACAAGCGCCTGGGCGCCCGGATTCAGCCGGATTTCGCCTTTTTGAACGTCCGGCCAGCGGCTTGACTGGTTAGCGCCGGGCTAACCAAGCCCTTCTAAAAGTTGGCAAAAATTTTAATCGGTTTGTCCGAACCTCAACCCATCGCCCCTGTTGAGAGAGTAGGAGCCCGCCATGACCCTGATTGAAAGCATCAGCCTCATCGAAATGGTGATCTACGGCTTTATCGGCGTGAACATGCTGCTGTCCTGCTCGTTCCTCGTCCATCGCGGCTTCCGTAAGGTCGCCGCGCGGGCCGACGGGTAAGGCGCTCAGGGCCGCCCCAGCTATTCGATTTCGAACGCCGCGACCACCTGCGCCGAGACAGTGATCGGTTGCGGCTCAATGTCAAAAGGAACGGTCGCATAGCGCCGCGCCGTTCCAGAAACGACAATCATATCTTTCTGGAGTTCGTCCATATATGTCTTGTCAAAATCTTTTCCTGATTGAATTTTAGCCACCCCAGCCAGCGTCGCCCCTGCCGACGACGCAATTAAACGCGCCTTGTAGCTGGCGTTTTCAACGGCTGCTTTAACGGCCTGCTCATTTGCCTCCTGCAGGTTTTCAGCCCTGAACTCCTTAAACTCTACTGACTCAGCGCCAAGCTCGGTAATGAGCGAAAGCATGCTCCCGGCGGAGGTCGCCGGGGATCCCTCAACAGAAACCCTGATATAAGCTCCGTAACCTGTGACTGGGCAGTATTCGTCATATCGCAGATCCAAGCACTCACCGTCGTATATTGTCTCAACTTCTGCTGAGGCGGTCGTTATTTTTACCGATTCCAGCCCGTCCAATTTCGGAAGCTCTTCCTGCAGCCTTGTGTAAATGGCGGCCGCATCAGCAAAAGCTCCATCACGCGTATTTTTTATCGATCTAACAGTAGCGCCAACTTCAAAAAACTTTGGAGCAACCTCAATGGTCGCAACGCCCTCTACCTGAATTACGTTTTTCTCTTCTGCCGGCAAACAACCGAACAGCAAAAGCGCAAGCGGAATTAGAACCAATTTTTTCATGGCGACCCCTCCAACAGTTGAGCGGACTTTCACTCTTTATTTGGAAGCTGGCAAGGGCGCGTAGGAAGACGCGTCAAAGCCGTAGGCCTCGCGCATTTCCGCAATCGCCTTGAGCTTGCTTTCAAATAACCGCCAGTCGTCGTTATCGGCGATCGCCCCCCAGATCGCCTCGACCTCGCCGATGAGCATCGAGCAGGGCTCGCCCTGCTGAAAATAGGGATGCGCAAGACGCGCTTCGTCCGCCGGCGCATACGCCGTCAGTCTCGACCGGACCGGCGCGAAGTCGTCGCTTGCGTAAAACGCCGCCGCCGGGCTGTTCGCCGCCCGGCCCGCTGAGGCCGCGCCGCAAAACCAGTCGAAAAACAACTGCTCGTAAGGGGCCGCCGTTTCGGTCATCCATTTCAGAAGATCGACAAGAAAAGCAAAGTCGCCCTTGCCTTCCCGCGCGAGGCCGAGGCGGCGGAAATATTCGTCCGCCATCGCCTCTTCGTAAACGTCGCCGAATGTCTGCAAAGCCGACGTCAGCGGCTCAACATCGGCGACAAGCGACAGCGCGCCGCCGAACTGCGCAAGGTTCCAGGCGCATGCCTCCGCCTGCCGCCCGAACGCGTAAAGCCCTGTCTCGTCGAAATAGGCCGCGGTGAAAGTGGGGTCCGCCGTCGGCGCGAACCGCCATGGTCCGTAGTCGAAGCTTTCACCCGTCACGTTTATATTGTCCGTATTGAGAACGCCGTGAACGAAGCCCGCCGCCATCCATTGCGCAGCAAGGCGCGCCGTCCGGCGAACAACGCTTTCGTAGAATGCCGCAACCTTGTCGCCGCCGGAAAGCCCGGAAAGCGCCGGATAAAAATGCGCAACGCAATAGTCGACGAGATCGCCGATCGCCTGCTCGTCCTTTTCAAACGCCAGCCGCTCGAACACGCCGAAGCGCACATGGGAATGAGAGAGCCGCACCAGCACCGACGACCTCGTCGGCGAGGGCTCGTCGCCGCGATAAAGCGCCTCGCCCGTCTCGATCAGCGAAAAGCTTTTCGACGTGTAAACGCCGAGCGCTTCGAGCATTTCCGTCGCCAGGATTTCGCGAACGCCGCCCTTCAAGGTGAGCCGCCCGTCGCCGAATCGGGAATAGGGCGTCTGGCCCGACCCTTTCGTGCCGAGATCGAGCAGCCTTCCCTGATCGTCGCGCAGTTGCGCGAATAAAAATCCGCGCCCGTCGCCGATATCCGGATTGTAGGACCGGAACTGATGGCCGTGATAGCGGATAGCGAGCGGCCTTTCGAGATTGCGGGGGAGCGGCTCGAACGCGCCGAAATGCGCGATCCACTGCGCATCGCTTAAACCGCCGAGACCGGCCTTTTCCGCCCAGCGCTGATTGCGATAGCGCAGCGTGCGTTCAGGAAAGGCCGCCGGTTCGACAATGTCGTAAAACGGCGCGCCGGCCTCATCGCCGAGCGTCGAATAGGCGGTCGCGGGGACGTATTTGGGGAAATCTTTCATCGCAATACAAGGTGCGGCTTCGAGAAGCGCGGCGCAAGCGGCGGTTTCGATTGCGCCGCCGCCGCGATAGGATCGGCAAAAACCGGAGGATGACATCGATGAACCGTTTGACCGCCGCCGTGCTGATCAGCGCATTTATTTGCGCGCCCGTTCACGCCGAAGACGATTTCGGCGCGGCGGACCCGAAGCGCCCCGTCTCGACCTATTCGATCGTCGCCCGCGATGCGGAAACCGGCGAGATCGGCGTCGCGGTGCAGTCGCACTGGTTCTCGGTCGGATCGATCGTTTCCTGGGCGGAAGCCGGCGTCGGCGCGGCCGCAACGCAGTCCTTCGTCGAACCTGCATACGGGCCGCGCGGCCTTGAGGCGATGCGCAAGGGAAAAGACCCGGCGAAGACGCTCGCGAAACTGATCGATAAGGACGAAAACCGGAATGTGCGTCAGGTCGCGTATGTGGACGCGCAAGGCCGCGTCGCCGCCCATACCGGCGAGAACGCCATCGTCCACGCCTGCGACAGCCAGGGCGAGGGCTATTCGGTGCAGGCGAACCTGATGGAAAAAGAAACCGTCTGCGCGGCGATGGCCGCGGCGTTTGAAGCCGCCGAAGGCGATCTCGCCGAACGGCTGATGGCGGCGCTCGAAGGCGCGCAAAGCGTCGGCGGCGACATTCGCGGCAAGCAGTCGGCGGCGATGACCGTCGTCGACGGGACGCGTCACGCCAATCCGTGGGAAGGCCGCGTCATCGATTTGCGCGTCGAGGATCACGAAACGCCGCTCGCCGAATTGCGGCGGCTGATCGTTTTAAACCGCGCCTACAATCTCATGAACAAGGGCGACGAACTGGTCACCGCGGGCGACATGGAAGGCGCCAACAAGGCCTACGCCGCCGCGGCGGAAATGGCGCCCGGCAACCATGAAATGGTTTTCTGGCGCGCCGTCACCCTGGCCTCGGTCGGCGAGGTCGGCGCATCGCTGCCGCTCTTCAAGGAAGCGTTCGAGGCCTGGCCGTTATGGCGCGAGCTGATCCCGCGCCTGCCCGCCGCGGGCATCCTCCCCGACGATCCCGATCTGATTGCGCAGATCCTCACGCTCGGCGAGTGTCAGATGAATTAAGGCTGTTTACACGCACAGCGTGAGACGCTTTTCGTCGTTGAAACGTCGTCATTCGCGCTTATTTAAGAAGAACCGGGCGGACAGGAAAAGGGGCGAGGCATGGCGTCAATCTCGAAGGGACGGCTTTTCTTTCTCCTGCTCTTCGCCCTTGGCGCGGCGCTTTTCAGTTTTTCATCCTTCGCACAAAACAGCGCCCCCAAAGACGGCGTGATCCTCACTCTCGACGGGCCGGTGACGCCCCCCGCCGCCGACTATCTCGCCAGAGAAATCGGTCGCGCCTCCGACGCCGGCAAGGAACTCGTCATTATCGAGATCGATACGCCCGGCGGGCTGATGGATTCGATGAAGACGATCATCAAGGCGATCCTCGCCTCCGATACGCCGGTCGCCACCTATGTCTCGCCGCAGGGCGCGCGCTCGGCTTCCGCCGGTCTTTACATCATGTACTCGGCGCACGTTTCGGCCATGGCGCCGGCCACCAACACCGGCGCGGCGACGCCGATCGAAATCGGCGGCGCGCCGGCCGAAGAGCCGCGCTTCGACGATCCGCGCGACGCAAACCCCGCCCCAGCCGAAGGCGGCGACGGCGCCGAACCCGCAGACGACGCGCGCGAGGCGGCGCCCGAAACGCTCGAAGACCGCGAGCGCACCGCCGCGGACCCGCTGTCCAATGACGACGCCCTGCGCGCCAAGATCATCAACGACTCGGTCGCCTATATCCGCGCCCTCGCCGAGGAACGCGGCCGCAACGCCGACTGGGCCGAAAGCGCGGTGCGCGACGCGGCTTCCGTCACCGCCAATCAGGCGCTGGAGCTTGGCGTCATCGACCTCATCGCCGAAGACATCGACGATCTCCTTACCCAGATCGACGGCCGCACCGTAGCGACCGCGGGCGGCGAGAAAACGCTGGCAACCGCGGCGCTAAGACTTGAACGGATCGAACCGACCGCCATCGAGAAGTTCCTCAACTTCATCGCCAATCCAAATGTCGCGGTGATCCTGATGTCGCTGGCGACCACCGGTATCGTCATCGAAATGTGGACCCCCGGTTCGATCTTTCCGGGCGTCGTCGGCGTGATGTGTCTCATTCTCGGCCTCTACGCCTTTCAGGTGCTGCCTTTTAACTGGCTCGGCGTCGCGCTGATGCTGACCGGCGTCGTGATGATTGTCCTTGAAGCCTATACGCCGACCTTCGGACTGGTGGGCCTTGCAGGTCTTCTTGTTTTCGGGTTCGGGCTGTTCATCGTTTTCCCCGAAGGCTTCCGCGTTTCCACCACCGTCATTGCGGCGATCATGACGATCGCCGGCGGTCTGCTGGCCCTCATTCTCTTCGCGATTATCGGTTCGCGCAGTCACGGGCCGATGATCGGCGCCGAGGCGATCCGCAAGCGCGAAGGCGTCGTCGACGAATGGAACGGCCGGGAAGGCTGGGTGATCATCGAAGGCGAGCGCTGGCGCGCCCGCTCCGACAAGCCGCTCGAGCGGGGCGACAAGGTCCGGGTTCTCGAAGTCGACGGCCTTGTTCTCGTCGTCAAACAGGCCAAGGCTGGCGGCCTGCTCGGCGGCCTGCAAATGAAAGAGGCTTGAACGCGCCATGAACGAGGCGGCGGGACTTGCGACCCATCCCATCGGCATCACGGTTATCGCCGTTCTCGCCGGCTTCGGCCTGGTGGCGGCGGCGAAGCTCTACGGCCTCGTCTTCATGCGCTGGAAAACCCCGTTCCGCGTCGGCGAGCAGATGAAGGACGTGCGCGCCGAAGTGGTCGAGTGGAGCGGCGGTGAAGGATACGTCTCGGCGGACGGCGAGCTGTGGCGCGCGCTTTCAAGCGAGACGCTGGCGCCGGGTGACAAAGTTTCGGTGATATCCGTCGACGGATTATCGCTGACCGTAAAGAAGGAATCCGCCTAGCGCCCTGACCGGCGCGTCCGGCGTCAACTCGAAAGGAGACAACAGATGGGCGGCATCGGCTTTTTCATCCCACTCTTGTTTTTTGCGCTTGTGATCATCACCAGCGTCATCAAGATTTTGAAGGAATATGAGCGCGGGGTCATCTTCACCCTTGGCCGCGTCGGCCGCAAAGCGGCGGGGCCGGGCCTCATCATTCTCATTCCGGTGATCCAGACCATGCGCAAGGTCGATATGCGGACGCTCGTTCACGACGTGCCGACCCAGGATGTGATCTCCCAGGACAACGTCTCGGTGAAGGTGAACGCGGTGATCTATTACCGCGTGGTCGACGCCGTGCGCGCCGTCGTGCAGGTCGAGAACTATATGGCCGCGACCAGCCAGCTCGCGCAGACGACCCTGCGCTCGGTGCTCGGCAAACACGATCTCGATGAAATGCTGCAGGAGCGCGACAAGCTCAACAAGGACATTCAGGAAATCCTCGATCACCAGACCGAAGCCTGGGGCATCAAGGTCTCGAATGTCGAAATCAAGCATGTGGATGTCGACCCGTCGATGATCCGCGCGATCGCCAAACAGGCCGAAGCCGAACGCGAGCGGCGTTCGAAGGTGATCCTCGCGGAGGGCGAATTCCAGGCGGCGGCGAAACTCTCCGAAGCCGCGCAGGTGCTCGCCACTTCGCCCGGCGCCATGGAGCTCAGATATCTCAACTCCCTGCAGGAAATCGCCGGCGACCGCACCAACACGATCGTCTTCCCGTTTTCGCTGAACGAGCTGGCGGACCGGTTCACGCGCTGAGCGCCTCCCACGCCAAATCCGCACGCCAAAGGCGCCGCGCAAGCGGCGTCTTTTTTGGTTGCGGCCGCCTATTTGTTGAAAACGGGCAACACTACCCATGAGATTGCAGCAAAATGCTCCGAAATCGGGGTAAGCCGCATCATTCCGGTAAACCGGGCAGTGAACGCAGCCGAATAATCTGTCATTATGCCGTCATAAAAATGCGCCGGCGCGGAAAAAAATGTCCGGCGCGCGTTCAGGGAGGACTACCAATGAAGCTGCGCCACGCCGCCAGTGCGTCTATTGCCGCTATTGTCGCCGTCACCGCGACGCCCGCCTTCGCCCAGCTCGACCAGATCGTGGTCACCGCGCAGTCGCGCGAACAGGGCCTTCAGGATACGCCGATCTCGATCTCGGCCGTGCCGGCGGAAAAACTCGCCGACACCGCCATCCAGAAATCGGAAGACCTGCAATATCTGGTGCCGAACTTCACCATGACGGAAACCGGCATCGCCACGAATATCTTCATTCGCGGCATCGGCTCGGGCATCAACCAGGCGTTCGAGCAATCGGTCGCAACCTATATCGACGGGGTGCATTACCCCCGCGCCCAGCAGACGCGGGCGCCGTTCCTCGATCTCGAACGGGTCGAGGTGCTGCGCGGACCGCAGGCGATCCTGTTCGGCAAGAACGCCGTCGCCGGCGCGCTCAACATCACCACCGCAAAACCGACGGACGAGTTCGAGGGCTTTATCTCCGGCGCCTATGAATTCGAGGACGAGGAATATGTCGTCGAAGGCGCGGTTTCCGGGCCGATCACCGACGGCGTGCGGGCAAGGGTCGCCGGCCGCTTCCGCGACTCCAACGGTTATGTCGAGAACCTCACCCTCGGCCGCACCGAACCGCAGCGCAATGACTGGATGATCCGCGGCCAGCTTGAGGCCGACCTTTCGGACAGCCTCCTGCTGCGTCTCAAGGCGGAAATCGGCGAGTTCGACGTCGACGGACGGCATATCGAGGTGATCGGCGAGAGGCCGGCCGCTGGCGGCCCGTTCGCCGGGGCCACCTATGGGCAGATCCTTTACGGCGGCTTCATGGCCGACCCGAGCGTTCTCAACACGACGTTTGACGGCAGGCGCAGTTCAAACGGCGACTTCAGTTACAATGACACGCAAACCTATGTGGCGAACCTGATCTGGAACGCCGGCGAGTACGAAGTCCGCTCGACGACCGCTTACGAAGAGTTCGAATATGACGAACTCTGCGACTGCGACTTCACCGGCGCCGTGGTGTTCGACGCCGCGCTGCAGGAGAAATACACGCAGTGGAGTCAGGAAATCCGCGTCACCTCCCCGGTGCGGGATTTTTATGATTTCGTCGCCGGCGTTTATTTCCAGTCCAGCGATCACGATTACGCCGACCAGATCATCGTGCCCGCCAACTCCATTCTCGTGCCGGCGATCAACGCCCTCACCATGAGCTCCCAGGGCGCGCTGGTTGCGGCGACGCAAGCCTCGCGGGAAGCCTATACCAATGGCGAAATCTATTCCGCCTTCGCGCAAGTGAACATCCGGCCGATGGACCGGATCGAGCTGCAGCTCGGCGGGCGCATCAGCTACGAGAAAAAGGAAGGCGCGCGGACGCTGACCGTCACCGACCTCAACTTCGACACGCTGCCAATGGCGCAGACTGCGGCCCCGCTGATCTACGCCAATCTGTTCGGGATTACGTCGACCAATCTCGACAATCTCGGGCCGACCGGCGCGTTCCTGATCAGCCAGCTCGGCGCCTTGCCGGTGTCGGACGAGCTTTCCGAAACGCGCTTTTCGCCGGACGTCAAACTGGTCGTCGACGCAGCGGACAATCTGCTCCTCTACGCCAGCTGGGCCCGCGGTTATAAGTCCGCCGGGTTCGACTTCCGCGCCAACAACCGCAACTTCTATCCGACCACGGCGGATTCATTCCGATTCGATGACGAGCAGGCCACCAATTACGAAATCGGCGGCAAACTCGGCATCGGCGATTCCGCAGAGATCAACTTCGCGGGCTTCCTGACGAAATACAAAGACCTGCAGATTTCCATCTTCGACGGCGTACTCGGCTTCAATGTCGGCAACGCCGCCGCCGTGGAGATCCTCGGCTTTGAAGTCGACGGGCGCTGGGCCGTCACCGACAACCTCACCCTGTCGGGCAGCCTCGCCTATACCGATTTCGAATATACCGACTTCGTCAACGGCCAGTGCTATTTCGGCCAGGCGCCGAATGTCGACATCGACGGCGACATGACGCCGGAGCTTTGCGACTACACCGGCAACACCGGCCAGTTGGTTTCGCAGTGGCAGGGCGTCACCACCGTCGACTTCCGCGTCCCGGTCGGCGATTTCGAGGTCTCAAGCATCACCGATGTTTTCTACACGTCGGAATATCATGCGTCCTCGACCTACGACCCGGCGCTCGTTCAGGGCAATTACGCGACCGTCAACAGCCGGCTCGCTTTCGGTCCGCAGGACGGCATGTGGCAGCTCGCCGTACTCGGCAAGAACCTCTTCAATGAGCAGGTTCTGCTTTACGGCGGCGACACGCCGCTCGCCGGCTCGACCTTCGGCGCGAAGTCGAACTATTCGTTCTTCAGCCAGGGCCGCACGGTCTGGATTCAGGGCCGGGTGCAGTTCTAGGCCGCCACCCGGCTACAAACGACCACCCCCGCCCCCGCATGGCCGAGCGCGCCATGCGGGGGCTTTTTTTCGCGCAGCCGCAGCCCTAAGAAGCCCGGCGATGGAGCCCTCACCCAGAACCCTCGACCTCCGGGGCTATCGCTGCCCAGTACCAGTGATCCGCCTCGAAGCGGTCCTGCGCGCCATGCCGGAGAAGGCGCAACTCACTGTTTTTGCTGATGATCCTGTCGCGGCGGTCGATATTCCGCATTTCTGCCGGGAAGGCGGCCATGCGGTCGACCGGCTTCCCGGCCCGGACGGCTGCTGCGTCTTTCAGGTCACGCGCGGGCCGAAATCCGCAAATAGCAAGGGCCTCGAGGCGTCATAATCAGCCTTGAGGGGGCCTTTTTGCTTTCGAAAATGGTTAAGGTTAATCTGGAGCCACACGGCAAGCCGTGCTTTAATGGCGGCCGCATCGCCGTGCGCTGACTACTAAAGTGGGGCGCTATTGGCCGGCAGGGGGCCCGCAAGGAGTTTGGGCGTCTGGTGAGGGGAAGCTGGGTATGAAGAGACATCACATGACAATTTTACGCAAGGCGCGTTTCGCGCTCGGCGGCGCCGTAGCGGCGACCGTCCTCGCCTTGTCGGCCGCTGCGCCGGCGCACGCCAATTACGAGGCCGGCGTTCAGGCCTACATGAACGGCCAGTACGCGCAGGCGATCGACATCTGGCGCCGCTTCGCGGTCGCCGGCGATGTTCGCTCGAAGAAGATCCTCGGCGATGTTTATTCCGGCAAGACCCTGGAAGGCGCGAAAACCGCCGCCTCGCCGCTGGAGGAAATTCCGGTGGACAACGTCCAGGCGCTGATGTGGTACACGCTCGCCGCCTATCACGACTTCACCGCTTACCAGACCCCCTCGGCGGCGGAAGTCAACGCGCGCATCCTCGCCGAACAACGGCTCCCGGAAATCCGTGGACGGATGAGCACCTTCGATGTCGAGAAGGCGGAGCGCCTGGTGGCGCAGACCTTCGAGGCGGGCAGCCCTTACGACCTCTATCGCCTCGGCGAGATGTACCAGAAGGGCGCCGGCGTCGACAAAAGCAACACGCGCGCCCTGCAGATGTACGCGCTGGCGAAAGCCCGCGGCGTCGGCGAGGCGAGCGCGGCTTATGAATTTCTCGAGCCCCTGATGAACCCGAAGGAAATCAAGGTCGCGCTTGAAAAGGTCGAAAAGTGGCAGCCGCCGCTGCCGCCGGAGCACACCGGCAAGACGCCGCAACAGGAAGAACTCGAGCGCCTGAAGAAAGAGCTTGAGGAAATCAAGATGGCCGAGGCCCTCAAGGCGGTCTCCGACATCGACGTGGAGCTGATCCAGCGCGCGCTCAACGCGCTTGGCTTCCGCGCCGGCGGCGTCGACAACAAGCTCGGCCCGTCGACCCGCGCCGCGATCCGGCGGTTCCAGTATTCGACGGTCGCCCGCGACCTCACGATGACCGAAGACGAAAAGCAGTCGGTGGTCACCGGCGTCCTGACGCCGCGCCAGACGGTGGAGCTCTTCCGCGACGCCGCCAAGGCCGAACATCCAATGTCGCAATATGTCTACGGCATCATGCATGTCCGCGGCATCGGCGTCGAACAGGACGGACACAAAGCCGTTAACTGGCTTGAAAAGGCCGCCGAACACGATCTAGCGATTGCTCATTATGCGCTCGGCGTCGTCTTCCGGGACGGCACGACGGGCCTCAACGAAGTCGCGCCGGACGAACGCAAGTCGGCGTTTCACCTGGCCCGGGCTTCCGCGCTCGGCTTCAAGCCGGCGAATGACGCGCTGCGTCGCCTGAGCTTCGAATACACCCGCGACATTCAGTAGGCAGAGGGGTTGGTTATGAAACGCGTAATGTCAAAATATGTCGCCCCCGCTGCGGCAATGGCGATCGCCGGCGGACTGATGCTGGCGAGCGCGGCGCAGGCGCAATCGCTCGGCGGCTTTCCGATCCGCGAGCCGGGCGCCGGCGCGAGTTCGTCGGGTACGCAAGGCGCGACCTCCAGCAAGGATGGTCCGCTTCAGATCATTGTCGATGCGAACGGCCCGGGGCCCTACAAATCGATCTCCAAGGCCGTGAGAGATGTCGCCGAGGGCGGCGTCGTGTATGTCATGCACGGCGTCTACAATGAATCGCTGACCCTCGAGAAATCGGTGTTCATTCAGGGCGACCGCGGGCCGGGTTCCGGCGTTGAAATCAACGCGCCGATGAATTCAACCTGCATGACCTTCTCGCCGAAAACGCCGACTGCACATGCAGTCGTCGCGAATGTTCAGTTCGCGTCAAAGATCAATTCGAGCGCCGACGCATGCGTCGACGTCCGGCAGGGGGTTTTCACCCTCAAGGAAAGCGACGTTCTCGGCTCCGGCGTCAGACCGGCGGTCAAGATTTCCGGCGGCACGGTGATGCTTGAGAAGAACCGCATCAGCGCCGGCTCGGAAGGCGTCTTCGTCGCTCAGGCGCATTCGCTGTCGCAGAGCTTCATCATCGACAACAAGATCCTGCAGAACAAGGTCGGCGTCGATATCGCTTCGGGCAGCCGCGCCGACATCGTCGTCGCCGGCAACGAGATTTTCGACAATCTCGACTCGGGCGTGAAGTCTTCCGGCTACGGATCGGCGAAGCTGATCGGCAACAAGATCCGCAACAACAAGGGCTCCGGCGTCATTCTCGACAAATACGCCAAGCTTTCCCTGGTGCGCTACAATGAAATCGCCGAGAACAACGGCGACGGCGTCGCCATTCCGTTCGGCGTCAACGGCGTCATCGAGGATAACGATATTGTCGGCAATCACGGGCTGGGCATTTTCGTCCGCGAAGGCCTTGAGCCGAAAATCATCAACAATTTCATGCAAAGCAACGGCGGCGACAATTGTTCGAAAAAGGATCGCAAACGCGGCCGCTGCTGACCGGCGACAATTGAGAAACGACAAAGCCCCGCTTCGGCGGGGCTTTTTCTTTGAAAAGGAAATAAACCGCAATGAGCGAACTACCGCCTTGTCCGCAATGCGCTTCGGCCTTCGCCTATGAAGACGGCGCCATGCTGGTCTGTCCCGAATGCGGACATGAATGGGCTGCAGGCGAGGCGGCGGAAACGGAAGACGCCGGGCCGGGCGTCGTTGACGCCAACGGCAATTTGCTGGCCGACGGCGACACGGTCACCGTCATCAAGGACCTCAAGATCAAGGGCAGTTCGCAGGTCGTCAAAGTCGGCGTAAAGGTAAAAAATATCCGTCTTGTGGACGGCGATCACAATATCGACTGCCGCATCGACGGAGTCGGCGCGATGAAACTGAAATCGGAATTCGTGAAGAAGAGCTGAGCGCGCCTTCGCCCAGCATAAAGCCCGCACACCGAATAAACGTATCAAATCAGGCTGGCTCGCCAAGCCGAAGCCTGCGCAGCAGGCGGGATCTCGCCGCGCTGCGTTTGCTCCGCAAACGGTCGCGGCTCGTGGTGCCCCCCGCCGGAATCGAACCGGCACTCCCGCAAGGGAACTGGATTTTGAATCCAGCGCGTCTACCAGTTCCGCCAGAGGGGCATTCAAAGGCCGATAGAGCGGCGCGCATGATAGGGGGGCCGCCGGGGCGGTCAAGCCGCGCCTTGGCGGTTTGTTTACCCCGATGTTTGTAGAACGGACCGACACATCCTAGCTCTGTTGTTGCAGGTTACCCGGAATGGCCATGGCCGACGCACATCATTCGTCTTCAAGCCCCATGCGCGGCGCAACCCGCGTTCTCCACGACATTCTCGACGACCTGAAGCGCGCGGCGCCGGAAACCGCTGCAACGGACGGCGCGACCGGCGATGAGCCGACCGCTGCGCTGGGCGATGTTATCGACCGGCTCGACGAGCGGGCTTTCGGTTTTCTGCTTCTGCTTCTGGCGCTGCCATGCTGCCTTCCCTTCGTTTACGGCTTGCCGCAGATCGTCGCGTTGCCGATGCTGGCGCTCGCCGCGCAAATGGCGCTTGGCCGGCGCCATCCCTGGTTGCCGAAGAAGCTTCACAACCGGCGGTTCGCCATTCCCGCCTTTTCCAGCGTGCTCTCCCGCGCCGAGAAATATGTCGGCTGGATCGAACGCCTCGCAACGCCCCGTATCCGGCCCGTCACCAGCCATCTGGCGCTGCGCATCATCGGCGCGCTGCTGCTCTTGCCGATCGCTTCAATCCTGACGCCTTTCCCGCTCACCAATACGGTGCCCGGCGTCGGCGTCGCCATCGCCGCGCTCGGGTTGATCGAGCGCGACGGCCTTCTCGTCATCGGCGGCTTGCTGATCGGCTTTATCTGGGTGTTCCTGCTGGTCTTTGTCGGCGCCGAAACCCTGCATCTCATCAAGGACTGGCTCAGCGCGCGGCTCTAGCGCGGCTGTGACGATCCGCGCAGCGGCGTCGCCCCCGCGCCGTGTCTATCATGAGGCTCATGCTCGACCGGCTTTCTGGATATTCGCTGACCGAACGCGCGCTGATGGCGGCTTTTGCGGCGAGCGCCGCCCTGCTCGCCGGCGCGCATCTCTTTGAAAAGGTGGGCGGTTTCGTCCCGTGCATTTTGTGCCTCGACCAGCGGGAGGCGCACTGGACCGCGCTGGCGGTGGCCGCCGCCGGTCTCCTCGCCGCGCGCATCTTCAAATCCAGGCTGGGCGCCGCCGCCGCGGTCGGCGCCGCGGCGCTGGTCTACGCGGTCAGCGCCGGTCTCGCTTTTTATCATACCGGCGTTGAATACGGGTTCTGGCCGGGGCCGGCGATCTGCTCGGGCGGCGCGGACGTCGGCGGCATCGATGACATTCTGGGGTCGCTCGACAAGAAAACCGACGCGCCGTCCTGCGAGGATGCGCAATGGCGGTTACTCGGCGTCTCCATGGCGGGGTACAATCTGCTCGCCTCTGCGGGGCTCTTTGCGCTGACCCTGTTCGCCGCGCTGACCGAAACGCGCCGCGTCAAACGCATCCGGCAGGGCGCGCCGGAAAACAGGGCCGGCTAACCCGATGTCCGGTCCGCAAAAACCCGGCCCCCGCGCCCCGCGCCTTGCGGAAATGCTGCGCGTTGACCACGCCGGCGAATATGGCGCGGTCGCCATCTATCGCGGCCAGCGCGCCGTCTTCGGCGCGCTTTCCCACAAGGCGGAGACGGCGCAGGCGATCGAGGAAATGGAAGCCGGCGAAATCGAGCATCTTGAAACCTTCGACCGGCTGCTCGCCGAGCGAAAGGTTCGCCCGACGCTTCTCGCCCCGTTCTGGAACGCCGCCGGGTTCGGGCTCGGCGCGGCGACGGCGCTGATGGGCGAAAAGGCCGCCATGGCCTGCACAGCCGCCGTCGAGGACGTCATCGAAAAGCATTACGCCAGTCAGGCCGAAGCGCTGAAAGAGAGCGAGCCGGCGCTCGCCGCGACGATCGAGAAATTCCGCGCCGACGAGATCGGTCACAAGACGGCCGCAGAAGAAGCCGGCGCCGCGGACGCCCCCGGCTACAGCCTGCTTTCGGCGGCGATCAAAGCCGGCTGCCGCGTCGCCATCAAGGTCGCCGAAAAAATCTGACCGTCGCGCAAGAGCGTGCATTCGTCGAACGTCCGATTGACCGAACGGCGTCTCCTGACGCATGCACATGCTACGTTCGTAGCATTGAGCTTCCGGAGGCCGGTCATGGCGCTTGCAAAAACTCTCATCTCGATTTTCGCCGCGGCGATGGTGACCGCTCTCGCCGCGCCGGAGCCGGCGGCGGAAGCGACTCAAAAAGCCGACGAGGAACAGCTCGCCCGCCATGTGACGGCCCTCCAAAAGAAGGGAAAAGCGCCGCTCGATTATGTGCTGACCATTCTCGATGAGCGCGACCTCGTTCTCTTCGACGACGCCCTCCACAACGCCGTCGAGCCGTGGGAATTCTACACCGAACTTGTGCGCAGCCCGGCCTTCCGCAGAAAGGCGCGCTATATTTTTCTCGAAGTCATCCCCTCAAACCGGCAAGGCGCGCTCGACGCCTATTTCGGGACCTTCCCGGAAGACCGCACCCTGCTCTACCCCGCCTTTCAGGACCGCTATGGCTGGTCCTACAAAACCTATTTCGACTTTCTCCACACGGTCTATGAGGTGAATCGCGGCCTGCCCCCGGAAGAGCGCCTGAAGGTGCGCGCCGTTTCAACGCCCAGCTACTGGAAGGAAATGGAGCGCCTCGAGGACTGGACGAACTACAACACGCGCGAAGTGATCGGCCGCGATTACGCGATGTACAGGACCATTCTCGCCGATCTCGGCGATTTCAACGGCGAAAAAGGCGTTTTCCTGACGAACACGCGTCATGCGTATACGGACATTCGCCAACAGGACGGCGCGCCGTTCTGGAACACGGGGACGTTTTTCAGGCAGTGGCATGCGGAAATGACCTGGTCGATAAGGTTGAACGCGCCGATCCTCAATATCGAAATGGAAAAGGCGGCCGACGGCGCAGCGCCGCGCACCGGCGAAGGGCTTGAGCGTTACAGCTATAGCTGGGCGCGGGTGGCGCAAGGGCTTTGGGATTCGGCGTTTAAGACTTACGGCGCGACGCCCGTCGCGATCGATCTCACAAAAACGCCGTTCGGCGAGGCGGCCTATATGGGCAACCACATGCACAAGGCCGCGCCGGGCCAGACCATGGCGGACGCCTATGACGGCGTCGTCTTCCTCACGCCGTTCGAGGACCAGCATTCAAGCGCCTCGGTCGGTTTCATCTATACGCCGGCGTTCAAAAAAGAACTCGCGCGGCGTTATCGCATCACCCACACGCCGGCGCAGATCGAGACGATGCTGAAAGACGCCGGCGCTGAAAGTCTTGAGGCCTATATCGAGACGGCGACGGCCGAGCGGCCTGAGGCGCCCTCGCCGCAAGCCGCGGACGCCGGCCCGATGGACGCCTGGCGCAAGCGATAGCTCCTTATTTTCAAGGCTCTACGCTTTGCGATGCGGCGGCGGATACGCTAGTGTGCGTTCAGGCATATCCAGCAATCAGGTGGGATTTCATGACATCAATTCATTTGCGCCGTCTCCTCGGCGCCGGTGCCGCGCTTTCCGTTCTGGCGTTTGCGGCGTCCTGTTCGCAACCGGAAGCCGTCGGCTCCCTGTCGACCGGCGAGACCGAAACCGCCGCGCCGCAATCAGGCCCCGCGACCGTAAACGAGGCGCAGGCCTTCATCGAGAAAGTCGAAAAGTTCTATCGGGAGTTCGGCGAATATTCGGCGCGCATCGCCTGGGTGAACGCAACCTATATCAACTACGACACCGACTGGCTGAACACGCAAGTGAGCGCCGAAGGCACCGAGATGGGCGTCAAGTTCGCCAATGAAGCCAAGCGCTTCAATGACCTCGAACTGCCCGCCGACATGCGCCGCAAGATCGAGCTGATCAAGCTCGGCCTCAACCTGCCGGCGCCTGAGCGCCCGGGCGCGGCCAAGGAGCTTTCGGAAATCAACACGCGCATGTCGTCTGCTTATGCGACAGGCAAGATCGAACTTGACGGCGCGCAGGTTCCCCGTGTCGATCTCGAAGAAATGATGGGCACTGTCCGCGACCCGCAAAGGCTTCAGGAAATCTGGACGAAATGGCGCGAGGTGCCGGTGGCCGAGCGCGCCGACGGCGGCACGATGAAGAGCGACTACGCCGCGATGGTGAAGGTCGCCAATGAAGGCGCCGTCGAGCTCGGCTTTGACGATGTCGGGACCATGTGGCGCGCCCGTTACGATCTTCCGCCTGCGGAGTTTGCGGCCGAAACCGACCGGCTGTGGGGGCAGGTGAAGCCGCTTTACGACGAACTTCACTGCCATGTCCGCGCCAAGCTCAACGACAAATACGGCGACGACATCGTCCCGCTCGACCAGCCGATCCGCGCCGACCTTCTCGGCAATATGTGGGCGCAAAGCTGGCTCAACATTTACGACCTCGTCGCGCCGGGCGACGCCGATCCGGGCTACGACCTGACGGCGCTTTTGAAAGACAACGGCTATGACGCGGTGAAAATGGTCAAGACCGGCGAGGCTTTCTTCTCGTCCCTTGGCTTCGAGCCGCTCCCGGATACGTTCTGGGAACGCTCGCAGATCACCAAACCCGAGGGCCGCGAAGCCGCCTGTCACGCTTCAGCGTGGAATCTCGACGGCGCCGAGGACATCCGCATCAAGATGTGCACCAAGGTCAACGCCGACGACTTCCAGACGGTGCATCACGAACTTGGCCACAACTACTATCAGCGCGCCTACAAGGATCAGTCGCCGATTTTCTGGGGCGGCGCCAATGGCGGTTTCCATGAAGCGATCGGCGACATGGTGGCGCTGTCGATCACGCCGGAATATCTGAAACAGATCGGCCTCCTCGACGAGACGCCGGACGCCTCGAAAGACGTCGGGCTTTTAATGTCCGTCGCGCTTGAAAAAATTGCGTTCCAGCCCTTCGGCCTCCTGATGGACAAGTGGCGCTGGCAGGTGTTTTCCGGCGAGCTGACCCCGGAAACCTATAATGACGGCTGGTGGGCCTTGCGCACCCAGTATCAGGGCATCCGCCCGCCGGTCGAACGCTCGGCCGATTATTTCGATCCGGGCGGCAAATACCACATCCCCAACAACGTCTCCTATACGCGCTACTTCATCGCCAACATCCTGCAGTTCCAGTTCCACAAGGCGGCCTGCGAAATGGCCGACTGGGAAGGTCCGCTGCATCGTTGCTCCGTTTACGGATCGAAAGAGGTCGGTGAGAAGTTCAACGCGATGCTGGAGATGGGCCAGTCGGAACCCTGGCCGGAAGCGCTCGAGGCCTTCACCGGATCGGCCGAAATGGACGGCTCGGCGGTGGTCGCCTATTTCGAACCGCTGATGGACTATCTGAAAGAACAGAACGAAGGCCGCCAGTGCGGCTGGTAGGCTGACCGTTCAGAAACGATAAAAAGCCCCGCTTCGGCGGGGCTTTTTTTGCACGCGGGAGGCGAATAGCGGCCGCGCGAAATACAACCTCAGGAGGGCGGTTGGCGCTGCAGCCCAGAAAATGGGGAGAGTTATCCACCCCCCTCGCCGCCCGCCTTATTCTCTCCGTCGACGCTGATGACGGCGCAACAGGCCGGACATTTCCAAGCGGGCAGCCGCGAACCGGATGAGACCTCTTCAGCGTACGGACGGGAGGCGGGCGGCCGCCGTCTCTGTCAGGTTCTTTGATATTGTGAATGTTGCGGAAGGCGCGGCGCTGGCGCTGTTACTTCCGCCCCGCTTTTTCCGCATGGCCCGACTGGCTCTCGCGGCGAGCGAGTTCGGCGGCGACATCGTCCGGCGACACGCCCGCGGCGGCGAGCGTTACCATCAGGTGATAAAGCGCGTCGGCGGCTTCCGCCGTCAGATGCGCCTTGTCGCCGCCTACGGCGGCGAGCACTGTTTCGATCGCTTCCTCGCCGAATTTCTGCGCGCATTTCCGGACGCCGCCGGCGAGCAGCAAAGCCGTGTAGGACGCATCGGGATCGGCGCCCTTTCGGGTTTCGATTGTTGCATGAAGGCGGGCGAGAACGTCGCCTAACGTATGTGATGCCTTGCTCATATATCGCCCCTAACCGCTTGGCGTGCGGCTTTCAAGCTGCGCCAGCAAGCCGCCGCACCGGCGCGCCGGCGGCGGCGAGCGCGGCGCGCACTTCCGCGATCGAGACCTCGCCGAAATGGAAAATCGACGCCGCAAGCACCGCGGCGGCATTGCCCGCTATCGCCGCTTCAGCCATATGAGCCGCCGTACCGGCGCCGCCGGAAGCGATCACCGGCGCGGACACGGCATCCGCAACCGCACGGGTCAAGGCGATATCGAAACCGGTCTTGACGCCGTCCCGGTCCATGGAGGTCAGCAGGATCTCCCCGGCCCCGCGCCGCACCACCTCGCGGGCGAACGCCACGGCGTCGATCCCGGCCGGTTCGCGCCCGCCATGGGTGTATATTTCCCAGCCGCCGCCGGGCTTCGCCTTCGCATCGATGGCGACGACGACGCACTGGGCGCCAAACTGCGCCGCGGCGCGACTGACAAGGTCCGGATCTTTGACCGCCGCCGTGTTGATCGCCACCTTGTCCGCGCCGGCGAGAAGCAGGTTGCGGAAATCCTCCACCGACGAAACGCCGCCGCCGACCGTCAGCGGCATGAAACAGCGCTCGGCGACGGCGCTCACCTTGTCGAGCAGGACGCCCCTGCCCTCATGGCTCGCGGAAATGTCGAGAAAGCACAGCTCGTCAGCGCCCGCCGCGTCATAGGCCTCGGCCGCCGCGACCGGATCGCCGGCGTCGCGGAGGTTGACGAAATTGACGCCCTTGACGACCCGTCCGTCTTTCACGTCAAGGCACGGAATAATCCGTATATTGAGCATTCAGTCTTCCCGCCAGAACGGCTTCATGTTTTCAAAGGCAGCAAAGTCCGCTTCGATCGTCCGCGACGCCGCCTCGGCCTCGGCGGCCTTATAACCGCAAACGAACCCCGCCGCACGCATCGCATCGCCGCCGGTCGCTTCCGCAGCCTCGTTGGCGAGACGCTGCGCCACCGCCGCATCGTTCACGTGGCCGAAAGCATCCTGCAGTACCGAGAGCGTCGACATATAGGGCTTGCGAATGTCCTTCGGGTAAACCGAACGGAACATCTGCAGCGGATAACGCAGCTTCTTGAGTGCAATGCGCAAGGGGTGCCACCCGGCAGGGCTGCTGCGGTCGATGGTTCTGGCGATCTTTCGCGCCCGGCGGAGGCGCCGGTCGAGCGCCGCCGGCGCAATGTCAGCGACGGCGGCGTCGAACGCGCCGCCCGCCGGGGTGCGCCAGTCATGGGCGACCGCAGCCTCGAGAATGTCGAGCTGAAACTCCTTAAACTCCTGACTTTCAACGATTTTTACCGCCTCCGCCCAAGCTGCGGCGCGGATCGTCATGGCCCGCGCCCTGAGCGCGCCGGCGCCGGTCGGGGCGTATCCGCTCTCAAGAACCGACGGCAGGGTTTCTTCCAGAAAAACGTCCCAGTCGCGGGCCGGCCCGAGCGCCCTGGCGATCAGCTTCGCTCGTTCGGCGAGCGCGCGCAGACGCCGACCGGCGACAAACGGCCGGAAAGTGCGCTCGATGGCGCGCAAGCGCCGCAAGGCGACGCGCATCTGGTGAACCCCTTCCGGATGACGCGCCTCAAGCAGGACCGGCTGAAGCGTTGCAAGCCGCGAGGCGATCTGCAGAAGCGAACGGTCAAGCGCGCTCGCCGCGCTTTCCTCCGGCGCAAGCTGCAGCCGGCTCCCTTGCGCAATCCGATAGGGGCCCCCGCCAGTGAGCGGGCGTATTCGAGTTTCGTTCGTGTACTGATCCTTAGCGGCGCGTTTCTGATTAACAGCCGGCCGAGATCGAAGAGATCGCCCGCCTCCCCCTCGACAAGCTCCAGCTCGACTTCCGCCAGCGGGGCCGTGCGCATGACGCCGTCCGCCCCCCGGCATTCGGCGCGGCCGAGATCGACAGCGATTTCGATTTCCGAAACGCCGAAACGGACAACAGCGCTCCAGCAGTCGACGATGGTCGACGCCGACGGCGCAAGATCGGCGCGCGCCGCTTCGATCAGCGCATCGGCTGACGGATCGCCGGTTTTCGCCGGAAAGACCGCCCCCTCACCGAGCGCGCATTCAAATTCGTCCCGGATAATCGCGCCCTCGCCCCGGGGACGCTTGACCGCCTGCACGCGGGCGCCGTTTTCCTCGCGCAAACGCAAACTGAGGCCGGCCTGCTCCAGCGCAAGGTCCGGCGTATCGTAATAGGTGGAGGAAAGCCGCTCCCATTCGCCGCCCCGGCCCTGAACCATGGCTTTCATGAACAGGCTCTCGGGCAGCGCGGCGACATCGCCGGGCGCGCCGGTGAATTTCAATTCGGTTTCGATTTCGCCCCGCGCCATTTCCGGCGGATACTCCACAACCCCAGACCCGCGAAAGCCTATCGCAGCGCCGAAGCGGCGCCTATCGCGGACAACTTTAGCGGATGCGCCGGCCCTACTTTCCCCCGCGCGCCGCAGCCAGCGCTTTTGCCGGGTCGATGCGACCGTCATAAAGCGCGCGGCCGATGATGACGCCCTCGATGTTTTCATGCGCAGCGCAGAGCGCCTCGATATCATCAAGCGCGGCGACGCCGCCCGAGGCGATCACTGGTATGGCGAGCGCATCGGCAAGCGCAGCCGTCGCCTCCACATTGACGCCGGCGAGCGCGCCGTCGCGGCTGATGTCGGTGTAGATCACCGCGGCGACGCCCTGATCTTCATATTTTTTCGCAACGTCCAGCGGCGTATGGCCGGTATCGCCGTCCCATCCGTCGGTTTTGACCCGGCCCTCCCGCGCGTCGACTCCGACGACGATCCGGCCCGGAAAGCGCCGGGCGGCGGCGCGTACGAAACCGGCGTCGCGAACCGCCGCCGTACCGAGTATGACCCTGGCGATACCGAGGGAGAGCCAGCCCTCCGCCGCCGCCATATCGCGCACGCCGCCGCCGAGCTGGGCCTTCATGCCGCCCGCCGAGAGGATGGCCTTGACCGCTTCGGCGTTTTCCGACCGGCCCGAAAAGGCGCCGTCGAGGTCCACAATATGCACCCAGCCAAAGCCGTTGTCGCGGAACGCTGACGCCTGCGCGGCTGGGTCTTCATTATAGACTGTGGCTTTTTCCATTCGGCCGTGGAGCAGACGCACACACGCGCCGGCCTTGAGGTCGATTGCGGGATAAAGGGTCAGGGCGCGCATCACGATGGGTCCCAATGCAGAAAGTTCTGCAACAGCCTGAGGCCGGCGCGCTGGCTTTTTTCCGGATGAAACTGGACGCCCGCGATATTGTCCCGCGCCACCGCCGCCGCGAACCGCTCCCCATAGTCGCAAAACGCGACCGCATGCGCGTTGTTTTCAGGATCGAAACAATAGGAGTGAGCGAAATAGAAGGCCTCGCCATGAAGCCCGTCGAGCAGCGGGTGAGGGGCGGGAACCGCGATCTCGTTCCAGCCCATATGCGGTGTGCGCAGGCCCGCGCCGTCAAAAGGTTTCACATCGCCGACGATCCAGCCGAGCCCGTCATGGGATCCGAATTCCTGGCTGCGGTCGGCGAGCAGCTGCATGCCGACGCAGATGCCGAGAAAAGGCCGGCCCATTGCCAGGACGCCATGCTCGAGCGCTTCGAGCAAGCCGGCGCGCGCCGAGAGCCCCGCCATGCAGGCCCCGAACGCCCCGACCCCCGGCAACACCAGCCGGTCAGCGGCGCGGATCAGCGCGGCATCGTCGGTGACCGTGAAATGCGCGGCGAGACCGCTCTCGCGGGCCGCCCGCTCGAACGCCTTTTCAACCGAGCGGAGATTGCCCGAGCCGTAATCGATGATCGCCACTTGCTGCGCCATGGGGCGCTTCTAGCGAGTAGAGCCGCGGCGGGAAAGCCGGGCCGGGGAGGGCGCCAAAAGAAAACGGCGCCCGTGAAGGGCACCGTCATTCTTTAAACGGTAGGGCCCTCAGGCGTCGGGCCAGCAGGCCGCGATCGCATCCTTGGAAGGCTGGCTCAGGGCTTGGAGATCTTCTTCTGACGCCACCGCCATCAGCTCCGCGGTCATGTCCGCATCAGCCGACTCCGCGAGACAGGAACAGCCCGAAGGATCGCCGCCGGTCTCGGTGGTGTAGGCGACGCATTGCGCCTCAAGATCACTGCTGGCGAAGGCCGGAGAAACGGCCAGGCCCGCCGCAAGGGCGGAGATAAGCAACTTTTTCATGTGGTTTCCTCTCTCGGTTATCAACGCGTACACTTGTCCATGACCGCTTTCGCCTCGTCGGAGGCGGCGGCGTAGCGATCAGCCGGATCGGCGATCTCGCCGAGCGAGAGAAACTCGTCTTCCAGACCGTTGGCGACGATTTCTTCCTCGAGACATGCACAGCCTGACGCATCGCGTCCTTCGGCCTCAAGGGTCGCAACGCATGCATCGGCGAAATCGCCCGCTGTCGCCGCCGAACCGATCGCCGCCGCGCCGGCGGCCATCACCAATAATTCCCTGATTTTCATACTTTCCTGCCCTGTCGAAGTTGAGCGCCCGGTTTTTCTTTGAATACGCAACAGGTCAGACGCTTGACGGCTCCCAGCCGGCGGCGATCTCACCCAATTGCGGCCGGATGGTCAATCTGCGAGCGCAGCATAATGCTTCAAATTTTGAAAGCGCGGGGCGCCGTCAGCCGCCCAGCGAGCCTTTCGTCGACGGCGGCGTTTCCCCGGCGCGGGGGTCGATTTCCGCGGCCTGCCTGAACGCGCGCGCGAGCGCCTTGTAGCAACTTTCGATAATATGATGGGAATTGTCGCCGTAGAGGTTTTCGACATGCAGGCAAATCCCGGCGTTCGTGGCGAAGGCGTGAAACCATTCCTTGAAGAGCTCGGTGTCCATCTCGCCGATCTTCGGGCGGGAGAAGCCGACATTCCAGACGAGATAGGGGCGTTTGGAGATATCGACCGCCGCGCGCGACAGGGTTTCGTCCATCGGGATGTACGCCGCGCCGAAACGGCGGATGCCGGCGCAATCGCCCAGCGCTTTCGCCGCCGCCTGGCCCATGACGATGCCCACGTCTTCGACCGTGTGGTGCATGTCGATATGAAGATCGCCTTCAGCGCGGATTTTAAGATCGATCATTGAATGCTTGGCGAAGGCTTCAAGCATGTGATCGAAAAAACCGATCCCGGTTTCGATGTCATAATCGCCCGCCCCGTCTAGTTCGAGGGCGACGAAGATTTCCGTCTCGCGGGTTTTTCGCTCAACCGTGGCCGCGCGCATGGCGGGCTCCTTTCAAGTTCGGGCCGGTTCCGCTATGGAACGCCGAATACGTTGATACATATTGAAAATTCACGTGCTCGTCCATTCAGGGCGAGCGCGGAAACGGAGCGGAAGATGAGTGCGAACGACATGCACGGCACGACGATTCTCGCGGTGCGCCGCAATGGAACCGTCTGCGTCGGCGGCGACGGGCAGGTGAGCCTCGGCCAAACCGTGGTCAAGGGCGATGCGCGCAAAGTGCGCCGGCTCGGCGCCGGCAAGGTCATCGCCGGCTTCGCCGGCGCGACCGCTGACGCCTTCACCCTGCTCGAACGGCTTGAAGCCAAGCTCGAACAATATCCGGACCAGCTCACCCGCGCCTGCGTCGAACTCGCCAAGGACTGGCGCACCGACCGCTATCTGCGCCGTCTCGAGGCGATGATGATCGTCGCCGACAAATCCGTCACGCTCACGCTGTCGGGAGCGGGGGACGTGCTTGAGCCGCAATTCGGCGTTACCGGCATCGGCTCGGGCGGCGATTACGCGCGGTCGGCGGCGCGCGCGCTGCTTGAGGAAACCACGCTCGACGCTGAGGAGATCGTCAGAAAAGCCATGGCGATCGCCGCGTCGGTCTGCGTTTACACGAACGACTCACTGACGCTCGAAACCATTACCGACGGCGCATAATCCGCCGCAAGCGCCGCCCTTCCGTTTCGCGTGATTAGCCGCTAGTGGTCGCCGCTCGCTGGAGGATGATCGCCAAAATGACCGACTTTTCGCCCCGTGAAATCGTATCCGAGCTTGACCGCTATATCGTCGGTCAGAAAGCCGCCAAGCGCGCCGTCGCCATTGCGCTGCGCAACCGCTGGCGCCGCCGCCGGGTCGAGGGCGCGCTGCGCGAGGAAATCACGCCGAAAAACATCCTGATGATCGGCCCGACCGGCGTCGGCAAGACCGAAATCTCGCGGCGCCTTGCACGGCTCGCCGGCGCGCCGTTTCTGAAAGTCGAGGCGACGAAGTTCACCGAGGTCGGCTATGTCGGCCGCGACGTCGATTCAATCGTGCGCGACCTTGTCGAAATCGCGATCGGGCTGGTGCGCGAAAAAAAGCGCGAGGAGGTGAAAGCCGCCGCGCACGCCGCCGCCGAAGAGCGCGTGATCGACGCGCTGGTCGGCGAGGGCGGCGGCGACGCCACCCGCGAGCATTTCCGCAAGAAGCTGCGCGCCGGCGAACTCGACGACCGCGAAATCGAAATCGAGCTGCGCGATTCGCAAGGCGGCATGGCGAATTTCGACATTCCCGGCATGCCGGGCTCGCAAATGAGTATGATCAATCTTTCGGACATGCTGGGTAAGGCGTTTCAGGGACCGCGCATGACCAAGCGCCTCAAGGTCCGCGATGCGCACGATCCGATTATCGCCGAGGAGTCCGACAATCTTCTCGATGACGACGCGGTCGCCCGCGAAGCGGTGGAGCTCGCGCAGAATGACGGCATCGTCTTTCTCGACGAGATCGACAAGATCGCCCGCGGCGCCGACCGGGGGAGCGCCGACGTCTCCCGCGAAGGCGTGCAGCGCGATCTCCTGCCGCTGATCGAAGGCGCAACCGTCGCGACCAAATACGGCCCGGTCAAAACCGACCACATCCTGTTCGTCGCTTCCGGCGCCTTTCACTTGTCGAAACCTTCGGACCTTCTGCCTGAGCTGCAGGGACGGCTGCCGATCCGGGTCGAGCTTGACGCGCTTTCAAGAGACGATCTCAAACGCATTCTCATCGAACCCGAAGCGAGCCTCATCAAGCAGTATTGCGCGCTGATGGCGACCGAAGGGGTAACGCTCGATTTCGCCGATGACGCCGCCGACGCGCTCGCCGACGCCGCCGCGGCGGTCAATTCGGGGGTTGAGAATATCGGCGCGCGCCGCCTCGCCACGATCATGGAAACGGTGCTTGACGAGATCTCGTTCACCGGCGCGGACCGGAGCGGGGAGACTATCCGGATCGATGCGGCCTATGTGGAGGCGCGGCTGGGCGAGATCACGCGCAACGCCGATCTGTCCAAGTATATCCTTTAAGCCAAAAGGCTTGTTTCTTTATCGAAACAATAGAGCCCGGCGCCGGAATCACGGATTTTCACCGCCGCGCGCCGCGCCGTTCCCGCCGCAAACCGGATTTTTCAAGGAAATCCCGCCCCTTAGCCGGGCGTGGCGGGAAGCGCACACCGCCGCTATTGCCGCCCCGCAAAGCCGAAACCGGGCTTTCGCTGTAGTTAATAGCAGGTTAATCTGTCCCTCTTGAGGGAGATAGATCGTGGGGCCCAGTTATGGCTGACGGCGCAACTAGCGGATTCAGACGGCGTGCGTTGATGTCCTTCGCTGAGGACGCCGATCCGCGATTTTCGGACCGGTCGCAGAAGAAGCCTGAAAGCTCGCGTTTTGACGGCAAACCGAAAAAACGGCCGCGCATCGCCTTCACCGGCGAGGAGTGGGGGTTCGGTTATCAGGCCACGGATCGTTTTCTGCGGCGCGCACGCAGCGAAGGCACGGTCGCCGACGCCGGCCTTGCGTCCTTGAGCGCCCGGCTCGAACGCGAATTCGCCGAAGCCAGCACCAATAACAGTTTCGATTACCAGCGCGAGGTCACGCAGCCGCTCCGCACCAAGGAGCAGGCGCTGATGGCGGTCAAACAGGGCACCGCCGATTTCGCGCTCGTTCCGTTTTACAATCCCTATAGCGGATATGATTACGAGGCCTTGCGCGCGCTCGGCACGCTGTTCACCATTCGCGGCATCGAACAGGTTGAGGCGACGGACGACCTTTGCCTCGCGGTTCATGAATCGCAGCTTTACGATCTCATTCAATCATCGCACCCCGGCACCGGTTTTTCAGCCCTTCAACGGCGTCTCAGAAAGTCCTGGGGCGCGGTCGACTCCGGCGGCGACGCCGAGGCGTCCTATGACGCCGAAATGCCGCGCGCCGGCCTGCCGATCGACATGGCGGACCAGAAACTGATCCGTGACCGGATCGATCTGGTTTACGCCGGCCCGGAAGCGGCGCGGCGCTGCAAGTCGAAGCTCGACGGACTGCGCGCCATCGGCATCGAGATTCAGGAAATCCCGCATATGGTCGAGCCGCATCGCGAACTCGCCAAATATGCGCGCGCGTCGACCAATACGTCACGGCAGACCAACACGCTGTTCGATCCGGTTACCGGCGATACGCGGTTTTATTCAACGCTCGGCGTCGAGCCGCAAAACAGCAAGCTGTTCGGCATGGTGCTCCCCTATGAAGTCGCCATGCGCTCGTCGGATTACGTGATCATCGATCACGATTTCGATGACGACCACCCGGCCAAGACCCGCTTCATGGTGGTGGAGAACAATCCCGACCATTCGCTGCTCGAGGACCGCTATCGCACGACCGACGCCAAAACCGCCTATTGGGGCCGGCGCATGCATGCGGTGGCGCAACCAGGCGGCACGATCGGCGCCGGGTTCATGCAATTCCTCGGCTATGTCCTCGGCGTTGCGGCCTTCCTCTTGCTCGCCTTCGGCGTTTACGGCGTCAGCGCCAATTCGATGGCGCTGATCGACCTGCCGGAAGCGCTTTCCTGGTTGTCTTCGCTAACCTCGCAGGGCGCGGTCGCCATTGGCGTCCTCGCCGCGGCGTTCTCCTGGGTCCTGCTTTCAGTGCAGAGTTCGGGCGCGCGCGGCGTGCGAACGATCCTGCATTTCCGGCGCGACGGCGCCGCGGCCTCGCTCGGCGACGTCGAAAACTATCTGCGCAATTTCGGCGTGCGCCATACGGTGGTGCGCCTTGATGAAGACAGCAACAGCGACAGGCCGGCGTCCGTCGTTCTCGACATTGAATTCGATCCGAAGGACTTCAGCTACGGACCGTTCTCCATGATGTTCCGGCGCCTGCGCGGGTCTGTCGTCAACGGCGCGTTGAAGCTCGCCTTCCAGCGCTGGAAGAATCGCGGGGTTCAGGTGCTGGCCGCAATGCCGTTCGAGCCGGAGCAGTCGCAACTGCCCAAACACGAGCCACGCCGCTGGTGGAACGAAGCGTTCGTCAACTGGACGATGGATTTCGTCGAGACGATGTTCATCCGGTTTTCCCGCGTGCTGTTTTTCTACGCCCTGCCGGCGGCGATTGTCGCTTTTGGCGTCTGGAAATTCATCCTCAACGGCTAAGCCGCTCAGCGGGTTTTCAAGAACACGTAAAACGCCCCGGCGCCGCCATGGCGCTGGTGGGCGGTCGCGACCCGGACCACATGCTGGTGGAAATCATCCTCACCCATCCAGCGACGAAACCCGGCCCGCAGCACGCCTTCCCGCTGTTCTTCGCCCCGGCGCCCGCCCTTGCCGGTGACCACGAGAACGCACCGGTGGCCGCGGCGGCGCGCTTCAAGAAGAAACCCGTAAAGCGCGGCGCGCGCCGTCGCCTGATTGTGCCCGTGGAGGTCGAATGTCGCATCGATCGCCAGCCGTCCACGGCGCGCCTGACGCTCCATACGCGGGTCGCCGGCGCGGAAAGGATCGCGGGCGGCAGGGGGTGGCGGGCGCCCGAGAGCGCGGGAAACCGGCTTGCCGGACGCGCCATGCGCAGCAACAGGCGCCGGATGCTTCCGCACGACATCCGCGGTTTCAGCCTCGCGCCGCCGAACGCCCAGAGGCGCGACATTGCGCACGGTCCGGCACCACAGATCGCGCTCCTCCGGGGTGAGCCGGCGCTTCATTGCGCGGGCGCTCCGCCGCTCAGCCGCTCCACGACGGCGGCCGGAACCAGCACATAAAGCCGGCCCGCCGCCTTCATCTCTCCGGCGACGGCGCCCGCCTCGTCGCCGGCGCCCCAGAACACATCGCCGCGCACCGGCCCCTTGATGGCGCCGCCGGTATCCTGCGCGATCATCAGCCTGCGGATCGGTTTGGGCCCATGTGCGGAGACCGGCTCGATATCGACAAAAACCGGCGCCCCAAGCGTATGATACCGCCGGTCGACCGCCAGGCTCCGGCCGGCGGTCAGGGGCGCGCCTTGCGCGCCCAGGGGACCGAGAGCCGGGTCTTCCGGCATATCGAGTTCGGTGAAAAAGACATAGGAAGCGTTTTGCTCGCGCATTTCCCGCGCCGCTGCCTCGTCCGCATGATCGAGCCACTCACGGATCGACTGCATGGAAACGTCTTCAAGCCGCATGATGTCGCGATCCACCATGGTGCGTCCGATGGCTGTGTAGGCCCGCCCGTTCTGCCCGGCGTAGCCGATACGCAGGGGCGGGCTGCCGTCGTTGAAATCGAGACGCCCCGAGCCCTGTATCTGCAGGAAGAACAGATCGTTCGGCCGCATCCAGGCGAGCGGCTGAACCTTGCCAGCGAGGGCGCCGCCGTTAATCTCACCATGATCTGCATACGGAACGAGTTTGTTTCCCTCAATGCGGCCGGCGATACGCTGACCGGCGAGTTTCGGCCTGAAGGCGCCGAGATCGACGTCAATGAGGTCGTCCGGGCGGCGATAGACCGGCGCGCTGAAGTCGGCGGTCGGCATCGGCGAGGCCGGGTAGGACGGCTCGAAATACCCGGTGAAAAGTCCGCTCGTCTCGATGCGGGGGCCGTGGCGGCGCGCCGGGCCGTCGGGGAGGGGCGCGCGCCGGTCGCGAATTTCGACCGGCGTGAAATGAGATTCGAAAAACACCCGAACGGCGCTTCGCCACGCGTCCGCGCCGGCATAGGCGCCGCGATCGAGGCCGGCGGCTGCCGCGCACGGTGCCAGCCAGTCGCCAACCGTCCCGCCGAGCGAAACGCCGGCAAGCCGCTCGCCGAGATACTCCTGTGAATTGGCCGGCGCCGCCTCGTCGCGCGCGCTCATCCGCTCGCAGGACAGAAGAAAAGCGCCGAGCGCTTCGCCCGGATCATCCTGCAGCCAGCCCGGCAGTTCCCGGTAGGCCGCCACACGATAATCGAGGCTTGGCTCGCCATAAGCCGAAAGGCCGGGCTTGATCGTGTAAAAGGCGGGCCATATCCCGCTGAACACCAGCGCCGCCGCCAGCGTCCCCAAGATCAGGCTCGCCGAAAGAAGAACGCGAATGGTTCGGTTTGACAGAACGGTCACGATTTTCAGGCGGCCCTGGCGACGTCGCCGGGAATGTTACGCAGCGCCGCCGGTCGCGACAAGAATCCAGTTGGGGTCTTTGCTCGACCGCTTGCGCGAAAATGTCCAGCGATCCTTCACGAGATCGATCCGGTTGGGGTCGCCGTCAACAACCTCGCCGTCCTTGTCGCGGGTCACGCGCACCTGATTGGAGGTGAACTCCGTTGTGGCATTCATCCAGTCCTCGTCGATTTCTGAATCGACGATCGCCGCATGATCGATGCCCACGAATTTGAGATCTGTCGTGTAGGCGGCCTGTTCGCGCGCCGACACCGCCTGCTTGAAGGCGTTATAGACCGGCTCGGCGAGATAGGGGCGGATCGAGCGCAGATCGCCGGCGGCGAACGCCTCGACAATCATCTCGTAGGCGGATCGGGCGCCTTTGAGGTACTCGGCTTCGTCGAAATGCGGGTCGGCGTCGCGCAAGATCCGGGCGTTGGTGGAAACCGGTTTGGGCGCGATTTCTTCTTCGGGACGGCCGTCGGCCTCATCCGGCGCTTGCTGCGCCTTTTTGGCGTTGCGTTGCAGCCCTTCAAGGTCATGGTGCTGTTCATGCCCGGTGCGGGTGCCCATCACCGATATGAGCCGAAAAAGGATGAACGCCGTGACGCCGGCGAGAATGAGAAGAACAGGGTCCATAAACAGCCGATTTTCGCGCAAAATCTTAAAATTGCGCCAGCACCCCTTATATAAGCTCGAAATCGTGAATAACACCCTGTCTATATGCTTTTGATCCTCCTCATTCTGTTCGTCGCCGGCCCGGTCGCCGAGATATTCGTGCTCTTGAGCGCCGGTCAGGCTCTCGGCGTGCTGCCGGTTATCGCCGCCTGCCTGGCGACGGCTTTCCTTGGCGGATGGCTCATTCGCGTTCAGGGACTGGCGGCGCTTGAAGCGGCCCGCCGGGACCTTGCAGAAGGCCGCCCGCCTGTGGCGTCGGCCGTCGACGGGGCGCTGCTGGCGGTCGCCGCGCCGCTCTTGATGACCCCCGGCTTTATTACCGACGCTTTGGGCTTCGCCCTCTTGTTTCCGCCGTTCCGACGGTTTCTCGGGCGGCTGGCGCTCAGGGAACTCAAAAAACGTATTGAGCGCGGCGAGGCGACGATCACAATTCACCGGCCTTAACACCGGCGGACGCCCTCACGGGTTGCGGTCAGCCGCCCCCACGTGTAAGGAGCCCGCCTTCAATTCGTAATCAAAAAAACGCGCAATGTCAGAGACCCCACAAGACCCGAACACGCAAGGCGGCGAACCCGATGGCGGCGCGCCCGAAAAGCCTTCCATGACGCTCATCGCCCAGTATCTGAAGGACCTCTCTTTCGAGAGCCCGCGGGCGCTGGAGAGCTTTCAGCCGAACGCCGCGCCGGAGATCGACATCAATGTCGACGTGAACGGCAAGGCGGTCGCGCCAAATCAGTATGAGATTGAGTTCTCCGTTTCAGCGCGCGCGACCCGCAACGAAGAACCGGTGTTCATCGTCGAGGCGACTTACGCCGGCGCGTTCGAAATCAAAAACCTGACGCGCGAGCAGCTTGAAATCGCGATGCTGGTCGAGTGTCCGCGAATGCTGTTCCCGTTCATGCGGCAGATCATCGCCGACGCCACGCGCAACGGTAATTTCCCGCCGCTGATGCTCGATCCGATCGACTTCATGAGTATCTACATCGCCAACAAAGACACGATGCGGCGTCCTGCAGCGGGCCAGGCGTAACTTACGCGTCGAGATAACGCCGCCACAGCGCGGCGTCTTCCATTTCTTCCAGAAACGCCGCATGGGCGGCGAGTTCTTCTTCGGTCGCACGCGACGCCAGCGGCGCCGGGCGCGGGCGCGCCGCACGAGATTGCGACGCGCCGTCGCCGTTCCCATCCGAAGCGGCGTCGTGCCGGGTGAAATTGAGGCCTGCCTGTGCGCCGCCGGTCAGCTCGATATAGACTTCCGCAAGCAGCCGCGAATCGAGAAGGGCGCCGTGACCGTCCCGTTCGCGTTCCTTCGTATCAATGCCGAAACGCGCGCAGAGCGCATCGAGGCTGGCCGGCGCGCCCGGAAACTTCCGGCGCGCGAGATGCAGCGTATCGACCATGGTGTTTTTCAGCGGCGCGATGCCGGCGCCCTTAAGCTCGGCCTGAAGAAACGGCAGGTCGAATGAAGCGCCATTATGCGCGACCAGCTCCGCCTGACCGATAAAGCCCAGAAAGGCGGGGGCGGCTTCCGGTTCCGCGAACCGCGGCTTGTCCGCCAGGAATTCCGCCGAAATGCCGTGAACGCGATAGGCGTCCTCGGGCATGTCGCGCTCAGGATTGACGTAGGCGTGAAAGCTCCGCCCGGTGATCGCGCCGTTGATCAGCTCAACGGCGCCGATCTCCACGATCCGGTGGCCTTCAGCGTATTTAAAGCCCGTCGTTTCAAGGTCGAACACAACCTGCCGCATGCCGTCTCCCAGTCTCCGCCTAGTCCTCCGCAGGATAAAGCGCCGTCTTCACCTGCGTCGCGAGCCCTTTCAGCGTGAAGGGCTTTTGAATATAGCCCGCATCCTCGATGACATCGAGCTGGTCGCGAACCGCGGTCTCCGCATAGGCGGACATGAAAATCACCTTCGATTTGAGGCCGTACTGTTCGCGCGCCTTCAGGACGAAGGACGGCCCGTCAAGGAAGTTCATCATGACGTCGGAGATCACCAGATCGAAATCAGCGCCTTCGTCCGCCAACAACTCGAGCGCGTCTTCTCCGTCTTCCGCCGCCGTCACCTCATAGCCGCAATCGGTGAGCGTCGCGGTGACGAATGTGCGCACCGAATCCTCATCCTCGACAATCAGGATGCGGCCGGCGCCGGTCAGGTCCTGCGGCTCGCGTGTTTGAGACAGCGCCGGTTCCTCCGCGCTTTCCGCAGCGATGTCGCCGTCATAGGCCGGCAAATAAATGCGAAACGCCGCGCCCTTGCCGGGCGCGCTTTCAAGCGACACCGCGCCGCCCATCTGGCGGATCGTTCCGTAGACGGTTGAAAGACCAAGGCCGGTCCCCTTGCCGGATTCCTTTGTCGTGAAAAACGGGTCGAAGATCTTGTCGGCGATATCGGTCGGCACGCCCGGCCCGGTGTCGGCGACCTCGATCATCACGCAGTCCTCCGCCGCAAGGCCGGGAATGTTGAGCGCGCGCGCCTCATCGGCGGATACGCTCTTTGTACTGATGGTGAGATCGCCGCCTTTCGGCGCCATCGCGTCGCGGGCGTTGACGGCGAGGTTCATGATCGCCGTTTCGAGCTGGTACTTATCGACCTTGACGAGGGGCAGGGCGCGGCCGTTCACCAGTTCAAGGCGAACCTTTTCGCCGATGGCGCGGGTTAAAAAGCGCGAAAAGCCGCGCAGCAGTTCGGTGACCGAGAGAACCTCGCGCTTCAGCGTCTGCTTGCGTGAGAAAGCGAGGAGCTGCTTCGTCGTGTTGGCGGCGCGTTGCGCGTTCTCGCGGATCTGCACAAGCTCCGGATAGGAAGGGTCGCCTGCCGGATGCTTCAGCATCAGCCTTTCGCAATGACCGAGCACCACCTGCAGATAGTTGTTGAAATCGTGCGCGACCTTGCTCGCGATCTCGCCGATACCGCGCAGCTTCTGGTCCTGAGCGTAGTCCTCTTCCATCCGTTTCCGGTCGGTGATGTCGACCGTGTAGAGAAACGTCTTGCGCCGCCCGTAGCCGCCGCGGCGGCGGCGAACTGGCCGCGGGAACACTGCAAACGTGCGCGCCTCGACGCCTTTGCCGACGGTCACCTCGACCGGCGTCGGCGCGGCGCCGGCGCGCGGCTTCCGTTTCATCTCTGCGGCGAGGTCCTGCAGCGCGTCGACCGAAAGCGATTTCGCCAGAGGCGCGTTCTTTTTCGTTCCGCCGAAAACATCCGTGAACGCCTTATTGGCCTCGATGATGCGCCCGTCATGATTGACCTCGCCCTCAACGATCGCGATGCCGAACGGCGACTCCGAAATGTCGCCGGAAAGTTTCACCTCTTCAGGCTCGTCTTCCTGCTCATCGACGATCATGGTGACGCAGGCGAACCCCTCGCCGACGCCGCCGCGGCGGAACGCGGAGAAGGCCGCATCAACCGGGTCAGCGCCGGCGCGGCGCACCAGCGCTTCGATGCGCGTACGGTCGAGCCGCCACAGGCCGCGGACGAGATCGCCGGTTTCCCCGAGCACGACGCCATCGATATGCGCGACGCCGCCGCGCGCCGCGCCGAGCTGCGCGCGCATGGCGGCGTTGACCCAGGCGATCTGGCCTGACTTTTCAAGCGCGAACACCGGTTCGGGGAAGTCCGCATAGGCGGCGGCCAGCGTGTCGTGCTCTTCCTCGACCGGCAGGTCGCGAAGCCGCCAGGCCACATGCTCGTCAGAACCGCGAACAGGCCGGACGCTGACTTCAAACCGCCGGCGCCGCCCGCCTTCTTCAACGCCCATCACCTGGGAGATGATTTCTTCCGCCGGCTCCGCGCTTTTCGCCGCCCGGCACAGGCGGAAAATTTTCGTGGCTTCCGCGCCCTGCTGTGCGAACAGGCGATCGATGCGCGGCGGCAGGCCGGCAGGACCGACAACGCCGGCGTCCTCGGCCAGCGCGAAATAGGCGCGGTTGGCGTAGGTGACGACGCCGTCGCGGCGGGTCACCAGCCTTGCATCCCGGTCGGTGTCGAGCACGCCCTCGGCGAGACCCAGCGCGCCGAGAATTTCCGAGCCGGCGAGTTCGGCCGCTTCCGAAGCCGGCTTGCCGCCCGCGCGCCGCAACATGGCCCCGGCGAGCAGCACCGGCGAAAACATGCCGGTCGCCGCGGCGACCACGAAGAGGGCGACGATGAACGCGACGGCGCCGGCGAGAACCAGCCCGAGCCGGCCGCCATGATCGCCTGACAGGATGAAATAGGTGATCGCCGCCAGGGCGACGAAGACTGACGCCCAAAGCAGCCAGAACGAGGCGGTGTTCACCGCGCCGCCGCCTTCCGGGCGCGTCTCGCGGGTTTCAGCCGTCTGCTTTTTTGCGGCGGCGGCCGCGTCCATCATGGCGACGATCTCAGCCGGGGTGGGCGGACGCGGCGCATCCTGGCGGTCGTCGTCCAGCATGATCGCGGCGTCGGCGGCCGCTACGCTCTCTTCATCGCCGGCGGCGCGGGCCGCTGCATTTTCCTTTGTCGCCACGGACGATTTTCTCTCTGCGAAAGTGATTCGAAACGGCCATTATGGGGGGCTTCGCCTTGCTGCGCCACCAAGAGCAGGTCCCGGGAGCGCCCTGATTTTCCCGAGATCTCAGGGCTGGCGGCGCGGCGCGACCGCCTGCGCCTTGCGCATGATGAAGCCGATCACATTCGCCACCGCTTCGTAATGTTCGAGCGGAATTTCCTCGTCGACCTCGACGCTTGCGTAAAGCGCCCGGGCGAGCGGCGGATTGTCGACGATCGGCACGCCATGGTCTTCCGCTGCAGCGCGCATTCGGAGCGCCACGTCGTCGACCCCCTTGGCGATGCAGGTCGGGGCCGCTTCGTCGCCCATCTCATAGTCGAGCGCCACCGCAAAGTGGGTGGGGTTCATGATCAGCACTGTCGCGTCCTTGACGGCGGCGATCATGCGCTTTCTCGCCCGGGTTTCGCGGAGTTGGCGCAAGCGGCCGCGGATCTGCGGGTCGCCCTCGGTTTCCTTCATCTCCCGGCGCACCTCATCGCGGGTCATGCGCAACCGCTTTTTCCAGGAATGGCGCTGAAAGGCGTAATCGAGCCCGGCGATCACGATCATCAGGACGACAGCGGCGGCGACCAGTTTCAGGACGAGCCCGCGCGCCAGCACGAGGAGGCCGCCGCCTTCTGCGTAGAGCGCCGCCGTCAACAAATGGCGGTCAGGCCAAAGGACGAAGACGAGGAGCGCGCCGACAAGGACGATCTTGCTGACGCCCTTGGCGAAATTGAAAAGCCCCGAAGGCCCGAAAATCCGCTGCGCGCCGGAGAGCGGCGAAAGCTTCGACAGGGACGGCTTCATGCGTTCGGTCGTGAAGACAGGAAGCGCCTGCGTGATGTTGGCCGTCAGCGCAGCGAGCAGCACGAGGACGCCAAGCCCTGAGAGCGCCAGACCGATCTGCAATGAGACCGCCGCGAACAATTGCTGCAGCGCGCCGGGGTCGGCAAGCAGATCATGAGGGTGATCGAGAAAGGCGGCGCCGGTTTTCAAAACGCCCGCCGCCGCGCCTGCCGAAAGCGCCCAGAGACCAAGCGCGCCGGCGCCGAGCATGACCGCCGCGACCAGCTCCTGACTCTTCGGCGCATCGCCCTTGCGGCGCGCCTCCGCCAGCTTTTTCGGCGTCGGCTCTTCCGTACGCTGAGCGTTGTCCTGCTGCTCCGCCATGGCGGCCTAGCCTCGAAACGGCGCCAGGAACGCCTCGAAGCGGTCGAGGAAGACCGACATCAAAAGCCCGGTCGTCAGCATCAGGAGCATCAGACCGAGGCCCAGATTGGCGGGCATCAGCATGAAGAACACCTGCGCCTGCGGCATCAGCCGGTTGAGAACGCCGGCGCCGACATAAAAGACAAGACCGAACAGCACGAACGGCGCGGCGAGACGCAGGCCCAGAGAAAACGCCGCCGACAGGGTTTCGACCATGACAGCCGACATGTCTCCAAATTGCGGCAGGACGCCCGGCGCCAGCAGGTGATAGGAATCCTTCAGCGCCAGCAGCATCATGTGATGCAGGTCGGTCGCGAAAATCATCGTCGTTCCGAGGATCGCCAGAAATCCGCCGACAATCGCCCCCTGCAATTGCTGGGTCGGATCGAAGACCTGCGCCAGCGACAACCCCATCTGGAAGGCGATGATCTGCCCGGCGACATTGAGCGCGCTCATGAACATTTTTGCGGCGAGGCCGAGAAAGCCGCCGAACAACACCTCCCCGGCGATGATCGCGGTCATTTCTCCAAGCCCGCCCGCGCGCGCCCAGTCAGGATAGGCCCCGGCCATGACCGGGGCGAGGGCGGCGGTGACGGCGATCGCCGCCGCGAGACGCAGGCGCGGCGACAGGGAGAAGTCGCCGAGGGCGGGGGCGGTCATGAAAAACGCGCCGACCCGGCAGAAGACGGCGAACACCACGAAGACGTCGATCGGAAGATCTGCAAGACTTAAGGAGGCGGTCATCAGCCGGCCCCGGGCCCGCCCGCCGCGATATGAGCGTAAAGCTCGATGGCGAAGCGTCCGAGCGCCGAGCCCATGAACGGCAGACAAAGAGCTATGACGAGGAACATGACGATGATGCGCGGCACGAACACCAGGGTCATTTCCTGAACCTGCGTCAGGGCCTGCAGGAGCGCAATAACAAGGCCGACGGCAAGGCCGGCGAGCATGGCCGGCCCGGCGACCAGAAGGGTCACCCAGAACGCTTCTCGCGCGATTTCGAGGATTTCTCCGCCGCCCATAACTCTGGTCTCCGCTACCCGGCAAATATTGCCCGGTAGAGGGTTAAGGGCGCGTTTTTATAGAAGCGTTTTCAGAAAAAGCTGGCGGCGGTTTTCGGCAGAAAACGCGACAAACCGATCAATACAGGTTAAGCGAGGGTTAAGGCCTAGACGCGCCCCTACGCTCAATCTTTGTTTTGCGACGCATCCACGAGGGCCGCGATACGAGAAATGAACCTGCTGGACTGAGCTGGATCAGCCCAGGGATTGCCTCTCTCGAACTGAAACGCATTAATTCGGCTGGCGGAGATGCTCGTATCAGCGGCGATGCCGCTTTCATAAGACTCGTCTGTGTTGTCCTGCCGGGAAAAAATCAAAAAATCCGCCGATGTGTCCTGAACGTTCCTGATGAAGGCCTTAAGCCGGCGCTCATCATGATCGCTCCCGTTTTCAAAATTGAACGCAGATCGGTGAATAATGATCAAATCTGGTTTGAAAGACTCAACATGCGCCTGGCCTAAAAAATCGACGCCAGCGACATGGAACGCCTGCGCAACGATATTCCGGTCGCCCAATTCGTTTCTGATTTTCTGTTCAATTGTTTGGGCGTTGGTCAGCCTCGCCGACGCAGGGCTTTGTTGATCATACGCTTCCTCGGAAAACGAGGTGTCGACAATCGCTACTCTGTATGGCTTGGCGTTTGGGCCGACGTCAATTTCATCGATATGGATGTCAATACGGTTGTATTTATTCGCTTCGTATTCATGCGGCTCGCCGCTGGCGATTTTGTAAAAGTCAGAGTCTAACGCAACCTGGAGCTTTTCGCGCGTTTCCGGCGCCCGCTCGAACCGGACTTCGCCAAGGGCATTTATGGTTCCGTCGTCACGAAATCCCGGAAAGCTGACAAAAACTCTGGTCGCAGGCTCAGTCCTGAATTTTGCGGGCCCCACAAGCCGTACCACGAGGTGATTATCACCCTGAGGCTGAGGCAAAAAATAAGCCCCCAAGACAACGAGAACAGCAACAACAACAGGCCCGCCAAGCTCCAATCTTGCGTCTATCCGACGCCCGACGAAGCTCGCATATGATCGCATTGCGCCAAACAGAAACGCGGCAACCGAACAACCAAAAATCAATAATGTCAGGTAATACGCCGCCTGAAACCGTTCGCTACCGAGATCCCAAACCAACAAAAAAGCGACGGCCCCGATGCCGATCACTAACGCAGCAAGCGATAGCCCTGCATAGCCCCATTGGGATATGCCGCCTTGTTGAATTTCTTCGGGACGATCCTCGTTCGGATTCTCGTTGTTCATTGCCCGCCCCTATATGATTATCGGCGATACGCAATATACAAGGATTTTCGCAAAGCGTTTTGATTATACACACTAAAACTTGCTTTGCGCGGACGCAGGATAGTTTGAATAAAGTCAGGTGTAAAGCGCGGCGTTTATTAAATCGGCATCCTCAAAATGTCTTGATAGGCCTCGATCACCCGGTTCCTGACGGCGATCGCGGTTTCGAGGGTGACTTCGGCAGCACTCACCGCCGTCGCCACGTCGACGAGGTTCGCCTCGCCCGCGGCGACGGATGCGGCGGCGGCCTCGCCGGTCGCAAGGCTCGCCTGCACATTCCCGATGGCGTTCTGCACCAGCGCGCCGAAATTCGGCCTTGCGATGGCGGGATCATCCGTACGCGGCGCTTCCGCCGCCGCCTTTGCGACCTGCGCGTAGATATGCGCGGCGTGAATGGAACTGGCGCTCATGGGGCTACTCCAGAATTCGCAAGGTCGACGCCGCCATCGACCGCATGGTGTCGAGCGCGCCGAGATTGGCTTCGTAACTGCGTTGAGCCTCGCGCAAGTCCATCATTTCAACCAGCGGATTGACGTTGGGCAGGGTGATATAGCCTTCCGCGTCCGCCGCCGGATGGCTCGGGTCGAAACGCAGGGTGAATTCCGACGAGTCGAGGGCGATCCGCGAGACCTCCACAAGATCGGCGCCGAGCGCGCGGTCTACATAGGTCGAAAAGACCGGGATCTGGCGGCGATAGGGATCTAGCCCCGGCGCTTCCGCTGTCGAATTGGCGTTGGCGAGGTTTTCCGCGACCACACGCAGGCGGGCGCTCTGGGCGCGCATGCCGGCGGCGGAAATCTGCATGGCGGTGTTGATGTCGTCCATCGCTTGTCTCCTTTACTGGCCGCGCGCCGCGAGGCGCAGCATGGCGAGCCCCTTGCGGTAAAGACTCGCCGCCAGCGCATAGTCCTGCCGGGTTTCGGAAAGCTTCATGGCCTGGGTTTCAACCGACACCTGATTGCCGGTCAGCGAGGCCTCGCCGTCCGGCGCGCTGACCGCCCGGTAGGAGGCTGAACCGCCTGAATTCGTTACGGCGATGTGCCTAGGATCGCTGACCCGCATCGGCGCGGTTGCGCCGGTCGCCGCGGATCGCGCCATCCTGCCGAAGCTCGGCTTTTCAATATCCTTCGCCGCATAGCCGGGGGTGTCGGCGTTGGCTATATTCTGCGCAATCACCGAACTCCGGGCGGCCAGAAAATCAAGCCGCGCCGCAAGCCCCGACAGCAAGGGGATTTTTGAAAAATCCATATGACGCCCTTTGAAATCTCGCGCTTTCGTCCCTAATTTCGCGCTTTATGGTTAAGCGCCCGTTGACGCGGGGCGCACCGCCGGTCGCGGTTAATAAATCCTTACACGGAGTGCTATATGGCGAAGTCGCTGGGACTGGTCTTGGGGTCGGGCGCAGCGCGCGGCTGGGCCCATGTGGGGGTCCTGAAGGCGCTCGATGAAATGGGCGTGAAGCCCGACGTCATCGCCGGCTGCTCGGTCGGCGCGCTGGTCGGCGGGGCCTATCTCCTTGGCGCGCTTGAAGAGTTTCAGACCTGGGCGCGGGAGCTCAAACCCTTGTCCGCGCTTGAGCATTTCACCCTGAAAGTCCATCGCGGCGGGCTGATCGACACCGCGCCCGCCTTCGAGGCCTTTCGGAGCTACGACAAGAACATCGAAGAACTGGGCGTCAAATACGCCGCCATCGCCACCGACCTCGCAAGCGGCGAGGAAATTGTGCTCACCAAAGGTTCGGTGATCGACGCCGCCCGCGCCTCAAGCGCCATCCCGGTGGTGTTTCACGCCGTGCGGCATGGCGAGCGCTGGCTGGTGGACGGCGCCCTCGCCAATCCGGCGCCGGTTTCCGTGGCCCGCGATCTCGGCGCGGAGGTGGTGCTCGCCGTCGATCTCAACGCCGTTCCCCGCGTGCTCGACCGGTTCGGAAACCGCAAGTCAGGCCTGCCAGCCTTGCCCGAGCCAAAACTCCCGGCGAAACCCGGCGTCACCGGGGCGGTCGCCAAGCTGATCGAAGACACGCAGGCCGCCATCAAGCGCCAGATCGATTTCGCCAAAGCGCGCGCCGACGCCGCGCCCCATCTTTTCGAAACCGCCTATGCGGCGGCCGACATTTTCCAGATGCATCTCGCGCGGGCGCGCGCCGTCGCCGATCCGCCGGATATCTGCCTGCAGCCGGATATGCGCGACGCCATGCCCACCGCCTTCGACCGCGCCGACGAGTTCATCAAGGAAGGCTATCGCGTGCTGATGGCCGAACGCGGACGACTCGAAAGGCTGATGGCCGATTGAGCCCGCTGCATATCCGAGAAAAAACACGCGACAGCATCGCAACGACTTTTCTTAGCCCAGCTATAACGCGCCTAGAGGAACCTCAAGCGCACGGTGTCATATAAAAGGCCTGAAGTTTAGGAGGGTAAGGATTATTGTGATGCGCATTCTCACAGCGGCGTCGTTATTTTGCATCGCTCTCTTTATCGGTCCTGCGGGCGCACAGGGCATGCGCGATATTCAAGGGCTGCCAAACACCCCTCAGGCCAATTTAGCGTCACGAATAATCTCGGCCCTGTCGACAGGAGATGGCGAGACATTCGCCGGCCTGCTGCAAGAATATGGAACGGCTGACTTTATAGATTCCCGCAATCACAATGATGACAGAACCCTTGCCCGCAAGCTCCACTTTCGTGCGCAAGGCTTGGACGTTTGGGGCAGGCGGGTATTCGGCCAGGAAGGTAAGGAACTCAATGTTCTCGCCAAGGAACGCCTTAGCGGGGCCTGGCGGCAAATCACGCTGGTTTTTTCCGATGAAAAGATCTCAGGATTTGGCGTCGCCTACTCAATGCCGCCGGAACCGGGCAAGAATGATGCGATATCGAAAAAAGACGCCAAGAAACAGATCGCTTCTTATCTTCAGCGCGCCGAACAGGTTGGCCTCTTCTCCGGCGCCGTGCTCATCGCGCAGGGCGATGATATTCTTCTAAACGCAGCCTATGGAAATGCGTCTACGCGATATGCAGTCCCCAACACGTTATCGACACGGTTTAATCTGGCTTCAGCGAACAAGATGTTCACCGCAAGCATTATTTTGCGGATGGTTGAAAAAGGCGTACTGGCTTTAGACACAACCGTCAGCGACATTTTAGGTGAGGATTGGATTTCGCCAGAGACCGGCTCCAAGATTACGATCCATCATCTTCTGACGCACACGTCCGGACTGGGAACCTATTTTACGGAAGAATTCCTGCAAACATCCCCACTGCTTTACAGAGATGTCAGTGACTACAAAGCGCTGATTCGACAGCAAAAATTAGCATTTGAGCCCGGGGCTGACTGGCTCTACTCCAACGCCGGCTATATCCTGTTGGGCGCCATCATCGAAAAGGTCAGCGGCGCATCATATGACGACCAGCTTGACTCAGAAATCTTCCCCGCCGCAGGGATGACATCCACAGGTTGTTTCGCCAAAGACAGTCCGGTGCGAAACATTGCAACAAACCTTTACATAGACTTTTCAGAAGACAGCCCGGTTTGGAGAGAAGAAACACTCTGGGGAACGGTGCGCGGCGGACCTGCCGGCGGTTGCTATTCAACAACCGAAGATCTGTGGCGTTTTGCAAAAGCGATGATGAATGACGCCCTCTTCTCAAGAGAGGCGCGCGATTTAGCCTGGACCGATTATACGCCGGAAAACGCGCGTGAAGAGTATGGCTTGGGCTTTTTTCTATGGGGCGGCCCGTTCGGTCAATATATCGGCCACAGCGGCGGCTTCTTCGGACCGAATGCAGAAGTGAGAATAGACCCCGATCACGGATGGATTGTGATTATCCTTTCCAACTCATCCGAAGGACTGCGCGAAGCGCGCGGCGTGATCGAGCCTGTCCTGTCCAGAATTGAACCGCAGGAAAAGTAATTTTCCGGCGCGACCTTTAAAGTATTGCAAGGACGGCTTCCGGCGGGCGGCCAATCGCAGCCTTGTCGCCGTTGACGACAATCGGCCGTTCGATCAGCACCGGATGCGCTTCCATAGCGTCGATCAGCGCCGTCTCGGCTGTGACGTTTGCAAGGTCAAGCTCCGTATACGGCGCCTCCTTGACCCGCATCATTTCCCGGACGCTTTCAAGGCCCAGCTTTGCGGCGAGCGCCTTCAGCTCGGCTTTCGGCGGCGGGGTCTTCAGATACTCGACAACCGCCGGCGCAATCCCCCGCTCTTCAAGCAGAGCCAGGGTCTGGCGCGATTTCGAGCAGCGCGGGTTATGATAAATCGTAACGGTCATCTAGGGGCGCTCCTCAGCCTAAGGCTCGGCGAAGACGGGCTCGGCGGGCTCGCCTGAGGGCTCTCCGGCGCCACTGGAAACAGCGCCGGTGCCAGTCTTCGACGAGTTGAAAACCGCCGCCGCCGACACGACCACCAGGCACAAGACCGCAATTAACGACGCCGCAGAAGCTTTCCGGCCCGCTCTAGGCGCCGGTGTTTCTAAGGCAGGCGTACGCGGCGCCTGCAAGAAATCGTAAACAAGCCCGCGCAAGATCGTGCTAACCGATTCTCCCTGACGGTCGGCCAATTCTTTGAAACGCTCCTTGGTTTCAAACGGGACCCTCACTTCTAGCGTTTCTGTTTTCTTCAACGATGGCGCTGACATAGGCGACAACCCGGATAAGGAACAAAAACCGTGTCCTACATGGCTTGTAGGACACGGTTTCAGGTTATCAGCGAGCGCTTTCTCTGTCTAGAAATGCCCCACTGCAGCTCGCGTTACGCGCACAACAGTAGAGAGACCATGAGAACCTTTTTGATCGCCGCCCTAACGGCAAGCCTGCTTTTCAGCCCTGCCCTTGCTAGAAAATCCGACACGCTCCGCGTGAACACACGTACAGAGGTTGTGGCGGCGATCGCCGATACAATCGAAACCCACTTCTTCGACGCCGTGCGCGCCGGAGAAGTGGCAAACAGCCTCCGCGAGGCTGAGGCGTCAGGCGCGTTCGCTAACGCAGATACGGGCGAGGCTCTTGCAGCAGCGTTAAATACTTTTCTGGAGCCCTATGACCGGCATTTTGGCGTTGTGTCCGGCGTTCCTGAACCTGAAGAATCCGACGCGCCCACCGAATCGCCGTTCGCCTGGTATCAGATGTTCAAAACATCCAACTACGGGTTCCAGCGCGCCGAAATCATCGACGGCAATGTCGGTTACATTGATCTGAGGGTTTTCGTTCCGACCCACTACGCCGGCGACGCCGGCGCCACAGCGCTCCGTTTCATCCGCGACACACAGGCGGTGATTTTCGATCTGCGTGAAAACCGTGGCGGCAACCCCTCAATGGTGCAGTTCATCGCCAGCCATTTTTTCGACCCGCTCGACCCGGTTGTTCTCAACACATTCATTTCTCGTGAAGCCGAATACCCGACCGAGTTGCGCTCGTTGTCATATGCGCCAGCCGGCGCCCGGCCTTACGTTCCAGTATACATCCTCACTTCGGAACGAACCGCATCTGCAGCCGAATCTTTCGCCTACGCCATGCAAGCGCTTGGCAGGGCAACCGTAGTCGGCCAAACAACGCGCGGCGCGGCCAACCCAGGCGCAAGTTTTTATGTCGGCCACGGCTTCACAGTCTTCATATCAACAAAAACGACAAAAAACCCCGTGACCGGTGAAAATTGGGAGGGCAAGGGCGTCTCACCAGATATTTCAGCGCCCGCTTCACAGGCATTCGACGTCGCGCTTGCCGAAGTTTATTCCAGCCTGCTCAACGTTCAGAATCTTGACGATGCGGAACGCCAAAAACTCGAATGGGCGCGCGAAGCGGCGCTCTCCAGAACGACGCCCGCAACGATCAACGATATTAACCCGTCCGATTACCCTGGCGATTATGGCGTTCGGACCATTCGCCTTGAAGACGGCAGGCTGATCTATCAAAGGGAGGGCAACGAGCCACTGGCGTTAATACCGCTCGCAAAGGACCGCTTCTATCTCGAAGGCCTGCCGAACGAATATCGCGTTCAGTTCATCCGCAATAAAAAAGGCGCGGTTATCGGGTTTGAACTTCAGACGGAAAGCGGTGAGCGGATTATGAACAATCGCAAACTCGATGGCCCATCCGCCTCAGATGGATAAGCGATAGCCGCCGCTTTCGGTCAGCAGGATCGACGCGTTGGAGGGGTCCGGCTCGATTTTCTGGCGCAGGCGATAGACATGGGTCTCGAGCGTGTGAGTCGTCACGCCGGAATTGTACCCCCAGACCTCATCGAGCAGCACTTCGCGCGTCACCGCCTTGCCGCCGGCGCGATAAAGGAATTTGAGGATCGAGGTTTCCTTTTCCGTCAGGCGTATCTTCTTGTCGTCGCCGGTGACGAGCATTTTCACCGCCGGGCGGAATTCATAAGGCCCGATCTTGAAGACCGCGTCTTCGCTCTGCTCGTGGCTTCGAAGATGCGCGCGCACCCGCGCGAGCAGCACGCCGAACTTGAAGGGCTTCACCACATAATCATTGGCGCCCGCCTCAAGGCCGAGGATCGTGTCGGCGTCCGAGTCCGCGCCGGTGAGCATGATGATCGGCGATTTGAACCCGTTCTTGCGCATGATGCGACAGGCCTCGCGCCCGTCCATGTCCGGCAGGCCGACATCAAGGAGTAGAAGGTCGATATGCGCCTCATCCTTGACGCGCGCGATGGCGACGCTCGCCGACGGCGCCGGCTCCACCTCATATTCGTCATGAGCGTTGAACTGGTCGATCAGCGTCTCGCGCAGGAGTTCGTCGTCATCAACCAGAAGAATGCGTTTCGCCCGCGCCATAACCAGCTTTCCGTTTCATTGCCTCAAAGCCGCCTCATAGCGCCGGCTCCGGCTCACATGGAATTCACAACCGCGACAGAGAGTTGTTATCGCGCTCCGGCCGGTTTTACCAGAACCGGCGCGACACCCGATATTTAAGCATGCTCCCGCTGACCGAAAACCCCGGTTCCGATACGGACATGGGTGGCGCCGAGCTGGGCCGCAATCAGGTAGTCTGCGCTCATGCCCATGCTGAGCTCCTCAAGGCCGTTTTCGGCGGCGAGCTTGGCGAGAAGGGCGAAATGCGGCGCGGGATCGTCCCCGGCGGGGGGAATACACATCAGCCCGGCGATGACAAGCCCGAATTCCTCACGGCACTGAGCGATAAAACCGGCGGCGTCCTGCGGTGCGACGCCGGCCTTTTGCGGCTCCTCGCCGGTGTTCACCTGAATGAGGAGGCGCGGGCGTTTCTCCTGACTGGCGATGGCCGCCGCCAGCGCCTTGGCGATCTTCGGCCGGTCGACCGTTTCGATTACGTCGAAGAACGCCGCGGCCTCCTTCGCCTTGTTCGACTGCAGCGGCCCGATGAGACGCAACTCCACATCCGGGAACCCCTCTCGCAGCAGGGGCGGCCATTTCGCCATCGCCTCCTGCACGCGGTTTTCGCCGAACACACGGTGCCCGGCTTCGAGGACCGGCAATATGCGATCCGCATCATGGGTTTTCGAAACCGCGGTGATGACGACGTCGCGGGACGGACGCCCCGCCTCTTCAAGCGCGGACTTGAGTTCCGCGCGGCGAGCGCGGAGATTGGCGGCCGGGTCGATCCTGTCGGTGTCCAATGAAAGCAACGCCTGGTTATGACGATTGAAAGCGCGCAACAGCGCGCGGCGAAACTAGCAGCCGCCGCCCAAAGCCTCAAACGCCGTTCCGGGCGGGCGGACGCGGCCTTTTGTCTGGCGTTCATGACCGACGGCGCCCGCGCGCCGCATCCCGAAAGGATCGTTGAGGCGCTACCGAAGGGATCGGCGATTGTGCTGCGCGACTATGACGATCCGCGACGGCGCGCGCGCGCCGCCAACCTCAAGGAGATTTGCGCGGAAAGAGCAGTCCTGCTGATCGTCGCCGGCGACGCTGGCCTCGCTGAAGAGATTGGCGCCGACGGCGTTCATATTCCATCCTGGATGGACGCCGCCGCGGAAATCCCTTCCGGCATGATCAAGACCGTCTCCTGTCATGGGGCGGCGGACCTTGCGCGGGCGGCCAAGGCGAGCGCCGATATCGCGTTTCTCGCGCCGGCCTTCGCAACCGCCAGCCATCCGGACGCGCCGGCGCTCGGCGCGGAACGCTTCAGGGCGCTCGCCCGCGACGCGCGGCTGCCGGTCATCGCCCTCGGCGGCGTCGACGAGACCAATGCGGCCGGCCTCGCTGGTCCCAATGTCGCCGGGCTCGGCAGCATCGGCGCGTTTCTCGAGTCCGCATAAAGAAAAACGGGACGGCGCAAACCGTCCCGTTTTCAGTATCCCCTCTAAGCTTAGGCGCTTAGAATTTTTTTATTAGAATTTAATTGAGCTTTCGATCACGACGGTTGTGGCTTCTTCAGGCCCCCCGACCGCCGTTGATTTTTTGGATTCGACATATTGCGCGGCAGCGCCGACGGTGATGCCGCGGCTGATCACATAGGAAACGCCGGCCTGCGCGGTCTTGGTGTCGCGAAACAAGGTCGGGTCGAGCGGGTTCTGGCCCAGGATATTGGCTTCCGACTGGCCATAGCCCAGCATGAAAGCGACATCGCCTTCCTCTTCGCCCGTACGATAGGTAACGCCCGCATCGAAAGCGAGATACTCGTCCTGGTCGATGGTTGCGATGCCGGAATTCGTCGTCTTCACTGAACCGCCAAGCGTGATGCCGCGATAGGCGAGGTTGAGGCCGACGGAATAGGCCTTGTAGTCGTCATAGATCGGCAGTTCGGAAAGCGTGTCTTCGTTCGCCTTCACGTAACTCGCGCCGACGCCGAGCAGCAGGCGGTCGCCGCCTAGCTTGATCGGCTTTTGATAATAAAGCGCCGCTTCCACCGCATCTTCCCACTTGGAAGAATCCATCAGGACCGTGCCGTCCGGCGCGATGATGAAGCCGCTTTCCGGCGCGCACAGACGGTCGCCGCAATTCCGCAGCGTCGGCGAGTAGGAAACACCCATGCGAAGGCCGCCGAGCGCGCCGCCAAGGAAATTGGCTGGCGGCATATAGGTGACTTTCGTCGAATAGCCGGTGAAGTCGTTGACGGTGTGAACGTCGTTGAGGCCGGAAAGGTCCGTACGCCAATCATTGACGTTGGTGGAGCTGAAGATCGTCGGCGAGGTGACCGCCAGGGTCCGCGCGACGCCCTGGTCGCGGCCGACAATGATCTGGCCGAAGCTGCCGCGCGCGTAAGCGTAGGCGCCTTCGAGATAAACGTCGCTGCTCGAGGAGGGCGCGACGCCGCGCGGGCCGCCGATCAGCAGACTCGAATAGCGTCCGCCCGAGAAATACTGGTATGGCTGGTCGGCGTCGAGACGCGTCTTGACGACTGCGCCGAGTTCAACCCCGTTGTCGAAAATGGTCGAGCCCTTGACCTTGAGCGTGGCGTTGGCGTCCGCATCAGCATCGCCGTCGACGACGCCGGCGACGACGCTCGCCTCGCCTTCGACATCGACCTTTACCGGGTCGGCGGCATGGGCGGCGCCAGCGGACAACGCCGCTGCGCAAACTCCCAATAACGCCTTCCGCAATAAGGTCATCACTCTCAACGTTTCATCAACGGCCGCAGCCGCGCTGCATATTCAAGACAACCGGAAAGCCGGTCGCCTCATCGTCAAATTTCGCTGATCCCGCCCCTTCCGAGACCAACGATCCCCACGCAACGCCCCACGGTCAGACTGTTCCCTGTCGCCGGAGCTTTCATGATCTGGGCGCGCCAAAATCTTGACAAGCTCTAACGGCATAAAGTTAACAGCTTTATGACCTTTGCGAATAATGGCCTGCCGCCCTCAAAGGTTCAAGCGACCGGCTCTTGAGCGCGTTGTCTAATTGCGCGGTTGTGGTAGGAAAGCCACGGAATTTAAGCCGCCTTGCCCGGCGGTTCGTTAATATGATCGGAATCACCCCCTATGAACCCGAAATACGTTAAGGTTATCAAGGCATTAACCCTCGCGCTCGTGGCCGGCGGCCTGGCCGCCTGCGGCGGCGGCGGGATCAAGAAGGCGCGCACCGCGACCCTCGCCGAATATGACAGCAAGGGCGCCCAGGCGGTGACCGTGAACCGCTATTTGTGGTCCGCCTCCCTTGAAACCCTTGGTTTTCTTCCAGTTTCCTCAGCCGACCCGATTTCGGGCCTGATCATCACCGACTGGTATATCAACCCGGAAGCCCCGGGCGAGCGGTTCAAGACCACCGTCTACATCCTCGACAGCGCGCTCCGCGCCGACGCTCTGCGGGTCTCGGTCTTCCGCCAGCAGCGCATGGAAAACGGCGAGTGGATCGATGCGGCGGTCAACCCGGCGACCGCCCGGGAAATCGAGAACGCCATCCTGACCCGCGCGCGCCAGTTGCGACTTAACCAGATCGACGAGTAGCATTGCGCGCTGGATTGGTTGAAAACGGCGCTTGAAAGCGCCGTTTTTTTATATCCGAGAGACGAAACAGAATGCCCCGCTACAATCCGAAGGACGTCGAGCCGAAATGGCAGGACCGCTGGAACGAAGCCGGCGCCTTTGCCGCAGAAAGAGACGGCGACAAGCCGAAATACTACGTCCTTGAGATGTTCCCCTATCCGTCGGGCCGCATCCATATCGGCCATGTGCGCAATTACGCCATGGGCGACGTCATCGCGCGCTATAAAAAGGCCTGCGGCTTTAACGTGCTGCATCCGATGGGCTGGGACGCGTTCGGCATGCCGGCGGAAAACGCGGCGATGCAGACCGGCGCGCATCCGCGCGACTGGACCTATGCGAATATCGACGTGATGCGCGGCCAGCTCAAGCAGATGGGGCTCGCCATCGACTGGAGCCGCGAATTCGCCACTTGCGATCCGGAGTACTACCGCCATCAGCAGCGGATGTTCCTGGAGTTCTGGAAGAAGGGCTTCGCCTACCGCAAGGAAAGCCAGGTGAACTGGGACCCGGTGGACCAGACCGTTCTCGCCAATGAACAGGTGATCGACGGCAAGGGCTGGCGGTCGGGCGCGCCCGTCGAGCGGCGCAAGCTCTCGCAATGGTTTTTCAAGATCACCGGCGAGGCCGACGATCTCCTCGCAGCCCTCGATGACGGCCGCCTCGCCGGCTGGCCGGACAATGTCCGCCTGATGCAGCGCAACTGGATCGGCAAGTCAAAAGGCTTGCAGATGATGTTCCGTTTCGTGGGCGCAACGGACTTGCCCGCGGAACTGGCGGACGGCGTCGAGATTTTCACCACTCGGCCCGATACGCTGTTCGGCGCGAGCTTTATCGCCGTCGCGCCCGACCACAAGCTGGCGGCGCATTTCGCCGAAACCGACCCGAAGCTCAAGGAATTCATCACCGAGTGCCAGAAAACCGGCACCTCGGAAGAAGCGATCGAGAAGGCGGAAAAGCGAGGATATAAGCTCCCCGTCGAAATGGGTCACCCTTTCGACGACCGGCGCCTGCCGGTGTTCGTCGCCAATTTCGTACTGATGCAATACGGCACGGGCGCGATCTTCGGCTGCCCCTCGGGCGACCAGCGGGACCTCGACTTCGCCCGCAAGTATGGCCTGCCGGTCCCGCCGGTCGTGCTGCCGCCGAACGAGGACCCGGCGACGTTCAGGATCGAAGACGAAGCCTATGTGGGGCCGGGAACGATCTTCAATTCCGGGTTTCTCGACGGGCTTTCAACCGACGACGCCATCGCCGCGGCGATCAAAAAAATCGAGGAAATGGGCGAGGGCGAAGGCAAGATCCAGTACCGCCTGCGCGACTGGGGCGTCTCACGCCAGCGCTATTGGGGCTGCCCGATCCCGGCGATCCACTGCGAGGCTTGCGGCATCGTCCCCGTACCGGCCGGCGACCTGCCGGTGCTGCTGCCGGCGGTCGACGCGGAAGAATTCAAGACGCCCGGCAACCCGCTCGACCGGGCGGCGGACTGGAAGAATGTTCCGTGCCCTGAATGCGGCAAACCCGGCCGCCGCGAAACCGACACCATGGACACATTCGTCGATTCCTCGTGGTATTTCGCGCGCTTCGCCTCGCAGCCGGAAGACCGGCCAACGGATAAGAAAACCGTCGATTCCTGGCTTCCGGTCGATCAGTATATCGGCGGCGTTGAGCACGCCATTCTGCACCTTCTTTATGCGCGCTACTTCTCTCGGATGATGAAGGCGTGCGGCTATTTATCCGTAGAGGAACCATTTTCCAATCTCTTCACGCAAGGGATGGTGGTGCATGAGACGTATCTCGACTCCGACGAAACAAAATCCCTGAAAGACCGCTGGCTGCTGCCGGAAGAAGTCGTGCGCAGGGACGGCAAGGTCGTTCATGCGGAAAGCGGCGCCCCTGTCATCGTCGGCGCAATCGAGAAAATGTCGAAATCGAAGCGCAACGTCGTCTCGCCCGAAGCCATCGCCGAGACCTACGGCGCGGACGCCGCGCGCTGGTTCATGCTGTCCGACTCGCCGCCCGAACGCGACGTCGAATGGACCGACGCCGGGGTCGAGGGCGCGTGGAAGCTGGTCAATCGCGTCTGGGACGCCGTCGCGCCCGCGAAAGGCGCGCTCAAACCCCACGACCTTGCAAACCCGCCGGGCGACATGGACGAGGCCGGCGTCGCGCTGCGGCGGGCGACCCACGCCGCAATCGACGGCGTCACCGAGGACATCGAGCATTTCCGGTTCAACAAGGCGATCGCCCGGATTTACGAGTTCCTCAACACCCTCAAGAAAACGCCGCCCATGAAAAAGGCGGACGGCTCCCCGGCGAACAGCGTCCGCGCGGAAGCCTTTGCGCAGGCCGAAGCGCTCGCCGCGCTGGTGCGCCTTGTGGCGCCGTTCACCCCGCATCTCGCCGAGGAGTGCTGGGAAACGCTTGGCGGCCCGGAAACAGGCATGGGGGAGCTTGTGTGCGACGCCCCCTGGCCGAAAGCCGACCCGGCGCTGCTGGCCAAAGACGAAATCGTCCTCGCCGTGCAGGTCAATGGCAAGCGACGCGCCGAAATCGCCGTCGCCGCGAGCGCAGACAACGAAACTGTGGAACAAGCAGCCTTGTCCGACGAGACCGTGAAGCGGCATATTGACGGCAAGACGGTCCGCAAAATTGTCGTCGTGCCGGGACGGATCGTGAATATCGTCGCGAATTAGCGGGGTCTGTTTTGAAAAAGCTGATTATTATCGCCGTCCCGCTTCTCGTCGGCTTGCTTGCCGCTCATTTTGTCGGCGCGTTTACGAAATTCGCGATTTTTGAGGGCCAGCGGGCGCTTTATTCAGAAGAGCAACTGACTAAAGATTTGTCGGAAGGCCTGCCCAAAACCATGGCCGTCTTGCAGGAGCATTTCGCGGAAGACTATGAGGCAGTGATTTCTGGGACGCTGGCCGCGGTCAAGGACGGCGGCGGACCAGACGTCGTTCGCCAGCGCGGCTCGGAGGTCACGGCTGAGATTCGACGTAAATACGCCGGAGAAATCGACATGGCCCCCGATCAGCAGTTACGCAAACTGGTATCGGGAAATGTCCAGCTGCTTGTCGCCGTTCGGGAAGGCGACGGCGACAAGGTTTGTAGCGGCGCTGCTCAAATCGGCGCCAACGCCATACCGCTCCGTTCCATAAAAAAATATTTTGCGATACTTGATGAGTTGTCCGCCGAGACGTTTTTGACCATCCATGCAGGCAGGACAACGCCAGTCGACCATGGCGTTGCGTCAGATACGGACTGGGCCGGCGTAATCTCGATTATGCGGCAGAAGGGCGTCACTGATGAAGAGCTTGGCGTCGTCGGCAACGGACTCGTCGATGACAAACGGTATTGCGGGTTGATGATCGAATTTCTCAAATCAGTTGAGGCGCATCAGGGCCCCTCCGGCGCAAGAACGCGCGCCGCATTCGCAAGAGAAATTGGAGCGGCGTAAATGAAGCAGCCAATCTCATATATTGCCGGCGCGATGATGGCGCTTTTCTTGAACGGCTGCGGCTTCAAGGCGATTTACGCAACGCCGGAAAATGGGGCCGCGCCGCTGAACCAGCTCGTCGCCATCGGCGATGTCCGGGCCCCGGAGTCGGTTCAGACGCTGATCGCCGACGCGCTTCACGACCGTATCTACCTGCAGGACGGCGAGAGCCCGAAATACGAGCTCACCGTCGAGGCCACGGAAAGCGCCCAACGCCTCGCCGTTCAGATCGACGCGACAGTGACCCGCTACAATTATCGCCTTAACGGCAAATACACGCTGGTCGATCTTGAAACCGGCAAGGCGGTCAAAGGGAGCGCCCGCGCCGTCGCCTCCTACAATATCGTGCCGTCGCAATATTCGACCCTGTTCGCCGAACGCACGGCGCAGGAAAAGGCCGCGCGCATCCTCGCCGAGGACATCGAGCGCGAACTGCTGATCCGTTTTTCGGACGGGTCCCTGACGCCTGAATCGAATCCGCCGGAAAACGAAGACGGCGCCGGTTTTGAAGGCGATTACGACAAGCTCAACGAGCCTGACGAGGATGTGGAGCTGATCGAAGACGTCTGGCGGAACGCCGAATAATGGTCGCGCTCAAGGGCAAGGCCATCAAGGCCTTTCTTTCAAGGCGCGACAAGTCGGTTTCAGCCGTCCTTATCTACGGGCCAGACGGCGGCCTTGTCCGGGAACGAACGGAAATTCTGGCGCGCTCGGTCGTCGAGGACCTCAAAGACCCGTTCAACTTCATCGAGCTTTCCGACGCCGACATCAAGGCCGAGCCGGGTCGCCTCGGCGACGAGGCCGCCGCGCTTTCCTTCGCCGGCGGGGAGCGCGTCGTCCGCCTACGGACAAGTGGCGAGGCCTCGGCGAAAGCGGCGGGCGACTTTCTCGAAAGCCTTGACGCCGGAACCGTCAAGTCGAATGCGCTGGTGCTGGTTGAAGCGGGCGAACTCTCGCCGCGATCAGGCCTTCGCAAGGCGTTCGAGAAGGCGAAGGCCGGGGCGGCGCTGCCCTGCTATGCGGACGCGCCCGCCGATGTCCGGGATCTCGCCCGCGAGGCCGCGCGGTCCGAAGAGCTGCGCTTTGACGACGACGCGCTTGATCTCGCCGTCTCGCTGCTCGGGGACGATCACGGCATTTCACGGGCCGAAATCGACAAGCTGATCCTCTACAAGGGCCCGGCGGCGCTGCGCGGCGGGCCGGGAACAATCACCATCGACGACGTCAGGGCGACGCTGGTTGACGGGATCGGCGGCGCGATTGACGAAACCGCCGCCGCTGCGGCGAACGGGGCGCCGGCAAAGCTTTCCGCCGCGCTGCACAAGGCTGCGGCCGGCGGGGCCAACCCGGTGGCGCTGCTGCGCGCCCTGCAACGGCATTTCGCCCGGCTGAAGGCCGCGAATGACTTTATGGACGCCGGCGACAGCCCCGCAGCGGCCATGAAGAAACTGCGCCCGCCGGTGTTTTTCGCGGAGCAACGGTCTTTCGAAAACCAGCTTCGCCGCTGGCGCGGCCCGGCGCTCGACCGCGCCTTGCGGATGCTCGTCGACGCCGAGCTCGACGCCAAGACCACCGGCGCGCCGCAGCGCGAACTGGTCGAACGCGCAGCCTTGCGCCTCGCCATGATGGCGGGACGATAATCTTCTTTCTACGGATTAATTTCGCAGCCGCCGGCTAGACGCCTGCGCCCATCAGGCGACGGCAGATGTCATCGAGCTGATCGAGGGTGAGGTAGCCAATGGTGATCTCGCCCGAGCCTTTTTTCGAATGGTCGATGGCGACCTCAAGCCCCAGGACAGCGGAAAGATCGCGCTCGAGCGCGCGCGTATCCGCATCCTTACGCCCTTCAGAAGCTTTTGATTTCTTTGCCTTTTTCGACTTCTTGCCGGGGGCACCGTCAATCTTGTTTTCCTCATAGTCACGGATCAGGTTTTCGGTCTGGCGCACCGAATAGCCTTTTTTGAGCACCACGCCGCAGGCCCATTCGGGGTCCGAACAGCCAAGCATCGCCCTTGCGTGACCCATGGCGAGATCGCCGGCGCTGAGCGCCGCTTGCACCGTCTCCGGCAGTTTCAACAGGCGCATCACATTCGCCACATGGCTGCGTGACTTGCCGACCGCCTTGGCGATCTCCTCCTGGGTGCGCTTGTACATATCGGCGAGCGCCTGATAGGCGGCAGCCTCCTCAATCGGATTGAGGTCGACCCGCTGCAGGTTTTCAATCAGCGCAATCTCGGCGGTTTCCTCATCCGTCAGTTCACGGATGACGACCGGCACATTGTGGAGCTTTGCTTTCTGCGCCGCGCGCCATCGCCGCTCGCCGGCGACAATTTCGTATTCCTTGTCGCCTTTGGGCCGTACGAGGATCGGCTGCAGAAGGCCGCGCGCGGCGATTGAGGCGGCGAGATCGTCGATCGCCGCTTCATCGAACAGGCGCCGCGGCTGGCCGGGATTCCGCTTTAAATACTCGATCGGCAATTCGCGGCGGGGACCAGGCTCCTCCGCCTTGCCCTTTGGCGCCGCCGCGGTCTTGGCCGGCGCCGGGCCATCGCCGAGAAGGGCGTCGAGCCCTCTCCCTAACCCTTTGCTCTGGCTCTTTTTTTTAGCTGCAACGGCCATGATCTTGTCCTTCCTCAGGCCGCTTCCGGCCGCGCGCGCTCGCGCTGGATGACCTCGGAAGCAAGCTGGATATAGGCCTGACTCCCGGGGCATTTGAGATCGTATAAAAGCGCCGGCTTGCCGTGGCTGGGCGCTTCGGAAATCCGCACATTGCGCGGAATGACGGTGCGGTAGACCTTGTCTTTCAAATGCGCGCGCACGTCTTCTTCAACCTGCGCCGTCAGATTGTTGCGCCGGTCATGCATCGTGAGCACAACGCCCTGGAGCTCGATTTGCGGATTAATCCGTGCACGCACCGTCTCGATGGTGCGCATGATCTGGCTGAGACCTTCGAGGGCGAAAAACTCACATTGCAACGGAACGATCACCGCATCCGCGGCGGCGAGCGCGTTGACCGTCAGAAGGCTCAAAGAGGGCGGACAGTCGATCAGGATATAGCTTGTCTCAACGCCGGCAGCGGCCTCGCCGAATTCCTCAATAGCGTCAGCGAGCCGGTAATGGCGGCGCTCGGCGTCGATCAGCTCGAGCTCCGCGCCGGCGAGGTCGACGCCTGCGGACGCCAGCAGCAGGCCCGGAATATCGGTTTCCGTCACCGCCGCTTCGAGACGGTATTCCCCGCACAGAACATCATAGGTGGTGACGCCCCGATCCGCCGCCGAAACCCCAAGGCCGGTCGAGGCGTTGCCCTGCGGGTCGAGATCGATGAGCAGAACTTTTTCGCCAACCGCGGCGAGCGCTGTCGCGAGGTTGATCGCGGTCGTGGTTTTGCCGACGCCGCCTTTCTGGTTGGCGATGGCGAGAACCCGCGGCTTGTGCGGACTATGCGTTGCGGACACGGGCGAGCTCGGCGATTTCCAGTATGGCGCCCTGAGGGCTGGTGCGGCTTGAATGCTTTATCACCCTCATATGCCAAGATTTAGCGGCTTCGGTCAATTCATCCTCAACATCTTGTCCTTTAAGAAAGAAATACCGGGTGTTTTTGTCCGCTATTCCAGCGCCATAGGCGAGCAATTTATCAAGCCGGGCGAGGGCTCTTGCGGTCACGATATCGGGTTTCGGCGCCAGTTTCACCGCTTCGATGCGCGCCGGTATGACTTTCAGGTCAGCGAGCCCCATCGCTTCGCCCGCCGCGCGGAGAAACGCCGCCTTCTTGCCGGTCGATTCGATGAGCGTCACCGCGACGCCCCGATCCGCCAGCATCGCCGCCAGAACGAGGCCCGGAAACCCGGCGCCGGCGCCCATATCGGCGAGAGTTTTGGTGTTTTCCGGCAGCAGCGGGACGAGTTGCGCGGAGTCGAGATAATGACGGGCCCAACGCGTTTCGATGGTGGAACGGGCCACAAGATTATGGCGCGACGACCAGTCCAGGAGGACGGCGTCCATGGCCTTCAGCCGGTCCAATGTTTCACGTGAAACATCCGCAGCGGCGGCGAACTCTTCCGGCGTCATCCCGCCGCCTTCGCTGCGCGCTTTTTGACCCAGGCGAGAAGGAGGGCGAGGGCGGCCGGCGTCACCCCTTCGATGCGCCCGGCCTGACCGAGCGTTGCGGGCCTCGCGGCGATCAGCTTGCTGCGAACCTCATTGGAAAGCCCCTTGATCGCCCCATAGTCTAGATCAGGGGGCAGTCTCAGGGACTCGTCCTTTTTAAAGGCGACGATGTCCGCCTGCTGCCGGTGCAGGTAGCCCGAATAGAGCGCATCGAAGGCAAGCTGCTCGGCGACGGCGGCCGGCATGTCGTCGAGCACGGGCCAGATCGCCGCGAGGTCTTCAAGCCCCACATCGGGAAGGGCGAGCAGGTCGATCACCGAACGGCGGCGGCCATCCTGATTGATCTTGAGGCCGCGCCGGGCCGCTTCGGTAGGACTGAGGGTTGTGGTTTCCGCCCAGGACCGGGCCTTTTCGAGGGCCGATTGTTTCACGTGAAACATTTCAGCCCGTTCCGCCCCGACAATCCCCGCCGCAATGCCGAGCGGGGTCAGGCGCTGATCCGCATTGTCGGCGCGCAGGGTCAGCCGGTACTCAGCCCGGCTCGTGAACATGCGATAGGGTTCGGTGACGCCGTGGGTCGTGAGGTCGTCGATCAGGACGCCGATATAAGCCTGCGCCCGGTCAAGGATGAACGCATCGCCGTCGCAGGCGGCGCGGGCGGCGTTGACCCCGGCCATCAATCCTTGCGCGGCGGCCTCTTCATAGCCGGTCGTGCCGTTGATCTGCCCCGCGAGGAACAGGCCGGGCAGGGCCTTCACCTCGAGCGTCGCGGTCAGAGCCCGCGGGTCCACATAGTCGTATTCGATGGCGTAGCCGTAGCGGATGACCGCCGCCCGCTCGAGACCGGGGATGGTTTTTAAAAACGCCGCCTGCACCTCTTCGGGAAGGGAGGTCGAAATCCCGTTCGGATAGACCGTGTGGAATCCGTCCTGACCGCCGGCGCGGTCGGGTAAACCTTCGGGTTCGAGGAAGATCTGGTGGCTTTCCCGCTCCGCGAACCGCACCACCTTGTCCTCGATCGACGGGCAGTAGCGCGGCCCCCGTCCGGCGATGGCGCCGCCATAGACCGCCGATTTCCCGATATTCTCCTCGATGATCCGGTGGGTTTCCGGCGTCGTACAAGTGATCCCGCAGGCGATCTGCGGAACCTCGATGCGCGCGGTCAGGAAAGAGAAAGGAACAGGGGTCTCATCGGCCGGCTGCATTTCGAGCCGGTCCCAGTCGATCGTCCGCCCGTCGAGCCGGGCGGGGGTGCCGGTCTTGAGGCGGCCCATTTTGAGACCGAGTCCGTAGAGCCTGTCGGACAGTCCGACCGAGGGGGCTTCTATGCCGCCCCATGTCTTGTCCGCTGCGCGGGAATTCGCGCGGCCCGCCGGAAAGCGCTTCTCGCCGATATGGATCATGCCCTTGAGGAACGTGCCGGTGGTCAGCACCACCGCGCGGGCGCGGATCTCCTCGCCGTCCGCTGTGACAACGCCCGCGACGGTTTCACGTGAAACAATCAGGTCCTCGACGGGCGCTTCGAGAATGTCGAGCCCCGGATAGCCCGCGAGCAAACCTTGCATGGTTTCACGGTAAAGCCGGCGGTCGGCCTGGGCGCGGGGTCCGCGCACCGCCGGCCCCTTGGAGCGGTTGAGCATACGGAACTGGATGCCTGACCGGTCGATCACCCGGCCCATGAGCCCGTCAAGCGCATCGACCTCGCGCACCAGGTGACCCTTGCCGAGGCCGCCAATCGCCGGATTGCACGACATCTCGCCGATCGTATCCTTACGGTGAGTGGCGAGCAGCGTTCTCGCGCCGGCGCGCGCGGCGGCGGCCGCGGCTTCGCAGCCGGCGTGTCCGCCCCCGATCACGATGACGTCGTAGTCTTTCATCTCGTTCCTCTGAAGGCCGGGATATAGGCCGCCGTTGAGGATTTTGCATCCATAAATAAGCTTAAGCCGCTTATTCCCGCGAAAGGCGGAAGCCAGCCTCAAGCGCTAAATGGATCCCCGGCTCCGTGGGGATGAACGGGGGTTCGTTTTCGAAAAAATGTTTCACGTGGAACAATCGGGCGCGCCCGGTCGCCCTTTTTCGGCGTCTGTTCAGAAGCCGATCCCGCAAGCGCGGGCGGCGAGTAACACCACCAACAGCCAGATCCCGTTGATAACCAGAACCGGAAGATGATCCATCAGCGCCGCAGCCCAGGCTTCCGCCGTATCGGCGTGACGCAGCGCACGAAGAAACTGTTTTGCGGTATAGAAGTTCAACAGCGCCAGCCCCGCAAAGAGGGCCGCCCCTATCCAGAAAAACTGACTGCCGACGCCGACGCACATGCGCCCCTGCCTATCACCGGGCGCTTACAGAAAAGTTTTCGGGGGATCACTTCCCGATGCAAAAGCTCGAGAAGATCTCGCCAAGCACATCCTCGACGCCGACCGCGCCGGTGATCGAGGCGAGGGCCCGCGCCGCAAGCCTGGCGTCTTCAGCGGCGAGTTCCGGCGCGGCCCCGAGATTGACCTCGGCGCGGGCAAGGGCGGCGATGGCGTCCTCGACGGCCTTGACGTGGCGGGCGCGGGTGAGGGCGGGCCCGCCGGCTTGCGGCCCGGCGGTAACTTTCTTCGCGAGCACGTCCAGCAGGAGGGGCAACCCTTCGCCGGTCGCGGAGGAGACGCTCAACACCTCAACGCCCCTCGGCGATACGATCTGCGGTATGGCCGCGCCGAGATCCGCGCGGGTCCAGAGCAGGAAATCCCCGGGGCGGAGGAGGGCGAGTGTTTCACGTGAAACATAAGCCGCCGAAGGATTGAGAACGCCGAGGCGGATATCCGCCGCCTCAGCCCGGGCGCGGGCGCGGCGCATGCCCTCGGCCTCGATCACGTCGCCTGTTCCCTCATGGAGCCCGGCGGTGTCGGCGATGACCGCGACGACGCCGGCGAGATCGAGCCGCGCCTCGACGATGTCGCGGGTCGTGCCGGCGATGTCGGAGACGATCGCCACCTCGGATCCGGCGAGCGCGTTGACGAGGGATGACTTGCCCGCATTGGGCGGACCAACGACGGCGATCGAGACGCCTTCGCGGATCGTCCGTGCACGCCCTGATTGCTCGAGATAGAGGGTTAACTCGCTCTTGAGATCGGCGATGACCGGGCCGGCCCGCGCCGCGACGGCCGCCGGAACGTCGCCTTCATCGGGGAAATCGATATCGGCCTCGAGCGGCGCCATGACCGCCAAAAGCTTGGCGCGCCAGCTCTCCGCGAGCGCCGAAAGCCGCCCGTCGAGTTGCCCCAAAGCCTGCTTTCTCTGAAGGGTCGTTTCGGAATCGATAAGATCGGCGAGGGCTTCCGCCTGGGCGAGATCGAGCTTTCCGTTCTTCAGCGCCCGCAGCGTGAATTCGCCGGCTTCCGCAGGGCGCGCGCCAAGCCCGGTGAGCGCCGCGAAAAGCCCGGCCTCCACCGATACCGCGCCGTGGAGATGAAGTTCGGCGACGTCCTCGCCAGTATAGCTTTTGGGGGCCTTGAAAAGTATGGCCAGCCCGTGATCGATCGGGCCGCCGTCCCCGGGATCGCGCAGGCGAACGCGTATCGGCGTCCGGCATTTAATCCGTTTACCAACTAATATGCTGACAAGGCTGAACGCGCCCGGACCCGACAGCCGGTAGACGGCGACGCCGGCCCGGCCGGCGCCGGAAGCCCGCGCAAAGATCGTGTCAGTCATGACGGCCTATTTTTTCTTGGCCCCGCCGCCGCTTCCCATGCCGCCGCCCATGCCGCTCATGGCCGCGCCCATAAAGTTCTGGAACCCTTCGATCCCCTTGCCGCTCATGCTCATCCAAGCGGCCATCAGCCGTTCGGGATCGGCCAGCGTGTCCATGTTGTCCTTGGCGCGCTTCGTCATCTCCTCGACGATCATGTTGTTGAGCGGTTCAACATTGGGCATCCCGAAAAAGGTCCTCGCTTCTTCAGGCGTGCAGTCGATATTAATCGTGAGTTTCATAAGGTTGGCTCATGGTTGCGCGGGCCCGGTTTACCCCATCTTCCGGGAATGCGACAGCGCCCGCGCCCTAGCGGCAGGAAACCCCGTCATAGGCCCGGCCGGGGCCGAACAGCACCTCGAACGAG
>CAJXLJ010000008.1 GCA_913055785.1 uncultured Parvularculaceae bacterium | reverse complement strand
GCCGCCACATGGTCCCGCGCGGCAGGATGATGTAGTCGCCCGGCTCGAAGGCGAGATGACCGAAGTCGCAAAAGAGATCGCCCTCCCCCTGATGGATGAACAGGAGCTGGTCGCCGTCGCCATTGCGGGCGAGCGCTGTCATCGGGCTTTCAAGTTTCCAGAAGCGGATGTCGGTCGCGTTATTATGGATAACCCGCGGCGCGGCCCAGGGCGACGCGCCCGCTTCATTGAGCGCGGCGAGATCGAACGCGCGGGGCCGCAAGGGACCTTCGAAATTCGACCAGCCTGTCGGCGGGCGCTTGTGGTGGAGAAAGGCGGCGGGGCCGAAGAAGCCTTCCTTCGACATTTCGCGCTCATAGGTCCCGGCCGGCATATCCGCATGGGCCTGCCGCGAGGCCTCGCCCTCCACTCGTGACGCCGTGATCCATTTGCGAGCCATAAGCCTCGCCTCCTTTGATCAAAATTAGTAACATTTGTTACCATTTTGCCGGGCGCTCCGCAACAGCAAAGGGGGGCGGACGGGCGCCTTCCCCCGCCGGCGCTGCTTTGGTAACGGCTCTGCGACCTGATACTTTGCCGCCTTGCGCGCAGGCTTCACCCGGCCCATTTCAAGGGGCACTCAAAAGAACGCTGACAAGGAAAACGACGTGAAAAAAACCCGCCTTCTGATTCTGGGCTCCGGCCCCGCCGGCCTCACCGCTGCGATCTACGCCGCCCGCGCGGGGCTGAAGCCGGTGCTGGTGCACGGCATCCAGCCCGGCGGGCAGATGACCATCACCACCGATGTGGAGAACTATCCGGGTTTCGCCGACGTCATTCAGGGCCCGTGGCTGATGGAGCAGATGCAAAAACAGGCCGAGCATGTGGGTACCGAATTCGTCAGCGACATCATCACCGATGTCGATTTTTCAAAACGCCCCTTCACGATGAAAGGCGACAGCGGCGAGACCTATGCTGCGGACGCCGTCGTTATCGCCACCGGCGCCCAGGCGCGATGGCTCGGCCTTCCCTCGGAGCAGAAGTTTCAGGGCTTCGGGGTTTCGGCCTGCGCCACTTGCGACGGGTTCTTCTACCGCAACAAGGATGTAGTCGTCATTGGCGGCGGCAACACGGCGGTCGAGGAAGCGCTTTATCTCGCCGGTCTTGCGAAACATGTGACGCTTGTTCATCGCCGCGATGAGCTGCGCGCGGAAAAGATTTTGCAAACGCGCCTCTTCAACAAGGACAACATCGACGTCGTCTGGGACCACACGCTTGAAGAAATTCTCGGCGACGACAATCCGCTCGGCGTCACCGGCGCGCGGATCAGGCATGTGAAAACCGGCGAAACGCGGGAGATCAAGACTGACGGCGTCTTCGTGGCGATCGGCCACAAGCCGTCGACAGAGCTCTTCGAGGGCAAGCTGAAGATGAACGCCCACGGCTATCTCGTCACCGCGCCGGATTCGACGGCGACGGAAATTCCCGGCGTTTACGCCGCTGGCGACGTCACGGACGACATCTACCGCCAGGCGGTGACCGCCGCCGGCATGGGCTGCATGGCGGCGCTTGAAGCTGAAAAATTTCTCGCGGCGGAAGAGGCCGGCCACGCTGCGGCGGCGGAGTAAACGCCAGGAGCGCCCTCATGAAAAAGATCATCGTCGGCATCAGCGGCGCAAGCGGCGTGATCTACGGCGTCAGGCTTCTTGAAAAGCTGCGCGAGGCGGGCGGCGTCGAGACCCATCTCATCATGAGCCCGACGGCGCAGATGAATGTCGGGATCGAGACGGAGATGAAGCCCGTCGACGTCATCGCCCTCGCCGATGTCGCCTACAAATTCACGGACATCGCCGCGCCGATCGCCAGCGGCTCGTTCCGCACCGACGGCATGGTGATCGCCGCCTGTTCGATGAAAACCCTTTCCGGCGTCGTTCATTCCTATGCGGACAACCTGCTGATCCGCGCGGCGGATGTATGCCTTAAAGATCGCCGGCGGCTGATCCTCATGCCCCGCGAAACGCCGCTTCACGCCGGCCATTGCAAGCTCTTTTACGAAGTGAGCCTGATGGGCGCGATCGTCGCGCCGCCGATGCCGGCGATGTATGCGAGACCGCAAACCGTCGATGACATCGTCGATCACTCGGTCGGCCGCGTCATGGACCTGCTCGATATCGATTGCGACTTCATCGAACGCTGGCGCGGCGCACAGAACCGGTCCGGCGAAACGGACTGAATTTTCTCCCGGCAAGCAATCTGAACCTTACCCCGTTTCTCCCCGCGCATGCGGGGATCCATTACCGGATTGCAACGGCATGATCGCTCTCGCGGCGTTCACCTTTGCAAAGGGGCCGAGCTTTTTCCTTCTCTTGAACTAGGGGCGGCATTGCACAGCCTGGATACTCACTGATATCGCCGGCATACCTCACACCGTGGGTACGGTGCCGCCATCAATAACGTATTCGGCTCCCGTTATTGCGCCGGCGCGATCAGAAGCGAGAAAGGCGATGAGGTTTGCAACCTCTTCGGGCTTTGATGGCCGCCCGATAGGCACGCCGCCGAGTGAGTCCATGATCATCTGTTTGCCTTGTTCGACAGACACCCCTTGTTTGTCCGCGAGGCGCTGGGCCAATGCAACGGACGACTCGGTCTCAATCCAGCCCGGGGAAACGCGCACAACGCGTACGCCCTTGGGCGATACCTGCTTCGAAAGGCTCTTGCTGTACGTAGACAACGCCGCTTTTGCAGCGGCGTAGGCCGTTGTCGCTTCGGCGAGCGGCAGCTCGCGCTGTATGGAGGTGACGTGGATCACAACTCCCGATCCGCGCGCCTCCATTTCGGGCACAAGCTCACGGTCGAGCCGGACGGCTGGCATGAGATTCATTTCCAGCTCCTTTCTCCATTCTTCATCGTCCAGAACAGTGTAGCCCCCCGCAGGCGCTGAAGAACCGCCCAGCATGTGAACCATAACATCAACCCCGCTGAGCCGCTCACGGACAGCGGCGGCGACGCTCGCGCAGCCTTCGGCGTGGGTAAGGTCCACGGCTACGAATTGCGATTCTGACATTTCAGGCGGCTTGCTCCGCGCCGTTGTCAGCACACGGGCGCCAAGCTCCTCAAACAGGCGCACTGTGGCGCTTCTTGCGCCGCGCGTGCCGGAGGTGATAAGCGCCCGCTTTCCTTTCAGGGAGAGAAAATTGGTCATGGAATGATTTCCAGTTCCGCAATCCTGTCGCCTTTGAGGACAAAGAAATATCGCAAGTCAACCGGGCTTCCCGGAAAATCGCCGACAAGGTGGCTGCTAACGACGGTTCGCCCGTCTTTTTCCGATATGTCGAACGGCTCGATCTTGTAGGTATACTGAGTATATGCATTCGCTATCCATTGCCGGATCGCATCGCGGCCTGCATATGTATTGCCCTCGTCGAAGACTGTCGCATCGGGTGTGAAGCATTCTGAAACGGCTTTGGCGTTGGCTTTTTTGTCAGCCGAAAAATAGTCGGCGATTGCATTCGGTAGTTTTATCGTCACGATCGTTTTCCTTTTGTTGAAGTGTTGGGTTCAGTGGCGGCTGCCAACCAGGCCATTCGGACCTTTGGTCCTGGATAAGATTTGCGCGATAGCAACGAGGGTCAGGGCGGCGACCGCGTCGATGAGCTGATCGAGAATTTGGCGCGCCTGTTCGGCTGCTCGGCGCTGCTGAAAACCTGATAACACCGCATTTTACCTTTCCAGTGCCCTCCGGGAGCAATTTAGGGCTTTGACGCCATGCGGATAAGCAGGATAAAAGTGGATGCGGCGTTTCGAATATCGGGATAATGAAAAACTACAATCTAAACGATTTTGATGCAGTCCTTGCGATCAGCCGGAGAGGCTCATTCCGAGCTGCGGCGCTTGATCTCGGAATGTCGACAAGCGCTCTCAGTAACGCGATCGCCAAGGTTGAGAGACAACTGGGCGTGCGGATTTTCAATCGTACGACACGCAGCGTTTCGCTCACTGATGCGGGGCGCAGATTTGTCGACCAGATGACACCCGCCCTCAAGGATATTCATCAGGCGCTTGATACCGTCCGATCGCAACAGGAAACGCCAATCGGTACGTTGCGCATCAACACATTCGCAACAGCGGGTCGCGAAATATTGTCGCCACTTATTTTAGAGTTCCTGCGGCGCTTTCCGGGCGTGCAAATCGATCTGGTGACCGAAGGCAATCTTGTCGACATCGCCGCAGACGGATTCGATTTTGGCGTTCGAAGCCAGAATCTTGTCCCAACCGACATGATCGCCATTCCGCTCGGTCCCGCAAGACGCTACGCTGTTGTCGGCTCTCCTGCATATTTTGAAGGGCGCAGCTTACCGCGCACGCCACTCGACCTGCATTCACACGCCTGCATTCGAACTCGATTACCGAACGGGGCGATATTCCGTTGGCGGTTTGAAGCTGACGGGCAACCTGTGCAGGTAGATGTCGATGGCCCTATAGCCCTGGACGAAGCCAGCCTGGCGCGCATCGCTGCACTCGAATCTGTAGGAATCGGCTTCTTTATGGAATCTGACGTGTACGAAGATATTGAAGCAGGCCGACTTGTGCGGGTCCTGGCCGAATGGACGCCGCCCATATCGCCATTGTGCCTCTATTATCCAAGCCGCCGGGATCCGCCTGCGGCGTTCAAGGTGTTCGTCGACCTTGCACGCGAAGTCGCTCGCTCATCCCGACAATGAAATCCTAATGTTCAAGCCGCGAGGCCTCGATCAGTTTCGCCGCGCCTTTATCCAGCAATTCAAGCGCGACCTTGCGGCCAAGTTCCCGGGGCCTTGAGCCGTCGCTTTCGCTGCACGCTTCGATAAGTTCCGACCCGTCTTCGCTGATCACCGCGCCGCTCAGGGAAAGCTTCCTGCCTTCAAACGCCGCATAGCCGGCGATTGGCGAATTGCAGTGGCCGTTCAACACCCACAAGAGTTCGCGTTCGGCTTCGGCGCAGGCCCGCGTTTCAGCGTGATCGATCGCCGCCAGCAGCGACCGCGTTCCCCAGTCTTTTTCAGCACATTCGACCGCGACGACGCCCTGCCCGACCGCGGGAAGCATTTCCGCCGCCGGAAACACATGGGCGATGCGATGCGCAAGCCCCACGCGCGCCAGTCCGCAGTTCGCGACGACGATAGCGTCCGCCGGCCCGACGCGCGACCCGTCCGGGAGCATCTGCAGCGCGCGCTCGTCGAGCTTCTTGATGCGCGTATCGGCGGCGCCGCGATAATGGATGATCTCCGCTTCAGGAAAACGCCGCCGCAGAAACGCCGCGCGGCGCACCGAGTTGGTGCCAATCTTCAGCCCCGCGGCTTTCGTCTCCAGAAACCGTTCCAGCGCAACGTCCTTGCGCAGGACAAGCGCGTCCTCGACCGGCTCGCGCTTCAGCATGGCGGCGACGACCAGTCCCGGCGTTTCCTCATTGCCGGGCATGTCTTTTAAGGAATGCATCGCGGCCTGCAGATCGCCCGCCGAAATCGCCTCGCGAATTTCAGCGACAAAGGCGCCGCCCTTGCCGCCATGACGGTCGAGGCGGCTCACCTGATCCCGGTCGCCGCGCGGGGAATAGCGCACGATCTCCGCGCTGACGCCGGCATGCGCCGCGCGCAGTTGCGCGGCGACCTCTTCGGTCTGGGCGAGCGCCATCGCCGTCGATCTTGTGCCTATGCGCATCCGGTCTTCCTTATTCTCCCCCGTATGTGCGCCAAGCCGCGCCGCGATACAATTCCCTGAGGGCGAAAATGCGCGCGCCCGCGTCATGATGCGCCGCGTCAAGGCGCCGGACTGTGCAAGCCGGGCGGCCCATAGTAAGACGTTTCATCGAATTCGCGAGGAAACGGCGCTTTCAATGTCAAAAAACTCCGATCGCTTCGACGACTGGATTCGCTCCGCCTTCGTCGAGATGAACACAGAACTTGAAGAGCTTTATTTCGCGCAGGAAGACTGCGCCGACGTGGAAGGCGCCGGCGGCGGGGTCAAGCAGCGGATGCGCGAGGAAGGCCGGAAGCTGCTCGTTCCCCTGCTCGAGGAAGGCAACACCGACGAAGGGTTCGACAACGCCTATAATCTCCTCGGCAATGTCGGCCTTTTTTTCGCAGCCTTGCGCCGTCATGAAGTGACGAATCCGGCGCGGGAAGCCTATTCGCCGCTGGCGGAAGAATCGGCGCTCGCCATGCACCTTTCCGCCTCGCTCGGCGTCGTGCCGCGCGCGACCGCCTGCCATCTGAATTCGCGCAATCTCGCCAGGGGCGGCGTTTTCAAGAATTTTACCGCGCTCGAGGATGAAATCCTGTTCAACGAATACAACACCCGCGGGGTCTTGTGTTACATGCGCGCCGCCGACGCGCTGACGCGGATCGTTCCGCTCGGGGTGACGCATCCTGTCGCCGAAATGCTGTTCGAAGACGCGGCCGCGGCGTTGCGTGATGTGGTCAAATACAACAAGATCCTGTTCGACCGGCTCGACCCGGACCGTTTTTTTTATTGCGTGCGCCCCTATTACAAACCCTACAAGGTCGGCGGTATCGAATATCGCGGTATGAATGCGGGTGATTTTTCCGCGATCAACGAGATCGACCTCCTGCTCGGTCTCTGCCGGGCGAACGATCCCTATTATTCAGAAATTCTCGTCGACAAGATGCTGTTCATGACGCCGGAAGATCAGGGTCGCCTGCGCGACGTCATGCGGCGCGGCTCCCTCCTCAACCGTTTTCTGGACGATGCGGACGCCCATGGCGGCGCGGCGTGGTTCAAGAAAAACGCCGCCGCGTTTCTTGAGGTCTGCAAACTGCACGGCATGGCGGCGCAGCAGCACCACAACATGCTGGTCGAGAAGTTCATCAGGAAGCCTTCGCAAGACCTCGACCAGTCGAAGCTGAAGCAGATCACTGCGAGCGGGCCGCCGCTCTCCGAACTTCTCATTCATCTTGAGCATTTGCGCGACCTGCGCCTCGCGGCGGACCGCAACGACATCGCGTCGAGACATCAGGACATCGCGAGGCTGAAGGCGCTGGCGGGCGGCTGAGCGGCCGCCTCAACCTTGCGAATTTTACCCGCGTTGCATTGGCGCCGCCTTGACGGCAAGCTGAAAGACCGCCGCCAGATTCGGGAGTTAGAAACATGAACCTGTCACGCCGCACTGTTCTCCAGACGTCCGCCGCCGCTGCGGCGATCACCGCCCTGCCCGGCTGCTCCGGCGGCCCCGAAGTCGCGGCGGACCGTCTGCTTGAGACGATCACCAAGCAGATTCTTTCGGCCTATCCCGAAAGCGCCTCCAGCGCCGGCGTCGACAGCGGAAAATACCGCCGCCTCAAATCGCAACTCACGGATCGCTCGCTTGCCGGGCAGAAAAAAATCGAAAGCGAGGTGCGCTCGACGCTTCGCATCCTCAACGCCATCGACATGTCGAAGCTGCCGTCGGCGCAGGCGCTTAATATCGATGTGGTGCGAACGGTTTTCGAGACGACCGTCGAAGGTTTCGATTTCCCCTATGGCGACGTGGCGCTCCTGAACTCCAACTGGTCCTATCGCAACAGTCCCTACGCGGTCGCACAGAATGTCGGCGCGTTCGTCGAAATCCCGAGCCTTCTCGATTCGGCCCATTCCATCGAAACGCCTGAAGACGCGGACGCCTATCTTTCACGCATGGACGCCTATGCAGGCCAGCTCGACGGCGAAACCGAAAGGCTCGTCGCCGACGGCGAAAAGGGCGTCGTCCTGCCGGCTTTCCTGATGACCAAAACACTGGGCCAGTTGCGCGGCGCCAGGGGAACTCCGGTCGAGAACTGGGGGATCGTCGCCTCGCTCGCCTCGCGCAGCGCGGATATGAACGGCGATTATGCAGAGCAGGCAAAGACGCTGGCGGCGGAAAAAATTCTCCCCGCCCTCGACCGGCAGATCGCAGCGCTCGAAGCGCTCGCACCGCGCGCAACCGACAACGCCGGCGTCTGGGCGCAGCCCGACGGCGAGGCCTATTACAGCTGGGCGCTGCGCGCCAGCACAACGACAACCCTGTCGCCGGACGAAGTGCACGAAATGGGGCTTGAAGAACTCGCTAGCCTGCAGGCGCGGATGGACGCAATCCTCAAATCCATCGGCTATGCAGAAGGCCCGGTCGGCGCCCGTATGGCGGCGCTTTATGACGATCCGCGCTACCAGTTTTCGGAAGGAGACGAAGGCCGCCGGGAGATCCTTGAGCTGATCGAGACATCGCTTGCGGATATCCGCGGGCGCATGCCGGACGCATTCGAAACCCTCGTCCCGGGCTTTCTTGAAGTGACGCGCATTCCCGAAGAAGTCGAAGCGGGCGCGCCCGGCGCCTATGGCGGCGCAGGCTCCGTCGACGGCAAGCAGCCGGGGCACTACTGGATCAATCTGCGCACACCGGACCTGCACCGCAAATTCACGCTGCCGGATCTTACTTTTCATGAAGCGATCCCCGGTCATGTCTGGCAGGGCGAATACACATTCAAGCAGCCGCTGGTGCGCTCGCTTCTCGCCTTTAACGCCTATTCGGAAGGCTGGGCGCTATACGCCGAACAGATCGCCGACGAGCTCGGGGTTTACGATGACTTCCCCGTGGGACGGCTCGGCTATCTTCAGTCCCTCGCCTTCCGCGCCTGCCGCCTTGTGGTCGACACCGGCCTCCACGCCAAGCGATGGACGCGGGCTGAGGGGATCGACTTTTTCGTCAGGGAAAACGGTTCGAACCCGGACGAAGTGCGCGGCGAGGTCGACCGTTATTGCGCATGGCCGGGCCAGGCCTGCGGCTATAAGGTCGGCCACTCGGCGATCGTCTCCCTTCGCGAAAAGGCGAAAGCGGCCCTCGGCGAACGGTTCGACTTCCGCCGGTTCAACGACGCGCTGGTCCTTGGCGGCAATGTCCCGATGACCGTGCTCGGTCGCGTGATCGACGACTACATTGCGCGCGATGGATAATATAACAAAGAAAAAGCAAGGATTGACGCCGGATCGCCAATGTTTTCCTTCAGTATTCAGGGCGATGTAGTAACCACTCTAGGTTGAAAAAGTGCGTCGGGATGGCGTAGACTTCTGATCTGTTCAACGGGGTCGCTTCAGGGGTGCGTCCATGCTTGACGTCATGAAGAAGAAATCCGCCGTCGGCGGAGGGCTTGCGGTGTTGTTGGGGAGCGCATGCGGAACCGCCGCCGCTCAAGACGCGCCTTCCTCCAGCGAGCCGGTGGAATTCAGGGAATACGTAGACAAGAGTAAAATGGTGAGCGGAGACGGCATCGTGGGTGTCGGCTTTTCCGCATCCGCCCTGCCGCCTTCCGACGGTTTTAACACCATTCTTATTCACACAGACGGCCCCAGACCCAATCGAATAAGTCTTGAGGTCAAGACCGTCGACGGTCGCTACGAGGCGTATCCCAGTCAGGAAATCACGCTCAAACCTTGCGGCGCATCGCATTCCGTTTCCTGTCAGTGGACAAAAGTCGATTTCACCGGCGCCAGCAGGCGCATGCTGGGGGAATATGACGCCGGCCACTACACGGTGAAAGCTTTCGACAAACCGACCGGCCGCGTCTTTCCCGCCTATTTCGCCAGCTGGAACGCAATCAAGGCGAAGTCCTGGGAGCAAACCGGCGAGGTCGACTTTTTCATCAATTCCGAGAACAGCACCGTTTTTTTTCGCGACCAAAGACCCGGCGCGAACGGGCGCAGCAACTGCCCCAAGGTTGTCAGCAAGCACCGCTCCAGCATTAATTACGACACTATCTGCAGCGTAAGCATTCGGCAGGTCCTCAATTCAGACGAGATCATGTTTTATCGCAGCCAGGGCTCGATCATGCTCGACCCGATCATTGCGCGGTTGAAGTAATAATGGCCGCGGGCGAACAAGCGGCGCCGATGCGGATATTGGGAACCGCCTTGCGCGCAGGCCGCTCGCCAGTGCTGTTCGCTATTCTTGTCGCTCTCATATTGCTGTTCGCCTCGCTGTTAGTGATCTACCTGTCGGACCAGTCACGGAACGTCACGCTATCGGCGCGCGCGTCCACTGGCGTTGTCTCCTGGACAATCGGCGCCCGGCCGGAAGACCCGTTCGTTATCGACTTGCCCGCCGGCGTGCTTACCCGGTTCGATTTCGATCAGCTCAGCGAAGAATATCATTTCGACGAGCAAACCGGCGTTTACCGCTATAGCGAACGCGGCGCCCTTTCCACAAAGATCGTCATTCATCAAAACGCGCAGGTCACGATCACAACCGAGGCGACGCTTCGGTCCGTGACCATCGAAATTTCCGACCCGCCGGTTGAATTCGCTTCCCCTGAGAATACTGAACCGTTTGTCGAAGTGTATTCGGGCGGAGAACTGACGCCGCACATGGCGCCGCCTTTCAGCCTCACCTTGTCCTGCATGGATTCCGAAAATTCGTCAGGAGACTGCCTGCGCAACAACACAGCGCATATCCTGATCGAAACGGACCGGCTGCTTATCGGCAGGCATCTGACCGAATCAAACACAACGCCTACCGAAAAGCCGTATATATTTACCCCTCGACTGATTTCCGGCGACCTTACCGCCGTCAACAGCGGCTTCTTCAATAATCGGCGACATCTGCTCGCAAGCGAAACACTCGACCCCGGCGATGAAGTCATCATCGAACCGGAGCATGGGCGGAAACCGCAACCTGAAAACGGCGAAAGCGATACGCAGGAAGACGAACGCAAAGTACGCGGCATGGCGCAACTTGAATGGCCGGTTGAAGGCGAACCCTTTGTCAGCGTCGTCGCCCATACGAATGACGACAATATAGCCGTCACTCATTTCGGCGGCGGCTACGAGTTCGGTGTTTCGAACTGGAAAGCCTTTTCCTCCGACCCGTTCGTGCAGTCTTCAACTGCATTTTTCATCGGCTTGCTGGCTCTGTTGAATTCCATCGGGTATTTTTACGACTGGCGCCGGGACCGAAATGACGATGATAGGGAAGTAGAAGAAGGCTCGCCGGTCACTGAAACGCCATCAAGGCATTCTGTCACTGCTGGCCATGAAGAAGAAATCGCCGATCAACCCAAGGGGCATGAAAATGGGGAACAACCAAATGACGCTCAAGTCCGTTCTGACAAAACGTCCGCGCCGAAAGGCGCTATTGCTGGCGGCGGCGCTGACGGCTTCGTTTCTGCCGCTGAGTAACGCCGCCGCCGCCAACGGCGTTCATCTCAAAGCGGACGGCTCAATGGGTGGCGGCTATACGGTGCGGCGCGGCGAGGATTGCTTCATCGTCACCGCGCGGCACGTCGTCGTGAACAACGGTATCCCGGCGAGATCCATCACCGTCACCGGCGCCAATGGCGGCGTCACCAAAGCGCGAATGATCGACAATGCGGAGGACCTCGATCTTGCGCTTCTCAGGGTGGAAAACGCCAACGCCATTCCCTGCGAAGCAGACTGGCAGGATGGCGGCTCCATGATGTCGACGCTCAAGCAGTCCAATGAAGCGATTGTGGAGATCACCCTGCAAAGCCAGGTGAGCGAGCGCAAGCGCCTGTTCTTCGCGGGCAACGCAGGCGCGACCAACCTCCGCTTCAATCCGAACAGCAATCTCGACGTCGTCAAAAGGGGCAACAGCGGCAGCCCTGTTTATACGGGCGATCATGTCGTCGGCATCCTGCTCGAAGTCGATCCGAGCACGAAGCAGGCGACCGTTTTGCGTCAGGACATCATCCACGGGCGCCTGAAAAACCAGGTTCTTTCCACCAGCGATAGAATGATCGTCGTGCGGCCGATCATCGCCCAGAACAGGGAGCATCGTCAGGCGACCCTCGCCGCGCTGGACGCTCTCGCCGACACCGGCGCGTTTCAGGTTTCTGAACCCTTGACCCCGCGGGACCCTTACGGCCGGGTCGAAGAGAAAATTCCCGTCGGCACCGACTACATTCTGGACGGATCGATTCTCGAGGCCGCCTATGAGCGCCGGGACGGCGCGGTCCCGACGCCGGTTATCAAGACGCCGACCGGAAAAACCATCACCAAACCGCAGGCCGGCTCCATCCCTATTCCCACCAGTGAAGATAACCCGCTCGGCGCCATCTTCAGCATCATGGGTCAGGTGGAAAACGCCGAGCAAGGCTCGCAGGAAATCAACAAGGGCCTCGAACAGATGCCGGACGAAATCAAAAGCATTTTCGGCGGCTTTCCCCAATCAAAGCAGCAGCAGCCGCAGGAAACAGCGCCGGCCACCGCAGCCAATAAAACGCAACGGCCGCAATATCACTATGCGTTTCCGGTCCAGCTCGAACTGAAACTGATCGACGTGAAAACCGGCGCAACAACATCGCACTTCGTGCGCGACGACTCCTATCGCGCGCCTTATGGAAACTCGAACGTCCGCAGCCATTTGAGTCTGGCCGTTGAACAGGCCGTGCGGAAACACGTGCCGGCGCTGTTGCAAAAAGGCGGCGTCAATTACTGATCGCCGCCGGCTTTTGCCCTCGCTACTACTGGCGGCGCGCCCCGAAAGGGAAGCGCGGCGCCCTTTATCTTTGACAGTGCGAACAGAACAATAATGGAAACTTCATACCGGCTCTAAGCCGTCGCTGGGCTGTCACAGCGAACTTCAATTCACCCGCTTGCGCCGTGCAAGCTTCAACGGAACGGCCCTCGCCTCTTGAAGGTCCTTTTGCGAATTAAGCCCGCCTTGAAAAGTTGCGTTACCCTGGGTGCGTAATCATGTGGCCGATACAAGCGCAGGTAGTTTTTGCGCGATATGCTCCGAAAACGCGCTGACCGCTGGCGGCGCCCCCTTCCGCGAGGGCTGTAACAGGCTGAGGGTTGCATCACCGGAGACCCAGCCCGGCAACACCCCCACAAGCCGGCCGATTTCTACGTCATGTGCGCAGACATAAGCAGGAAGCGAGACGATGCCCACGCCAGCAGCGCTGGCTTCCTTGAGCGTAACCATATCGTCGCTGCTCAATCTTGGGATAAACTGAATGACCTTTGAATCGCCGTCGTGCGAGCGCAAACTCCATTCGCCAACTTCTTTGCGCCAGCCAAGGCATAGGCCGCTGTGACCTTTTAAGTCTTGGGGCGCGGCAGGTTCGCCGAATTCCTCCACGTAGCGAGGAGAAGCGAATAAACGCCACTCAACTTTCGCAACACGCTTCTGGATTAGACTGGAGTCTGGCAGGTTTTCGACGTGCCCTCTGATCGCCAAGTCTACGCCCGCCTCAATGAGATTGACCAACTCATTCGTGACGAATTGTCCAATCTCGACCCTCGGGTGTTGCCGGAGGAAATCGGAGACGAGCGCTTGTAGCGCAAATTGCGCGACGCCAGCGGAGCAAGATATGCGGACTTTGCCGGTTAGCGCGCCGCTTCGCTGTTTTATCGCAGCTTCCGCCGCATGAACCTCTTCAACGACTGCCTTGGCGTGACGGAAAAACTCGACGCCGGTATCGGTGATCGCAAACTGCCGGGAAGTGCGCTGGATGAGCCGTGCGCCAAGTCGGGTTTCCAGTTGCTGTATGTGACGGCTCAATCGGGATTTGGGGATGTCGAGCACTCGGCCTGCCGGCGCAAATCCCCGTTGTTCCACGACATGGAAAAAGTACAGATAGTCGTTCAAGTCTAATGTCGAATCGTGAACCATAGTTCTAAATATGGAACGATAAGTCCCATGTAAAGCAATTTCCTATCTATCGTTCTATTGTTATGTCCTTCTCTCGAAATGAGGAGAAGATCAATGCCGTACGATTCACGGGAAACGCTTGAGAATGCTGACAGCCGGAAACTGATGCCGGTGTACGGAAAACCGTTTTCTGTCGGGACCGGATTTAAGGCGTTGAATTTCACGCACGCCATGTTCTCCGGATCAATGGATCCGATCATCATGGTGGATCACTTCACAATGACAGAACCCACATTTGGGCCTCATGCCCATGCCGGTCTGTCCGCCGTGTCCATACTGTTTGAAGATAGCGAAGGCCCCTTCAGTAACAAAGACAGCCTCGGCAATGACATCGAATTGATGCCGGGTGATTTATATTGGCTGAAGGCAGGACGCGGCGCCGTACACGACGAGAAACCCCGCCCCGGCGCCCGCACCCACGCACTCCAGGTTTTTGTAAACTTGCCGGCGCGCATGAAATATGACGAACCTTGCTCGCTTCATGTCAAAGCCTCTGACATGCCCCACATTGTTGGTGACGGGTATCGCGCACGCCTTATGCTTGGTCAAAGCGGCGGACATAAGGGTGCAAATTCGCCGGCGCACCCGATGACCATCCTGGATGTGCAATTGGACGAAGGGGCGTCGTTCGCGCATCAAATCCCATCGGGACAAACCGCCTGGATCTTGTCCGTTGATGGATCACTGGGTCTGCAAAATAACCAGTCATCCTTGTCACTCGATGCCGGATCATCAGTCACGGTATGCGCTGGAGATAGCAGCTGCGATTTAATCATCGGTGGGAAATCAAGAGTCCATTTCGTCCTTCTTCAGGCTGAACCCTTGCGCGAACCCTTTGTGCAGCGCGGGCCGTTCGCGATGAGCACAGAACAAGAAGTCGACGCCATGTTCGCCGCCCACGCAGCCGGCGAACTCGGCTCCATCGACAAAACTTGACCCGGAATACGACCGTCTCACCCCTCAAGAAGGAGCAAGCCAATGAACTTCCTGCGCAACAAGAAAGACCTCACCCTTGTCCTGGGAGGCAGCGGTAAAACAGGCCGCCGTGTAGCTGAACGCCTTGCGGCGAAAGGCCATGAGGTCCGCATCGGATCGCGCTCTGCAGTCCCGCCTTTTGACTGGGACAATGAGAAGAGTTGGGATGCTTGCCTCAAGGGCGTAACTGCAGCGTACATCACCTATGCTCCAGACCTTGCCATGCCGGGCGCCCAAGACGCGATCCGGGCTTTTGCAGACCTCGCCAGGCGGCGCGGCGTGCAACGATTGGTTCTGTTGTCAGGTCGCGGTGAAGAGGAAGCCCAAGCCTGCGAGCGTATTGTTCAGAACGCCGGTCTTGAATGGACCATTGTCCGGGCAAGCTGGTTCAATCAGAACTTCTCTGAAGGCGCGTTCATCGACATGGTGCTTGGCGGTGCGATTACGCTGCCCGCAGGCGATCAGGTCGAACCCTTCGTGGATGTCGACGATATTGCAGATGTAGCCGTCGCGGCTTTGACCGAGGACAACCACAATGGACAGATCTATGAAGTCACCGGCCCCCGATTGATGTCTATTGCGGATGTAGCTGCAGACCTCTCTCGCGCAATGGGTCGCGAAGTCACCTATGCGGATGTGCCTCACGATGCATTTGTGTCGGAAGTCGCAAATTCGGGGGCGCCCAAAGACGTTGTCTGGATGCTGGACTATCTTTTCTCCACTGTCCTCGATGGACGCAATGCGCACCTCTGCGATGGCGTTCAGCGCGCACTTGGTCGACCGCCTAAGGATTTCGCCGACTATGCGCGCGACGTGGCGGCGACCGGCGTGTGGAGGACAACCGCATGAGCCGAGAATAAACGCTACGGCTCGCCCGCTAAATGGCTAACCGGGGCGAGTTTTCGCCCCCGGTTAGCCGCGCCATAACGCAGTTAAAAACACAGGACACATAACCATGACCTATGAATGGACACTCTATTTTTGCCTTTTTCTGGCGCTCTGGAGCGCTGTGATCGGAGGCGTCTTCTCCGCCTTTTCCGAGTTTGTCATGTCCGGATTGCTAAGAACCGCGCCCGCTGGCGGCATCGAGGCGATGCAGCATATCAACCGGACTGTGCTCAAAACCCAGTTCGTCGCAGGCATTCTGTCAATCGCACTCTTTTCGGTTCTGTTCGCGCTCTACAGTCTGACCATATTTGAGGGCGCCGCGCTGGCGACGCTGATACTCGCCCCCGTTGTTTATCTGCCAACCGTCTTTCTGATGACTATTTTTGGCAACGTGCCGATGAACAAAAAACTCGAACGCCTCGATCACACCACTAGAGAGGCGGAAACCTATTGGAAAAAATATGGCCGCGACTGGACCCGGCTCAATCACGTGCGCTCGCTGGGCAGCATTCTGACTGCTGGTCTCTACATCATCGCCGCTATCACGCTCATCACCAGCGGGCAGGTATGATTACCGGACGCAAGAAGACGGAGAATTCTCGCCCGAAAAGCTGCGGAATTTACGGCCGCACAGGATAAGCTGAATTGGCCGCTGTTTTTTTGCGATTGAATGGTGGGCCCTGCAGTCCCGGCCTATCCTGCCTCCAGGTCTAAATTCCCTAATAACAGGGAATTTACAGGGAAAATCCTCCACTCCGGTGCGAATTCGCCGATTTTCGGTCTGAAACGCTGCCGAATTTCAGTCGTTTACAGTCGAATTCCCTGCTCGAACAGAACAGGGAATTCTAAACGCGCGAACAGGGAATTTGCGATCCCATAACAGGGATTCTTTCCCGCTTTCGCAACAAAACAGCCAACTGGAACTCTGGCGGCGAGAACTCTCCAAGGCAAAATGTGTAAGGAATTTGCCCCTCAATCCCAGGCTTATTTGCGTGGTTGAAGCTCTCAGATTTCCGCCACTCGACTTATCGCCAAGGGCTTGATTTACCTGCCGAAGTATCGGAACATAATAGCAACATTTGAGTTGTGGGAAGAAGGGCTCTCGGAGGGAAGAAAGGAAATAGACGTGCCTGCCGAAAAACTAGAATACCTGCCGCCCGAGAGCCTTCGGGCCAACCCGCGCAATGCGCGCACTCACTCGCGAAAACAGATCAATCAGCTCGCCGAAAGCATAAAGGCTTTCGGCTTCGTTGCTCCCGTCCTGATAGATGAACATGGGATGATCCTCGCCGGTCACGGGCGAGGTTGCCGCCGCCAGAATTGTCGGCTCTGAGACGATCCCTTGCCGTCGCATCGGGTCACTCTCAGCAGACCAGAAGCGCGCTTACGTTCTCGCCGACAACAAGCTAGCGCTCAACGCAGGCTGGGACGAAGAACTTCTGGCGATGGAGCTTGAAGAACTCGCCAGTCTTGATCTCGACTTTGAGATCGAGGCGACGGGGTTTTCGATACCGGAGATCGATACTCTGGTCGATGGGATAAGGCCCGAAGAACCTGGCGATCCTGCTGATGATCGGCCGCCTCCCGACGGACCTCGTCGTTGCAGGCCAGGCGATATCTGGCGCCTCGGCCAACATCGACTGATCTGCGGCGATTCGCTGGATCCCGCCGTTGTCGCAACACTGATGGACGGTGAAAAGGCGCGCATGGTCTTCACAGACCCGCCCTACAATGTTCCGATTGAGGGGCATGTCTCCGGTCTTGGAAAAGTCAAACACCGCGAATTCGCGATGGCTTCAGGTGAGATGAGCGAGGCGGAGTTTACGGAATTCCTGACGCAAGCCTTTCGAAATCTTGCGGATAATAGTCTCGACGGATCAATTCATTTCATTTGCATGGACTGGCGTCATATGGGCGAACTCATGGCCGCTGGCGCTGCCGTCTATTCGGAGCTCAAAAATCTCATTGTCTGGGCGAAGGACAATGGCGGCATGGGCGCTTTTTATCGTTCTCGGCATGAGTTGATATTTGCCTATAAACTCGGAACCGCTCCTCATATTAACGCTTTTGAGCTTGGTCAGCATGGTCGCTACCGGACTAATGTCTGGAACTATCGCGGCGTCAACACGATGAGAACCGGCCGGTTGGATGAACTCGCAATGCACCCGACGGTGAAACCGGTGCAGATGATTGCCGACGCCATAAAAGACGTATCCGGCCGTGGCGACATTGTGCTGGATCTTTTTGGGGGTTCAGGATCGACATTGATCGCAGCTGAGAAAACCGGCAGGCGTGCATATCTGTGCGAGCTTGACGCCATCTATTGCGACCGCATCATACGCCGGTGGGAAGCCTATGCGAAAGACGATGCAGAACAAATCTGTTGCGGCATGAGCGATCCGCGCAAATCGGAGGCCGCGTGACCCAGGATATCAAAAGTGTGCGCAAGGCGCTGGTGCGGCGTCCGAGCACGGAAACAACTTATGACATCGGCTATGGCAAACCGCCGAAAGCCAGCCGTTTTAAGAAAGGCAGATCTGGAAACCCCAAAGGCAGACCGAAGGGTGCAAAGAACCGCCTCCCCGCTCTAAATGAAGAACGTTTAAGAGAAATCGTCATTGGGGAAGCATATCGACAGATCGAAGTTCGCGAGGGTGAGAAGACTGTTTCCTATTCGATGGCGCAAGCGGTTGTACGGTCGATCGCTGTCAACGCCGCAAAAGGCGGCGTTCGCGCCCAGGAGCTTTTCACCGAGCTGTTAGATCGGACCGAGCAAAGACGGAGAAAGGATCACCTAGAACTCTTCGAGGGCGCGATGAATTACAAGATTCAGTGGGAAAATGAACTCGCCAAACAAGCGCGCACCGGCAGAGCTGGCCCTGCGCCTGTGCTGCATCCGGACGATGTCCATATCAGCTATCGGCAGGGTGTGGTGCGTTTTGCTTTTACGGAAAATGAGAAAGAACTGTTTGCGCTCATCCGAGATGCGCGACCGGCAATTCTTCAAGAAATGGCCATTCTAAGAGCCAAATATGACGCTGAGCAAGATTCTGAAATCCGGAAAGACATTGAAGACGAAATGAGCACCAATCAGGAGGCGTTGGATCTAATGGAATTGATCTTGCCGGAATAGATCAATAACTTTCATTTTTTATCCGACTCATTTGATGCAGCCAATTGACTACATTCAGCTGCTGCGTTCAAAAAGGGGTTAGATCATCTTACATTTAAAAAATCCAGCCGATCAAATCGGCTGGATTTCGCAGGTTGCGATATACGTAGCTTGGGAGGGAACGTAAATCCTCATATATCGCAGCGCTTAAAAGTTGATCCCAACTTTTACGCCATACTGACGCGGAGGCCCCGGATACCAGATGCTGCCGAGGTCCTGAATACCGGCCACATATCGTTCGTCTGTGAGGTTTGTGCCCCACACATCAATGTAGACAGCGTCGTAGTTAAAGCGCAGTCCTGCGTTCAATAGTGTACGCTCCGGCAGGCGTGTTTGCGGCGCGTCAAACAGAGCGCCAAGCTGCTTTGCTTGATGCGAAAGATCGACGCGTGGCGTTACAGTTAGCCCATTTCCGAAATCTATGGCGTATGAAGCGCCGATATTGAATGTATATTTTGGAGAAAACGGCGTTTTCGCGCCTGTAATCGTAATGACGTTATTTGGCGCCATCAGGAACGGACTCACCACATCCGGAAATTCTCCAAGTTCGCTGTCAATGAACGAAAATGCTGCGTCTAAGCTAAGATTCCCGAACTTCGCCTGCCCGCTCGCCTCGACGCCAAAAATCTTACTCTTGCCAAAAGCGTTTTGTAGTAGATTCTGACCGCCAAGATCCGGGCTAGCGAACTGAGCCTGATAGTTGGAAAGCGTCTGATAATAGGCAGCCAACTGTGTCCTTACATGGTCATCAAACCAGGATGATTTCAGCCCCAATTCATAGCTGTAAACGATCGACTTTTCGAACTCGGCGCCGCCGATAATATTAAACCCTCCCGTGATATGGGCGCGAGCCACGCTGGCGAAGATATTATGCTCAGCCACCGGAGAATAAGTGAGCGTAAACTTCCCATCGACATCGGACTCATTCAGTTTTTGCATGCCTGCAAAAAACGGAGTGCTTGGAACCGACATACCGTCGCCCAATACGACATTTGTGTCATTTGTCGTGATATAGTTTGAATACCGAATGCCTAATTCTGCTGATACCTGCTCATTAAACCGGTATTTTGCGTCCGCAAATACCGACCATTCGTCTTCTTTCTTTATGTATGGCGTTTCGAGGCCGATATAAGGAAACGCATCCGCCGCGGTATAGAAGTTGAAGCCTTCATTTCGATAGTCTTCAATAATTGTATCGGTGCGCTGATAGAACACGCCTAATACATAAGAAAAAGGATGATCTGCATCATCCGGCGATATGAGGTTGAATTCCTGAGAATAGAGCGTAAACGTGCCGGCGCTTCTAAACTCATCATAAGCCGGCGTAGCGCCATTGCGATCGAAGTTGTTGATGGTTTCGGTCGTCTGATATCCAGTTACCGATGTAAACTGCAAACCGCTTCCGAACTCATACCCCATTTTGCCCACGACGCGCGCAGAGCGGTCATGATACGCAAAGCGGGCATTTTGAACGTAGTCGTAAAGCGGATAGTTATAACTGCTGGTAAGGTTACCGCCAAAATCTAGGTCACTAAGGTCCAACCTAATTTCACCAGTGAATTGATCAGTCGGCTCCCACAAGGCGCCGAAACGTAAGCTATCAAGATTTGGGCGGCCCGGCTCACCTGTAAAATTACCAGTAAGCGATTCACCGAGAATCTCATCTCGTTGATAATGGCGATAAGCGATTCGTATGCCAAACGTGTCGCTCAACGGTGCGTTTACGACTGCGGTAGCGCCATATTGTTTGTAATTCCCGTACTCTCCCTCAATCTTTCCGCTAAAGCCGTCAAGGTCGGGGGAGGCCGTACGAATGAAAACCGCGCCCCCCGCCGCGCTCTTTCCTACGAACGTCCCTTGAGGACCGCGCAACACTTCGATGGCTTCGATGTCGTAGTAAGGCTCATTCTGGAAATAACCGGGAAAAGTCGGAACGCCGTCACGGTAAAGCACTACGCCGGAGGGAAGCTCAATGTCGACCGCACTTCGCCCAACACCTCGAATATTCAAGACGTTCGCAGAGCCGTAATCCGCCATGGTAAAACCGGGCGCCGCATATTGCAGCGCGTAAATGCCGCCGACACCCTTGTCAGCCAACGCATCGCCGGAAAGCACCGTGGCGGAAATTGCAACTTCCTGCACCCCTTCGGCTCGTCGTTGCGCGGTAACGACGATTTTATCATCGCTTTTAGAACCGCCTTTTTCGCTGGACTGGTCGCCCTGCTCTTCAGGAACCTCTTCAGCCGCGGACGCAGCAGCGGCGTGAATGCTAATCGCCGCAATTGAAGCCGACACGATCAAGCGGGACCAAATTGTTTTCGTGCTCATTTTTGAGCTACCTCCCTATTTACGCCCCCCATCTAACATGTTAGTCATCATATCACAAGCGCTGCCATTCTCCATTTTTCTAACTGTCTCAAGAATGCAACTCTCCCATCCACGGAGCGTCCTCGCTAAGAGCTGGTATGCTTTTTTGTTATTGTTTTTCATATGGTTATTATAATTTCTTTGCCGCACCCACACCCCAGCCAGTCAATACTGGACCGCGCTTTGTATACGGGCTCAGCCCCTGTCCGCTAGACTAGCCAAAAAGTTCTAACATGTTATTTGCTAAGAAACGCATGAACTGCCCCACTTTACCTCTAAGAAATCGGGAACGTTCGCGTGCATACCCATTATGCAAAGGCCTTAATCCGGCAAACCGCTTTACTGGAAGCTCATGTTAGACAAGTCTGTTCCCCAATCCAGAGTTGTTAAATTGATAGCACTTATATGAAGATCACCGCCGTCAATTTCACTCCATATTCTGCAGCGCACTCCAGATTGTCGGTTACAGCAAGCTCTGGAGTTTCCGGTGAATGGCTTGTCGAAAACATACACATCCCGGCTGCAGAAAAACTCGCCAAAGCTTATCTCGTTGGAAGTGACGGCCGCGCAACGACGTCGCTATGGCGCCGGATGACCGAGCATACTGTAAACTCATTACATGAACGCAAGGCGGCGGCGGCTCTTGATGTTGCGCTTTGGGATTTAAAAGCAAAACATGGCGCAGAACCGCTTTGGAAAAGAATAGGCGGCGACAAGAGGCGGGGAAAAGCACACCTAAGCTTTAGAAAATTAAACCAGTCGCCAGCGCAAATAGGCGCATGGTTTTCAGCGCATACAAAACTTTTCGGCTTTCAAGAAGGCAAGCTCTCTATCTCAGTAGGAGATTATAACAGCGCCGAGCGCATTGTTGCTATGAAAGATAATCTTGACGCTTCTGCACAGCAGCCGTCATTGCTTGTTTCCATCAACGCACCGCCATCCCCCAAAGATACTTCTCAAGCGCTTCAGGCGCTCGAACGATGCCACGACATAATCGCTGTCGAGGCGCCGTGCCCAATGTGGGACGCACATGGCGTTCGGCGTATCTCTAATTCAATTCGCGGCGCTGTAATGAATGATAAGAGCGTTTATGGAAGAGAAGGCTTTCTTCCGCATTTCCGCGCAAGAGGACTCAATATTATCCAGCTCAGCGTGGATACCGATGGAATTACAGGCGTCCTCGAACTCGCCGATGCAGCTTTCGGATACGAATTACCTGTCATAATTGCAGACGCACCAGGAAATATCGGCGCCCATTTCGCCGGCGCTCTTCCCTATTTCATGAGCCTTGAGGTCTGCAGCCCGGAGCATAAAGGAGGCTTTACAAGCTGCGTTGAAATTCGTGACGGCTGGGCCATCCCCGGAGATGCGCCCGGGCTGGGACTGATCTGGCCCGATACTAACGAAAACAAAGGCGGACCGCAGTGAAAATCACCGGTTTTCGTTCCGAAGTATATTCAATGAAGCTTGATCGCGAGCTAGCGGATGCAAACCTGCCGAGCGGGGTCAATATCTTACCAGCTGCGGTTTTGTTTCTCGATACAGATGAAAACATAACCGGCGTAGCGCTCGGCTACGGCGGTGGCGTCGAGAGTCTGTTTCCTTTGATAGAGGGAGAAGACCCGCGAGAGGTCGTCGGCTTGTGGGTCAAGATCAATGATTGGCTCCACAAAGCCGGGAATGAAGGCGCCGCGACCATGACCTTCAGCGCTATCGATATGGCTCTGTGGGACCTGAAAGCTAAAATCGCCGGCGAGCCGCTCTGGCGCACGCTTGGCGCCAATGAAGGCCGCGTAAAAGCATATGCAAGCGGCCTTGATTATAGCTTGTCCGATGAAGACCTTTTCGCTTTCTACAGACGGATGGCGGAGAGAGGCGTTGACAGCGGGAAATTGAAAGTCGGTCTTGATCTGGATGCAGATATGCGACGCCTGGACATTATGCGTGATGCGCTAAGCATCGCATCCGAAAAGCCCGGCCTGATGATCGACTCAAACGAATATTGGTCGCCAAAACAAGCTGTTCGTTACATCTCAAAAATTGAGGAAAAGTTTGACCTTATCTGGGCGGAGGAGCCTGCACGTCGTTGGGATTACGATGGATTGCGGCTCGTGTCTCAGCAAGTGCGCACCGCGGTAGCGACAGCAGAGAACCTCAAAAGCCTCGCAGATGTCTACCCAATCATCGCCAACCAAGCCGCCGACATCCTCAATCTCTGGGGCGGTCATTCAGGGGTGACCGGCTGCAGGCAAATCGCGAACATGGCGCATGCGCACAATATCCCGGTGTCCATGATGAATTGCCAGGCGAACTTCATGGCGCAAGTCGCTGCGGCGCTTCCCAATCACACAATGATGGAAGTCGTTGATCCGGGGCGCGAACACTGTCTGAAGTTCGATAACTACATCGAAGACGGCTTCATTCATTTATCTGAAGCGCCCGGATTCGGCATTGAAGTGGATGAAGCAATTCTAAAAGACTTGCAGAATAATCCGCCGAAGGGAAAGGGCGCATTTCCATTTCCACGCCGCGAAGGCGCAGGGCGCTACTTGGTCCCCCCGGAAGATGGGGAAGCCCCATGGCGAGGCAAACGCAAACACTAGGCGTGCAAGGGAAGCCCGTCGACGCCCACTTTGATTTTTTCAAGAACGCCCTGCTCGACTTCCGTCACATAAATGCTCTTTTCACCAGGCGCTCCAAAAGTAAGGTTTGTCGGCACGCCGCCAGTTGTCTTAATGCGCTTGGAAACTTTCCCGCGCTTATCGAGCACTGTCACGTCGCCCTGCCCGAATACACAAACAAATAGAGAGCCGTTTTTGGCGAACTTCATTCCGTCAGGTCCTTTGAGCTCGGCTGCATTGTACCTTTCAATGACGTTTCCGAATATTTCGCGAGGCTTGTCGAATTTGCAACCGCGACTCTCATAGCGGTAAATATTACCGGTTAGCGTCTCATTGATATAGAGATCTCCTTTCGGAGAGAAAGCGAGCCCGTTTGTGAATTGAAATCCCCGATCGATACAGCGAACGTTCCTCGTTACAGGGTCAAATTCGAAAATACGCCCGTCATAGTCGAGAGACCGGAAGTCGGGATGAAGCTCCCCTTTTGGAGCGACTGTTTCCATTTCGATGCCGGAGTCGGTAAAATATATTCGCCCATTCGGGCCAAGCGCGACGTCGTTCAGAAATAGAAATATTTCCTCGTCACATCTATCCACCGCGATCTCATAACTTCCGTCCATTTGCATCTTCAGCAGCGCTCGCTGGCTCGTCTCCGCCACCCAAATCGCACCGTCTCGATCAACCGCCAAACCGTTCGGCCTTCCCGTTGTTGCAATAACGCGTTTTTCTTTTCCGTCGCTTGAAATGTGGGCCACCCAACCCGTTTCAGGCGCCATCTCTACGATCAGGAACGACCCGTCAGCCAGACGGACGGGACCTTCAGGGAAGCCTAATCCCGTCGCAAAAAAATCACCCACAATTTCCTCCTGCGCACTTTAAGCGCGTCTATATTTTTCAACCGCGCTCGGTGAAAAAGCCGTCGAAGCGCCTGGCGCTTCAGGCATTATACAGAACCCGTCTTCCAGCTTAATCTGTTCCGCGAACGGTCCCTCTTCCCATATCGGAATCACTTCGAGCAGCCAGCGATTAGGGATTGTCTTCACCAGGTGTTGATGCACCTGCATCAGATCGCCGGCATGGGGACAAACGCGAACCCCATAAGCGTTCGCCATCGCAGCGACTTCAAGCCAGGGCGTAACGCCGCCGATCCGGCAGACATCAACCTGAATGATGTCTGCGCCGTCTCGGCTAAGGTACTCATGAAATGCATGCGTCGAATAAACATGCTCGCCAAGCGCAATCGGCGCCGCCGCCGTTTCACACAACGCCACGTGACCCGAAATATCATCAGGGTGCATTGGTTCTTCGATCCAACCCAAATTAAAACTAGCAAGTCGTTTGACAGCGTCTTTCGCTTTGAGGAGGTCCCACTTCTGGTTAGCGTCGACCATCAGCGTAATATCGTCGCCGACAGCCTTGCGGACAGCAGCAACCCGGCGAATATCTTCTCCTATATCAGAGAGCCCCACCTTCATTTTGATGGACCGGTAACCTTGGTCCAGCAACAAACGGGCTTCGTCGCATAGCTCGTCTATAGAAAAGTTAAGCCAGCCAGCGTGTGTGTTATAAATGGGAATATTTTCAACGCACGCTCCACCCAGATATCGCCATAAGGGCTCCCCTGCTGCTTTCGCTAAAATATCCCAAAGCGCAATATCGATTGCTGATTGCGCCATGGTTGTCGCGCCGGCGCGCCCTATCCAATGAGCTTTTCCAAAATAAAGATCCGACCAGATTTCACGCACATGCGCAGGGTCCCGGCCTATCAATGCTTCGACATAGAGCGTATCGATCGCCGCCTTCAGGACCTCGCCGCCGGCGCCGACAGTAACAGTATAACCAGACCCCGTTACGCCGGCATCCGTTTCAACATTCACACCGACAAATTCAAGCTGGGTAACAGACTGCATACTGTCAGCCATTTCCCGGCCGACAGGCACATCCAGAATAAAACTATCAACTGATGTAATTTTCATATGATCAACAATTCATGAGGTTATTTGCATGGCCTTCATCGATCAATCACAGGCGGCTCCATAGGATAACCGAGGCCTTCGTAATCAAAATCGCCAATCATGTGGTTTTGCACGGGCTCCGGTATCGTTGGACAGGCATAATAAGCGCGGATTTCAGTAATAAGTCCGCGCTCAGAAAAGACATACCATTCATCGCCGCGTAGATAGACGCCAACTTTGGGCTTAAAATGGGTCCATTCGATCACCGCTTCGCGCTTTGCAGCATCGACTACAATTCGGTCAATTGTCCAGATTGAGCCCAGCGTGTTGACTGCTTTCACCCATCCTTCCGCAATAGTTCTAGCGCCGGCAAATGTGCCCTGAGGGGCGCCCGCCGGAAAATAGTGACAAGCTTCCGGCTCAAAACAGCCAAGCATCTTGTCAATGTCCGCTTCATTGCAGCCGTCAAAGTATTCACGGATAGTAGCCTCAAGGCCTGCCGCGCTTGTATCCCTCATTCATTCTCTCCTGTGCGCTCAGCGCTGGTTATGGACGGTCGGCTCGCCCTTCATGGCGAGGCGCACTTCATCTAAGCCGGCAATCCGACCGACCGCTTCCCTTGCTCCAGCCATACGACGCGACTTTGTACATGTGCCAGGCAAGACAATATCGCCCGCCGATAAGCCAACGCCAAATTCGCTGATTTTATTAGCGAGCCAGGCGACGCCGTTCGCCGGATGACCAAGTATCGCTTCGGTGGTTCCGGTTTCAACGGTCTCACCGTCGATCTCTAATGTCGTTTCAAGAGTGTCGAGCTTTATATCCCGCGCAGGCACCCTCGCTTTCCCAAGCACCACAAGGGCGGAAGAACCATTGTCGGCAACAGTATCCTGCAGTTTTATCCGCCAGTCCGTAATGCGTGAATCGATAATCTCAAAACAAACCGTGACGTATTCCGTGGCGTCAAGAACGGCTTCAATATCCACATCAGGACCTTTTAGGTCTTTTTTCAGCACGAATGCCGGTTCAACCTCAATTTGAGGATCAATAAACTTGGATAAATCCAGGGGTTCATTTTCAGGATGGATCATCGATTGTAGCAAATGGCCGTAGTCGGGTTCATCCACCCCAAATAGGACCTGCATGGCTTTAGCCGTCAGGCCAATTTTGTGGCCGACGATACGATCTCCCGTACTAATCCGCCGCTCAATATTATATTGCTGAATCGCGTATGCATCCGAAAGCGTTACGTCCAGGTGCGTATCGGTAATCGGCGCAACCGGCGTGCACGCAACTTCAGCTTGCCAGAGCATCTCTGCAAGTTTGGCCACCTTGTCATGACTGTGTGATGGATGTGTCACTCTACTCCTCTCGGACGTTTTATGTTTTGCGTAATTCTGCGGGCGCCGTCAGCAAACATACGACCGTCAAAGCTCACACACTGGACAGCGAATCCGATTTCACTCCAATGAGCGCTGACCTGCGGATCATCCACATAAATGCCGAGCGAAACGCTGGACGTTATGCGCTCAGCTATACCGGCTGCTTCCTTATAAACTTCCGCGCCGCCTGGTTGCAGGCCAAGCGATAAAGATAAATCATAGGGACCGATAAAGATCGAATCGACGCCGCTGACATTCGCAATAGACTCCACGTTTTGAATTCCGGCAGCGCCTTCAACCTGCACAATCACATAGGCGGCTTGTGAAAGCTCCTTGAGCGGGTTTTTAGAGAAATCGTACTTAGTAAGCGGAGAAAAGCCACGCTCGCCATACGGCGTGAATCGAGCTGCAGATACAACGTTCCGCGCCTTTTCAGCAGTATCGACATGCGAAGCCATGACGCCGTTTGCGCCTAAATCCAAAATCTTTCCGATCAATGCAGGGTCATTCGACCAAGGGCGAACGATGGCGGGAATGCCCGCAACTTGCGCAGCGGCGATCAAACGGTCGAGTTGCTGGAAATCAAGAGAGGAGTGCTCCATGTCGAGTACGACGAAGTCAAACCCAGCGAGCGCCATCGCTGAAACGGTTTCCGGACACGGAAATTCAATCAGGAACGTGCCTAGCGCCAAACCGCTTGCGGCTTTTCGGCGAAGATCATTGCCGCGAAGACTCGCCTCTGCAACACGTCGCGATGCATCCCCATCAACATGGTTCGGGTTCGTCCAGACGGAAGGTGGTTTCGCTTCATCGGCCATAAGCACTACGCGAACCATTCCTCTCGTTGCCGGCGACGCACATGCTTGCTGTTTGCGCCAGAGGGAACAAAGGCATTTCTGACATGTTAATAAAACAAAACACCGGCGTTTAAACCATAACCGACAACCCGGCGATTGGTTGGGTTAAGATGCAAGCTTTCTTTTCCTGCGGGTTCCTTGGCCGGAACTGGGCCGCTAATGTAACCTTGCATTTCAACACATCGAGCCGGTTAAGCATTTTATCCGTCCGCCCCTTACCGCTCCGGCGTTCTTCCGCACAATTAAAAGTCATCATGACGGCACAGGTGGAGATTGGGCTTGTAGTTGATCCAAAAATACGCTCTAACATGTCAGTGAGCATTGCGGCAATAGCTAACATCGAAAAGAGGTGAAGAAATGCAGGGTTGGATTCCCGCACCGGGCGAGCGTTAGGCCGTAAGATTATTAGGCTACAGCCGCAGTTCCAGGCGCAACACTGGTCATTACATCACCAATGCACCGGCGCGCCTCCCTCAATTGAAAGGACTAAAGAAATGTCAGTCGCCGGCGCCTCAATTAGGCCGTTCCAAAGGAAAAACCGCGGCCAAATTGATTTTACCGCGATGGGTTTCGGCGCAGCTCCATTGGGAAACTATCGCAAAACCTTAACTGAGGGCCAATGCGATGAAACCCTGCAGGCGGCATGGAACGAAGGCATACGGTATTATGACACGGCGCCGCTTTATGGTTTCGGTCTTTCTGAGCAACGCGTCGGAAGGTTGCTGCGAGATAAGCCGCGATCAGAGTATGTCTTGTCCACCAAAGTCGGTCGCCTTTTAGAACCATGCGCTCCTGAAGAAGCTGATGGAATAATATTTGAGAGCATCCCGCCTTATCGCTTCGTTTATGACTATTCCTACGACGGGGTAATGCGCTCTTATGAAGATAGTCAGAAACGTATTGGCGTTGACCGGTTTGATCTTCTTCTCGTGCACGACATTGATTCACTCAATCACGGCAGTCGGGAAGAAGCTGAAAAACACACGCATGACCTCATGAACCTTGGGGGGTGGAAAGCGCTTGAGGAGTTGCGAGCTGCTGGAGATGTGAAATCAATTGGCGTCGGCGTAAACGAATGGGAACCCTGTAAGCTTATGCTTGAACTTGCAGACCCCGATCTGTTTTTGCTGGCCGGCCGCTATACGTTGCTTGAACACGCGCCGCTTCAAACATTATTCCCTCAATGCGCGGAACGCGGCGTCGGCATTATCCTTGGCGGCCCCTATAACTCAGGCGTGCTGGCTGGCCGCGACACTTACAACTACTTCGAAATTCCTCCCGATGTCCGTAAACACGTAGCCGAAATACAGTCGGTGTGCGATCAGCATGGCGTAACCATGCCGGCCGCTGCTCTTCAGTTCGTACTTGCACACCCGCTTGTCGTCAGTGTCATTCCAGGGTCGCAAACAAAGCAAGAAGTGCTGCAAAACATGGCGCTCTTGAACGAGCAGATCCCCGTTGAATTCTGGAAAGCCCTGAAAGACAGCCAGCTGCTTCCCGCAGATGCGCCAACGCCAGAATAAGTTGCAATGAGACCGCCGTTAGTATGAAGCACGATCTCACAGCATCCGATATCCTTCCCGCAAACGCCGCAGATGCGATTTGCGTCGGTCGAGTCTGGCGTGATGGCCCTATGGCGGGACCGCATATTGTAAAAATCGACGGCGATGTGCTTGTGGATGTATCGCAACTCGCGCCAACTATGAGCGACCTTCTCGAGATCCCTGATGTTGTGAATGAGCTCCGCAGATACAAAGGCGAGCAGATAATGAGTCTGCAATCTGCTCTCAACTTAAACCTCTTGCTGGCGCCGCCGGATCTCCAAGCTATCAAAGCGTCCGGCGTAACTTTCGCCGACAGCGCATTAGAGCGTGTCATTGAAGAAAGCGTCTATGGCGAACCGGAGAATGCCGGAGAAGTCCGCGCACGCATCGCCGCAACTCTAGGCGGTTCGCTCAAGGGCGTAAAACCGGGATCGGAAGAAGCCGCGAAACTCAAATCAGTGCTAATCAATGAAGGTATGTGGTCTCAGTATCTTGAAGTCGCTATCGGTCCTGATCCGGAAATCTTCACGAAATGCCAGCCGCTCGCGTCGGTCGGTTGCGGAGCGGAAATCGGCGTTCACCCTAATTCGGCATGGAATAATCCCGAAGCAGAGATTGTGCTTGCTGTAACTTCTTCCGGCGCAATCGTAGGCGCCAGTCTAGGCAATGATGTCAATCTTCGCGATTTTGAAGGACGCAGCGCTTTGCTGCTAGGCCTTGCTAAAGACAATAACGCATCTTGTGCAATCGGGCCTTTCATCCGCTTATTTGACGAAAACTTCACTCTTAATGACATTCGCCAGGCGGAAGTGAACGTCACGATATCCGGTGAAGACGGTTTTTCTGAGTCCGGTTCTACCTCAATGTCGGACATCAGCCGCGATCCTGAACTTTTGGTGCGCGCAGCTATCAACGATAATCATCGTTTTCCGGATGGCATGCTGCTTTTCCTCGGCACAATGTTCACTCCCAGAAAGAACCGCAACGGCGAATTCGGCGGCTTTACGCATAAGCCTGGCGACATTGTCACGATCCGAAGCAAGAACCTTGGCGCATTGGTAAATCCCGTCACGACAAGCGATCGCGCTATGCCTTGGCGTTTCGGTATGCGCTGCCTGATGCGTTCGCTCTCAGCTCGTGACCTGATTTAACACTCTCGCCTGATAGCTGACCTCTTCTCTGTTGTCGTAATTCTGTAAAGGCCTACAACATGACTAATTTAACCGGAGAGAATTTCGTCGGCGCAGAGCGCCGATCCGCGTCACAAACTTTTTCAGCTATAAACCCTGCTACGGAAGAAATTCTCGGTCCTGTATTCTACGAAGCAAATAATACAGATATAACAGACGCGTGCGCCAAGGCCGAGGCTGCGTTTCTATCTTATCGTACAACAGAACCCGAGACGCGCGCTTCTTTTCTGGAGGCGATAGCGGACAATATTCTCGAGCTTGGTGATGCATTATTGGACCGTGCTCATAAGGAAACCGGCCTGCCTATTGCACGGCTTTCCGGCGAGCGCGGACGCACAGTCGGACAGCTACGCATGTTCGCCGCTGAAGTCAGAGACGGAGCATGGATGGATGTTCGCATCGACCCTGCGAAACCTGATCGCGAACCCTTGCCCCGTCCGGACCTTCGGTCGCAGAAAATCGCAATTGGCCCTGTGGTCGTATTTGGGGCCAGCAATTTTCCCCTCGCCTTTTCCGTCGCTGGCGGCGACACGGCATCTGCGCTGGCCGCGGGCTGTCCGGTAATCGTCAAAGGCCATCCGGCGCATCCCGGGGTTTGCGAGCTCATCTCGAAAGCGATCGCAGAAGCAGTGCAAGGCCGCGGCCTGCATGAAGGCGTCTTTTCCCTTCTGAACGGCGTCAGCCATGAACTCGGCGCGGCGTTAGTCGGCGACCCACGGATCAAAGCGGTTGGTTTTACAGGCTCTCAGGCAGGCGGTCTTGCGCTATCGAAAATCGCAGCCTCGCGGGAGGAGCCTATTCCAGTTTATGCGGAAATGAGCGCAGTAAACCCGGTGATACTGATGCCCGATGCGCTTGCTCACAAAGCGGATGATTTAGCGCACGCCTTTGTGTCTTCATTGACGCTTGGCGCCGGGCAATTCTGCACCAACCCTGGCATTGTTTTCGCACTTACCGGAAAAGGGCTTGACGATTTTACCAAAGCCGCCGCCGGCGCTATCTCCGGATCAGAGGCGCAGACAATGCTGACGCCGAATATCCGGCAGAACTATGATAGCGGCGTTAGCGAATTAGAACATGAATCCGGCGTTGAACTAATTGGTCGCGGAAAAAACACGCCTTCACCCAGCTCTTGCCGCCCGGCGTTGTTCTCCGTACACGCAAACCAATGGCTTGCATCACCTAAGCTAGCTCAGGAAGTGTTCGGCGCCAGCTCGCTTATTGTGACATGCGATAGCCTCGACCAGCTCAAATTGGCCCTCAACCAGCTCGAAGGCCAGCTAACTGCGACTGTGCATTTTACCGAAAAAGATGAGGATGCTGTGCGCTTTCTCCTCCCCATACTGGAAGAGAAGGCGGGGCGCTTAATCGCGAACGGATGGCCGACAGGCGTAGAAGTTTGCCATGCAATGGTTCATGGCGGACCTTTTCCGGCCACATCTGACGGCCGCAGCACCTCAGTCGGGTCAGCAGCCATTGACCGTTTCCTTCGTCCTGTCTGCTATCAGGACTTCCCCTCCTCCCTTCTGCCGGACGCCACCCGCGACGGCGGCGCCCAGCCAGCCGTCAAACGGGTGGATGGCCAATGGGTCTTGCGTTAAACGCTTGTCGGCGCCGCTCGATTGGTGACGACAGTTCTTACATTGGTGTATTCGGCCAGGCCTTCCAGAGAATTCTCAACGCCAATGCCCGATTGCTTATGGCCTCCAAACACAACGTGGGGCGAGAATGTGTGGATCTCATTGATCCAAATCGTTCCCGCCTCAAGGCGATCGGCGACTTTACGTGCGGCGCTGACGTCTCTCCCCCATACCGATGCAGCAAGCCCATATTCCGTATTGTTTGCGCGATTAATAACCTCGTCGATATTTTTGAATTTTAAAAGCGGAAGCACAGGGCCAAAAGCCTCTTCCACTACGACACGGCTTTCTTCGGGCGGATTATCGATAATCGTCACCGGCACGAAATATCCCGGCCCAGCGCCAATATCTCCGCCAAGCAGAAATTTGTGATTGTTCTCTTTACTGTCCGCCAGAAGATTCTTGAGCTTGTCGAATTGCATTGAATTTTGAATGGGCCCGAGGTCTGTGCCCTGCTCTAACCCATCGCCGACTTTCACCGTCTTGGCGTAATCGACAAGCGCCTCAGCCATTTCATCATAAATATCTTCGTGAATATAAATCCGCTTCGCCGCAACGCAAAACTGCGCGCTATTTTGAAATGCAGCCCAGAACAGTTCCTTCGCCATAGCCTTTACGTCAACATCAGGGAGTACGATCGCCGGATCGTTGCCGCCAAGCTCCAGCGTTATACGCTTAAGGCTTCCCGACGCAGACTCCATGATCTTACGGCCAGTCGCCGTTGAACCTGTGAAGCTAATCTTTCTGATTTCAGGATGCTGCGTGATCCACGCACCGAGTTCGTTTCCGCCGGAGACAATATTCAATACGCCTTTAGGCAGAATATCCCGCGTCAACTCTCCAAATTTCAGCGTGCATAACGGCGTATAAGGCGACGGCTTCAATACCATTGTATTGCCGGCTACAAGCGCCGGCGCAATTTTCCAGATCGCCAGTAATAACGGAAAATTCCAGGGCGTAATACCGCCGACGACGCCTAACGGCGTACGCTGTACTTCAACAGTTCTATGCCCATCGTCTTCAACAGTTTCTGTCTTAAGCTCCTGCTTAGCTATTTCTCTGCACCAGGCGGCGCTACCGCCAATCTCCCATTCGGCGCCGGCTCGAGCCTTTCCTTGCTCCATGGTCAAAAGTCGAATGAAGTCTTCCGTATTCGCCTCAATGACATCGCCCAGCTTTGCGACCAGTTTCTGTCGTTCGGAAAGCGGTGTTGCGCTCCAAGCGGGAAAGGCGCCTTTCGCCGCCGCTACAGCCGACTCCAACTGCTCACGGCTTGCGTCCGGAACTTGTGCAATTGGCTTTTCATTTGCTGGATTGATCGCATCAAAAGTCTTGTCGGACGTGGCGGGCTCACCATCAATTGTCATGGTAAAATCTTCATAGAAACGAGTCATTATTTTCTCCTTCTCGTCATGCACATGTCATGCGTCAAGTTCGCGCAAAGCGCGTCGCATGATTTTTCCAGAACTAGTTTTCGGCAGATCATCAACAAATTTTACCGCACGCGGAACTTTGTAAGCAGCCAGGCTTTTACGACAGTGTGCAATAATCTCATCCTCGCCGACGTATGCGCCTTCCTTCAAAACAATATAAGCTTTGGGGATCTCTCCTTTTTGCGAATCCGGCACCCCACCGACCGCGGACATGGAGACTGCCGGGTGAGTAGCGATAACACGCTCAAGTTCGGCGGGATAAATATTGTAACCCGCCGTTAAGATCATGTCTTTTTTACGGTCGACAATATGGATGAAACCTCTTTCATCTATCTGCGCGACATCTCCAGTATGAAGCCAGCCTTCAGCATCAATCGCTTCACGCGTTGCTTCTTCTTTGTTGTAGTACCCTATCATTACAAGCGGGCCGCGAAATAGCAGCTCACCAATCTCTCCGGGTTTGAGTTCTTGTTGGGCGTTTTCCGTTGACACAATGCGCGTTTCACAGAATGGAAGCGCGACGCCAATCGAACCATGGCGATATGGCCCCATATAGGGATGAGTTGTCCCGAGGCCTGCAATTTCCGTCATTCCCCAAAGTTCGATCAGGGGGCAATCAAAGACTTCTTCCGCAAGCTGCATTTTTGCAACCGGCATGGTCTGCCCGCCTACTGTGCACAAACGCAATGACGATAAGTCGGCGCGAGCTCCTTCAAGGCAGTCCAACAAATAGTAATACATTGTTGGAACGCCTTCGAAGATTGTCGCGCGCCAATGACTGATAGATTGGAGAATAGCGTCCGCACCGAATGCGCTATGAAGAACCAGCGCTCCGCCAGTCAGTAATACTGAATTCATGACAACGTTGCCATAGACATGGGACAGAGGCAGCGCCGAGACGACAATATCGTCAGAATTTCGCCCATGCATCAGCGCCGTAAATTGAGCGTTCATGAGAACGCTTTGATTTGAAAGCATCGCGCCTTTCGGATGCCCTGTAGTACCGGATGTGTAGCCGATCATGCAGAGTGCGTCGGCTGAACTGTTTACTGTCTCCCTCGCCTTCCCGGTGACGCTTTTCGTATCAATTGCCAGCACATCTGAAAATCTCTTGACCGCTTTCAATGTTTCAATTGATGAAAGCCTGGAAACTTCAGGGTATTTGCCATCTTCAACATAGACAAACGCCGCACCGCAATCTCTGACGACATAGTCAATCTCATCAGCCGTCAGCATCATGTTGACGGGATTGATGACGCCGCCGGCACGGATCGTTCCGTGGAAAGCCACCACCCACTCAAGGCAATTTGCTCCATAAAGCGTTACACGATCACCGGGCGTTAAACCGTCTTCATGCAAGCCCGCCGCAAACGCCCCACAAAGCGCATCTAGTTCAGTATATGATACTACCTGTTCGCCAATAATCAGCGCCGCTTTCTTGCCGTATTCAACCGCGCCAAGCGCAACGATATCTGCAACACTATTCCGTATCATATTGTTGATGCCCGCTTGGCGCGGCTTATGACGACTTCGGTTGTCATTCCGGCTGAAGGATGGCTTTGAACACTTTACCGGCTTCTGAGTCTTCAGCAGCCTTGTTTATTTCAGAAAGCGGGTAAAATTTCACAAGCTTATCGAATGGAAACCGCCCCTGACGCCACAACTCAATCAATCGGGGAATAAAGATGTCGGGAATACTGTCGCCTTCAATAACGCCGCGGATGGTGCGCCCGAAAAGTATGCCATTCATATCAAGTTTGACTTCTGTTCCGAGCGGCGCGACGCCGATGACTCCGCAAACCCCCGTCAATCTGAGACTGTCTACAGCTTGGCGCACAACTTCAGGGAGGCCTGTGCACTCAAGCGAATATTGAACGCCTTCGCCATTCGTCATTTCTTGAATAGCGGCGACCGGATCATCAGACTTGGAGTTAACAACACCGGTAGCGCCGAATTCTTTTGCCTGCTCAAGACGGCTATTGTTTATGTCTGCGACTATGATCTGCGCGCATCCGGCGGCTTTGGCGGCCATCACAGCTGCCATTCCTACGGATCCAGCGCCGAATATGGCGATAGTCTCCCCCGCCCGCGGGTTTAGCGAGTTCATGACGGCGCCGGCGCCTGTCTGAATGCCGCAGCCCAGCGGACCCATCAGCTCTACCGGGACATCTTTTCGTATTTTTACAACATTTTTTTCGCTGGCGATCGCATAACCTGCAAATGAACTCTGCGCGAAGAAATAGGCGCTAAGTGAATCCCCTTTGCTATCGCAACACGGCGTTGATCCATCAGGTCTTGCTCCGCTAAAGTTACGCCCAAACAGATCAGGGCAATATCCATAAAGACCCTGCTTGCAGTTTTGACATTCCCCGCAACTTGCAAAGCTAAGAACCACATGATCGCCGGGAGCGACTTTCGTAACTTTAGCGCCGACCTCTTCAACGACGCCCGCGCCTTCATGGCCGAGCACGGCCGGAAGAGGCGTTGGAAACACTTGGTCTCGAACGACAAGGTCCGTATGGCACATGCCTACACCCTTGATCCGCACAAGAACTTCATTGTCACGCGGCGTTTCAAGACACACGTCTTCCAGCACGAATTTACCGTGCTGCTCTCTAACAACTGCAGCTTTTGTTTCAGTCATTTGTTCCTCCGGCAACGATTTGGCTCGCTGCTATTTTTGGTGATTACCGCAGCCACTTTAGTGCAGCGCCTATGTAAGGCGCCCTCGGTCTAACATGTCATTTTGGCGACCAACCCAACCTCTAAGCCCATAAAAGGCGCATTAGCTCTCATTGCTGCGACTTCTAACATGTTAGTTTAAGAGAGGTCAATCATCCCGCCATGAAGGGACGCGATAAGAAAGGCGGTCGGAAAGAGGCTGAGGACAGCAACTTGAGGCTTCCCGCTAGGAGGCCATACACCGACTGACGCCGGGCGGCAGGTTGCTACCCAGCCTTCGGAAATTCGAAAAAGCGTTCCATTTGTCGCCAGGCGCCGTCGTCTTCAAACATCGCCGCGGAATGCCCTACCCATTTCGCCAACACAGGGTCATTCAGCGCTTCTACAGTCGCAGCAGCGAGATCAATGTGACGCTCCGTCGCCACAACCATCACGAGATCGCACCCCTCCCTGTAAAGATGAATGTCGACGATACCGAACGACTTATAGAGAGCGAGTATCTCAGCCGACATATTGTCATGCCATTCTTTATAAGCACTCTCAGTACCTGCCCTAAGCTTACCAATAAAATAAGTGATTCTGAGTTGTTCATTCATCAGACCGAACCCCCTCTTTTATGTGATCAAGTCCATAAAAACGCACAGCGTTAGCTGATAATATCTTCTTCCGGGCAACCGCCCCCATACCTGCAGTAAGCTCAGCCGCGACGGACAACCACGCGCTATAATTCGCGTTATAATTTACAACCGGCCAATCGCTTCCCCAGATGAGTCTATCCTCTCCGAATGCATCGCAAAGCACGTCGACGTATGGCCGAAGATGAGACGCTTCCCACGCCATACCTGCTTCGGTGACAAGTCCTGAGAGTTTGCAAAAAACATTCGTTGCCAACGCTATTTCCCGAATTTGTGTGGCCCAGGGCTCAAGTTCCCCAGAGTGAATATCTGGCTTTGCACAATGATCAATCACCACTTTGAGTTCTGAGTGCCTCTCAAGCAACTCAAGCAAAACAGGCAAGTGACGCGGCTGGACAAGGGCGTCAAAGCAGAGCTGGGATTGGCTTACAGCCTCAAACGCCGGCGACAGCATTCGCTGCAACATCCAGGTTGTGTCAGGAATATTTTGGACCATTGGCCTTAAACCAACGAGACATTTTCTCTTTGAAAGAGCATCTATCCGTTCCGGCGCATTTGGCGATTCAAAGTCAGTCCAGCCGACAACACCCGCGACCCATTGCTTTGCCGCTTCAGCAATACCAAGCAGAAATTCGGTCTCTGCCTCACTTGGAGCACATTGAATAAGTACAACTCGTGATACGGTGGACGCCCCTAACGCTTGCTCAAGATCATCGAGGCTAAAATCTCGAAAGAGTGGGCCAAGCTCAGGCGTTATCCACTCATAATCGCCGCGGGCAAGTTCCCAGACATGAACGTGAGCATCGATTATTTGATCATCAACTTGCCTGCTCTGCCAAGCGTCGCTAGGGGCGTTAAGCATTTGAGGCGGAAGTATCGGCCGTAACATCCTTGGCGCGCTCCGGCCGCACCCGCGTAAGTAGAGCGGCGCCGGCGAGCAATAGGATGAGGATCGAAGAAAATCCGACCTGTTGATTATGGGAAATTCTTGTAACAACAGTAACAAGCGCATGACCGATAAATACCGTCGCCGTTCCTGACAACGCGTATAACCCGAAAAACTGACTAACCATGGATGCCGGCGCTATTCCAGCCAGCATAGCGCGGCTCGCCACATAAATAATCGTAACCGTGAACCCGAGCGCCATGTAATTGGCGATGAAAAGCACTTCAGGCCATGTTTGGAAATATGGGAATGACCACAGCTGTGCAGTATCGACGGGCATAACGAAGAATATTTTCTCAGGCGTCATGGAAACAGCGCCGATCAGAAAAACACAGGAGCTCAGGATGGCGAGAATAATTGTGAGCTTCGAGCCAATTCTTCGGTCGAGCCAACCGCCGACAAAACCGCCCGCAATCGTAAAAGGCGATAGCACGATCGAAAATAAAATGAGATCAGCCAGTTCCCATTTGAACACGCCTGCTGCAATTATGCCGCTATAGGCGAGAATGGCGGTCGTTCCATCGTTGTATAACATTCGAGCCAGCAAATAGAGCCCGACATTGGAAAGTTCGCGCGCGCGTTTAACAGTCACCCAAACTTGAAATAACCCCTCCCTCACCGCTGTTGATGCGGACGTGTTGGTTGAAGGCCTGTCGCGGGTCCACAAGATTAGCGGAATTGTAAAAAGAACAAGCCATACACCCGAAATCGGTCCGACAATGCGGTCGTGCTCATGTGCTTCCGCGTTGAGACCGAATAACGGGGCGTCAGGGAGAAATGAAAAGCCAGCAGCGTTTGAGGCAGGGAGTGCAATAAACGCCAATACAAACAGCATCGCGATCAGGTTGCCGATATTTCCCATGGCGACGCCAACCCCCGACAGCCATCCGAGGTTTTGAGACGGCGCAATATACGGCAGCATGGAATTGTGAAAAACTTGGCCGAATTCAAATGACACTGAAAGCAAAATGACCAGCGCAGCAACATAAACTATAGGCAAGCCGCCCATGCCTAATGGCATTGCAAACCATAGAAGAAAGCAGCACGGGGCCATTATGGCGACAATCGTAATAAGCCATGGCTTGCGCCGTCCCAGTCTGTCGGCAATCGCACCGAAAAACGGCGCCAGTAGCGCTATGCATAGCCCGGCTATTGTATTTGAAATCCCCCAGACTTCTTGTCCATGCACCGGGTCGCCCACAACAACGCCGGCAAAATACGGCGCAAACACGAACATCGCCACGAGTCCCACATAAGGGGTTCGCGCGAACTCAAACATGGCCCAGGAAAGCTGACTCCGCCGGTCACTCAACGGCTGCGCAGAGCCCGCTGTAACCGCGCCGCCAACAGTATCAACGCCCGTTGCAACCATTCCTCGCCTACATTCATTCCGCGTTTCTAAATTGGATTGAGTTCAGTCTGGTCTGATCTGCGTAACCTTTCGGCGACAATCCGCCATATCAATCGCAGATGAAAAACCAGCTGACAGCGCCGCTAGGCCAAGGCCTATTTGCGCGCTGGCGCCAATCGCCTGTGAGCAGAATGAATGCCTTTTTCTTTATGAACGTCTTTTACCAGCCACAACTAACATGTTACTCGTGACCAAACAAGCCGGCGCACGGCCATATAACGCGCAAAACAGCCACCAGACTGAGCAACCAGAGCCGCTTCGACGCTACGTAACATTCTAACCAGCCCTTAACCTCCGCACAAAACACCAAGCCCGGAGGTTTTGGTCGTTGCGGACGGTTCTGCTGTCATGTTAGTTTTACTTAATGAAAACAACCTATTGCTGACAAACACGAAAATGCAAACGGTTAGTCGCAGACCGCAATTCGCGGCAGGGCGAAATCGGTGCATAAGCCAGCCGGCGGGACAATGCAGATAACAGCCACAAAACAACTTGGCTCCACAAACGAGCAGTCAAAAACGGAACGGGTCTATCAGATCCTGCGAAAACGCATTCGCGAAATGGAGCTTCCGCCGGGCTCCCGCCTTCCGAAAGTCGAAATCGCTGATGAACTGGGCGTGTCGCGCGCGCCGGTAAGTGACGCCATTGCGAGACTCTCAGAAGAAGGACTTGTTGATGTTGTCCCTCAAAGCGGCAGTTTTGTTTCGCCCATTCGCCCCGAAGACATTCGCGAAAGCATGTTTATCAGAACCGGGTTGGAGGTCGAGGCAGCCCGAAGAATCGCAATTCTTCAAGATAAAGAAGAACTACTGAAGGCGCTCGACGCCAATCTTGCCGAGCAAGCAGCCGCGCTTGAGCGCAATGACGTCGCCTGGCTCGACAATCTTGACGAGGACTTCCATGCGACGCTTCACTCCGTGCTTTCAGCGCCGAGAGTACACCGCCTCCTTGATACATGTCGCGCTCTTATGGACCGGCCGCGCTTCAAAACCCTTTGGGAATCGGGCCGCCCCTATGCAACGCTAAAAGAACATCAGCGAATTGTCGATGCGATCAAAACGGGTGATCCCGAGTTCGCTGGGCGCGCGATGCGTGTCCACCTCTCAATGGTTACGCGCGCTGTAGAACATGGCATTCCGTCTGTTTCTGACAAGAGCCCTGATGCGCCGGAGTAATTTTCTCCCGTTCTGATTTGCACATTCTGGCAACAGTCAAAATCAACCTTTGAGAATCAGCCGATTTTCACGCCGGCAGGTCTAAGATCATCTTTCGGCTTCCGACCTAAACATGATCCAATACCCCACATCCATAATATCTGTTTCAAACACTTGCTCGCCAATGACGGCGAAACCGTTTGATTGGTAAAATCGGAATGCATTATCTTTGCGGCGCACCATCCGGAGCCAAAGATTGGGGGGGCCGTATTCGCACGCCGCCGCACACGCCTCACGCAGCATGCGTGCGCCCAGCCCTATCCGAATGCCCGCCGGCAGGAGATAGAGCTTGCTGATTTCGCTTGCGTACGTTTCTGGGCGCGCCGAACATCTTTCACCCAGATGGAGCATTGCGTAGCCGACAATTTCATCATCAATACCGGCCAGGAACGCGCGACAATGCGGATCCGCTATCTTGTCGAGCATGCGCGCTTCGGAAAAGTGCGCATCTACTCTTTGGCATAGCAAGTCGCGTGACCAGATATTGGCGAAGTGAGCGATATAGGTCGTGCGTCCGATACGACTCAGCTCTTGCGCATCATCAGGGCCAGCGCGCCGCACATGCGCCCTTTGACGGTTCATTTCGGGCTGCAGGTCGTTGTGAATAAACCGTTCAGGGTACTGAAGTCAACGCTGAGTGGCGTGTCGGGAAATTTTCCTTCGTTGAGCAGAGCGCACGCGACGTCGCGTATCGCACTGAACGCAACGGCAGAAAAATAACTGCCCAGAATGCAACGGCGCACGCCAATTTCATACAGCGCATACAGGTCGAATTCACATCGAGGTGTGAAGAGCACCTCAACCGGGCGGTCAACCGCACTGACAATCGCGCGCAGATCGCCGATCCGCGTGATCCCTGGCGCGAACAGCGAGTCTGCTCCGGCCTCCTGGTAGGCCTGCAACCGGGTAATTGTGGCGGCGGTATCTGGCTGTCCGACGAGAAAGTTTTCGGCTCGCGCGCAGATGAGGAATTCGCGCCCGGCGCCCTTCGCGGCTTCACAAGCTGCTGCAATCCGTTCCCGGCAAAGTGAAATCGGCCCCAAAGGATCGCTTTCGCCTGGAAAATAGTCCTCGATCGAACAACCCACCAACTCCGTTAGCGCCGCCGCAGATATGGTTTCGACGACGTCTTGGGGCGCAACGCCGAAGCCATTCTCAAAATCAGCGAATACCGGCGCGCGCACGGCCAGGGCGATTTGCGCACCGTGCGCCAGCGCCTCGGCGCGCGTAAGGGAATTGTCAGGCCTGCCGAGTGCGAAAGCCGCTCCGGCGCTAGACGTCCATAGCGATTTGAATCCGGCCGATTCAAGCAGTACGGCGCTGCCGGCGTCATAAGGGCACGCGATAAGCGAAGGCCTGCCCTCCTCTTGCAAAGCAAGATAAGCGCTGACCCGGGCGGCGGCCTCTCGGGGAGTATTAATCATGGTTTAATTTCTTGGCACTGAATATTGAGTACCTATTCCATGCGTTGATTAGTATTGCGGTCCACGTGACTGCTGCACGCACATCATTAGGCAACGAACTGTTGATCGGCTCCAACGGAGACTTGAGGCAGGTCGCCGCTTCTATTAGCTGCAACGCCGACAACTCAAATTTACTAAAACAATCAGCACGGTTAGGCGCTGCAACAAGCGCAATCCGTTTTCGGCTTTCACCTGTCGATTCAGCCTTTTCCGTGTGCAGCACGATACAATAAGCGCAGCCATTTATCAGCGAGGCCCGAAGGCGCAGAAGATGGCAAAATCCTTCACTAAGTCCGGCGGACGCGGAGAGGTCGCTGACAACGCCATCCAGCGCCGAGAGCACCGCAATCACTTTGCTCGCATCGGTCTTAAGATCAATTTCGGGAAAATCCCCATTAAGATAACTCATCTATTTCTCCGTTCGGCGCCCGCAGCGGGACATCGAACGGCTATCATCGATAGTACGCGCTGTATTGAACTCACGTGCGGCGGTTCGGGCGCGTAATGCTATTGCAGCGCATACCGGTATTCGCCCGGCGTGACGCCAACCAAGCGCCGGAACTCTCGCGTCATGTGACTTTGATCGGAAAATCCGGCGGATGCAGCGACTTCCGAAAGAGATTCTCCGTTTCCAAGAGCATCCCGCGCACGCTGGACACGCTGTTGGCGCCTGAATTCCTCAGGCGTCATACCGTAGGCGGCGCGGAACGCACGCAAGACCTGATACCTGCTGACCCCGAATTGGCAAGCCATATCCGTAAAATGATCTGGAGCGTCTAAGGACTCCAGGATACGAAGGCGCGCCCTGTTCGCTAATTCCGGAACGCGCTTTACGCCCCGGGGTCCGAAGGCGCCGGCTTCCTGTAGAACGCCGAAAAAGTGGATCTGAGCCTCTTGTTCCATCGCTGCATCATCCGCGAGAAGTGCGCGTCGCCACATTCGGAAAGCGCGATAAATCTCCGGCGAACGAACGATCGGCCGCTCAAACTCGACATCCGCCCTTCCGCAAGCGAATGCGCACATTCTTTCAAAGGCGGCAATATCAATCTCCAACATTGTGTGCCGTCGGCCTTGCCGGCCCGCAGGAACGCCATCGTGCGTCTGGCCCGGATTGACGAGCATTACGTCGCCTTGACGTACTTCGTGACGGCGAAACCCGTACTTTGATGTTTTTTCACCGAAACTCAGCGCGCCGATAACAACATGCTCGTGGCAGTGTGCGGGAAAACCAAAATCCAGTAATTGAGCGTCATTGACAATGACGTCGCGGAGCAGTGTTTTTTGCACTGCGAACCGGTTGGGATTTGATCTCATCAATCACCGCCCTGACTGCGCCTTTCCAACTATTGCAACCGATCTCATTCGCAAGGAGTTGAAATTAAACTCAGCAAGAAAGTCGCATATGACATTGAAGCGCGTCAATCGGCGGAGAACATGGTTCGTGTATCTATTAGCAGTAATTATATCGACACCGGATCGCAGTTGCTCAATTTTGAAGTATTTAAGCCGTAGACCCTTCAGAATGTGACGGACGAAGCGGTAAAATATTGCCATCAGCTTCGAAGCTGTATTGTTCCTCACTTATGCATCTGGCTTTTTTATTTCGGATTTCCGACTGGACTTCCCTTTCATTCCGAGCATTGCTGTTCCAAGCGCCGCCGCGGAGCTGGCCCGCGCCCCTTGCCGCCCGACCGTTTGAAGACGCCGGGCTTGTCGCAGTGCAACAGGCAAGGAGGCGCATATGGCGCGCAAGACATCTGTAAAAATAGCCCGAACACCGGTCAAGAAAACTGCAACTAAAAAGTCCGTAGCGACGAAATCTGCTGCAACCGGCAAGGGCTCTTCACCCGCCGTCGGAAAATCAAAAAAGGAAACAGTGCTGGCGCTGCTCAGGCGAAAGACCGGCGCATCGATCGAGGAGATGACGAAGGCGACCGGCTGGCAAGCGCATTCGGTGCGCGGGTTTCTCGCGGGCACGGTCAAGAAGAAGCTCGGTCTTGAACTGGAGACTAAAACGGACGCCAAGGGCGGGCGGCGTTACTTCCTGAAGGCGGCCTGATGGGCCGCCTTCCCTCGCCTGAGCATCTCGCGGCCGAGATCGAGGCGCTCAGGTCGCTTTCCTACGCTGAACTTAAAGAGCGCTACCGTGAACTTGCCGGCGGCCCGGCGCCGAAGCGCATCGGCCGGAAGCTCCTCACCCTCGCGGTCGCCTACGAGATTCAGGCGAGCGGCCATCGCGGGCTCATCGCCCGCGTCGCCGCCAGACTGGAGCGGTTCGAGAATAAGAAGAGCATTAAGCCGAAAGGGGCGAAGCACGCCCGCAGCCTCAAGGCCGGCGGGCGGCTGATCCGCGAATGGCGGGGCAAGACCTATGAAGTCTATATGGCCGAAGACGGCGTCTATATGGACGGGAAGAAGTTCCGATCTCTTTCGGCCGCGGCTTTCGCCATCACTGGGGCCAAATGGAACGGACCGAAGTTCTTCGGGCTGCGCTCCCCGCGCACTGAGCCGAATGGCGTGAGCTCATGATAAGGCGCTGCGCCATCTATACGCGGAAGTCGACCGAGGAAGGGCTCGATCAGGCGTTCAACTCCCTCGACGCCCAGCGAGAGTCCTGTGAGGCGTTCATCGCCTCCCAGCGCGGCGAAGGCTGGCGCGCCGTCAAGGCCCGCTATGACGACGGCGGGATCTCGGGAGGCCATATGGAGCGCCCCGGTCTCAAGGCGCTGCTCGCCGATATTGATGACGGTAAGATCGACATAGTCGTCGTCTACAAGGTCGACCGGCTTACCCGTTCCCTCGCCGACTTCGCCAAGCTCGTTGAGCGGTTCGACAAGCATGAGGTCTCCTTCGTCTCCGTGACCCAGGCCTTCAACACCTCGAACTCCATGGGGAGGCTCACGCTCAACGTACTTCTTTCCTTTGCTCAGTTCGAACGGGAGGTTGGGGCCGAGCGCGTCAGGGACAAGATCGCTGCTTCGCGCAAGAAAGGAATGTGGACCGGCGGCAACCCGCCGCTCGGCTATCACAATATCGACAAGAAGCTCATCGTCGTTGAAAGCGAGGCGGCGATCGTCCGGGAGCTCTATACTCAATATGATCGACATGGCGCCGTTCAGGAGATCATCGCTCATGCGAGAAGAGTGGGCTGGTTGACCAAGCGCCGGGCGAACGGATCGGGCGGCCTGCCCTTAAGCCGGGGGCCGATCTATCACATCCTCAAAAACCCTGTTTACGCGGGCCTCATGAGAAGCGGCAATCAACTCTATGAGGGCCAGCATGAGGCCATTATCGAGCGCGAGCAATGGGAACGCGTTCAGGAGAAGATCAGCGGCCGCACGCAATGGCGCGGACCTCCCAAAAACAAGAAAAGCCCCCTCGCCGGCATACTCTCGTGGAAAAATCAGCGGCTGACGCCCGAACACGCAAAAAAGGCAGGACGGCGCTACCGCTACTACGTCACCGGTAAGAATGAATTCGAGAAATCAAAATCGATCCGCCTGAAAGCGGATGATGTTGAAGCCGCCGTCGCCCGGGCCATTGATAAATGGACTGCTGATGCGGACGCCGCCGCCAATGACATCCTGAAACCGGGCGCATCAGCGCAAGTTAGCGCCAGAGTGAAGAAAGCGGTGGCATGGCTGGCCATTACCGAATCCTCACCGCCCAGTCAGCGCTGCCAGGAATTGCGCCCCTTCATCAAAACCGTTTCGCTCAATGAAGAAGTGCTTGCGCTGACTCTCGACGTCAATGCGATGCTCAAGGATGCGGACGCCGACGATGCGCTGCTTGAGGAATTCACGATCAGGAAAGCGGTTGAGTTCAGGAACTGCAAGCTCGGCGCCCGCCTCATCCTTGGCGGCTGCGAGCGACCGGAAACGCCAGACGAGTCGATTAGCACCCTCCTCGCCAGGGCGCATCGATGGAAAAAAGCCTGGTTCGAGAATCCGAACCGTGAGCTGAAATCGATCATTAAAGAAGACGGCGGCGATGCAACCACCACCCATCGCGTTCTGACGCTGGCGTTTCTGGCGCCTGATATCGTTGACGCATTGATAAGGGGCGACGGCAGTTATGCAGTCAGCGCTGAAGATCTGCGCCGGCTCAGCGAGATGCCGACATGCTGGGTTGAGCAACGAGAAATGCTATCCGCACGTTCTAAGGCGTAGAGAATTTCGCTTCGGTGCAAAGTGCAGAACATAGATTTTCCACATAGTAACGAAAGCCAAACTCTCAAGCCTGACTCGTGTAATCCAATTTCTGTATTACAGGATAAATTCTGAAAACAGGAAATCCCGATTTACACGAACAAGCTCAGCATGAGCAACCATGCTTTTATCGCCCTGCTCTTATTTACGTCTGACGTGGCCAATAGAAATATGAGAGCGTCATAAGATAGTCGAATTCTTTATGCCCATTGATACACATCGCAGTTCTTATACTCTGCGCAGAAATACAAGAAACCGTAGCGTCTGCATTTTTAGTACTACCTGGAAAGTCTCATCACTCGCAGTTTTCGTAGTGCGCCTTCAGATGGCGCAGCCACCTTTTAGGTTACCTTGAGATTGCGTTGGTCGTCCCCAATTACCCCCTGTCCGGGCCTGATAGAATTTGAATAAAAGCATGGGTTCGATGCGGATCGCGCATAGCCCAATGGCTATGCGTACGAGGCATAAACCTGATACGCTTTAAGTGCTTTCCGCACGCTCGCCGAGGGCGTAAGGGGTGATAAAAGTAACGCGGCGATTACGCCCCCAATAAAGGCCAAAGATGTCTGGAACGAATGAACTTGTCGCCGCCCTCGAAGTTGCAACCCGCCGCGCCATAGAGACGAATGCACCGCTTAAGGAGCGTCTCCAGATCATCGCGGATGAGGTGCGAAATCTCAGCACTGTTTTCGCTGAAGCGGTTGATGTTTTTGTCGGGCGGCTGCAGGAGGCTGAAGCCGGCAAATTGGCGCCAAATGTCGGAGATCCGCTGCCGGACTTTGTATTGCCGGATCAAAATGGCCATCTCGTCGGGCTTCAAGAGATGCTGAAAGATGGCCCTGTCGTCGTTGCGTTTCTAAGAGGTCACTGGTGTCCGTACTGCCAGACAACGGCAGCCGCGCTTGGCGAGATCGCCGAAGCAGCGTCAAAACATGGTGCACAAATCCTTGCCATCACGCCTGAGAACAGAAAGTACACGCAACGGCTCGCCAGCGACTCCGATGATCGTTTTCCAATTCTGACAGATGTCGACAACGGCTACGCGCTGGCGCTTAATCTCGCCATCTGGGTAGACGACGATATGGCGACGCTAATTTCGTCCGCAGGCTGGGATGTACCTTCTTATCAGACAAGCCCAAGTTGGTTGCTGCCGATCCCGGCGACGTTCGTGCTCGATCGCAAAGGAGTCATTGCAGCACGATACGTCAACGCTGATTATCGTACACGGATGGAAGTGAGTGATATTCTTTCTGCGCTCGACGCCGTCTCAAGCGGCGGCGGCCGAAAAGTCAGCCGATCTTAGAAGATTGAGAAACGCCGAAGCTGAAGGCGAACGGGCCCTGCCCGCTACTGCGTAGGCTGAGATTGTTCGAGTTAATTCAAGCCCATTCAATACGGCGCGCTTTAGCTGACTGGCGTGTGGCGCGCTTTTAGGCACCAGCGCTATCCCCGAGCTTGCCGTTAAGAGAGCGTTCATGTCGTGGTGTGTATCGACTTCGTGGGATACAACAAAAGCGATGTTTTGATCGTCGAACCAGTCCGTGAGGATTTTGCGGCATTCACATCCGACTTGTGCAAAAATAGGGTGTCCGTGAAGTTTATCACCATCGACGCTATTTTCTTTCGCCAACGGGTGATTGGCATGCATTGCGAGTTCAAAGCCTTCGGTTTTTAACGGCCACTGGTCGAGACGCTCCCAAGACATATCTACCGGACCAGCCAAAGCCAGCTCGGCTCCTCCTTCCTTGAGGCGGTTCAAGACCTCCTCACCGGAGCCATGAGTTATGCGCATCTGGATGCCGGGAAACCCATGAAAGAGTTCAGCAATCGGCGGCATGAACATTTCGATATTGACGCTATGCGAGACCGCAAGCGACAAGGGCGCGACTTCGTTTTTGGTGACGGCTCGGGCGACATCCTTCGCCGTCACAGCGCTATCATAGCAGCGCTCCATCAGCGGCAGCATGCGCTGGCCAAGTTCTGTCAGATGTGAGAGACGACCTTCACGGCGTATCAACTCCCCGCCCAGTTCGCCTTCAAGCGCTTGAATGGCGCGGGTCAGCGCCGGCTGCGAGACATTGCACTCTTCCGCCGCCCGCGTAAAATTCAGCGTCGTGGAAAGCGATAGGAAATACCTGATTTGTTGCATTTCCATGGAAAACACCGCCCATTATGAAGCCCCGTCGCCGAGCCGATAAGCTTAATCCGGCTGTCGGCTAAGCGACTGATTGATTTTAGTACCCATAACCACTTGTGGCTACAACATATTTCACGCCGCCGACGCCTAATCCCGCCTATTTGGCGCATAACCGGCGCGAACCCTACTCAAAGCTGCATTTTGGCCCTGCATCGCAACTATGCACGAAAGCTATTCGACAATTTTCCGAGACAGTGGGATGATCTCAATTGTAGAGGAACGGATTGCACTTTTTTCTGGTTGAGAGGAATAAAAGACATGCATACACGGATAGCGACCACCGCACTGGCGATCTCACTTATTCCGTTCTCGATGGCGAGAGCAGACGAATGCGCAACGACCCGCTACGAGGTTTCGTACAAAGGGGATGATAATTTTGAAGTGGCCGTGCATTTCACGCCAAGCTCTCAAAATGTGACCACGTTTTCGTATGAAGACGTAAGCGGCCAACTTACTCTTGACGATTATTTCAGCGACGTGACGGTCTCCATGAGTGACGGACCAGGATCGCCATTGTCAAATGTTGACCTTGGAAATTGGCGCATGCCGGAACAATTCGTCGGCAAAGAAGTGGTGCTCCGCTATCGCGTCACCGCAAAGCAAGACGAAGCATCGTGGCCTTTTGGGCAAGAAGAAGTGGGACACCATTTTGACGAAGGGTTTTATTTCGTCGGGTATTCGATCTTTCTCGCAGACGAAGCAAATGAGTCCTGCGACGCAGTCGTTGATTTCGATCTCCCATCTGGTTGGGGCGTGCACGCGCCGTGGACTCAAATGACGCCGATGCGATTTGAAACGGCATCGCTCGAGCGCTTACAGAGAAACGGTTTTACCGTAGGACCAAATATCGGATCCCAAACGGTCAAAATCGGCGAGCGCTCATTCACATTTGTATACGAGGAAGCGCTTAAAACTACAGCGGTGGAAGCGCAAACCGCCGCATCCGGTTTGTCGGCGCATTTTGTTGATTTGTTTGGCGGTGCTCCGGAGAGCGACTATTTTATCTTTTTGGCCGCTGACGACAAGCCCGGCGGGGGCGCATTCGCCGATAGCTTTGGGCAACGCTTTGTAACGCCCGTTCGCCCGGAAGAGAAGGTAGTGTGGCTTCACGGTTTCGCCCATGAATTTATTCATCGTTGGCTCGGGCATGGCATTCGATTTGAAAATGAAACCGACCTTGAATGGTTTCAGGAAGGCGTAACAGACTACTTGACCATAAAAGGTCTGTTTGCAACGGGCGCTATTGATGAAGTCGAACTTGAAAAGAAACTAGAAAACTCAATCCGCCGTTATCTGCTTGCATTGCGTTTCGGCGGGCCAATGTCATTTGCAGAGGCAGGTAAAGAAAAAGCGCGAAACAGAATGATGATATATGGCGGCGGCGCAGTGTTCTCTCTACTTCTAGACGCGGAGCTTTCATCGCAAAAAGGCCCAGGAGCGTTTGAGGGATTTTTGTCCGAACTTTATGCCGGGCGAGATACTCATTATTCTTATGCAGACATCCTTGAACGTATGAATACCATTAGCGATGGCCACGCTGGAGAAATATTAGAAGGCCTTGAACACGGCATGCGGGCAAGCGATATTGCCTCTAACCTGTCTCCGCATGATGTGCGCCTCGCATCGTTTATGGAAGAAGTTTATATCACGTTCGGTGAAGCGGGCTGCGCAAGAAAAAATCCAACATGCGTGCCTGCTTTTTTACGTAACAAAGAAAACTCCCGTTGATTTCATCAACTTCCCAACTGTCAAGCAATTGGTGCATATAGGCTAGTGATCACCGAACCTCTTATCGTCATTGCGGTGTGCATCGTTTTTTACGGCGCTTTCTCCGCCCGACTTTCTTCGACGTTATTATCGGCGCCAATGGCCTTTATGCTGGTTGGACTGGCGTTCGGACAGGCCGGGCTTGGGATCGTATCTATTGAAATCGACAACGCAGTCCTTGAGGGGTTCGGCGAACTAACCCTCGGCTTTATCTTGTTTGCTGACGCCGCATCGACCAACAGCCGCAATCTTGTTCGTGAGGCGCTCATTCCGAAACGGCTTTTGCTGGTCGCGCTGCCATTAACGATTCTGCTTGGCGCAGCGACAGCGATGATTCTCTTTCCAAACTTAGGCTGGCAGGAAGCTGCTCTCATTGCCGCGATCCTGGCGCCGACTGATGCAGCCCTTGGTCTGGCTGTGGTAACCAGCAGATATGTGCCGGAGAGAATTCGTCAGGCGATATTGGTAGAATCCGGCCTCAATGACGGCCTTGCGCTGCCTGCCGTTTTGCTTTTCGCTGCGCTTGCATTTTCGATGATGGGAATTGAAGGGCATGGCGTCGGGTATTGGATAGGCTTTGCGGCGCGGCAAATAATCGTCGGTGTAATTGTCGGCGCAATCGCCGGCGGACTCTTGGGCAAATTCATTCACTTTGCTGACGAACGAGAGTGGATTGCGCACGCCTTTCGTAATTTGACATGTATTGGCGTTGCCGTTCTTACATTATTTTGCGCTCACATTGCAGGCGGCAACGGGTTTATTGCTGCGTTTGTCGGCGGACTGGTTTTTGGCAGCTTTTGCTCAAAGCGGGCAGGCTCGCTCACCAATTTCGTCGAAGAGGAAGGTCAACTTTTCAGCTTGATCATTTTCTTTTTCTTCGGCGCGGTTTTGCTTCCTAGCGCTTTTTCTCATTTTACGACTGTTTGCGTACTTTATGCGGTCTTGAGCCTAACAGTAATTCGTATGGCCCCAACAGCACTTTCCTTGGTTGGCCTCAAACTCAAACTGCCGTCAACGTTGTTTATAGGTTGGTTTGGCCCGCGTGGATTGGCTTCAATTCTTTTCTTGCTGATTGCCGTTGAACATGAAGAAATGGGACGGTTTTCTGAAATCGAAGCAATTGTTTATGTGACCGTGTTTCTAAGCGTCATTTTACATGGTGCCACTGCCGCTCCGTTTTCGAAACTCTACGGCGGAACCGCCGCCGCAAAAAAACATGCTGATGTCGATGTCGTTGCAACAGATACTGGCGCGAATCCTTAGGTATTTTTTACGGCCGTGACTGCAGTAAGGTTCATGGTGAGCCGGGCTCCCGGCTTGGGCAAGTCCGACACCGCTATGCAAGTCCGCGCAGGTCGCCAATCGCCCATCCGTTTTTCGTAAACCTCGTTCATTTCCGAAAAATCATCCATTGATTTTAGAAAAACGTTGACGTGGGCAATATGTTCGAGATTGGAATCCGCAGCCTCCAATAATATTTCGAATGCATTTAATATTTGCTCTGTCTGCGACTTGACATCAGGGCCGGCCAACTCGCCGGTCGTTGGATTGACGCCAGCGATTGCGCTAATTGTGATCCAGTCGCCAAATGTTACAACATGGCTATAAGGGCCAATCGGTTTCATGACGTTTGGCGACGTTATTGATTTCAGTGTTTTCGTCATTTACGGCGCATCCCATCTTGGTCCAGAGCCTGTAAGGCGCTTCCTACATGGGCGGCCCTACAATTACACTCTATATGCGGCGATAGGCGCTTGCGTCAGCGCGGAACTGAATTAAGTCACCGACCTGAACGACTTCCCCCTCCGCCTCTACGGGATCAGCCACATACGGTAAAATATCCATCGACATCGGCCCGCCATTTGAGTCCGTCATGAGCATAATGGATTCTCGCCCGTCTCTCGTACGCGCCCAAAAGCTCGGCGGAATGCCGCCGCGAATGCAAAGACTGGCGCAAGCCTTGTGCGTCTTGCCGTGACCTGGACGCATGACGCCGAAGAAACATTTAGAATCCATGATTGTGCCGGAAAGACGCGCGCTTCCAAGATTTACTGGGGTTGGATCGGCAACGTCGCTGCTCAACGAGATTTCCGCCGGCTCCAGCCATTTTTCGAGAAACGGGGGAACCTCCAGCATTTGACGATTTTTACGCTGAATAAGGACACCTGAGGCCGTAACGAGCGATGCTTCATGGACGCCGAATTTTAAAGCCGCTGTACACTTTCCTTGCGCGACAAGAAGGACTGTTCGCATGCCGTAAGGCCCCGAGGGGTCGGCAACTCTGATCATGGGATAAGGCGCCGCCGTCAAAAGACCGGTAACCTCATGCGTCGCGTTTGTCAGCCATTCGCCCGCGCCCGGGTCGCCAAGCTCGCTTGCAACCAGCCAGCTTGCGCCGCCGGCGCCCAAAAGACCAAACGGCAAAGCGGCCAGCAGAAATCGCCTGTCTACCGCCGGCGCCGGCGCCCAGCCGATAAACATCTCTTCCTTATCGACTGCAGCAGGATCAATAACGCCTTTCGTTTTACTCATGCCTCGCCTCCGCCTGCAGGAATAACCGCAGGTTCAACATGCGTTCCGGGCGGATTCGGTTTTGGATCGACAAGCACGCGCCCGTTTTCAATCTTGACATTGTAAGTTGAAATCTTTTCCGTAAAAGGCGGCGGCGATACGCCGTCGTTTGGCCGGTATTGCCAGCCATGCCACGGACATGTGATGCAGCCGTCGATAACACGACCTTCTCCGAGAGGGCCGTTTTGATGTCGGCACGCGTTGGTTACTGCAGATATCTTTCTGTCGTAACGAAAGACAGCGATGCGATCACCCTTTGGCAAAGGCGCAATCACAGCACGATTATCGGCAATGTCGTCTGGTGCGCAAATATCAACCCAACCTTTGGATTTCAAAGATTTCATGCCGTTATCGGCGCGCCACTCACGCACGCCAGCAATTAAGTGAAGCAGTGTGACACCGATAAAGGCCGCCGCCGTCATGGCCGGATAAACCATGGATTTTTCCGTCATTAGAGCGCCAAGCACAACATGCATCACCAAAAGCGCATAGGCCGGATAGACGAGCATATGCAGCGCCTTCCAGACCGGCGCAGCCAAGTTGTTTAGCCAGAAATCATGGCTTGTCGCCGCCATCGTCATCATTATGAGGAATGCGACGAAGCCTAGAACTTCGAACGGAAAGCCCGGAATGGAATCGTAAAGCGGGTTTGAAGAAAACAACGACACAAGCGGATTCAATGGCCCGCCGCCATGATACCAAAGGAGCGCCAGACCGAAATGGGCAGACGCCACAAGGAATGTCAAAACGCCAAAGTGACGCCGGTTATAAAGCAACGGCAAAAACCTCTTGTTCAGACGTGCGAGCGGTCCGATAGCGAGGATTATCGTAAGCAGCATGAAGGCTGTCGTACCCAACGCCCTGATAGCTAGAACGACCGGGTCAGCCCGGTGGCCGCTTTCATGTGTTTGCAATCCGACAAACATGAAAACGCCGACAAATAGCGCGATAAACCCGAGGACATAAATGTCATAAACGACTTTGTTGCCGTTCCATTGCACTGCCTTGTATTGATGGCCCATAACTAATCCAAGCTCGATTTATCGGCTTCTATTATGTCCGGAATGTCGGCATACGGGGTTTCGGGACGCTGCAACCACGCAACAATCCCCACAGCCAGAATCGCCGGGCCGAGAATTAACCAAGTAAGAAGGTGCATGCCCCGATGAGGTCTCTTCATTTATGATTCCTCATTCTGCTCGTTAATTTTATCACCGGAAAACCAACGAAAGAGAACCGCCGGCCACAAAATAGTACAGCCGAGAAAAATCATTGGTCGAAAGAGAAAGCTAGCGCCTTTTGCTGCTTCATCAATCCGCGAAACGCCGAAGTCAAGAAAAATCAAAGCAACCAAACCGCCAAGACCAAACCAGACGCCAAGGCCGATGACAATCATCTCCCCAACTATCATGAGCACTCTCCTACGCCGCCAAAAGCGACGCCGGATAGTTCCGCCATATCGCGTTTGAATGTCGTCAGATCGTCGGGAGAAAAGTCCGAAAGGCTGCGATGCCCGCATGCACGCGCAAGCAGCGTCATCAGTTCGGTCGCTGCCTCAAAGAAGTACGCCAGACGGGTTGCGGATATTTCAATCTCCAACCGCGCGCGCAAATTTTCCTTCTGCGTAGCGATCCCTACCGGACAATTATTTGTATGGCAGGCGCGCATGCCAAGACAGCCAATGGCTTGCATAGGCGCATTGGAAAGTGCGACCGCATCTGCCCCCAGCGCCATTGCTTTGGCGAAGTCCGCAGGCTTACGCAGACCGCCCGTTGCAATGAGTGAAACTTGACTGGCGCCGGATCTATCAAGATGCCGACGCGCCCGCGCCAAAGCCGGAATTGTCGGCACAGAAATATTATCGCGAAAAATCACCGGGGCCGCCCCAGTGCCGCCGCCGCGACCATCTAGAATGATATAGTCAACGCCGATTTCCAGCGCTGCATCAATGTCTTTTTCAATATGCTGCGCCGACAACTTAAATCCGATGGGAATCCCCCCGGTCGTTTCGCGAACCTCTTCTGCAAAATCTCGAAACTGAGCCGGCTCTGTCCATTCAGGAAAACGAGAGGGTGATATTGCATCCTCGCCAGGTTTAAGGCCGCGGACTTTTGCAATCTCATCGGTGACTTTCGCGCCGGGCAGATGTCCGCCGGTGCCCGTTTTTGCGCCCTGACCGCCCTTGAAATGAAACGCCGCGGATTCGCAAACCTTGTCCCATGAAAATCCGAACCGCGCCGAAGCGAGTTCATAAAAATAACGGCTATTCGCGCGCCGCTCCTCATCAAGAGAGCCGCCCTCGCCTGCGCAAATGCCCGTCCCGGCTTTTTCCGCACCCTTGGCCAGCGCTATTTTCGCTTCTCGCGACAATGCGCCAAAACTCATGTCAGATACGAAGAGAGGAATGTCCAATTTTAAAGGCTTTTTGGCGCCGGGTCCAATGACCGCTGTCGTTTCGATAGGCTCATCGTCAAGCAATGGGACGCGATGGAGTTGCGCAGTAATAAACTGGATGTCATCCCAACTTGGAACGTCGTCTCTGGGAACGCCCATAGCCGCCGCAACGCCGTGATGACCAGTTTTGGACAGCCCGTCACGCGCATACCCCTGGATAAGACCGACATGCGGTTCTTCAGGTTCCGGATGCGTGTCAGCGTATAGTCCGAGATATTGATCGCGACGAAAGGGTTGCGGATGGTCCTTCGCCCACGAATTAATCTCATCTTCATCGACGAATACTTTTCCGCCTTTTATTCTCGTAGAGAATTTCTGCAAAACCTCATGGTTATTATATTCACTGACGCCCGTATCGAGGCGGTAGTCCCAATTATGCAGCCCGCAGATCAGGTTTTCGCCATCGACATGGCCATCCGCAAGCAACGCTCCACGATGTAAACACCGCCCGTATAGGACTGATACCTTTTCGTCATGACGAACTATGACAAGATCGACTTCACCAACCAGTCCATAGGCAGGCTTACGATCTTCCAACTCAGACCACTTGGCGACAGGAATCCACTTTTGGCCCATTTTTTATTTCTCATGCTTGGTACGGCGGGCTCAAGCGAGCTAGGGCCATCGCCATATTTTGATTTGCGCCATCCTAGTAAACGCGCTCTAAAATGCAAATGTCTGAGGGCGCACGAATCATCGCCCCACACCCATTTCAGGGTTATTGCTGAGATGGATTTTGGCAAATGCATTTTCGGCATGAAATTCATGTGAGTACGATTCCCCAAAGGAAACTTTCATCATGACTGAAGCGTCTTCAAAAACACTCCGCTGGCATCGCGTAGCAGCCAAATCTCAGTTACCGGAAGGTCGGGTGATGAGCGTGACCGCCGGCGTGAAGACGCTCGCTCTCGTGCATTTTGACGGGCAATACGTAGCAATGGATAACCGTTGTCCGCATCAGGGCGGTCCTTTGGGAGAAGGGTCTATTGAAAAGGGCGAAGGCGGCAAATGCTGGATTCGATGCCCCTGGCACGGATGGGATTTTGATCCGTTAACCGGCAAACCACCCGGCGGTCATGAAGATTCAGGGCAGGAAACTTTTCCGGTCGAGTTGCGCGATGATGGCGTTTACGTGGGCGTGCCACCTGAGACTGAGCATGTTCGCACTTCGACAGATGTCGTTGCGGAAACGATGGTGAATTGGGGGTTGAAGCGAGTGTTTGGAATGGTCGGGCACTCAAACCTCGGACTCGCTGATGCATTCCGAAGACAGGAAGAAGCAGGCAATATCTCTTATATCGGCATTCGTCACGAAGGCGCCGCGTCCTTTGCCTGCTCCGGTTACGCCAAGCTGTCCGGAAAACCTGCCGCCTGTTTGTCCATCGCAGGCCCCGGCGCCACAAATTTAATGACAGGGTTATGGGACGCCAAGGTTGACCGCGCGCCCGTTATCGCTTGCGCCGGACAGGTGCAGGTGCAGGTATTTTCACCCTTCGCCTTTCAGGACATCGACCTTCATAGCGCTTTTGCACCGCTTGCAAAATTCAACGGTCTTGTCCTGCATGCATCGAATTACGGCGAGACTACATCTTTGGCCATGAAAACCGCCATCGTCGAACGCGACGTCTCTGTCATGATCTTTCCAGACGATGCGCAGACACTTCCAGCAACGGACGTTAAAGCGGGAAGCCCAACTGGACGGCTCGTTCCTGCGCTCATGGCGCCGACCGATGATGTTATAGAGGCGGCGGTAGAAAGAATTCATAGCGCCAAACGCCCGCTTATCGTTGTCGGTTATGGCGCACGGGAATCGATGAAGGCAGTCATTGACCTCGCGGAAGACTTGAATTGTCCCGTGCTGACGACATTCAAAGCCAAAGGGCAAATTCCGGATACACACCCCTTGGCCGGCGGCGTCCTTGGCCGTTCCGGCACGCCTATCGCTTCGTGGTTCATGAATGAATGCGATTTGATCATCGCCATAGGCGCGTCTTTTTCACATCACACCGGCATTGAGCCCTCAAAGCCGATTGTGCAGATCGACTTTGACCGTATGCATCTTGGCAAAGGGCATGCGGTTGCGTTGCCCGTCTGGGGGGAAATCGGTGAAACTCTGAAAGGGATAGAAAAGAAAACGCCGGCCAAAAGGTCTGCTGTCGACCAGAGAAAAGAGATTTCAGACCGCTGGGCGATCTGGCGGCGAGAAAAGGAACGCCGTCTCGCTGACAATCGCGGCAAGGGCATAAACGCCGCGTCGGTATTCGCGGCTCTTACGAAAGTAGCGCCGGGCGACGCTGTCATGCCCGTGGATGTGGGCAATAACACATATTCTTTTGGGCGGTATTTTGAACCCTGCGGTCAACGCATTTTGATGTCAGGATATCTTGGCTCAATCGGATTCGGATTTCCGGCAGCCATGGGCGCATGGGCGGCGAAGCAAGACTTCGAAGAATTTCGCGGCCGCAAGATTATATCCATATCTGGAGACGGCGGCTTTGGTCAGTACGCCATGGAATTCACGACCGCCGTGAAATACAACATGGATATCACCCACATACTCCTGAACAACGATGAACTCGGTAAAATTTCAAAGGAGCAACGCGGCGGAGAGTGGCCGGTTTGGCAAACGTCATTGCGCAATCCGAACTTTGCCGAGTTCGCGCAGTCCTGCGGCGGCTTAGGTATTCGTGTTACGGATGCGGCGGCGCTTGAAACCGAATTACAGCGAGGCATCGAATATAACGGCCCTGTCATTATTGAGATTATGACTGATGCCGAGCTTGTTTGATCGTTTCAAGTCGATCCTTCTGGCGCTTCCGCTGTTAGTTGATGACGATCGAGGACGCAACTTCTTATGACCGCTTCTGCGCGACAGGCGGACTTCTTGAATATCCTCTAAACGTATATTGACAGCAAAGAAACTCCGTCCAAAGATGATTGGCAATAGATCGGCGAAAGCGGACCGTACAAATAAATATCCGAATGACCGGAACTTAGCCTTGGCAGGCGCATAAGTCTGCGTTCATAATGGTACGGTCAAAAAATAAGAGCTAGAGCGGCAGGGATATAAATTATGCAATTCAAGATGAAACATCAGTATGCACTTTTGGGGTTCGCGGTTTTTGCTTTGGCCTCATGTTCAAACGAAAGTCTTGTCGAAAATGCATCCGTATCTGCCTCCTTTGAAGAGGTGCAAGCGATGGAAACAACGCTGCGCGCTTATTTTGAACCAATTGAGGCGATGAAGGACTTTTCCGGGGTCATTCGTGTGCAGCGCGGTGATGAGCTTATCGTTGAAACGCGGTTTGGATTTGCCGATTTTGAAGATCAAATACTGCATTCAGATCATACGCGCTTCGCGGCCGGCTCGATAACAAAGAGCATGACGGCAGCACTGCTATTGTCACTCGAATCTGAAAACCTTCTCGACCTCACATCATCCGTGTCTACATACATTCCCGAGTATACCGACGGAGCACGCATGACCGTCGACCAAGTCTTGCGTCATACGGCTGGGTTACCTCGCGACGTGCCTGTGGGTGATCGGGATACTTTTGATGAAGACGGTCTTGTCGGTTGGCTAAATCGCCAAATATTGATTGGCGAGCCAGGTGCGGACTACGCTTATTCAAACACGGGCTATGAGCTTCTCGCCGTAATCTGTGAGCGGGTTGCAAACACGCCTTATCCTCAGTTGGTCACTGCGCATGTTTTGAATCCGCTCGGACTAAACGAGAGTGCAGTTGAAACAACCCGTTATGCTGACGCAGAAAACATCGTGGTTGGTTATACTGCTGGCCCAGCGCCGGATGATTTGCGCCCAGCGCCGGTCGTCCCAATTGCAACAGGCGCGGAGGGTCTGGTTGCGACAGCAGCCGATCTTACCGGATGGATGCGCGCGATCGTTAAGAATGAAGATGTAAATTTACTTGATGAAGAAGGTTCGGAGTTGGGATTGGTCAAAACTTCTGAGTATGACGGTCGCCAAGTTTATCGCTTACAGGGGGCTACGCGTGGTTACGGCGCCAGTGTGTTAGCGATTCCAGAGGATGATATTTACGTTGTGATTGCGGCGAACATTGAAGCCTATCCGCTATTCGGCGCGGAACCAACATTGCTCGCTTTGGTGTATGGTGAAAAACCCGATCCGGCGCCATTGCGCAGCGAAACAGCTGAGCTCTCGGATGCCCATCGCGCCCTTATTGGCGTGTACGAGCACCCTGGGTTCGGCCCCATACAGATATCAGAGCAAGAAGACGGCATATATTTGACTTTTTTAGAGCCGGGCTGGGTATATTACCTGTCTCCTACAGCAGACGAAGCGCTTGTCTTGAGACTTTTGAATACGCGATTCTTCCGCACACCAGACGGGGCCGTTCAAGCAACGCAATCATTGATAGGACGTGAACCACAAACAGTTGACCTAGTTTCAGTCGAGCCAATAAATAGTGAGTGATGGCTCTCTCCTTTTCTTCGACCTGCGTGGCTGGCCATATGGAACAGACTAAACGACACACGCCCGATTGGCGTCTGACTGAACACCATCGCCAACCGTTCAATAGGTCGGGCAATTTCGCGAACAGAGAAGTTCGAACCTTTCATGGTCCAGTCCCGAAAAGAGAGACGTTTTTCCGTCAAGTTCTAAAAAATTATGGGGCTAAGCGCCGGAAACTTGGGCGTAATTAATACTTGTACTGACTAACTATAAGGCGCACTGAGTGCGTGGTGGGCGGTGACGGGTTCGAACCGCCGACCTACTGGGTGTAAACCAGCCGCTCTTCCAGCTGAGCTAACCGCCCTTTTAAAGCCGCCGCGCCTTCGCGCGGGGCGCCGTCTTTAGCGCGGCCAACCTCGCCCGGCAACCCGGGCGCGCCGGCTACTCCAAAAGAAAACGACCGGCCCGGCGGAGCGCCGCGGGACCGGCCGTTTTCGAATAAGCCGTCTGATGAGGCGCGCCTAGTTGAGCGCGTCCTTAAGGCCTTTGCCGGCGGAGAATTTCGGCTGGATCGAGGCCGGGATCTGGATCGTCTCGCCAGTGCGCGGGTTACGCCCTTCGCGCGCCTTGCGGTGGGCGGCGGAGAAGGTGCCGAAGCCGACGAGCCGCACGTCGTCGCCAGCCTTGAGGGCGTTGGTGACGGCGTCGAACACTGCATTGACGGCGCGCTCCGCGTCCGCCTTGCTCATGTCGGCCATGTCCGCGACTTTATCGATGAATTCGTTCTTGTTCATTCCTCCGCCCTTTCTGTCTTGGTTTGTGGGAATGGTGAGATTCCTTGAGGAAACATGGCTTTATCGCGCGCAATCGAGCGCTTCGCCAAGCGAAAACGGCTTAAAATAAGGGCTTCCTTTCCACAGGAGCCCTAATCTATTGATTTTGCTAGGCCTTCACTGCAGCCGGCGGATGCGCCAAAGCCCAGATTTCATGCTCATGTGCGATGCAGCGATCGATTAATTCGCGCCAGACGGGCTCAGCGATTCGTTCTGAAAGCCCCTGTTTCCGGGCCTCGGCGAGCACTTTGGCGACCACATCCTCGATCCGCCATTCAAGTCGGACCTCGTCGGCGCGCGGTTTAATCCGGCCCGCGGCCTCGATATAGCCCTGCCGTTCGGCGATCAGCGCGACCAGGATGCGGTCGAGCCGGTCGATCTCCTCGCGCACTTCGGCCATGCTCGTGCAGGCCTCCGCCGGGGTTCTGGCTTTCGGAAATGTCATGGGGCGAACTTAGGCGATCGGCGGGCGAGAAAAAAGGCGCGTCCGCCGGCCATGGCGTCGCGCCTTTTAAACCTCCGAAATCCGGCGGATCAGTGAGTGACCACCGCCTCGCCGTCGGCCTCGCCCGGGGGCGGCGACACCGGCTCCGTCCACTCGATGGGGGTCAGCTTCTTGGTGAGCGCGTGCCCCAGAACCTCGTCGACCGTCGAGACCGGGATGATCTTGAGGCCGTCCTTCACGTTGTCCGGAATCTCCGCGAGATCCTTCTCGTTTTCTTCCGGGATCAACACGGTTTTGACGCCGGCCCGGAGCGCCGCGAGGAGTTTCTCCTTGAGACCGCCGATGGCGAGCACGCGGCCGCGCAGGGAAATCTCACCGGTCATGGCGATATCCTTGTGAACGGGCACGCCCGTCAGCACGGAGACGATCGCCGTCGCCATGGCGACGCCGGCGGAAGGACCGTCCTTGGGGGTCGCGCCTTCCGGCACGTGGATGTGGATGTCGGTCTTTTCAAAGACCGGCGGCTCGACGCCGAATTCGGTGGCGCGGCTGCGAACGTAGGATGAAGCGGCCGAGACGGATTCCTTCATCACGTCCTTGAGGTTGCCGGTCGGGGTCATGCGCCCCTTGCCGGGCATCCTCACCGCTTCGATCGTCAGAATGTCGCCGCCGACCGACGTCCACGCAAGACCGGTGACGATGCCGACCTGATCTTCGCGATCGATCTCGCCATAACGGTATTTCGGCACGCCGGCGAAGTCGTCGAGATTGTCGGCCGTGACCTTGACGCTTTTCGCTTCGCCGGTTTCGAGCTTGCGCACCGCCTTGCGGGCGAGCTTGGCGAGTTCGCGCTCGAGATTGCGGACGCCGGCTTCGCGGGTGTAACGCCGGATCAGCTTCAAAAGACCGTCCTCAGCGACCTTCCATTCCTTCTCCGACAGCCCGTGGTTTTCCATGAGCTTCGGGATCAGGTGACGGCGCGCGATCTCGACCTTTTCATCCTCGGTGTAGCCGGGGATGCGGATGATCTCCATCCGGTCGAGAAGCGGCTGCGGCATGTTGAGGCTGTTCGCCGTCGTGATGAACATGACGTCGGAAAGGTCGTAATCGACTTCGAGATAGTGATCCTGAAAGGTCCCGTTCTGCTCCGGATCGAGCACTTCGAGCAGCGCCGAGGCCGGATCCCCCCGGAAGTCCTGACCCATCTTGTCGATCTCGTCGAGCAGGAACAGCGGGTTCGATTTCTTGGCCTTCTTCATCGACTGAATGATCTTGCCCGGCATCGAGCCGATATAGGTGCGCCGGTGGCCGCGAATTTCCGCTTCGTCGCGCACGCCGCCAAGCGAAACGCGCACGAATTCGCGCCCCGTGGCGCCGGCGATGGACTTGCCGAGCGAGGTTTTGCCGACGCCCGGCGGACCGACGAGACAAAGGATCGGCCCTTTCAGCTTGTTCATGCGCTTCTGGACCGCGAGATATTCGACAATGCGCTCCTTGACCTTTTCAAGGCCGTAATGGTCCGCATCGAGAACGTCTTCGGCTTTCGCAAGGTCGGTCTTGACCTTGGAGCGGCTGTTCCAGGGAATGGCCGTCAGCCAATCGAGATAGTTTCGCACGACCGTGGATTCGGCCGACATCGGCGACATCTGGCGCAGTTTTTTCAGCTCCGCCTCGGCTTTGACGCGCGCTTCCTTGGAGAGTTTCGTCTTGGCGATTTTCTCCTCGATTTCAGAAAGCTCGTCCTTGCCGTCGTCGCCTTCGCCGAGCTCCTTCTGGATCGCCTTCATCTGCTCGTTGAGGTAATATTCGCGCTGCGTCTTCTCCATCTGGCGTTTGACGCGGTTGCGGATTTTCTTCTCCACCTGAAGGACGCTCATCTCGCCTTCCATCAACGCATAGACGCGCTCGAGCCGGTCGGAGACGCCGATGATTTCCAGAAGCTCCTGTTTTTCAGACAGCTTGATATTGAGATGCGAAGCGACGGTGTCGGCAAGCTTGGCGTAGTCCTCGATCTGGTTGACCGAGACGATCACTTCCGGCGGCACGCGCTTGTTGAGCTTCACATAGGATTCGAACTGCCCGACAACCGACCGCGCGAGCGCTTCGACTTCGGCGTCGTCAGCTTCGGCTTCTTCAATGAATGCGGCCTCAGCCTCAAAATACTCGTCCGTACGCGTATATTCCTTGACGGTCGCGCGCGTTTCGCCCTCGACCAGCACTTTCACCGTGCCGTCGGGAAGCTTCAAAAGCTGCAGCACCGAAGCGACAACGCCAACCTCGTAAATATCTTCTACCGAGGGGTCGTCGTCGCCGGCGTCCTTTTGCGCCACCAGCAGAATTTTCTTGTCGTTCTGCATGACGTTCTCAAGGGCGTTTACGGATTTTTCGCGCCCCACGAACAGCGGCACGATCATGCCCGGAAACACGACAATATCGCGCAGCGGCAGAACGGGATAAATAATGTTGTCGCTCATCAGCGGCTCCTTACAGGGCCCGGCCCGCCTGTGCGGCGCCAAGCCGGAATATAAATTCGCTCCGCCCCATAGGGCGGCGGTTCGCGCATCGGCGCAATGATTCACCTCATGCTCATTGAGGCTGAAGATAAGCCATGACAGCGAACATGGCCTTAAGACGCGCGAGCCGCCGCTAAAAAAGCGGCGGCGGACGCCTTCATAATGTGGCGTTTACTCTTTCAGATTCAAGGCGGAAAACGCTTTCCCCGGAATCCAAGGACTTAGGCGCTAGCGTCAGCCTCGATCGCGTCTTTCTTGCGATCGGCGTAGATGTGAAGCGGCTTGGCGTTGCCCTCCACGACCTCGCCATTGACGACAACTTCCACAACCCCTTCGAGGGTCGGCAAATCAAACATGGAATCGAGGAGTATGCCCTCCATGATCGATCTGAGGCCCCTCGCCCCGGTTTTGCGGGCGATCGCCTTGCGCGCAATCGCGGTCTTGGCGTCTTCGGTGAAGGTGAGCTTGACGTCCTCCATCTCGAAGAGCCGCTGATACTGTTTGACGAGCGCGTTTTTCGGCGCCGTCAGGATCTGGACCAGCGCCGCCTCATCGAGGTCCTCAAGGGTGGCGATCACCGGCAGACGGCCGACGAACTCCGGAATCAGGCCGAAGCGAAGCAGGTCTTCCGGCTCGACTTCCTGAAGGATGGCGCCGATGCGGCGATCGTCGACATTCTTGACCTCGGCACCGAAGCCGATGGACGATCCCTGGCCGCGGCTGGCGATGACTTTTTCAAGCCCTGCGAAAGCGCCGCCGACGATGAACAGGATGTTTGTCGTGTCGACTTGCAGGAACTCCTGCTGCGGGTGCTTGCGCCCGCCCTGGGGCGGTACGGAGGCGACGGTGCCTTCCATGATTTTCAACAGCGCCTGCTGCACGCCCTCGCCCGACACGTCGCGAGTGATCGAGGGATTGTCCGACTTGCGTGAAATCTTGTCGACCTCGTCGATATAGACGATGCCGCGCTGCGCGCGCTCGACATTGTAGTCGGCCGACTGAAGCAGCTTCAGGATGATGTTCTCGACATCCTCGCCGACATAGCCGGCTTCGGTGAGCGTTGTCGCATCAGCCATCGTAAACGGCACGTCGAGAATGCGCGCCAGCGTCTGCGCGAGCAGCGTCTTGCCCGAACCGGTCGGGCCGATCAGCAGGATGTTCGACTTGGCGAGTTCGACATCGTTGTTCTTCGTCGCATGATTGAGGCGCTTGTAGTGATTATGCACCGCGACCGAGAGCACGCGTTTCGCCTGCGACTGGCCAATGACATAATCGTCAAGAACCTTGTGGATCTGTTGCGGGCTCGGCACGCCGTCGCCTGCTTTCACCAGCGAGGACTTCGATTCCTCACGGATGATGTCCATGCAGAGCTCAACGCATTCATCGCAAATGAATACGGTCGGGCCGGCGATCAGTTTCCGGACTTCATGCTGGCTCTTGCCGCAAAAGGAACAGTAAAGGGTGTTTTTGCCGTCCCCGCCGCCGTTTTTTCCGCCGATCTTGCTCACTACCACAAAACTCCTTGTCAGCGCCGCCGCAGCTTTGGCGCTCTGCGCGCCGTCGGTCGATCCGGCCGGGACGGGTCAGCCAAACCACCGGGTAATGGTGCACGAAGGGCGCCATACCCCAGCGACTTGATTTTATTCGACCATATTCCGCCCATATCAATCAAGAAACCATTTCCGCTTGTCGTTAATGATTAGGGTGAATTTCAGGCCTCTGTCTCTTCAGGCGCCGCCCTGCTCGACAGCACTTTATCGATCAGACCGAAATCGACCGCCTCTTCAGGGGTCATGAAATGATCCCGGTCCAGGGTTTTTTCAATGGTTTCATAGGGTTGACCCGTATGCTCCACATAAATCTCATTCATCCGGCGTTTCAGTTTGATGATGTCCTGGGCGTGGCGCTCAATATCGGAAGCCTGGCCCTGAAAACCGCCCGAAGGCTGGTGGACCATGATCCTGGAATTCGGCAGAGAGAAGCGCATGTCCTTTTCCCCAGCCGTCAGCAGCAGGGAGCCCATGGACGCGGCCATCCCGACGCACATGGTCGAGACGGCTGGCCGGATGTAGCGCATGGTGTCGTACATCGCGAGGCCGGCCGAGACGGACCCTCCGGGCGAATTGATATAAAAAGCGATCTCTTTCTTGGGGTTTTCCGCCTCAAGGAAGAGCAGCTGGGCGACGATCAGGGTCGAGACCCCGTCATGGACCGGTCCGGAGAGGAAAATGATCCGCTCCTTCAAAAGCCTCGAATAGATGTCATAGGCCCGCTCGCCGCGGCTGGACTGCTCGACCACCATCGGCACCAGCGTATTCATGAAAATGTCCTGAGGGTCCTTCATCGTAGTCCTCTTGATCCCGGCGCCGCGGGCGGGCGCATCCGTTAATATCATTCCTTAAGATGGGAATTCGCGGCGCAAGCGCCAGCCCCAATTTTCCCACCCTACTCAACCCTGCTTAAGCGAGGGTTATTCACCTGAAAATGCAAGATTTTCCTCGGTAATGGGTTAACCGCAGGGCGGAAAATCGCCGTTCAGGGAAAAAACATGTCTCGAAAAGGAAACGGGCCGCCAAACCCGGCGACCCGTTTCGACAATTCTCAAGCCCAAAAGGATCAGGCGTCGCCGCTATCGCCTTCAGGGTCTTCCATGAGCTTTTCCTTGGAGACCTTCTTTTCCTTGATTTCGGCGGTCTCAAGGATGTGATCGACGACCTTCTCCTCGAACAACGGCGCGCGGAGCTGCTCCAGCGCCGCCGGATTCTGCTGATAGAACTCGAGCACCTGACGTTCCTGGCCCGGATAGGACCTTGCGGTGTCGATCATCGCCCGCTGCAGCTCGTCGCTCGGCACCTGCACGCCGGCGCGCTTGCCGATCTCCGCCAGGACGAGACCTAAGCGCACGCGGCGCTCGGCGATCTCGCGATACTCTTTCTTGAGGTCGTCTTCGGACTTGTCCTTATCTTCTTCATCGCGTTCCGACGCTTCCACCTGCTGCCAGATCTGGTCGAATTCCGCATCGACCATCCCCTTCGGCAGTTCGAACGAATGGGCGGCGTCAAGCTTGTCGAGAAGCGCCCGTTTCACATGAGCCCGTGAAAGCTGCTTGTAATCCGCTTCGATGCGCTCGGTGATGCGCGACTTCAGCTCCTCAAGGCTTTCAAAACCGACTTTCTTGGCCAGCTCGTCGTCGATCTCGACTTTTTCCGGCGCGCGCACCTCGTTCACCGTTACGCTGAACACCGCATCCTTGCCGGCGAGATTGGCCGCCGGATAGTTTTCCGGGAAGGTGATCTTGACCTCGACATCGTCGCCGGTCTTGGCGTCGACAAGCTGGTCTTCAAAACCCGGGATGAAGCTGCCCGATCCAAGCACCAGCTCGTGCGCTTCACCCTTGCCGCCTTCGAATTCCTCGCCGTCGATGCGGCCGACGAAATCGATCAGGACCTGGTCCTTGTCCTTCGCCTTGGCGGTCTTGCCGCGGGCCTTGTAGCTCACCTGCTGCTCGGCGATTTTCTCAAGCGCTTCGGTGATGTCGGCGTCGGGTATGTCGGCGACGGGCTTCGTCAGCTTGAGGCCTTTATATTCGGCGGGCTCAAACTCGGGAAGAATTTCGGCGTGAACGTCGTATTCAAGGTCGGCCTTGCCGGCGATGACGTCGTCCATGTTGGAATGGAAATGCGGATGCGGCGAGGACGCGGGCTTGAGGTCGCGATCCGCGAAAGCCTTCTGGGTCGTCTCGGAGACGATCTCCTGTACGATTTCGGACATCACGCCCTTGCCGTACATCTTCTTCAGAAAGGAAACCGGCGCCTTGCCCTTGCGGAAGCCTTTCAAATGAACCTGGCCCTTGATCTCGTTGAGGCGCGTGACGAGCTTTTCGTCGAGCTCCTTCGCCGGCACCTTCACCAGGAACTTGCGGTCCAATCCTTCAGCGCTTTTTTCCGTTACTTCCATCTTCTCTCAGGCCTCGTATCAAATTCTAATGTGGTGCGGATGGAGGGACTCGAACCCCCACGCCTCGCGGCGCCAGAACCTAAATCTGGTGCGTCTACCAGTTCCGCCACATCCGCAACCGCCAGCCGGCGCAAACAATAAGGGGCCGCAGCCTGACGGCGCGACCCTCAAAGCCGCGCTTCTATAACAGAGAATTCCCCCTCGTCCAGCAGTCTGAGGCGGATTTCGAACATATCCGCCTCAGTTTTAACCCCGCGTTTTCTTTCGGGAAACCGGCCTTCCGTTCGATGCTTACCGCATCGAACTCCCGGAAAACGCTAGGGAAGGTGTTTTTCGAGCCAGAGGACATCGTGAAACCGCCCGAATTTCCGGCCCACTGCGTGAAACGTCCCGATCACCGTGAACCCGAGGGCCATGTGGAAGGCGACCGACGCCGGATTCGGCAGGGTCGTCCCGGCAAGAACGCTGTGGACGTCCTCGCTCGCCATGGCCTCGAACAGCCGCTCATAAAGCGCCCGCCCGGCCCCGGCGCGGGGGAAAGCGGGATCGACGTAAATCGTCGTTTCAACCGTTGTCGCGTAAGCGGCTTTCTTGCGGTGAGACATGGTCCCGGCGTAACCGGCGAGCCGCCCGGCGATCTCGGCGACGAAAAGCTGATGGGGGCCGGAAGTCTTAAACTGCTCAAACCACGGGCGGCGCGCCTCAACGGCGAACGATCCGATATCGAAGGTGACGGCGGTTTCCTCCACAAAATGATTGTAGAGCGCCGTGATCGCATCGAGGTCGCGATCCTGCGCGTGGCGAACCACAATCTCATCCATCGGCCTGATCGGCCTCCTGCGGCTTGGGCGGGGAAAGCAGCGAACGGAAGACGGCCGGCGCGGCGGCCGGGAGGTCTTCCGCAATCAGCCCCGGCCCGGCGATCTGCGCGGCGGCGCCATGCATCCACACCCCTGCGCAGGCGGCCTCAAAGCCCGGCATGCCTTGCGCGCTCAAACCCGCGATGAAGCCGGCGAGCACGTCTCCGGCGCCGGCTGTGGCGAGTTCCGGCGGGGCGTTGACGTTGATGACGGCGCGGCCGTCCGGCGAGGCGATCACCGTATCAGCGCCTTTGAGCACGATAATCGAACCGGCTTTCGTGGCGGCGGCGCGAGCGGCGGCGAGTTTGCCTTCGGCGCCGATTTCGCCAAAGAGACGCTCAAACTCGCCCGTATGAGGCGTTAAGACGTCATTGGCGCGCAACGCCCTGAACAGGAACTGGGGCTCGCTCTTGAAACTCGTCAGCGCATCCGCGTCGATCACCGCACGCGCATCGGTGTTGAGGATCGCCAGCGTTTTATCGCGGGTCGCCTCGCCGACGCCCGCGGCCGGCCCGATCAGCGCGATTCTGACATATTTATCCGCACCCTGAAGGCTTTCAGCGATTTCGCCTGCGCTGTCGGCCTTGCGTAGCATGATGGCGGTCAGATGCGCGGCGTTTGCGGCGAGCGCGTCTTCCGGCGACAACACCGTCACCAGCCCCGCCCCGATGCGAAGCGCGCCCATGGCCGCAAGGCGCGCGGCGCCGGTGTTCGCCGGACCGCCCGAAACGGCGAAAACATGGCCGCGGGCGTATTTATGCGCGTTCCAGGCCGGCCGGCGGAAAGCCCGCCCCCAGAGCGCCGGGTGATTTTCAAACGTATCCGGACGCATTTCCGCGACCGCTTCCGCGGTGACGCCGATATCGACGATGTCGACCGCGCCGCCATACGCCCGGCCCGGGAACAGCGCGTGACCCGGCTTCTTTTTGAAGAACGTCACCGTCCGCGCCGCCTTGATCGCGACGCCCATCACCGCCCCGGTGTCGGCGTTGATCCCGGACGGCAGGTCGACCGCCAGCACCGGCGCCGGATGGTCGTTCGCGGCTTCGATAGCGATGCGCGCCCGCCCCTCGACATCGCGATCGAGCCCTGTGCCGAAAAGGGCGTCGACGATGAGCCCGGCGCTTTCGAGACCGCCCGGCGAGAAGGCGGCGATCTCTCCTTCATGGATGTCAGCCATCAGTTTGGCGTCGCCCCGGAGCTTGTCACGGTCGCCGACCAGCAACGCCTTCACCGGCCACCCGGCCTCGGCGAAGCGCCGCGCGGCAACGAAACCGTCCCCGCCATTATTGCCCGGTCCGCAAACCACCGCGACCGGCCGCCTGGTCCAGGCGCGCATGGCGACCTCGGCGACCTTGGCGCCCGCCGCTTCCATCAGCGCCTTCGAGGAAACGCCGGCCGCTATCGCCCGCGCCTCGGCGTCGCGCATCTGGGATGAAGACAAGAGAATAAAGTCAGCCACGCTTGACACCCGTTCCAGCCCGCGCTCTGTCTTAACGGTAGCCGCCAGCCATTGAAAGCGCCAGCATCGCGATGAAAAGAGCCGCGCCATGAAGAAAATCGAAGCGATCATCAAGCCGTTCAAACTCGACGACGTCAAAGAAGCGCTCCAGGAAATCGGCCTCGCCGGGATGACCGTAACGGATGTGCGCGGCTTCGGACGGCAAAAGGGGCATACGGAACTTTATCGCGGCGCTGAATATGTGGTGGATTTCCTGCCCAAGGTTAAAATAGAACTTGTCGTTGATAACGGGCTTGTCGAACGCGCGGTCGAGGCCATCAAAACCGCCGCGCATTCCGGCCGGATCGGGGACGGCAAGATATTCATTATTCCGGTAGAGGACGCGGTGCGCATCCGGACCGGCGAAACCGGCGGCGAAGCGCTTTAACACGGTCTGACAGAAGGAGACTGAGCGATGGCGTTGAAGAAATATATTATCGAACGGGACATCCCGAAGGTCGGCGCCATGAACGCCGGAGAGCTTTCCGGCGCCGCCGCCACGTCAAACGACGCGTTATGCAAAATCGGCGCGGCGGACATTCAATGGGTCGAAAGCTATGTAGCCGACGACAAGACCTTCTGCGTTTATCTCGCCAGGGATGAAGACGCCATCCGCAAGCATGCGGAGCTGAGCGGTTTTCCGGCGACGAAGATTACCGAAATCAGAACGATGATCGACCCCAGCACGGCGAAATAGCCGCCCGTCGCATCGTTCATAGCGTTGAGTTGCAGGTTTGATGACCCAGTCCGCTGAAGATCGCATTTTCGACAGTTTCGCCAGCGCCCTCGCCGGCGCCGAGCGGCATGAAACGCCTTACCGGCACTGGTTCATGAGCGATATCTTCCCAACCGACGCGCTCGCCCGACTGCAGTCGCTCGAATTTCCCGTCGGCGATCTCGGCGGCGTGTCCGGCAAGCGCGAGTTTCATAACGACCAGCGTCATTATTTCGACCGTATGAATATCGAGCGTCATCAGGTTGTCTCTGATATCGCCGGCGCTTTCCAGTCGCCGCGCATGGTGAGGCTTATCGAAACGTTCTTCGGCATCGACCTTGGAGGCACTTACTTGCGGCTCGAATATGCGCAGGATGTTGAAGGCTTCTGGCTGGAGCCGCATACCGATCTCGGCGTCAAACGCATCACCGTTCTGATCTACCTCTCCGACGAGGCCGGTCACGAAGATCTCGGCACCGATATTTTCAGCGCGGACAAGCAACCGGCGAAACGCTCCCCGTTCTCGCCCAATCTCGCCATGGCGTTCGTACCGGGCGACAACACCTATCACGGCTTTCAGAAACGCCCGATCAACGGCGTCCGGAAATCGGTGATCCTGAATTATGTCACCGATGCGTGGCGCGACCGCGAACAGCTGGCGTTTCCGGAGCAAACCGTGAGCGCCGCCTAGCTGTCGCCAGAGACGAACGTGAACCGATGATCACCATCGACCCGGAAGACCGACTGATTTGTCTGCGCGCCCGCGAGGTCTCCGCCGATCACCACGGCGCGGCGCTGCCGCCGATTTCGCAAGCCTCGCTCCATCGCAAACAGTCGATGGCCGAACTGCTTCAGGGATTGTCGCGCGAACATGCGGCGTTCGTATACGCCCGCGGGACGAACCCCACCGTCAAGGTGCTCGAAGATACGCTTGCGAAGCTCGAACGCGCCGAGGCCTGCAAGTGTTTCGCTTCCGGCATGGGCGCCGTCAGCGCCGTCCTGTTCGGGCTATTGAAAGCCGGCGACCACGTTCTGTTCATCAACGACATTTACGGACCGACGCTGGAACTCGCCGCACGCCTTGAAGAGTTCGGCGTGACGTGGTCACGCGCCTTCGCGCAGGATATTGAAAGCATCGGCGCGGAAATCCGCAATGAGACGCGCCTCATTTACATGGAAAGCCCCGGCTCAACGCTGTTCCGGCTGCTGCCGATAAAGAAGGTTTGCGCCCTCGCCAGACTGCGCGGCGTTCTCACCATCATCGACAACACGGTCGCAACGCCGCTCCTCCAAAAGCCGCTTCAACTCGGCGCCGATCTCTCAATCCATTCCTGCTCGAAATATATCGGCGGGCACAGCGACGTCGTCGGCGGCGCCGTCATGGGACCGGCGGCGCTGGTCGAAGAGATTTTTTACAAAGGCTACATGCTGCTCGGCGCGGCGATGGCGCCATTCGATGCGTGGCTGCTGCTCCGAGGCTTGATGACCCTGCCGGACCGCCTGTCGCGGCATCACGAAGACGCCCTAGCGGTTGCGACGTTTCTCAAAGCCCATCCGAAAGTGCGAAAGATCTATCATCCGGCTTTTTGCGAAGAGGACGCCGCACTTTTCGAAAAACAGATGCTCGGTCATTCCGGTCTTTTCTCCTTCGCCCTCGACGCCGCCGGGTTCGCCGAAACCCTCGCCGTCGCGGACCGGCTGCGCCTGTTCGGCAAGGCCGTGAGCTGGGGCGGCGCTGAAAGCCTCGTCATGACCGGACACAAGGCGGACCCCGGCGCGGACAAAAACCTGCGCGTCCCGGGAACGCTGCTGCGCCTGTCGATCGGGCTCGAAGGCGCAGACAATCTTATCGGCGACCTTGAGCAGGCCCTGTCGTGAGCGCATCCCAAAAGCCGCGCCTGCCGCTGGCGCTCGCCATGACGCCGATCGCCGTCCTGTTCGGCGCGATCCTTACAGGCGTCCTGACGCTCGGCTTTTCGAGCGATCTCCTTCTCGCTTCGATCCTGCTCGCCGCAGCAGCGGCGGGCGCCCTCGCGGTTCGGCAGGGCAAGACCTGGAGCGATATTCAAGCGGCGGCCGGACGGCGGATCGCCGATGCGCTGCCCGCCATCCTGATCCTCCTCAGCATCGGCGCGCTGTTGGGAAGCTGGATGTTTTCAGGATCGATCCCGTTGATGGTGACTCTCGGGCTCGATCTCATCAATCCCGGTTTCATCGCGCTGACGGCGTTCATCGCAACGGCGCTGATGTCGGTGATCTCCGGCACGTCCTGGGGCTCGGCGGGCACCATCGGCGTCGCGTTCATGGGCGCCGCCGAAGCGATGGGGCTTCCCCTGGCGCCGGTCGCCGGCGCGGTCGTTTCCGGCGCCTATTTCGGCGACAAGCTTTCGCCCCTGTCGGACATGACCAATATCGCGGCCATCGGCGCCGGCGCGGAACTCTACGCGCATATTCGCCACATGCTTTATACGAGCCTGCCGCCAGCGTTGATCGCCGCTGTCGTATTCGCTGTTGCGGGCCTCGCCGGCCCTGGCGCCGACAGCGCCGCGCTCGCCGAGGCGGCTTCCTTAAAAGCAACGCTCGGAACGATCTATCATCTGAACGTCCTCGCCGCGGTTCCGCTGATCGCCGCCATCGCCGGCATTGCGTTTCGCCTGCCCGCGGCGCTCGTCATCATCGCCTCATCGGTGATTGCGCTTTTGATCGGCGTTTTCGTGCAGGGATTTCCCGTGGGCGCGGCGATTGCAACATTCGTCAGCGGCTTCGACATTGAAAGAGTTTATGCGGGCGCGGTCAGCGACAGCCTCAGGAACCTTCTTAACCGCGGCGGCGTGATGTCCATGGCGACGACGCTGATGTTCATCATCACAGCGTTTCTGCTCGCCGCCTCGATGGAGATATCGGGCGCGCTCGACGCAATCCTCAAGGCGCTGCTGTCCACGGTTCGGTCAGCCTTCGGCCTTATCGGCGCAACGATTACGGCGGGCCTGATGATGATCGCCATGACCAGTCATGGCGGCGTCACCTCGCTGATTGTCGGCGGACTCTTCAGGGACTCATATGCAGAGCGCGGCCTCGCGCCGGAGAACCTTTCGCGCGCGATAGAAGATTCCGTCACCGTGACGGAGCCTTTAATGCCGTGGACCGTGTCGGCGCTGTTCATGGCCGGCGTCCTCGGCGTCGCGACGGTCGAGTATCTGCCCTGGGCGGTGTTCTGTTATCTGGGGCCGGTGTTTTCGCTCATCCTAGCAGCGCTGTATGTTACGGCCGGCTGGGGACTGAAGCCCTTAAAATCCTGATCCGCACTAAATGCAGTTCAGCATATCTCTGTTATTTTTGCGCCTTTAATTCTTCGTGACGCCAAAATTTCTTCATCCTGAGGAGGCCGTCAGGCCGTCTCGAAGGGCGAAGAAATTTTGGCTCCTCAGGATGAAGGCGCGAGCCCCTTCGCTTAGATCGTTCTTGACGAAAGCCGCTTCCTGACCTCCGCCACAATCTCATCCGTCGCATCAATGGGTTCAGGCGAGAACGGCTCCGCGCGATCCAAAAACGGGCGCAAGACACCGAGCCTGTCTAGTTCACGGGAAGTCCAGTCGAGCTTTGCGGCCAGTCCGGGCGGGCGATACGCGTAAACGCCGGTTCCGGTCGAAACCGCTTCGCTCATCATGTTGTGGGAATCCGCGGTGACGATCAGGCAGTCCGCATGGGCGAGAACATCCGCATAAGGATTGGCGCCCTCGCCGTTCCAGATGAACAGATTTTCGCCGCCGAGTTTTGCGCTCAACGCGCGCATGAACCGCGCCGGCGTGCGTCTCGACGGCACGACGGCGAGCGACGCATAGGCCCCGCGCGCCTGGTTGATGTTCTCCGCCAGGTCTTCGGCGACATCCTTGTCGAAACGCGCGCCGCCGCTGGGACCGCCGAGGATCACCCCGAGCATCGGCTTCGGCAGTCCGCCCACACCGGTCGCCGGGTTGAGCGCCGCTTCCTTGAGGCGGGGCTTGAGACCATGCGGCGAGGTCAGGGTCGAAAAGACGTTGGCGCCTTCCAGCCGGTCATGGCTCGGCGCCCAGACGAGATCGAATACGGTGGTATCGATCCGCGGGTCTTTCAAAAAGACCGTGAATGTCCGTCCGCCGCTCGCCTGTTTAACGGCTCTTGCATAGGGAACCGCGCGCCGCCCTGACGCGATGAGCACATCCGGGAACGGCGCCGCAATCAGCCCGCCCGGCTTTCCCGGCACGTCCCGCGGATCGACAGGCCCCCAGGGCGCCAGCCACTCCCAGGGCGGGCGCGGCGCAATGACTTTCTTCTCGAAGGCGGGATTGAGCGCGCCGGCCACCGCCAGACACTGGACGTCGTCGCCGATCTTGCCGTCGGTCAGCACCCAGACGCACATGGCGGGCAGACCCATTTCGCCGTTCTCCGGGCTCACGCCGGCATCCTTTCCTGCAGCGGCCGCATCGCGGAAACCTCTATCGTCCGTTTCGCCGCCGCCATATCGCCATTTGCGTCTTCCAGAAGCCATCCCGGCTGGAAATTCAAGCTTTTAGAAGATTATTGCGCTGTCTTGGAATCTTCACATAAAGCTCAGATTAATTTTGCTGCACTGCAATATTTTCCTTGTCAGCTTCGCGAATCTTTGCGCATGCTAAGGCCCGACTGTCGCGCCGCGCCGGGGCCGTCAAGAGCACGCCCATACGGGTAGAACGCAGGGTCGAACCTTATTCAAGGGAGCATATTCTTCATGAGCGCAGACGCAATTTTAAAGCGGATCAAGGACGAGAAAATCAAATTCGTCGACCTCCGTTTCACCGATCCGAGGGGCAAGTGGCAGCACGTCACCTTCGACCAGTCGCTGGTCGATGAAGACTTCTTCTCCGAAGGCTCGATGTTCGACGGCTCGTCCATCGCCGGCTGGAAGGCGATCAACGAGTCCGACATGGTGTTGATGCCGGACGCGAAGACCGCGGTGATCGATCCGTTTTTCGCCCAGCCGACCCTGACGGTTTTCTGCGACATTCTCGAACCGGCGACCGGCCAGCCCTACGGCCGCGATCCGCGCACCACGGCGAAAGCCGCTGAAGCCTATCTCGCCTCGTCAGGCGTCGGCGACAGCGCGTTTTTCGGCCCGGAAGCGGAGTTCTTCGTTTTCGACGATGTGCGCTGGTCGAGCGAACAGAACAATATGGGCTTTGCGATCGACTCTGTTGAAGGCCCCTACAATTCATCGACCGATTATGACGGCGGCAACCTTGCTCACCGCCCCGGCCCGAAAGGCGGGTACTTCCCCGTGCCGCCGGTCGACAGCGCCCAGGACATGCGCTCCGAAATGCTGAGCGTGATGACCGAAATGGGCATTGAGCCGGAAAAGCATCACCACGAAGTCGCGCCCTCCCAGCATGAACTCGGCATGAAGTTCTCGACGCTGACGACCATGGCCGACCGCATGCAGATCTACAAATACATCGTGCATCAGGTCGCCGCCGGATACGGCAAGACCGCCACTTTCATGCCGAAGCCGGTGTTCAACGACAACGGTTCGGGCATGCATGTGCACCAGTCGGTCTGGAAAGACGGACAGCCGCTTTTCGCTGGCGACCGTTACGCCGACCTTTCCGAAACCTGCCTTTATTACATCGGCGGCATCATCAAGCACGCCAAGGCGATCAACGCGTTCTCGAACGCGACGACCAACAGCTACAAGCGTCTGGTGCCGGGCTTCGAAGCGCCGGTGCTGCTCGCCTACTCGGCGCGCAATCGTTCGGCTTCGGTTCGCGTTCCCTGGGTCGCCTCGCCGAAAGGCAAGCGCATTGAAACCCGTTTCCCGGACGCCTCCGGCAACCCCTATCTCACCTTCGCTGCGCTGCTGATGGCCGGCCTCGACGGCATCGAGAACAAGATCCATCCGGGCGATCCGATGGACAAGGACCTTTACGACCTGCCGCCCGAAGAGCTCAAAGACATTCCGACGGTGTGCGCGTCGCTTCGCGATGCATTGTCGGCGCTCGATCACGACCGCGAGTTCCTCAAGAAAGGCAACGTCTTCAATGACGACCAGATCGACGCCTATATCGATCTGAAATCGCATGAGGTGAAGCGTTTCGAAACGACGCCGCACCCGGTCGAGTTCGCCATGTATTATTCGGTCTGACCGGACTGGCGTTCGCCAACACCGTGAAAAACCGGGCCTTGAGGGCCCGGTTTTTTATTGAGCGCCTGCGCCGCCCCGATGTGTTTCGTCACGAGAATTTGGGTGTTCCGGCGCAAATTCACATGGCGCGATTGATCGCCGCCACCGCAGAGCCGTCGAGAGGTTTGCGCACGGCTTGCGAAAACTTTTCGTGATATAGCGGGTGTTCCGTCTTCATCAGGCGATCCCACCACGTGAAATAAAGCCCATAGTTCCAGCCGGCCTGCGCATGATGCAGGTCGTGATGGGTCACCGTCGTCAACCAGTCAAACATGGGCCGGCCGTCGCGGCGCGCGGGAAAGAGTTCGTAACCGCAATGACCGACGGCGTTGCGCAGGATCATATGCGCGAGGAACAGGACGATGGCGAGAATCGATGTCGGCATGAAAAAGAGCGCAATAGGCAGGAAAACCGCATTGATGACCGCCTCGGCGGTATCGAACGAATAGGCCGTCCAGGGGCTCGGATTGTGCGACTTGTGATGGGTGCGGTGCGCGCGCCGGAACAGCCGCGGGTGATGGATGAGCCGGTGAGTCCAGTAAAACCACGCGTCATGGAGGACAATCAGCGCAGTCAGATTGAACGCGAAATAAGCCCAGCCGCGCTCCTCAATATGAAAATAGGTGGGGAAGAAGCCGAGTTCTGCGCCCAGCACGGAGAAAACGCCGACAAGCGTGAAAATGACCACCGTGCGCAGCGAAAACGCAAGCTCCCGGCGCATTTGCCTGCCGTCCGGCGCGCGGGGTCTGATCTTGCGGTCTTTCAGCCGCCCGGCGAGAAGGGTGTTTACGATCAGGAATACGCCGCCGGCGCCGACGAGATAGCGGCCAAGATCATGCGGGAAGATGTACAAAAAGGCGCGGATTGATCCGGCGGCGAGCCCGCTGTCGGCGAGATATGAATGGTCCATGTAAACGCTCCTTTCATCGGATAACTGTTTTCAGATGAGCGGAACGCGCGGGAATTTCTCGGCATTTCCGGAAAATCACGCAGCAAATTCAAAAATGAGCAGGGTTTTTCAGAAGCGATCAGTCGCGGCCGATGGCATCCTTGCGATACTCGCTCGGCGTTTTGCCGGTCGCCTGTTTAAAAGCGCGATTGAACGGCGCGATCGAGCCATAGCCGAGATCGAGCGCGATCTGGAGAATCTGTTTACGGGCGTGTTCAGGGTCGGCGAGCATCGCTTTTGCGTCCTCGATCCGGCGCGCGTTTAAAAACGCCGAGAAATTGCGGAAGCCGAGCGCGCCATTGATGAGTTTGCGTAACTGATGCTCGGGTAAGCCAACCTTTTCCGCCAGAACAGCGACGCTCAGCCCTTCTTCCCGGTATACGCCTTCGTCCATGAGCGCGATCAGGCGGTCATAGGCCGGACGGTCAGCGGGCGAGACCGTATCGGCCTGCGCCTCCCAGCTGGCCTCGTCCGTGACAAGACGGGAGGGCGCGGCCCCCGTTTCCGGCGCAAATAACGAGGTGCGCGGCGATAAAAGCCAGGCGCCGAACAGGAGATTAAGCGCAAAAATCGCCGCCGCCTGAAACCGGACGACCCAGTCGGGAATGGCGGTCGAGGTTTCCGTCATCTCGGCGACGGCGATGCCAATGCCGAAAACCGCGACGACGACCGAGATGATAATGCGAAATCTTCGTCGCGGATCAACAAGATCACCGGCGGCGTTGACGATGGCGAGGCGCAGGACGTCGGCGAACATCAGCGCATTCAGCAGCAAATGGATAAAAAGAAGCGTATTGGCGAGCGCGCCTTCGAAAAGCCCGAACACGCGCCCAAGGAAGAATGGCGGCATCAATACCAGAGGCAGAAACCGCCACCAGCGCCATCGAAAGTCGTCGTCAAAGATCGCCGCCCCAAACCACCAGAAAAAGACCGTTCCCCAGATCGCGACGACCGCAAGCGGGACGATCACGGGTATTGGCGCAGGCGGCAGGGTTCGTCCGGAGATCAGGACGTAGATGCCGGTCGATAGACAGAAAAGCGCGGCGAGCAAACTCGTTTGCGACTTGCGGCCATGAAACCCGAGCGCAAGCGCGAGCAGCAGAGATATCCCTGCCGCGCCGCCCCGCAATAGCGTTTCCATGTCCGCAACGGCTTCCGTCATCGCGCAAGACCTGAGCCGCGCCCCGGAGTCTGTCAACGCTTGCATCGGCGAACCGGACACCGGGCCGGATCGCTTGACGGGCGGGCGATTTTATGTAACCTATGCGTTACATATGATCGACAACCGCGACATGGACGCCGTTTTTCAGGCGCTCAGCAACGAAAGCCGCCGCCGCATGCTCGACATCGTGAAAGAGGAGCCGGGGATCGGGGTCGGGGCGCTCGCCTCGACGTTCGACGTCAGCCGCATCGCCGTGATGAAACATCTCGCGGTGCTCGAAGATGCGGGCCTCCTCATTTCCGAAAAGGACGGGCGCACGCGCCGGCTCTATTTCAACGCCGCCCCGATCCAGATGATCCACGACCGCTGGACCACCGAATACAGCGCCTACTGGGCCGGCGAGATGACGCGCATCAAGTATCTCGCCGAAGCAAAAGCCGACGATGCCGCACACAAACATCCGCAACGCCGAAAATGAGGGGCGCAATGAACGAGAAGAACGAGAACAAGCAGATCTATCGCGTGATCATCAATGCGCCGATCGAGCGCGTCTGGTCCGAAATCGTCAACACGACGTCGCCGCGTCCGTTTTTCTACGACGCCCTGTGCGACACGCCGGGCCTTGAGCCCGGCGCGCCCTACAGAATGGTTTCCAAGGACCGGAAGTTCGCATTCGTCGTCGGCGAAGTGGTCGCGTTCGAGCCGCCCTACCTTTACACGCAAACCTTCAAGTTCACGACGAATGACGATCCGCCCTGCACAGTGACTTATGCGTTGCGCGAAGTTGACGGCGGCGTCGAGTTCTCGCTCATCACCGAAAACGCGCCGGTCGGCACCAAAACGGAGAAGTCCATGGCGGAAGGCAGCAAATGGATTTCCGAGAACCTCAAGGCTTACATTGAGACCGGAAAAGTCAGTTTCGGCGCGCAGCTGATGCTCGGCGTGATGGGACTCATCGCGCCGCTGACGCCGAAATCAGCCAGCATCGAGAAATGGCCGCTCGGCAAATACGAACAGAGCTGACCGCAAGGAGGAAAAGATGGCGCAGTCGCCCGAAGACATGGCGAATTCGATGATCGCCAACATGAAGGAGAAGACCGGCAAGACCCTGGAGCAATGGCTCGCGGTCGCCAAAAAATCCGGCGAAGATAAGCACGGACAGATCGTCAAGCATCTGAAGGCCGAACACGGCCTCACCCACGGCTTCGCCAATCTCGTCGCGCACAAACATTTGAAAAGCGACGCCGGCAGCGCCAATGAAGGCGATCTCGTCGCAGCGCAATACGCCGGCCCCAAGGCGGCTCTGAAGCCGATCTACGACGCGCTTGTCAAAGCCGCCTCCGCCTGCGGCAAGGATGTCGAGATAGCGCCGAAGAAAACCTATGTGAGCCTGAGGCGTAAAAAACAGTTCGCGATCATCCAGCCGTCAACAAAGACCCGCGTCGATCTCGGCATCAACATGAAAGATGAACCGGCCAAGGGAAAACTCGAAGCCTCCGGCAGCTTCAACGCCATGGTCAGCCATCGCGTTCGGCTCGAAAGCCCCGGCGACGTCGACAAGGACGTCAAAGCCTGGCTCAAAAAAGCTTACCAAGCGTCGTAAGGCGCGCTATTATTCCGGCCAAAGACAATAGGGAGACGAACCAATGTCAAATTCAACATCAATGAAACTGCCCGTCTGGTTCTGGATCGTTGGCGCCATCGCAGTTGTGTGGAATCTCTTTGGCGTCCTTTCCTATCTCGGGTTCGTGACGATGAGCGATGAAGCGCTCGCTGCGCTGCCGGAAGCGCAACAGGCGCTCCTCACGAGTTACCCGGCTTGGGTGAAAGGCGTGTTCGCCGTCGCCGTCTTCGCCGGCGTCGCGGGCTCTCTCCTTTTGTTGTTGCGCAAAACCATGACCGTGCCCGTCTTCGGCGTGTCTCTCGCCGCAGTTCTTTTACAGATGACATGGTGGCTCGGCTTTTCCGGCGCCGTAGCGGTCTACGGAACGGGCGTCATCTTCATGCCGGCGCTTGTCATCATCGCCGCCGGGTTCTTCCTGTGGTTTTCCATGAACAGCAAAAGCAAGGGATGGCTGGGTTAGCCACCCTCACGCAACGCTCAACCAATTGCAAATGTCCGCATTGATCCGAAAGCGGACATTCGCAGTCAGGACGCCGCGACGAGTTTTAAAACCCGCCTCCCCCGCTTCGCGTTACGACGGGTCAGGCTCGAAGTGATAGAAAGTCTCCGCGCAGAGGTCGACGCCTTTGCGATCGGTCACCGCGCTGGTCTCGAGCGTGAAGCGCAAGTCATAGCGGCACTGCTCGGCGCCGCCTTCAATCGTCCACTCATAGAACGCACCGGCTTCAAGCCTGCCGTCAGGCAGCGATACATCCTGATAGGTCTCCGCCGATGCGGGCGAGTACTCGACCTTGATCAGCGCGTCCCAGGCGTTATTGCCAAGTTGAATCACCAGCGCATCGGATGGGGCTTTAGCCTCATCCGCGCCTTTCGCCTCGTCCGCACCGCCGCCGCAGCCGCCCAAGCTGAGCGCCGCCGCCATGGCGCCGATCGCGAATTTCGAAAAAATGTTCATACCGAGCTCTCCCTCTCGTTCGGCGCAAGCCGCCCCTTTCGTATCTTTCAAGTGTGGCGCAACCGATGTGGAAATACAATGCAACATATTGGCTGCTGTATCAGCGCCTTAGCGCCTTTGCGACTTTTCGTTCGTGCATCTGAAACCGGATGAGCGCCGGCAGCATCGCCATTTTTTCTTTCGTCTCAAGACCATCGGCGAGGCGGTAAATGTTATCATAGAAAAAACCCATGACCGCGAAACCGTTCATGGCTTTCATGAGCGTGCTCGACGAATTCGGCCCGAAAAAACCGGGCCCGATCGCCATCATCTTTTCGTAAGACGGCATGCGCTCGACTTCGCCGCTCATCAGCTTCTTCGGAAAATTCGGGTCGACGCATAAGGGGCGCCCGAGCCCGCAAACATCGCAGGCGCCTGACGTCACCGCCGCCTCCATCCCGGCCGCGGAGCGGAACCCGCCGGTCACCATCAGCGGCGTTGAGGCGGCTTTGCGAATTTCCTCCGCATAGGTCAGAAAATAGGCCTCGCGCGCGCGCGTCGTCTCCCGTTTCGCTTCCTCGTAACGCGCTTCCATGCCGTCCATGTCCATCATCGCCGGCTGTTCGTAGGAACCGCCGGAGATTTCAAGCAGGTCGACGCCGGCGTCGCTCAGCCATTTCGCCACCTGTATGCTGTCTTCCGGGCCGAAGCCGCCCTTTTGAAAGTCGGACGAGTTGAGCTTCACCGAAACCGGATAGCCGGAGCCGACCTGCGCGCGCACCGCCTTGATGGTCTGCATCAAAAGCCGCGCGCGGTTTTCGAGGCTCCCGCCCCAGTCGTCATCGCGCTGATTGGCGCGCGGGCTTAAAAATTCGGAAATGAGATAGCCATGCGCCGCATGGATTTGCACGCCGGTAAAGCCTGTCTGCTTGGCGACCGACGCCGCATGCGCGAACCGCGCGATGACATCCTCGATTTCATGCGGGCGCAAGGCGCGAGGCTTGCCGAACTGGCCGCCGGGCAGCGACAACTTCACCGCCGACGGCGCCACCGGCTCCGTCGCCACATAGATCGGCGACTGCCGCCCCGCATGAGACAGCTGCATCCAGATATGCGCGTCCGCGTCCCTTGCGGCGCGCGCCCATCGGCGCAGGCCCTGAAGCTGTTCCTCCGTCTGCGGACCGTCAATGACGACATTGCCCGGCCGCTCGAGATAGCGCTTGTCGATCATGACATTGCCGGTCAGCAACAGCCCCGCCCCGCCCTCGGCCCAGCGCCGGTAGAGCGTTTCATGCCGGCCGGTCGCGCGATTGTACTCGTCGGCGAGCCCTTCGGTCATCGCCGCCTTGGCGATCCGGTTCTTGAGGGCGACGCCGTTCGGCAGCGCAAGCGGCCTGTCGAGAATCCCGGTCATGAGGTCGGTTTTCCACAAGACGAACCGCGCCAGACTCCCATGATTGCCCGCGTTGAGCAATCGCTTGCGCCAGCCGCCCGCATCGGCGAGAAAGCGGCGATGTCCGCCTCAAGCGCCCCCATTCTCACTGTCGTCGACGGCCCGGTCTATATTGTCACGATCAACCGGCCCGCCCGGCGCAACGCCGTCGACCGGGAAACCGCCAGCGCGCTGGCGGAGGCTTTCCGCGCGTTCGACAGGGACGGCGATCTTTCCGTCGCGGTGCTGACGGGCGCGGGCGGCGAGTTTTGCGCCGGCGCCGATTTGAAAGCCGTCGCCGAAGGCAGAGACAACCGCATCGAAAAGGACGGCGACGGGCCGATGGGCCCGAGCCGGATGACGCTGTCGAAACCGGTGATCGCCGCAGTTGAAGGCCACGCGGTCGCCGGCGGGCTCGAACTTGCGCTGTGGTGCGATCTGCGCGTCGCGGCGCGCAGCGCGACGTTCGGCGTTTACTGCCGCCGCTTCGGCGTGCCGCTGATCGACGGCGGCACGGTGCGCCTGCCGCGATTGATCGGGGCGTCGCGCGCCATGGACATGATCCTCACCGGCCGCGCAGTCGGCGCCGAAGAAGCGCATCACTGGGGACTCGCCAACCGCCTCGCTGCACCCGACGGCGCGCTCGCAGACGCCGTCGCGCTGGCGAAAGATCTCGCCGCGCTTCCGCAGACCTGCATGCGGGGCGACCGCGCCTCGGCGCTCGCGCAATGGTCGCTGTCTGAAGCGGAAGCTATCGCCGCGGAATTTTCGCTGGGCCTTCAAACCCTCGAATCAGGCGAAACGCTGGCGGGCGCGACGCGCTTTACAAAAGGCGAAGGCAGAAGCGGCGCCAAACTGAATGACAATGAGAGCAACTAGCCGATGGCGGGACGCATGGCTAACGGACTGATCGCCGGCGCGCTGTTGATGAGCGCGGCGCCGTTCGCCGTTTCACGCGCTCAAGACGACAATCAATCCCTCCAGACCTGCGCCGGCAATTACGTACCGCCCGGTCAGCGCGGCCACGGCGCCGTTGTTTATGCAGAAAGCGCGGTGATCGGCTGGACGGTCGTCGACTATGTCGCCGACGGGGAAACCGGATGCGTGAGGGTCCTCTGCCGGAAGGGCGCCGCGCCCCGGGTCGGTATCGAAGACGTCGACTTTTTCGAGTTCGGCGGCGTCATGTACAAGCTCATCAGCGGCGACGTGAAGGTCGGTGCGGACGATTTCTCCGTCACGCCGGAACGCGCCGTGCGCATGAAAGTCTTTTCCACGGCGTCGGCCTTCCCGGTGGAGAAAACGCCCCTCCTCTATCGCTTCAATCACTGGCGCGAGGACAAGGCGCATCACCGCAAGACCCTGCCGCCGCTCGACTATCTGCGCTATCTCAAGGAAACAAACGCCTCTTGCACCGGCCTGCCCTTGCCGGAATAAGACGCGCCCACGCGAACATTGTATAAGAAGAAAGACAAACAGTAGTTTTATGGCCAAACGCGCTGCAAACAAGAAAGACGACGCCGACCTCTTCGGCGATTATTCCGCCAAGGACATCGAGGTTCTCGAGGGCCTCGAACCGGTGCGCAAGCGCCCGGGCATGTATATCGGCGGCACCGACGAAAAGGCGCTGCACCATCTCTTCGCGGAAGTGCTCGACAACGCCATGGACGAGGCGGTCGCGGGCCATGCGAGCCGCATCGAGGTCGAGCTGTTCGACGACGGCTATCTGTCGGTTTACGACAACGGCCGGGGCATCCCCGTCGACCCGCACCCGAAATTCAAGAACAAGTCGGCGCTTGAAGTCATCATGACGACGCTGCACTCGGGCGGCAAGTTCGAGGGCAAGGCCTATGTGACCTCGGGCGGCCTTCACGGCGTCGGCGTCTCGGTCGTAAACGCGCTGTCGGACGACCTGATCGTCGAGGTCTGCCGCGCACGCACCATGTATCGCCAGTCTTACGCGGAAGGTCATCCCCGCTCGAAGCTCGAGAAAGTCGGCCCGGCGCCGAACAAGCGCGGCACCATGGTGATGTTCCACCCGGACCCGAAAATCTTCGGGAGCTCGGCGAAGTTCAAACCGGCGCGGTTGTTCAAAATGGCGCGCTCGAAAGCCTATCTCTTCGGCGGCGTTGAAATCCGCTGGAAATGCGCGCCCGAGCTCATCAAGGACGATACGCCCGCGCAAGCCGTCTTCCATTTCGAAAGGGGGCTTACGGATTATCTCCAGAGCCTCGCCGGATCAAAGCCGACGGTGACCGAAGACATTTTCGCGGGCAAGGTCGAGAAGAAAGACGAAGGCGGCCACGGCAATCTTGAATGGGCGGTGCTCTGGGGCGCGGCGGGTTTCGGAGACGCCGACGGTTTCGTTCATTCCTACTGCAACACCGTGCCGACGCCGGAAGGCGGCACCCACGAAGCGGGCCTCCGCGCCGCGCTCACCAAGGGGCTTAAAGCCTACGCCGAACTGGCGGGCGTCAAGCGCGCCGCGAGCGTCACCGCCGAGGACGTCCTCGGCACGGCGGGCGCCCTCCTCTCGGTGTTCGTGCGCAATCCGGAATTTCAGGGCCAGACCAAAGACAAACTCGCGACCGCTGAAGCCCAGCGCATCGTCGAGAACGCCGTGCGCCCGGCTTTCGATCACTGGCTCGCCTCCAACCCGAAACAGGCGGGCGCGCTGGTCGACTGGGTGGTCGAGCGCGCGGAAGAACGCCAGCGCCGCCGCAAGGAAAAGGAAGTCTCGCGCCAGCAGGCGACGCGCAAGCTCCGCCTGCCCGGCAAGCTCGCTGACTGTTCAAGCGCCGACCGCGTCGGCTCCGAAATCTTTCTTGTCGAGGGCGACTCGGCCGGCGGCTCAGCGAAACAGGCGCGCAATCGCGCGACGCAGGCGATCCTGCCCTTGCGCGGCAAGATCCTCAACGTCGCCTCCGCGGCGCGCGACAAGATCATGGCGAACCAGGAAATCGCCGACATCGTGCAGGCCCTCGGCGCCGGGATCGGCTCGAAATTCGATCTCGACAAGCTGCGTTATGAAAAAATCATCATCATGACCGACGCCGATGTGGACGGCGCGCATATCGCGGCGCTGCTCATCACGTTCTTCTATCAGGAAATGCCGGAACTGATCCGCGAGGGCCGGCTCTACATGGCGCAGCCGCCGCTCTTCCGCCTCACCGCCGGCGGCAAGTCCGTCTACGCCATGAACGAGGAAGAGCGCGACAGGCTGTTAAAGAGCGAATTCAAGGCGAACCAGAAAGTCGAGATCGGGCGCTTCAAAGGTCTCGGCGAAATGATGCCGGCGCAACTCAAAGAAACCACCATGAACCCGGAAACAAGGGTTCTCGCGCGCGTCGTCATCGCCGAGGACAAGGAAGAGATGAGCGCCGATCTCGTCAACCGCCTGATGGGCAAGAAGCCGGAAGCCCGGTTTCAGTTCATTCAGGAAAACGCGGCGTTTGTGAGGGATGAGCTGGATATATAAAGCCTCTTGCTCGGATTGCCGTTAGCCTGATCATTATTAAAGAGTCGTACTACCGATGCCTATTTGTACAGTTTGTCGAAAGGAGATCGATGTTACTGATACAGAAAATGGTGAAACACGAGAACATGTAATTCCTTTTAGTTGGTATCCGGACTCAACTCCCACAAATGTACAGCGATGGACTGTACCCTCTCACAAGAAATGCAACGCAAGTTATTCACTAGATGAACAATACGTATTCGAAAAGCTAGCGACGACAGTCCCACCAGATTTAAATGCCGCTAAAGGAATCTGGGATCGCGTATACCGAGGACTGAATCCCGCTGCTGGTAAGAATGAGAAAAGTTCGAATGCTCGTAGACGAGCACGTACTCGAATTCTCAATTCGTTTGTTCCGACAGATGAAATTACAAGCGAAATGATAAGACATGGCTTCAAATCCATAACGAATGATTCTCCCGCGCCGGAACTGTTATTATTGGATGCAGAACGGCTTGGTCGTGTAATTACGAAAATTACAGATTGTGCATATTACTACTTAACAGGCTCGCCTCCGACAGGGGTTTATGATTATCGGTTCAACATCGTAGGGCTTGAACAATTTGCACATGCGTGGACAGAAAGAGGGGAGCATCTTAATTGGGCGAGGCTTGGCCCCGGCGTTGCCATTGGTAATGCCATCACTTCCGACACAACAGGAAGCGGTGCTTTAATCCAGGTGTTACTATGGGACTCTATTATGTTTGAAGGTATTTATGTTTGGCATAAATCTTAGGGTTGGCTGAATTGCTTTCGTATTGACTTGACTTCCCCGCCAATCTCTTTATTCACCCCTCCCCACGCGTGATGGTCACGCGAAAAGGATAAGTGAGATGAAACCGACTTCGACATCAGGCCTCAGGAACGAGCCAAGCGCCGAGCTGCACGAGATGCAGCCCGAACGCGCGCGCGCGTTCGCTTATGAGGCGGCAGGTCAGGAGGGGTTCGTCCTTATGCGGTAAACAAATCCCGCATCATCCGGAGACGGACGTTCGAACCCTCCCGCGGCCCCGCCCCGGAGGGTTTTTTGTTGCGCAAATTCAATTGCTTAATCCCGCCAACCAAAAGGAGGACGTCATGGCGGAACTTGAAAACGATAACTTTGAAACGATGGAAACCGGCGGCGCGCCGGTGAAAGCCTGGGTGAAGGGCGTGCCCGTGGAGGATAGCGCGCGGATGCAGCTCGCCAATGTCGCGCGCCTGCCCTTCATCCACAGCCACGTCGCCGCGATGCCGGACGTTCACTTCGGGCGCGGCGCAACGGTCGGTTCGGTGATCGCCACGAAAGGCGCGATCATCCCGGCCGCGGTCGGCGTCGACATCGGCTGCGGGATGATGGCCTTGCGCACGTCGCTCACCGCCGATCAGCTCCCGGACGATCTTTCGACGATCCGCTCGGACATCGAACGCTCCGTGCCGCATGGCGGAATCGGCGCGAAAGGCGGCTGGATGAAGGGCGTGCCGAACGCGATTGCAACGCGTTTCACGGAGTCGGGTCTCGCCGATCGCCTCACCGCGATCGAAGAGAAGCACCCGAAAATCCGTGGCGCGAACCATGTGATCCATCTCGGCTCGCTCGGGACCGGCAACCACTTCATCGAGCTTTGTCTCGACGAAGAAAACCGCGTCTGGGTGATGCTGCACTCAGGCTCGCGCGGCGTCGGCAACCGGATCGGGACGTACTTCATCTCGGAAGCCCGTGAAGCGCTTTTAAAGCGCGGCTACGGCGTGCCGGATAAGGACCTCGCCTGGTTCGAGGAAGGCGAAGAGCTGTTCGCCGACTATGTCGAAGCCGTCCACTGGGCGCAGGACTTCGCGCGTGAAAACCGCGAGGCGATGATGGAACGCATACTTGCGTCGCTGCGTTACCGCCTGCCGAAATCGGTCGCGAAGTTCCGCATCGAGAAGGAAGCCGTCAATTGCCACCACAATTACGTGGCGCGCGAACGGCACTTCGGCGCGGATGTCTGGGTGACCCGTAAAGGTGCGGTACGCGCCGGCGCAGGCGAACTCGGCATCATTCCGGGCTCGATGGGGGCGAAGTCCTACATCGTGCGCGGGCGCGGCAATGAGCAGTCTTTCTGCTCCTGTTCGCACGGCGCGGGCCGGAAGATGAGCCGGACGGCGGCGAAGCAAAGCTTCACGCTCGCCGACCACCGCGCTGCGACAGAAGGCGTTGAATGCCGGAAGGACCGCGGCGTCATCGACGAGACGCCGGGCGCCTATAAGGACATCGACGCCGTGATGGCCGCGCAAACCGACCTCGTCGAGGTCGTGCACACGCTGAAACAGGTCGTGTGCGTCAAAGGATAGGGTGAGGCGGAATTCGCCGCCTCCCCTTACGGGGGCCGGCGGCGATTGCGGGAGGCCGCCGGTCCCATGATTTAGAAAAGAAAACAGGAAGAGCGGGCGGCAATAGTTACATGGCTATTAGGCAAGACACTCGCTTCCTGTTCGTTCAAAAAAACGCGACGTTCGTGACGAGCGAGCTGGATGCACAAGCTCTCTTCCGATCACCCCGGCGCAGGCCGGGGTCTCGTTCATAATGGGTTTCGCTCGTGGAAAGAGATTCCGGCTTTCGCCGGAATAAACGGCATTGAAATTTCACTGTGCCTTATTTGCACTTGCATTCCCATTTCATATCGATTATCCCGCGCGCCTCAATTCGTGCGGATGAGCCGCACAAGGAGCAATGGATGACGAAGCGCATTTACGACCGGCGATCGCCCGTCTGAACTGCGCGCCTCTCTTCGGGATAGGCGCGGCAGGAACGACCCGCCGCCTTCTGACACAACACCCGAAGAGAGAAATCCGATGACTTTTCAAGACATTTCGGGGTCCCGCGCCGTGCGCAATCTTGCGGACGCGTCCCGCTTCGCCGCGCGCGAAACGGGCGGCCCCTATGGCTGGCTGACGCCTTACATCGCGTCGCTCGCCGCCCATAACGAGGCCATTCGCGCCCGCGTGCTGGCGATCCCCCGCGCGGAGCTGCACTTCATTGCGCTTTGCGTTTCGCTGATGGGCGCGAAGCGCGACGACGCCGATCATTTCGCTGCGTTCGCGCGCAGTTACGGCGTCATCTCGCGCCGCGTGCAGCTTGCGATCGCCGCCGAGCTTGGCGGCGCCGAGGCTTGCCCCGCGCTGGCGAAAGCCGCGCCGAAGTTTGCGGGCGGCGTCTGGCGGCCGGCGACATATCTACGCCTTGCGGCGCTGATGAACGACGCCCAGGCGCGCAAAACGCTCGCGCATCTCTCCGCTATTACGCGCGGGAAAGTGATTGTGCTGGCGCGTCTGCCCGCCGGTTATCGCACAAGCGGCGTTCTGAAAATGATCCGCCGCCGGCGCGATGTCAGCGAAGTGGTGTTCGCGATCGAACTTGTCCGCCGCATTCGCACGGACCTCACCGACCGGCAGATCATCGCTTCGCTTGAAAAAGCGGAGTCCGATTACATCCGCGAATGGGTGATGCGGCACTATGAGCGCGTCCCTTTTCCGGCGGCGCCGACCGGCGAACTCGTTCTCGGCGGAGTCGACGCTTTGCACCCGCTCGCCTCCTACGAGGACCTCGCCCGGGCGGCGCGGGAGTTCGATAACTGCATCCGCGATTATCTCTGGCGGGTACTGCGCGGCGACTCGTATTTTTACCGCTACGCGCCCGAGGCGGGCGGGAAAGGCGTCGCGATTGTCGAGCTGCGCCGCGCGCCGGTTGTCGGGTGGGTCGTTCACGAAGCGCTCGGACCGGAAAACGAGCGCATCAAGGGCGCGGACCGCGCCGCGATCCTCGCCGCTTTTCGCGGCGCCGGGATCGGCGCGGCGCCGCAGGCGGCGAACCCCAACGCCTGGTTCGATCTCAGTTGAGCAAGGGCGCGGCTTTCATGCGCGAAAGCCGCGCCGCATTCACGCTTCGATAAGCGCGAGGAGCTTTGAGGCAAGCTCGCTTTCATCGCCGTCAATGCGAAGCGTCTTCAATCGCGCGGTTTCGCCGGCGGTGATTTCGAACGCCGACTTCGGCAGCTTCAACGCTTTTGAAAGAAGCTTCACGACAGCGGCGTTGGCCTTGCCCTTGTCCGGCGGCGCCGTCACTTTCACCGCGAGGCGCTGCTCGCCATCGGCGCCTTCCCACAGTCCTGCAATCTCGTTTTTCGCCGCGCCGGGCGTGACGCGCAGCGATAGGTCGGCGCCTTTGGATGATGGTCTGAAAAATGAGGCGGCCGTCGCTAGGCCCCGATTTTCGCGCGCAGCCAGAAGTTCATACCCTGCAGGAAGAAGATCGCGAGCAGGAGAATGAGCGGCGAAAGATCGAGCCCGCCCATCGCCGGCAGCATATTGCGGATCGGACGCAGCACCGGCTCGGTGAGCGCCAGAAGCGTGCGCCAGATCATGTCGACCACCTGGTTGTGGCGGTTGATGACGTTAAAGCCGATCAGCCACGACATAACGACCATGGCGATGATGACGAGAATGCCGACCTTAACCGTGGCCGGAATGGGTGGATCCCACGCAGTCCCGAAAGTCTCCATCCGCAAAAGCTTGTCGCGGGCTTCGTTGTACCCGCCCCAGAACAAGGCGATGGTAAAAAGCCAGATCAACGCGACCGAGATGCAGTCGGACAGTTTCTGCGCCCAGCGGGGCATGATGTCATAGATGATGTAGATACGGATGTGGCTGCGCTGCTGCATCGCGTACAGCCCCGAGGTCACGTAGATCGCCCCGCCGATCCACAGCGACATCTCGTTGGCCCACAGCGTCGGCTTGAACAGCACGTAACGCATGAAGACTTCGTAGAAGATGATGGCGACGACGGCCGCCGGGGCCCACATCGCAACACGGCTGAAGGTCCAGGTTACCCAGTCGACCGGCCCCGAGCGTTCGTTCTCAACCATATCCCCCTCCCTGGTCGCGAAGCGCCGTCATCGCATCGGCCCGCCGGTGTCCGCGATCCGCAAAAGCCCGCGATCGGTGGCGTCAGCAATCCGTCTGCCCGCGCGGCAACGACCGCACGGGCTTTCGTAGTTGTCCGGCCGGCCTTGGCCGGCCGGAACAGGGTTTCGGCTTACTTCTTCACCAGGCCGAGCTGGGTGAGATAGGCGATATGCGCGTCGACGAGGGCCTTGGCTTCAGGCGTCGTGGCGAATTCCGGCCAGGTTGCCTGGGCCGCATCGCGGAACGTCTGCATATCCTCTTCCGACCATGCCGACACGGTGATGCCCTTCGCCTTCAGATCGGCAACGGCTTCGGCGTTCTTCTTTTCGAAGGTCAGGGCGCTCTTCAGCGCCAGATCGCCGATGGCCGTCGACATGATGCGGCGATGGTGCTCGGGCATGGCGTCCCAGACCGCCTTGTTGCAGGCGATGTGGTCGGACGGCATGGAGTGGAAGCCGGGGAAGTTCGCATAGTCGGCGATGTCATAGAGACCCAGACCGACATTGTTGGCGATGCCCGAGGCGTCCGCACCGTCGATGATGCCCGACTCAAGCGCGGTGAAGATTTCGGTGAAGTCCATCACGATCGGCTTGGCGCCGAGCTTCTCGAAGATCTTCGTTTCCATGCCGGGCGGCGAGCGGAACTTCCAGTCCTTCAGGTCCTCGATGCCGGCGATCGGCTTGGTGGACGCAAGCGATTCCTGGCCGTAGACGATCCAGCCGACAAGCTGCATGTCGTACTTGTTGTACAGCTCCTGCGCGGCTTCCATGCCACCGCCGTAATACAGCCAGGAAAGCTGCTGAACCGGCGTTCCGTAGCCGCCCATGATGTCGCCGACGAACTGGAATGCCGGGTTCTTACCGGTCTGATAGGCGCCGCCGGTCGCGTCGCAATCCAGAATTCCGGTTGCCGCCGCATCGAAGGTCTCGACCGATTTCACGACGGACGAGGAGTAGAACATCTCCACTTCGATCTCGCCGTTCGACATGACCTGGATGTTGTCGACATATTCGGCGAGCAGTTTGCCCGACGGCGTTTCCGGCGCGTAGTGCGTCTGGATACGCAGCTTTGTCTGGGCGGCAGAGACGGCTGTGACCGACAGCGCGGCCACGGACAGGCTTGCAGCACCGATCAGCAGTGCCTTCGACAGTGTTCTGAGCATTAAGTCCTCCCAAAGGTTTCTCTTCGTTTGCCGCGCCGTGAGACGGCGAGGCGGTCTTGGCGGCAGAGCGGAACGCTCGAACCGAAGTCAGTAGGCCCGGTTGAGTCCGGGTTTGTGTTCCCTCAATTCTTATTCAACGAAACACGTTCGTCCAAACGCTTTCCGGCATCCAGCAATAGTTGCTCCATCAAGTATTCTGCCTGGCGGCCGTCAGCAGCGATAATTGCATCGCAGACCTCTCTATGGAATGGAACCGAAGTACTATTGTCACGCGGGTCTGCGTTCGTCAGTCTGATGCTGCTCAGCAGCGTGGAATATATGACGCCTTCGAGCGCCATCAGGAATTCGTTTCCGGTCGCCCGCAGGATCGAACGGTGAAATCGGGCATCTGCGCCGACGAAGCTCTCGACCGATCCCTGTTCGGCTTCCATTGCGCACATGGCCGCCTCGATATCGCCCCGCGCCTCCGTGGACGCGTTCTCGGCCGCCCAGCGCGCGGCCTTCGGCTCGAAGATCCGGCGGACATCCATCAGCTTCCGAAGCATGTCGGCATCCGGCGGCGCGGACAGCGCCCATGCAAGGACGTCGTCGTCGAGCAGCCCCCAGCTTTGCCGCGACCTGACGCGGGTGCCGATTCCCCGGCGCACCTCCAGAAGCCCCTTCCCGACGAGGATCTTGACGGCATCGCGAATGACGGAGCGGCTGACCTGATACCGCTCCGCGAGCGAGACTTCGTCCTCGACGAGCTGACCGGGCGCATAGGCCGACGAGACGATCAGGCGTCCGATCTCGCCGGCGACCTGCGTCGCCATGCTGGGGACCGGTCCGGTCGCCTGTTTGAGATCGTAGTAGATTATCTCGCTCATGAGGCGAGGTAAACATATGATGTTTGAGGCGGTCAACGCCGCGAGCAGTTGGGTCCGCGGGACATTTCAAACTCCAATTGCGAGACGAGCGGCAGGTTCGATGACGGATGACCGGCGGCAAGGCAGAGCGGTCCTTCCAGACAACGCTTCGGAAATGGGTCTACGCGATTCCCTCTTTCTTCTCCGGCAGCAGAGACGCCAACCTGTCAAGAGAACTCCCTCGATACAACCACGACAGGCCTCACGCTAGCCCGAACCGCACAATCCCAGATTTGGCCTTCGCTGGAACAACCTGATTAGAAATCACACCTGGCCCTCTTCTTCCAGATCGTCCTCGTCGGGCTCCTCGTCCTTCGCCGCCTTGAGCCCTGCGGCGACGACGGGCGCCGCTTTAACGGCATCTTCCGCCTTCACCACGGCGACGGCGCGCTCGTAGTCCATGAAGACGGCGTGGATCTCGCCCAGCCGGCAGCCGTGGAACGCATCGAGCCGGTAGGCGACCGCCAGGAACCGGCCCGAAAGGCTCTCGAGCCAGGCCCCGCGGGCCTTCTCCGGAAGCGTTGCCAGCAGGTCGGGGTCCATGATGATCAGTTCGGCCGGCGACAGCACCGCGGCAAGCAGTGCGATGCGGGCCCGGTCCGCGCCCGAAACCGCGGACGGGTCCTTTGCCGCTGCCTGGATCGTCCCGGCATCGGGCGCGAGTTCCGCAATCGGCGTGCCGGCGATTCGCTTCGTGAGTTCGGCCTGGTCGAGCGCCAGAAGTCCCTGCTGTTTCAGGTTCTCCGGCTCTGTAAGCGCAGCGGTACAACGCAGGGCGGCGGCGTTCAGCCGCGACCGTGCGGCCTGCCGCAGCTTCTGGGTCAGCGCCAGCACATGGAAGTACTGGGTGTAGCGGTTCAGCGTCGCCGGCGAGATCACCGCGACCGGCACCCCGCGCGCGACGGGCACGTCGTCGTCGAGCGCGCCCGGCACCGGGTCCGCCCCGGCGGGGACATGCAGCGCCGGCCGTCCGTTGACCTTGTCGGGCCGCGGCACCGGGCTTGTCAGATACTCGTAACCGTTGCGCACCACTTCGTAGAAGCGCGCGTAGGTCGTCAGCGAGACGGCGACGCTGGTCAGGCCGTTGACCGCCAGCCGGAGCAGCACGAAGAAGGCGACGACGAGCGCCAGCGGCATTTCGCCGTTGATCGCCTTGTCGCCGAGATAGACGCCGATGCTGGCGACCGCGACCGCCGCCAGCACGTTGGCGACGAATTCCGACTTGGCCAGCGACAGGATGCGCACTGAGAAGGCCCGGACGGTATCGCGGTTGTTCTTGCCCTCGATCAGGCGCTCGGCGAGCCCGCCGCGTTCCGGAACCGCGGCGGCCTCGTCGCCGAGCGCGGCGATGGTCGCCCGCCCTTCGG
>CAJXLJ010000007.1 GCA_913055785.1 uncultured Parvularculaceae bacterium | reverse complement strand
TGGCCGGATCGGCCTCGAACAGCTCGAGGCAATCGATGAAGTTCATGCCCCGGACCGGATCGCCCCCGATCCCGACGCAGGTCGTCTGGCCGAGCCCCCGCACCGTGGTCTGGGAAACGGCCGCCGACGAAGCGTTCACGGACATGCGCGGCAAGGGCGAGGCGGTTGCCGACCCTTCCGGAGACTGGACGGTGAAAGTTCTTGTCCAGGACCTCGAGCCCGGCGGAATTTATTATTACCGGTTCAGGGTCGGCGCGGTTTATTCGCCCGTCGGACGCACCAGGACCCTGCCGACAGGATCGGTAGAGAGCCTGCGCTTCGCGGTTATTTCCTGTTCGAACTTTCCGTTCGGGTATTTCAACGTCTACGACCTGATCGCGCGGCAAGACAATCTCGACGCGATCGTTCATCTGGGCGACTACATCTACGAATACGGAACAGACGGCTATGGCGGCGCAGCCGGCGCAAAGCTCGACCGAAATCATCAGCCTACGCATGAAATCATCACCCTTGACGACTACCGCAAGCGTCACGCCCAGTATAAGGCGGACCCGGCAAGTCAGGCGGCGCACGCGAAACACCTGCTCATTCCGATCTGGGACGATCATGAAACGTCCAACAATTCCTGGAAGGACGGCGCTGAAAATCACGACCCGGCGACCGAAGGCGACTGGGAAACCCGCCGCCGCGCCGCCCTGCAGGCCTATTACGAATGGATGCCGGTGCGCGAGCCGAACGGCTCGCCGGAGGCGTTCTTCCGTTCCTACGCTTACGGCGATCTCTTGACGCTCGCCGCCATTGAAACGCGCCTCATGGCCCGCGCGCGGCAATTTGAATATTCGGAAATCGTGCCGACGCTTGAAACGCCCGAGGACGCACAGCAGTTTATCAAGGACGTTCTGTGGCGGGACGACCGTGAAATGCTCGGCGCTGCGCAACGCGACTTCATCGCCGACGCCATCAACCAGTCGGCGGCGTCTGGCCAGCCCTGGCGGCTTATCGCCAATCAGATCATCATGGCGAAGGTGATTGCGCCTGATCTTAATCCTCACGTGACGGAAGACGATATCGTCGAGCTTGAGAAAAGCTGGAATCAGGCGCGCGCCTTCGTCAAAAGCTCCGCCCTCGGATTGCCGACGAATTTTGACGCCTGGGACGGCTATCCGGCGGCGCGCGAGCGTTTCTACGATACCGTCAAACAGAACGGCGGCGACGGCCTGATCGTCGTCACGGGCGACACTCATACCTGGTGGGCGAATGACCTCACCGACAAGGCGGGCGGTCATGTCGGCGTTGAACTCGGAACCCATTCGGTGACGTCGCCCTCGCCCTACCGGAAATCCTTCCTCGGCGGGAAAGGCGCAGAATATGCGCTTCTCACCAATAGAGAGAACAAGGACGTCCGTTATCTTTCGGGCGAGGATCACGGTTATATCGATCTTGAAATCGGGCGCGACAAGGCGAAAGCCCGGTTCATGGCGGTCGATACAGTTGAATCCCGCGAGTATAACGCGTTTGAAAAGGCCGCGTTCACGATCAAGCGTTCCAAAGGCGCGTCGAAATTTTCAGGGGCGCACGGATTAAGCCTTAAAGAGCGGTGGCTTTTTGGCTAATCTTCACCCCTCTTAGCGAATCAGGAGGGGCGAGAGATGTTGGCAGGACCGCGGCAGGACCGCTTTGAAAGTCTTGATGTGTTGCGCGGCGTCGCCGTGCTCGGTATTTTCAGTGTGAACATTCTCGCCATGGCGCAGCCGCCGGCGGCGTTCAGCGACCCAAGTCTCAATCCGCAATTTCATGAGCCGGGCGGCGCATTCTGGTGGTCGATCATGTCGACCTTCTTCCAGTTCAAATTCATCACGATCTTTTCCGCCCTGTTCGGCGCGGGCGTCATACTCATGGTCGGCGAGGAAAAACCCTCGCCGAAATTCGGCGTTCATTACCGGCGGATGATGTGGCTCGCGGTGATCGGCGCGATCCATGGGTTTGTCATCTGGTATGGCGATATTCTTTTGCCCTACGCCATTTCAGGCATGATCGTCGTCCTGATGCGCCGCTGGCGGCCGCGCACGCTGTTGATTGTCGCAGGGATATTGCTGCTGCTCTTCCCGGCCCTGATCATGTTGCAACATGTGGTGATGAGCAGCCTGCCGCCTGAGAAGCTCGCGGAAATCGCTGAGCAGAACATGATGCATGCGACGCCGGAACAGGTGCAGGAGCAGATCGCCGCCTATCGCGGCACTTTCCCGGGACGGCTGGCGGCGATGCTTCCCACCAGCATTCAGTTTGAAATGATGCAGGGCCTGTTCCTCATCCCCCGCCATCTCGGCGTGATGATGTGCGGCATGGCGTTTTTCAAGATGGGCTTCTTCACCCTGCGCTGGTCTTTCATGACCTATCTTGTTTCCGGCCTCATCACGCTCGCGATCGGCCTTGCCGGCTCTTATTACACGACGACCCAGTCTCTGGCCGTCGAGTTCGATATGATGATGCTGCTCCCGGCGCAAGCCGCCCTCATGGTCGGCAGCCTGTTCCATTCCTTCGGCTATTCGGCGCTGATCATGGCGCTCTGCAAACTGCCGGGGCTCGGCGTCCTGCGCATGCCTTTCGCCGCCGCCGGCCAGATGGCGCTCACCAACTATCTCATGTGTTCGATTATCGGCGTCCTCTACTATTGGGGCCCGCCGGGACTCGGCAAAATCGGATCGGTCACCTTCCCGGAAATGGCGCAATTCGTCGGCCTGATGTGGGTCGCCATGCTGATCTGGTCGCCGGTCTGGCTGACGTTCTTCCGCTTCGGCCCGTTCGAATGGCTGTGGCGCTCGCTTACCTACTGGAAATTGCAGCCGCTTGCGCGTTAAAACAGACCGGCTTTGAAACAGGATCTCATCGATTACGCGGCGCGCCTGCCGAAGGCGGAACTGCACCTTCATATCGAGGGCAGCCTCGAGCCGGAGATGCTGTTCGCGCTTGCTCGCCGCAACAAGGTCGACATCCCTTTCAAGTCGGTCGAGGACGTGCGGGCGGCCTATGCGTTCTCCAATCTCCAGGACTTTCTCGACATCTATTATCAGGGGATGAGCGTCCTCAGGACCGAAGAGGATTTCTTCGATCTCACCATGGCGTATCTCAACCGCGTGCGCGCCGACAATGTTCGCCATGTGGAGATCTTCTTCGACCCGCAGGGCCACACGGAACGCGGCGTTCCTTTCGGCACGGCGATCAGCGGCGTCCTCACCGCGCTTTCCCTGTCGAAGGCGCAATTCGGCGTCACCTCGAAACTTATCATGTGTTTCCTGCGGCACCTTTCCGAAGAAGACGCCTTCGCAACGCTGAAGGAAGCCGACCCCTGGCTCGACCGGATTGACGGCGTAGGACTCGACTCCTCGGAAGTCGGGCATCCGCCATCCAAATTCGAGCGGGTCTTCGCGGCGGCGCGCGAGCGCGGGCTGAAACTCGTCGCCCATGCGGGCGAAGAAGGACCGCCCGCCTATGTTTACGAGGCGCTCGATCTTTTGAAAATCGACCGGCTCGATCACGGCAACCGGTCTCTGGAAGACGCGGCGCTCGTCGAGCGCCTTAAAACCGAAGCGATGACGCTTACCGTCTGCCCCTTGTCGAACCTCAAGCTCTGCGTTGTCGGCGACATGGCCGCCCATCCCCTGAAGCGGATGCTCGATCTCGGCCTTAAGGCGACCGTCAACTCAGACGATCCCGCCTATTTCGGCGGTTATGTGATGGATAATTTCCGCGCTGTCATCGAAGCGCTCGATCTCGCCAAAGACGACATCAGGACGCTCGCCAAAAACAGCTTTGAAGGCGCGTTCCTTTCGGACGGTGAGAAACGCGCCCAGCTTGCGGCGATTGAGGCGGTGCTAATTTAGTATTTCAGCTCTTTGCTGTTATGGGACGTATATTAGTCCGGGCTTGAAAAGAAAGCCCGCGCCCTCTTCAAACATTTGACCGTGCAATACGAGATCGCTCGTTTCGCCACAGAAAGTCGAAAGGTCCAACAGAATCTCCCATCGATCCCCGGTCCAGACATAGACAGAGGTTTTCCATGTCTGCTCATCGAGCACCCCGATATCATCGGGATAGTCGTCAATATTTGATTGGTTGATTTCGCTTATATCGGCTGGATAATCCGTGATGGAAATATTTTGGCTATTGGGAAATGGCTTTCCGAATACAATTGCATCAGCCACGCTTTTTATGACCGCGCGCCATTCCGTTGGGATTGGGCCTTCTTTCCCACAGCTCTTCTCTATCAGAACCTCGGACATAGCTGCGCTATTTTAAAGACTGCGTGAGTCTAGTCCCGGTGAATGCGGGAGATCTTCGAGCCCTCGAGCGAGAGATTGTACATCAGGCCCTTGTTGTCGAAGACGAAGGCGACCACCGGCTGGTTGAGCTGGGTCGTATCGATGGCGCCGCCGGCGCCGACGCTGATCACCGCCACCGACGCGTCGACGCCGATCTCCCAGCCGTCGCTCGAACGGAACTTGTTGAGCGCGCCCTCATCAAGAAAGACAATTATCTGCCGGCGCGACTGAACGCCGATCTGCAGCCCCAGAGAGCCGGCTGTCGTTGAATAATAGGCCGCGGTCTTGCCGCCGATCCGAAGCGCGCCTTCGCCGCGTTCGGCGCCGATGCCGAAACCGGCCTTGCGAATGAGCGGGAAGACCAAAACGCCCTTTGCTTTCGCGAGCACCGCGTCGGCGCCGCCGATATCGGCGCGGAACTGGGCGAGCGCTTCATTGGTGCGCTGCTCGATTTTCTCCTTGGAGGCGGCGTGAGCCACGCCGGCGACAGCCATCAAGGCGGCGACCAGCGCAATCGTCATCTTCGGGAAGGAAATCGATTTCATCATGTGCTCCTCTGGCAAGCGCGTAAACGGCACCCTCGCATCAACGCGGCGGATCCTATCCTACATTGTGTCGTTTTTGCGGAAAGCGGCGGCGCCAAATTTTAACGATTGGTCATCATTTCGCAGCCGTGGCGCGGCTGAGCGCGGCGCGAAAAGCCTCGATTCTGCCGCCATAGCGGGTTTTCATCGCCTCAAGCGTTTCGGAGGCGGCTTTTTCCGGGGCGCCGGCGTCGAAGGGCGGCGCAGGGTCGTATTCAAGGCCGAGCTGGATCGCCCGGGCGACATCCTCGCCGGCGATCTCCGCCGCCAGGGTGAACGCGAAATCGATCCCCGCCGTCACGCCGCCGCCGGTGAAGAGATTGCCGTCGCGCACGACGCGCTCCTTGACAGGGACGGCGCCGACCCGTTCGAGATCGTCGTGATAGGCCCAATGGGTCGTGGCGCGCCTGCCCTTCAACAGCCCCGCGGCGCCGAGCACGAACGCCCCGGTGCAGACTGACGTCACATATTTCGCCCGGACCCCCGCGCGGCGGACGAACGCCATCAAGTCCTCATCGAGGATCGCGTCGTCGACGCCGAAACCGCCGGGGATGACGAGAACGTCAACCGGCGGACAGTCGGCGAAGTCGGTCGTCGGGTTGAGGGTGAGGACCGCATCAGTCGGCACGGGATCGAGCGTCCTTGCGGCGAGATGAACCTCCGCGCCCGGCAGACGCGAAAGCACCTGCAGCGGTCCGGTGAAATCGAGCTGCGTTACATTCGGAAAGAGAACGAAGACAATGTTCATGGGCCGCCAAACTCCTCAACCGCTCATCCCCGCGCAAGCGGGGATCCAGGTACAACAGGGGGCGCAATGGATTCCCGCTTTCGCGGGAATGAGCGAAATAACAGATTGATCAGTTGTTCGCCTATCCACCCCAGCCTGCGATAATCTCCATTATCTCTTCAATCTCACGGCCGTTATTGTCCACCCATTTCTGCGAGGGCCCGCGCCAGCGGTTTTGAGACCAGTCGACGGCGCCGTTCTTTTTAAACACCACGCCTTCTTTCTTGAGCCGCCGCCGCTGTTCCTCAGCGCCCGCATGATCGGCCATCGCGCCGGACGACGTGATGATGCGTTGCCACGGTACGCCTTTCGGCGCCGATCGCATGGCGCGGGCCACCTGTCGCGGACCGGCGCCGGCGATCAGGCTGGCGATCATGCCGTAACTGGCGACCTCGCCTTTCGGCACCTCGCGGATCAGTGCGTAGATGGGCGCGTAATCTGTCGGCACTACGCCACTTCAAACAGCCCAGCTGCGCCCTGGCCTCCGCCGATGCACATGGTGCAGACGACATATTTCGCGCCGCGGCGTTTTCCTTCAATCAGCGCGTGGCCGACCATGCGCGCGCCGGACATGCCGTAAGGGTGGCCGATGGAAATCGCGCCGCCATTGACGTTCAGCAATTCATTCGGAATGCCGAGCTTGTCGCGGCAATAGAGCACCTGCACGGCGAACGCTTCGTTGAGCTCCCAGAGGCCGATATCGTCCATCTTGAGGCCGTTCTTTTCCAGAAGCTTCGGCACGGCGAAAACAGGGCCGATGCCCATCTCGTCGGGGTTGGTGCCGGCGACCGCCATGCCGCGATAAATCCCGAGCGGGGAAAGCCCGCGCTTTTCGGCTTCCTTCGCTTCCATCACCACAGCCGCCGACGCGCCGTCGGACAATTGCGACGCGTTGCCCGCGGTGATGTATTTGCCTTCCGCGACCGCCATGCCGCCCTTCCAGACGGGCTTTAACCCCGACAGCCCTTCAAGGGTGGTTTCCGGCCGGTTGCCTTCGTCCTTTTCAAGTTTCGTTTCGACGTCGGAGGTCTCGCCGGTTTCCTTGTTGGTGAATTTCATCACCGACGCCATCGGAACGATTTCGTCGTCGAACTTGCCCGCCTGCTGCGCGGCGTGCGTTCTTTGTTGCGATTGCAGGGCGTATTCGTCCTGCGCCTCGCGGGAAACCCCGTAACGCTCGGCGACCACTTCCGCCGTCTCGATCATCTGCATGTAAGTGGCGGGAATGTTCTGCAGGAGCCACGGATCGGGCCGCACGAACATGTCGCTGGTCTGGTTCATGGAAATCGACTCAACCCCGCCGCCGACCGCGATATCCATATTGTCGACCACAACCTGCTTGGCCGCCGTCGCGATCGCCATCATGCCGCTTGCGCATTGCCGGTCGAGCGACATACCCGCCACCGTCTGCGGTACGCCGGCGCGCAGGAGCGCCTGACGCGCAACGTTCTGGAACGCCGTGCCCTGCTGCAGGGCGGCGCCCATGATCACGTCATCGACTTCGCCGGCGTCGATCTTCGCGCGCTCGATTGCGCTTTTGATCGCATGCGCGCCGAGCGTCTGGCTCGTCGTGTTATTAAAAGCGCCGCGATAGGCCTTGCCGATGGGCGTTCTGGCGGTCGAGACGATGACGGCTTCTCTCATGAGTCGGTCCTTTCGCTGATCCTTCGTGACGGCGGCGCTTCGCGCCGCCGCCTCAGGATGAAGATAGCACTTCCTTTACCCGTCTTCATCCTGAGGAGCAGACCGCAGGTCTGCGTCTCGAAGGACGAAGACGGTATTAATCACCTTCCGCAAACGCCTGCGCCTTGCCGATGAAATTCATGTTCGGGCCGGCGGAGTCCTTATAGTAGTGAACATTCTCCGTTGATGAAATCTCTTCCCAATGGGCGGCGATCTCCTCCGGCGTCTGTTTTTCCGGCGGAAGGAAAACCCCGTCGGTCTCGACGATATAAGCGCGCGAATAACCGCCCGCCGCGCAGGAGATAACCGCTTTGCTGGGCGCGTCGTCGCTGACGAGAAACAGCATCGCCGCGGTCACCGCTTCCGGCGTCATCATGTCGAGCACTTTTTCAGGGAAGCCCAGGTCTTCCGTCATACGGGTTTTCGCCGAGGGCGAGAGAAGATTGATGCGGATGTCGTATTTCGCGCCCTCAAGGTGCAGCGCGTTCATGAAGCCGATCATGCCTGCTTTCGCCGCGCCGTAATTCGCCTGCCCGAAAATGCCGTGAAGGCCAGACGGCGATGAGGTGCAGACGACGCGGCCATACCCTTGTTCGCGCATAATCGGCCAGACGGCGTGCGTGCAGATCGCTGTGCCGACGAGATGTACGTCGATGACCGCGCGAAAATCATCGAGCGTCATCTTGTGAAAGGTCTTGTCGCGCAGAATGCCGGCGTTGTTGACGAGAATGTCCACCCGGCCCCACTTGTCCATGGCGGCCTTCACCATGGCGGCGACCTCCTCCGGCTTCGTGACATTGGCGCCGTTGGCGAGCGCCTCCCCGCCCGAGGCGTTGATGTGATTGGCGACCTCGTCGGCGGCGGAAAGCGACCCGCCCGTTCCATCCCGCGCTCCGCCAAGATCGTTGACGACGACTTTTGCGCCGCGCGCCGCGAGCGCCAGCGCATGAGACTTGCCGAGGCCGTTCCCAGCCCCTGTTACAATGGCGACCTTGCCGTCATAGCGTATTGTCACGTTACCACCTTTGACTGTTACGATTCTACTGTGACTTCCGTTTTCACCGAATTGGCGATGAAACAATGTTCGTGAGATGCGTGATGCATGTGCGCGAGCGTTTCCGCATCGACTTCAACGCCCGGCGCGAATTCGATTTTCGGGTGGAGCGTGACCCGGGTGATCGCGAGCCGCCCGTCTTCGTTCTTTTCCATGACGCCGACGGCGCGGTCGACATAGGCGTCGACGACAAGTTTTTTCTTCGCCGCAATCGCCAGAAAAGTCAGCATGTGGCAGCTTGAAAGCGACGCCACAAACGCTTCTTCCGGGTCGACGCAGGAAGGATCGCCAAGATAGGCGGGCGCCGCGGCGGCTTTCACTTCGATCCCGCCGTCGAACTTCCATGCATGGGTGCGATTGTAATCACTATAGGCGAAGCTATCGGTTTCGCGCTTCCAGACGATCTCCGCCACATGTTCGGACATGAAACTTCCTCTTATACAAACTGCATTGAAAGCCATTCGGCCATCAACGCCGACTTTTCCTCGCCTTCGATCTCGACTTTCACCGCATATTTGAACGCCCACTGGCCGGGAATTTTCTGATCCGCGGACATCAGCGTGAAATGGCCGCGCACGCGCTTGCCGGATTTCACCGGGTTGATGAAACGCACTTTTTCAAACCCGTAATTGACGCCCATCTTGACGCCTTCAAGGATCAGCACGCTGTTTTCGGCCAGTTTCGACAACAGCGACAGGGTCAAAAATCCGTGCGCCACCGTCGTGCCGAACGGCGTCATCTTCGCGGCCTCCGGATTGACGTGAATGAACTGATGATCTTCGGTGACGTCGGCGAAGGTGTTGATGCGGTCCTGATCGACGACGAGCCAATCGGAAACGCCTGTTTCCTTGCCGACAAAGCCGGCGATCTGGTCTGGTGTTACGGTCGCCATGGTTTATCTCCTCAATAGCCGCGCAGTTGCGCGAGTCTGTCTGCGTGAAACGCCGTGTCGCCGAACATTTCCTGCGCGACGCGAATGCGCTTCATGTAAAAACCGATATCGAACTCGTCGGTCATGCCGATGCCGCCATGCATCTGCACCGCCTCCTGGCTGGCGAGCTTGGCGACTTCTCCGGCTTTCGCCTTGGCGAGCGTGCAGGTGACGCCCGCCATGCCGTAATTCTCGTCGAGATCCTGCAGCGCTTTCAAGACAACTGATTTCACGAGCTCGAGTTCGGAATAAAGATGCGCGGCGCGGTGCTGCAACGCCTGAAAGGAGCCGATGACCTTACCGAACTGCTTGCGTTCTTTCAGATAATCCGTCGTCATCTTGAATGCAGCCTGCGCGGCGCCGGACATTTCCGCCGCGAGCCCGGCGCGGCCCGCGGAGAGAACGCCCTCGAGCGCCATATAGCCGCCGTCGACCTCGCCGATCACATCATCGCCCGTCGCCTCGACGCCGTCGAAGGCAAGACGCGCGGCGTTACGGCTGTCGACCATGAGGGTGCGTTCGGCGGAGAGCCCCTTGGCTTTCGCGTCAACGAGAAAAAGCGTCAGCCCCTCGGTCTCGCCCGGCTCGCCGGCGGTGCGCGCGGCGACGATGATCCTGTCGGCCACGTGACCGTCGGCGACGAAAGTCTTGTCGCCGGAAAGCTTAAAGCCGTTGCCGTGCTTTTCCGCCTTCATGGCTGTTTTCGCCGGACCATGCTTGGCGCCTTCATCGACCGCCAGCGCGAACAGCGCCTCGCCCGCCGCAATCTTCGGCAGGTATTCCTGCTTGTGCGCATCAGACGCGATTTTCTTCAAAGCTGTCGCCGCAAGGATCGACGTCGACTGAAAAGGCGATGCGGCGAGCGTGCGGCCCATTTCTTCCGCGAGCACGCCGGCGCCGACAAAACCGAAATCCGCGCCGCCGAATTCCTCCTCGACGAGGATGCCGGCCCAGCCCATTTCCGCCATCTCTTTCCACAAGGCCCGGTCAAAGCCGTCCGGATCGTTCGTGTCGCGCAGCTTGCGCAAGGCCGAAACCGGCGCCTTTTCATCGAGAAACCCGCGCGCTGAGTCGCGCAGCATTTCCTGTTCTTCGGTAAGGATCAGAGGCATGGATTACTTTCTGCTTTTGCATCCTTCGAGGCTTTTGCTCCGCAAAAGCACCTCAGGATGAGGGGGGCGACCAATTGAAACCTCATCCTGAGGTGCGAGCCCGTAAGGGCGAGCCTCGAAGGATAAGAAACGCACGCTATGCATCCGGCAACTCCAGAATGCGTTTTGAGATGATATTGAGCTGCACCTCCGAAGTGCCGCCTTCGATTGAGTTGGCTTTTGTTCGGAGCCACGCTTTGGCGAGTTTGCCGTCTTTCGTACGCTCGCCTTCCCATTCGAGCTCGTCGGAGCCGCCCGCATCCATCATCAGCTCGAAACGGCGCTTGTTGAACTCCGTCCCGTAATATTTGAGCATCGAGGAATTGGCGCCGACGCCGGCCCCGGCTTTCGCCTCATCTTTCATGCGTTCAAGAGTTAAGAGGAACGCCCAGCCGTCGATCTCGGCTTTCGCGATCTTCGCCCGCAGCATCGGGTCGGCGAGCCTGCCGTTTTCAAGACCGACATGCTGCGCGGCGACCTCGCCGAGACCGCGCCCGCCGAACAGCCCGCCGCCGCCGCCGGAAATCATCTCCCGCTCATGGGTAAGGAGATATTTCGCCACATCCCAGCCGCGATTCATCTCCCCGACAATCGCCGACACGCCCGGCGCATGTTCTTTCGGCGCCGTCGCATCATCGAAGAAGGTTTCGCAGAAAGGCGACTTGCCGGAGATCAGCTTGATCGGCTTGGTCGTCACGCCCGCCTGATCCATATCGACGAGGATAAAGCTGATGCCGTTATGTTTCGTAGCCTTGGGGTCGGTGCGCACCAGCACGAAAATCCAGTCGGACTCATCGGCGTAGGACGTCCAGATTTTCTGGCCGTTGATCAGCCAGCTATCGCCTTTGTCTTCGCACTTACACTGCAGCGATGCGAGATCGGAACCCGCGCCCGGTTCCGAATAGCCCTGGCACCAGCGGATTTCGCCGCGCGCGATCGGCGGCAGGAAATGCAGTTTCTGCTCGTGCGTGCCGTATTTCAAAAGCGCAGGCCCAAGCATCCAGATGCCGAAGCTTTCGAGCGGCGAGCGCGCCTTCATGGCGCGCATTTCGGCCTTGAGAATTTTGACTTCCTCTTTCGAGAGGCCGCCGCCGCCATATTCCTTCGGCCAGGCGGGCACGGTCCAGCCTTTCGCCGCCATCCGTTCGAGCCAGACCTTCTGGGCTTCCGACTGGAACGTCCAGCGCCGCCCGCCCCAGCAGATATTTTCCTCGCCCGCGCCGCCGTCGCGCATTTCCTTCGGACAGTTTTCCTCGAGCCAGGCCCGCGTTTCCTTCCGGAAGGCTTCAAGATCGCTCATGGTCGGCTCCTTTTTCTAAACGGAAAGCGCCGGCGGGTGCTGCAGCGCGATTTTCTTGACCGTCAGCTTGTCGAATTTCGCCGTGCCGAGGCGCGGCAGCGCCGCGGGCGAAATCCAGATGCGTTCCGGAACCTTGAATGCCGCAAGCTTCTCAGCAATAAACCCGCGCAATACCGCCGGATCGACGTTCGAGCCTTCCTTCGGGTAAAAGACTAGACCCACCTTCTCGCCGAGCACCTGGTCAGGGACTGAAAACACCACCGCTTCGGCAATGCCTTCATGCTCGTAAACGCGGTTTTCAACTTCAAGACAGGAAACATTTTCGCCGCCACGGATGATAAGGTCCTTGATGCGATCGACAATGTACAGAAAACCTTCCTCGTCCATCTTGCCGAGGTCGCCGGACCGGAACCAGCCGTCAGGCGTCAGCGCTTTTTCGGTCTCTTCAGGCAAATTATGATAGCCGCGGAAGTTCGCCGGCGTTCTGATCCAGACTTCGCCGACCTCGCCGCGGGGCCGCTCTGCGCCGTCCTTCATGATCTTGATGTCCGTGAGAGGCGGCACCGGCTTGCCGGTCGAATCGGGCCTGAGCTGGTAGTCGCCCTTGGAGATGATGCAGCCCAACCCATTCGTTTCAGATAGTCCGTAACCGGATGAAGGGTTGCCTTTGAACTTCGCCGCGAGCTTTCTGACTTGTTCGGCCGGGCGCCTGGCGCCGCCGGAGCCGATATCGAGAAGGCTTGGAAGGCCATCGCCGCCGGCCGCCTCCATCAGCTCGAAGGACTGACTGGGTACGCCGACGAAGTTGGTGAGTTCTTCCCTGTTGATCATCTCAACCGCGTCTTTCGCGTCCCAGCGATACATGATCGCCATGCGCCGGCCGATCAACATGGAGAAGAGAAATATCGCGTGCGATCCGGTGACGTGAAACAGCGGGACGGCGAGAAGAATACCCGGATTGTCGCCGAATGGGCTGACGCCGCCGGCCATATCCTTGAGGATCGCCCCGACAAACCCCCAAGACATGAGCGCCGAAATCGCACTGCGATGGGTTAGCACGACGCCTTTCGGTTCGCCGGTCGAACCCGATGTGTAGACGATGCAGAAATCATCGTCCGGCTGGATTTCGCCGGCGGGCGGCGTCGCATCGCTTTCGCCGTCAATCATGTCTTTCAGGCGATAATCTGCGCCCGCGCCCTCTTCACGCGCGAGGATCAGGGTCAGCCCGTGTTTTTCCTTGCAGGGTTTGAGGTAATCGAGGCGGCGCTTGTCGACGACGACGATCCGCGCGCCGCTGTCCTTCAGGCCGTACTCAAGTTCGTGCTCTTTCCACCAGGCGTTGAGGGGCACGACAATCGCGCCGAGCGAGATGATCGCCATATAGGCGACGCACCATTCGGGGAAATTGCGCATGGCGATGGCGACGGGATCGCCCTTTTTCACACCCAACTCTTTTTCAAGCGCGTTCGCAAACCGGCAGGCGCGCGACCATGTCTCCGCAAAGCTCAGGGCCTCGCGGCCCTCATGATCGAAAATCAGGAATTCCTTGTCGCCATGGGTCGCGGCGGCATAGGCGAAGAAATCACGCAAATGCGGCGGCGCGTTTTCGAAAACCCGATAGATATTGCCGCGGATTTCGGCCTCGCCGACTTTAAAACGCGGGTCCTCCGACAGAAGCTTGAACGCCGTCGCGGCAAGCAGTCCCTGATCGAACGGCGCAGCCTCACCCATAAACGCTTCTCACTTTCTCATTTTTAAGAGCTTGTTCTGGGGCTTTCTTAACCGAGCAGGCCGCGTCGCAAAACCGTAACGTGCAGTCAGGGGGCCGGGTTTCTCGCCAGCCGGTTTTTAAGCGCGCGAAGACCGCTCATGAGATCGCTCTCAACGCCCTGAGGCCGCCCCTCGGCGAGCCACAGGGCGGCCTGCGCGGCGGCGTAAACGCCGGCGCCGGCGAGAATATCGGCGCCCAGCCGCAGGAGGACGGGCCAGTCGTCCATGAACCCGAGCTGCGCGCGCGCCGACAGGAACCAAAAGGCCATCGCCGCAACCGCGCCGATGGAGCGCCGCGCGGCGACCAGCGGCTCCCAGAAACCGCGCCCGCTCGCCCGGGCGTAGAGCGCGAGATTGAGCGCGATATGGAAGACGCCGAGCGCCGCCGCCGCGTACACCGCGCCCTCAAGCCCGTGCGTCAGCGCCGCCCAGACGAACACCGGCAGCCGGACCAGGAAAAACACCAGCTCGCGAATAAAGACGAGGCGCGTGAGCCCGAGCGCCATGGCGTAACTCTGGCTGGCGTAAAACAAGGATTGCGCCCCGATAACCGGCGCGAGGATTTCGATGACCGGGGCAACGCCCGCCCACTTCTCGCCGAGGACGAGGGCGGTGAAATCTTCCGCAACGAACGCAAACCCGAACGCCGCGGGCATGGCGACGGCGCCGAGCGCCGCAACGCCCCGCAAAAACGCCTTGCGCATGCGTTCCGCGTCGCTCTGCAGACTCGACAGCCCCGGATAGATCGCCCGCGTCAATGGCAAAGCGATCTGGCCGGTCACCAGTTCGGAAAGCTGGAAACCCATGAAATAAACGCCGCCGCCGCCGGCGCCGACCGCGCGTGCGAGGATCGGCACATCAAGTTTGTTGTTGAGCGCCGCCAGAAAACTGACCCCCGCAAGCCAGCCGGAAAACCCCAGCACTTTATTAAGCGAGCGAAAAGAGAAGCGCGGCGCGAAAGGGCGCATCGCATAGGAAAGAACGAGCTGCACGCCGCCGCCGGCGACAAGTCCCAATATGATCGCCCAATAGGTGCGGAAGATCAGCGCGACCGTCACCGAAACGATCACGCCAGCGAGCTTGTTGAGAACGGTCACCACAAATTCGCGCGAGAAACTCAAATCGCGTTCGAATTCATAAAAACGCGGATTGATCAGCCCGGTGATGAGCGGAAAAGCGGCGACGCCCAGAAACACCCCGCCCATGCGCGGATCGCCGTAAAGCTGCGCCATCAACGGCGCCGCCCCCGCCAGCAACAGCGCGACAATCAGCCCGCGCATGAAGGAAAGCGTGAACAGCGTGTTCAAGTCCTCGCGGTCGGCGTCGCGAAACTTCACCACCGCCTGCGAAACGCCGATATCGGAGAGCCCCTGCAGAAGCTGCAGCGCGACCGTCGCCACCGCCACAAGTCCGATGTCCTCAGGAACCAGGAGCCGGGCGACAACGATCGTGTTGAGCGCGCCGAGGGTGCGGGCGAAAAGACCCGCCCCCATGATCCACGCCGCGCCGCGCGCGACTTTCGGCGCAAGCGCGGCGGTTTCGGTCTGAGACGTCGACGAGGGCGTATCCGGCATAGGGCCTCGCCTTAGACCAGTTCGCCCGCCGAGGCGATTATGCCTGTTTCGCCCTTGCGCCGGGCGTCGCGCTGCGTATGGTGCGCCGCCCGACAACCCGGAAATCACTGATGTCCAACGCCTCCGCCCTCATCACCGTCATGGTCAACGCCGCCCGCAAGGCGGCGCGGGACCTCTCCCGCGATTTCGGCGAGGCGCAGGCGCTTCAGGTCTCGAGAAAAGGCGTCGCCGATTTCGTCAGCCGCGCCGACCACAAGGCCGAACAGGCGATCTTCGAGGCGCTCTCCGCCGCCCGCCCCAAATACGGCTTTGTCATGGAAGAACGCGGCGAAGTCGAAGGCGCGGACAATTCCAACCGCTGGATTGTCGATCCGCTCGACGGCACCACCAATTTCCTGCACGGCCTGCCGCAATTTGCGATCTCGATCGCCCTCGAACGCGACCGCCAACCCTATGCCGGCGTCATTTACAACCCGGCGACCGACGAACTTTTCTGGGCCGAAAAAGGCGAAGGCGCGTTCATGAACAACCGCCGCATCCGGGTGTCGGCGCGCAAGGATCTAAGCGAATGCCTGTTCGCCTGCGGCCTTCCCTTCGCCGGGCGGCCGGGCCGCGATCGCGCGCTGGAGGAAACGAACCGGGTTCTGGAAAAGACCGCCGGCGTGCGCCGCTTCGGCGCGGCCGCGCTCGACCTCGCCTATGTCGCCGCCGGAAGGTTCGACGCCTTCTGGGAACGTGACCTCAATATCTGGGACGTCGCCGCCGGCGCGGCGATCGTCCGCGAAGCGGGCGGCTTCGTGACCGAGATCGAAGGCGGAAACAAGTTTCTAACCGCCGGATCGATCCTCGCGGCGAACCCCGAAGTCTACGATCAGGCGAAGGCGCTGATTAACGGCTAGACACAACGGTAATGGCGATAGCGCCATCGTACCGATTGCGGGTCGATGGTTTCGTCTTCGTAAACCGCGGTCAGTCCGTAAGCGTCGCAAAACGACTGCGCCTCAGCGAGAAGATCGTCCGGGTCGAAATCGTAAGGGTCATACGAGATCGACGTTGTCGGACCGTCATATATGACTTCGCTTGTCGCGCATGCGCTGAGCGCTATCGCCGCCGCCAGCGCGATCCATACTCTAAAAACAGCCGGCATCGTCTCACCCCTCACGCGCGGCGCCAGGGCGCCGTCTTTACTCACCAACCGTTTCTAGCAAGGCGGGCTGCAATTAAAAAGGGCGCGGGGGGAGGTTCCCGCGCCCTTCACAATCCAGAAGGGAAAAATGCGCGCTTTTCTCGCGCGTTAGAGCCTAAAAGTGCAAACGGCTCCGTACCGCTTTAGGCGGCGTTGGCGCCCTTCAACACTTTCACATTCGCGCCCTCGCCCTTGTTGATGGCGATCTTGCGCGGCTTCATGGCTTCAGGGATTTCGCGCTTCAGCTCGATATTGAGCAGGCCGTTCACGAGCGAGGCGCCCGCGACCTTCACATGCTCGGCAAGCTGGAAGCGGCGCTCGAAAGAGCGCCCGGCGATGCCCTGATAAAGGAACTGGCGGCCTTCGTCGCTGTCCTGGCGCGAACCGGTGACCGTCAGGCCGTTTTCACGAACTTCGATGTCGAGATCGCCCTCGCCGAACCCCGCCACCGCCAGCGTGATGCGGTAGTCGTTTTCGTCGAGACGCTCGATATTATAGGGCGGATAGCCGTTCGAATCGGATTTGCCGACGGCGTCCAGAAGATCAAAGACGCGGTCGAAACCGACGGTCGAACGATAAAAGGGAGTTGGGTCAAACGTACGCATAGGTCCTCCTAACAAGCAGCGAGGTTGATGATCGCGCCGGTTCCGCCAGTTGGCCGGAGATGACGCGGACCGAGCCTTTCGGCCTCGGACAGGGTTGAGATAGGCGCCTGAAACCGGCTTTCAAGGTTTCGGGGGCGCCTTTCCCACTTGTGATCGCCCTCCCCGTGGCCCCGCTCTCAAAGCATGGTAAACGGGCCGCAACAGACGGGAGCAAATTATGAAAACTTGGAATTCAGCCCTCCTGGCGGGGGCGGCGTTGATGCTGGCGGCCTGCGGCGGCGAGAAGGCAACCGGTGCGCCGGCGGCGGGCGCCGAAGCCGAACCGGGCGCGGCCCTCGAGGCGGTCATCGCCGGCGAGCACCGGAGCCCGGAGGAAAAGGCTCGCGACCAGTATCGCCATCCGAAGGAAACCCTCGACTTTTTCGGCATCGAGCCGGAGATGACAGTGGTCGAGATCTGGCCCGGCGGCGGCTGGTACACCCAGATTCTCGCGCCCTATCTCAAAGCCGGCGGCGGCAAGCTCTACGCAGCGGGCCTTTCTCCCGTCGGCGCCAATGAGCGCGTACGGAAATCGATTGAGGATTTCGACAAGACCTATGTTTCCCGGCCCGAGCTTTACGGCGAGATCGAAGTGACTGTTCTCGGCGATGGCGGCGGCGACATCGCGCCGCCGGGATCGGCTGATGCGGTCGTCACCTTCCGCAATGTCCATAACTGGCTGCCGCGCGGCGTCGGCGAGGAGAATTTCGCGAAATTCTATCGCGCGCTCAAACCCGGCGGCGTACTCGGCGTCGTCGATCATCGCGCCGACGGCACGGACCTGCCCCATGACGGCTCGACGGGTTATGTCTATACGGACGATGTGATCGCGCTCGCCGAAGCGGCGGGCTTCGATTTTGAAGGCGCTTCTGAAGTCAACGCCAATCCGGCGGACACCAAGGACCATCCTTTCGGCGTCTGGACTTTGCCGCCTTCGCGCCGCACCTCCGCGACGCGCGGGCTTGAAGACCCGAACTTCGACCGCGCGCCTTATGACGCCATCGGCGAAAGCGACCGCATGACGCTGCGCTTCAGAAAGCCGCTCGCCGCCGACGGCGCGCTGCTCGAATAGAACGTGAGCGGCGACGCCTCACCACTGGAAGCGGCGGCGCGCAAGGCCGTCGCCGCCCCTTTCGGCGCGATCTTGACGCTCGCGCCCGATGACGGCCAGCCGGTCTATATCGACGGACGCAAGAGCAATGTCGCAGTCAGTTTGGGCGCGCCCAAAGGCGCCAAAGCCGATTGCGAATGGCGGGGGCCTCATGACATCCTGCAGCGCGCCCTGTCGAGCGATCGCGCGCTCGAGGCGGCGTTCGCATCTGGCGGACTCACCATCGCCGGCGATATGAGCGTGATGGCGCGGCTGCAGCTGACTGGAACAAAATGACCGATTTCATCCGCATCCCGTCCAATCCCGTGCCGGCAGGCGGCGAGATTTTCATGATGGAGACCGCCGACGGCGCGAAGCTGCGGGTCGCGGTGTTCCCGACCGAAAACGCCCGGGCCTGCGTGATGCTGCTGAACGGCCGCTCCGAATTCATCGAAAAATACTTTGAAGTGATCGAGGATCTGCGCCGGCGCGGCTTTTCCGTCGTCACCATGGACTGGCGCGGGCAAGGACTATCCTCGCGCATGCTGCCGGTTTCGGAAAAAGGCCATATCAACGATTTCGGCGCCTACAAGGCGGATTTGCGCAATGTGGTCGAGACCGTCGTCAAGCCGCGTTTCGACATGCCGCTTGTCCTGATGACCCATTCCATGGGCGGCCTGCCGTCCCTGATGCTGCTCGCCGACGGCTATGACGCGTTTTCCTGCGCAGTTCTTTGCGCGCCGATGACGCGGTTCAAACTCGATCCTGCGAAACGCGCGCTCGCTCGCATCAGCTCAAATATCGCGGTCAAGCTCGGCTGGTCGCGGGGTTCAGTGCTGGGCGTTGAAGAATATTCGCTGGAGTTCGAAGGCAACAAACTCACCTCCGACCAGCGCCGGCACGAACGGTTTCGCGAATTGCAGACCGCGGCGCCGAACGCCTGCATCTTCGCGCCAACCTATGGCTGGCTCCACGCGGCGACGCACGCCATCGACGACCTTCACCAGCCGGGACGGCTCGACAGCGTCAAAATCCCGGTGCTGATCATCTCGGCGGAAGTCGACGCCCTCGTAGACCCGGCTGATCACATCGCCCTTGCTCAAGCCTACGACCGTATCGACTGCGTGACGATCAAAAGCGCGCTGCATGAAATCCTGATGGAGCGCGACGAATTCCGCGATCAGTACTGGAAGGCGTTCGACGGGTATGTTGAGAAGGTTATTTGATCTTCTTCCGCTCATCCCGGCTTTCGCCGGAATGAGCGGCTAACAGTCAAGCGCCAGCAAGCACTTTCATCGCCGCTTCATGCAATGCTGGCGTCGCCGCCGCAAGGGTTTCCCCGCGCGTGTCCGATCCCACCGGCTCGCCCTTCCAGTTGGTGATCACGCCGCCGGCGTTTTCGATCACCGGAACGAGCGCCGCATAGTCGTGATGCTGGAGCTTCGTCTCGACAATGAGATCAAGCTCGCCCGCAGCGAGAAGTCCGTAGGCGTAAGCGTCCATACTGTAGCGGCTGACGCGCGTTTCTTCGGCAAGCCGCGCAAACGCCGCCGCGGCGGCGGCGTCGAAATAGGCGTTAGGCGATGGATCGGTGGTCGAGAGCCGCGCCTCTGCGAGCGCCGCCACGCCGCTCGCCCGACATGCGCGCGCCACGCCGCCGCGATGGAATCGGGTCTCGCCGCCAAACCCGACAAGGCAGTCGTCCGAATAGGGTTGATCAATGATCCCGAGAACCGGCCGTCCTTCATGTTCGAGCGCGATCAGCGTCGTCCAGGTCGGCGCGCCGCAGACAAAGGCGCGGGTCCCGTCGACCGGATCGAGCACCCACCGCCATGGGCCCTTCCCTTCCCTGACGCCGAATTCCTCGCCCACAATCCCATGATCGGGAAACGCCTCTTCGATCAGCGCGCGCATCGCACGCTCGGCCTCCCGGTCGGCTTCGGTGACAGGGTCGAACGCCGCTTCGTTCTTGTTGACGACCGCCGCGCCCGCACGGAAACGCGGCAGCGTCTCGCCGCGCGCCGCATCGCGCAAGCGCTCGGCGAAGCCGGCGAAACCGGCGATTTCCTGATCGTTAAAAACCATGCCGCGGCGATCATGAAGACCGCCGCGGCGTGGTGCAAGTCAGAAGAGGAGAAGAGTGGGAGGGACCTTCCGTCTTCTGCTATTCGCTCGACATCGCCTTTGCGAGATCGAGAAGCCGGCGGCGCGGCTCTTTGTTGAGCTGGTAGTAGTAACGCACAAGATCGATCGTCTCCTTGTCGTCCAGCAACTCGGCGGCGGGGGCTTCCGCAAAACCGTATTCGCCATGCACCTCATATTCGGAGACAGGTTCATGGCCGTTCATGCCGTCGAAGAAATAGGAGACCGGCACATCGACCGCTTTCGCCAGCGACCAAAGGCGCGAGGCGGAAATGCGGTTGGCGCCGCTTTCATATTTCTGAATCTGCTGGAACCGGATATCGACCGCCTTGGCGAGGGTCTCCTGAGTAAGACCGAGCAGACGGCGGCGCGCCCTCAGGCGGCGGCCTACATGAATATCAACCGGATGCGGCATCTTTAAGCTCCTCAAAAACGCAACCGCGCTCGCGCCGCGAAGGCCGATGCGGATTTCGGAGGATCAAAACGCAAGCGCCGTGCCGGTCCGGCGAAGCGCGGCGCGCGCGCTCGCCTTATGCGGGACAAAGCCGCGTAATCTCTGGTTGAATCGAAAAGCCGAGCGCCTGACGGCGGCTGCGCGTTTACCTAACGATTGCGGCGGCGCGCTCACGAAGGCCGGTGCAAATTCTGGAACTGTACTGGTTTGAAACAGGCGCGGGACTAGTCCATCATTTTCGCCGAGCGCAGCCAGAATTCCTCGTCAAAGCCCGGGGTTTCGAGATTGGCGATGAACTGGCGCGAGGCCGCCTCCCAGGAAAAGTTCTCCGCCCATTTGCGGCAGGCCTCGGGATCGCGGTTTTCATACGCGGTCAGGCATGCCTTCTGGAGGCTCTCGTCCATCGAGCCGCAGCCCGCCGGCGCGCCGTCGAGAATTTCGAGCGGTCCGCGCACCGGATAGGCGGCCACCGGCACGCCGCAGGCGAGCGCTTCAACATTAACCAGTCCGAACGTGTCGGTGCGCGAAGGAAAGACGAAAACGTCAGCAGCCTGATAATGCTGTGTCAGCTCGTCTCCGTATTTCGGCCCGGTGAAGATCGCTTCGGGGTATTTCTCTTCGAGCTCTTCGCGCTGCGGCCCCTCGCCGACGACGACTTTCGTCCCCGGCAAGTCGCACTCAAGGAAATCCTCGATGCTTTTCTCGACCGCCAGCCGGCCGACATAAAGAAAGACCGGGCGTTCATATTTGTCGAACGGGGTTCGGTCGCCAAGCTTGAACTGTTCAAGGTCGACCCCGCGGGTCCACAGTTTCATCCTGTTAAACCCGCGCTCTTCGAGTTCTTCCATCAGACCCGGCGTCGCCACCATCATGGTCTCGCCGTCCTTGTGAAAGTCTTTCAGGACCGCATAGCCCCAGCTCGTCGGGATCTTCCAGCGCTCATTGGCGTATTCCGGAAAGCGGGTGTGAAAGCTCGTGGTGAACGGATAACCGCGGCGCTTGCAGAACCGGCGCGCGGCGCGGCCGATCGGTCCTTCAGTGGCGATGTGAATCGCATCGGGCTGAAACTCGTTGAGCGCTTTGGCGACCTTGCGATTCGGCATCAGCGACAGACGGATTTCCGGGTAGGACGGCAGCGGCACCGATTTGAAATCGTTGGGGGTGATGTAAAGCACCTCATTGCCGAAGCTGGTCAGGATCTCGCCCAGCGTATCAAGGGTCCTGACGACGCCGTTGAGCTGCGGCTTCCAGGCGTCGGTGCAGATCACCACCTTGAGGCCGCCATCGACCGACGGCATGTCGAAACGGGGCTTGGCCCGGGTGAGCCGGCCGACCCCCGACCCAAGGCGGCGCAAGGCGCTCTTTTTACGCTCAGGCGCATCCTGAGATTTGCGGTCTTTCATGGCGTCTTTCTGCAATAGCGTGGCGAGAGGTGTGCCCTAAACGAGCCCCCCTGGCTTTACAATTCCTCTTAACCGGTCCGTAGAAATTCTACTGTTATTGCGCTGCAAAAATATATTGCAATGCAAAATTCCGCCCCTTATTCTTTTCTTGCGACGGCCAGCCCGTCGTGCCCATTTTTTGGGCGTTTCCTCCCTATATACTTGACCGCGGGGTTTTCCCCGCGGTCTTTTTTATTAGCAATTGCGTCATTCCGCCGCCTGCGCCAGCCAGAGATCGTCGGAGCGCAGTTTCGTAATCGCCTCGATCATGGTCACCATGGAACGCCTCAGGGCTTCAAACCCTTCCGTGCGAGCAATACGTTTCTCGTCAAGGTAGAGCGCGCGGTTGATCTCAACCTGTAGCACGTGGACGCCCTTGGCCGGCCGGCCATAGGAGGCCGCAACATAACCGCCCGCATAAGGGGCGTTGCGCGCCACTTCGTATCCGAGGCCGACAAGCGTGTCTTCAACGACTTCGGTCACAAACGGCGCGCAGGAAGACCCGAAGCGGTCGCCGAGCACGAAGTCGATCTGCGCCTCGCCGCTGCGGAACGGCGCGCCGCCAGCCGACGGCATGGAATGGCAGTCGATCACCACAGCGCAACCAAACTGTTTCCGCGCGGCCTCGATCAGCCCGGCCAGCGCCTGGTGGTAAGGATCGTAACATTCGCCGATGCGCCGGCTGGCGTCGGCGTAATAGAGCTTTTTGGCGTAGATATCCTGGCCGTCGGCGACAATCCGCGGAATGACCCCGAGGCCGGCGATCACGCGGCTTGAGCGGCTGTCCGCCGATTTCGGCAGATTGTCGGCGAACATCCGCGGATCGAGCTCGTCGCGGGCGCGGTTGACGTCCACATAGGCGCGGGGAAACAGCGCCCGCAGGAGCGGCGCCCCAAAACGCGGCGACTCATCGAACATCAGGTCCACATAGCAATCCTCGGACTGGCGCAGCCCGTGCCGGTCGAGCCGGGATTTGCGAAGCAGATCGGTCGGATAGTCGCGGCCCGAATGGGGAGAGGCGAACACCACGGGCGAGGAAATCGCCTCCGGCGCAATCACCTCGATTGCATTCGGGACCGGTTCCGCGCCCTGCATTTTCGTTAACTTTTCCATCCTGGCGAGAGGGCCCTTTCGAGGCTTGAAAATGATACGACTTGGGGCATGTTAGCGTGAAGTTGCCGGTGACGTTAAGGCCGAAGGGCGCAAAATTCCGCCCCCGGACGCCGGAGCGGAACTTGCAATACGCTTATCGCGAGGCCGGGTTTAGCGTTCCTTAATCCCAAACCCGGACAGGTCGATCGAGCAAAGATAGGGCGGAAGTTCAATGGCGGCGATATTACTGGCTGAAGACGACGACTCCATGCGGCGTTTCCTGAAAAAGGCGCTGGAAAGAGCGGGCCATACGGTCGTCGACGCCAGCCAGGGGGACGAGGCCCTGACCGAGCTGCAGCTTCGCGAATTCGACCTTCTGCTGACCGATATCGTGATGCCGGTGATGGACGGGATCGAACTCGCCCGCCGCGCCGCGGAAATCGACCCGGAAATGAACATCATGTTCATCACCGGTTTCGCCGCGGTCGCCCTCAACGCCGCCAACCAGGCGCCGGAAGACGCGAAGGTCCTCTCCAAACCGTTCCATCTGAAAGATCTCGTGCGCGAGGTCGACCGGGTGGTCGCAGCCTGACGATTGCTTCGCAGGCGAGACTTGCCACATCGAAAATTAGACGCTAGAGACCGGCCCTTCCTGTTGGAACCGGCCGCGCCGCCAGTTCCCGGAGGGCGCGTAGCTCAGTGGGAGAGCACTACGTTGACATCGTAGGGGTCACAAGTTCAATCCTTGTCGCGCCCACCATTTTATTTCGGCGTATTTAAAACATTAAGCCAATGCATTTCGCGCCTTGGCGTTAAAAACTTCTCCAGAATCGCAAGCGGATAAAAACCGGCCTCACGCCCACATCCGCGCGCATGCGCGCGACACCGCGGCGGCGCGTGCGTCGTTTTCCGGGATTGCAATGTAGTCGTAAACGCCCGCCGTGTTCACGGACTCAAGATACGCGTCCAGCGCGGGAAGCGGATTCCCGAGGATATCGACAAGATCGTAGGACGCATCCTTGAGATACGCATAAAGATCCGCCGGGCGCGCGCCGAACGCCTTCAGCGTCGGGCCGCCAATCTCGAGATGCAAAACAGGTCTCGCGCGTTCGATCAGCGCGCGGGCGCCCTCGAGCGCCGCCAGTTCGGCGCCTTCGATATCGATCTTCATGAACGCCGGCCTGACCGCCGCATCGATGAAATCATCGAGCCGGATCGCAAGGCAGGCCTGATCGACCTTTTCGACCTCTTCCCCTTCAAGGGATTTGCGAATGTGGATTGACGATTTACCTGGATCAGTCGGCAGATAGGTGAAGCTGACAATCTTGTTCTCGTTAAAGCAGCATACGTTGAACGAGCGCACCTGGGTCAGGCCGGCGGCTTCGATATTGTCAATCAGGATCCTGAACTTTTCATAGATCGGCTCAAAGGCGTAAACGCAACCCGTCGGCCCCACTGCTTCGGCGAGCGGCAATGTGTGCTTGCCCTTGTGCGCCCCCAGATCGAACGCCGTGGCGCCTTTCGGCAAAATCGCCGTATAAACCTCTTTAACAGTGAGCTCAAACCTGTCCGGCGCATCGGAAAAACGGTTTACAATGCGCGTATAAAAGTCTTTGAAGCCCATGCGCCTTCCTTGCGGGATCACGGCGCCACCGAAGCCCGGCGGCGCCTATCGCATACAGTGCAAGCAGGAGTTTTGTGTTCGAATCCGGCCCGGACGGAAGAGGATCACAGCCCGCGCCTTTACTCAACCTGAAACGCGCGGTGGACGCTTCGCTATGTCGCCCAGTCGCGCTTGAGGCGCGGCGCGGTGACGATGAAGAGCGCCGCCGCGACGAGATAAAGGACCGAGCCCGAAAGGATCGCATAGCGCAGGGATTCGTCGCCATATTGCGCGGCGAGACTATCTGAAATCGCGCCGATCACGAGATTGCCGAGGCCGATTCCGATCAGATTGTTGATGAACAGAAAGATCGCCGACGCGGTCGCACGCATATTCGGCTGCACGAGATGCTGGAAAGCTGAAATGACAGGCCCCAGCCAGACAAGGCTCAGCGCCTGCAAGACGAGAAAGGCGAAGAACGCGATGTTGAGGTTCGGCGCGAGAACGCCGGCCACGAAAAACGGCAATGTCAGGATAAAGGCGCCGGCCGGAACCAGCGCATAGGCCGCCTTGCGGTCGGGCCCGTAGCGATCCGCCATGGCGCCCCCGAACCAAATGCCGGCGATGCCGCCGATAAAAAGCACGGTCGCGTAGAAATAAGATGCGAAGAGCAGCGGCCCGGCGTTCTCCGGAATCAGGAAATCCGGCATCCAGGAGAAGAAACCCGGCAGGTCTTCGCCGAAACTCCTGACGAAGAAGGACGGCAGCCAGAAGATGAGGCCGTAGCCCATCATCGAGGAACTGGCGGCGCCCAGCGACAGGCCCCAGAAGCTCGGCTTGCGGATCAATTCGCGCGCAACCTCCGCAATCGGCGCCGGGGTCGTCACGGCGCCGTCGCCGTCAAGCCCGCCGCGCTTCGGCTCGCGCATGGTGAGGCGAAACACCGGCGCGATGGCGAGGCCGGCGACGCCGACAATGATGAACGCCGTGCGCCAGTCGAGATAGCTGGTCAAAACGCCGCCCAGCAGAATGCCGAGCGCCGAACCGATCGGGATGCCGAAGGAATAAAGGCTCAAGGCGCGGGCGCGCTGGTTCGGCGGGAAATAATCGGAGATCAGCGAATAGGCGGGCGCGACGCCCCCCGCCTCGCCGACGCCGACGCCGAGGCGCGCGAGAAAGAGCTGGACGAAATTCTGCGCGAGGCCGCAGGCCGCCGTCATGGCGCTCCAGACAGCAAGGGCGACCGTCATGATCCAGACCCGGCTCTTGCGGTCCGCGAGCCAGGCGATGGGAATGCCGAGAAACGTGTAGAACAGCGCGAAGGCGAGACCACCCATGAGGCTCAGCTGCGTATCCGTCAGCGCAAGGTCCTCCTTGATCGGCACCGCGAGAATGCCGACGATCTGGCGGTCGATGAAGTTGAACGTGTAAACGACGACCAGAATGAAAAGGACGTAGGCCCGGTAAAGCGCGGTCGGGGAGCCGTCTTTCATTCCTGGTTATCTTCCGCTTTGTCGAGCGCAGCGAGAAACGCCATCGCATCGGCGACGGTTTCGGCCGGCGCTTCTTCCTGCGCTGCATGGCCGACGCCCGGATAAGTGATCAAGCGCGCGCCATCGATATCATCGACAAGGCGGCGGCCCTGTTCGATCGGAATGATGATGTCATCCTCGCCCCATTCGATCAGCGTCGGGGCGGCGATGCGCGCAAGCGCATCGGCCGGATCGGGCAGCGTGAATTTTTCAAGCGACCGGATCATCGCCGGACCGTTGCCTTCACGGCGCAACATGTCGCGCAGGGTTTCGACCCGTTCGTCCGTGATTTTTGTATCGTCGCCATAAACAAGCGCCGCGCTGGCGCGCACGCCGGCGTCCGGCGCGGTGAGCAGGTAAGCCTTCATGGCGGCGGGAATTTCCGCCGGGATGTCTGAAACGCCATTGTAGGGATAAGCGCCCGGCGAAACGAGGATCAGCGCGTCGACGCGGCCGGGATTATCTGATGCGAAACGCCAGGCTGCGAGCCCGCCAAGCGAATTGCCGGCGATCACCGCAGACGGAATGTTCAGCGCATCCATGACGTCGCCGATGAACGCGCCGCGCTCTTCCGGCGCGTAGCGCTCCTTCGGATCGGGCCCGGTAAGGCCATGCCCCAAAAGATCGTATCGGATAACGCGATAGTCATCCTTCAGAACCGCCGCCCAGCCGTCCCAGGTTTCAAGACTGTAGGTAAAGCCATGCAGGAGTAGGAGGGGCGGCGCGTCTGCAGGCCCTTCCTCGCGCACGCGCACGCGCGCGCCGGAGACTTCAACGAAGCGGTCGTGCGGCCCCATATATTTCGCTTCGATCGCATCGGCCGGTTCGCCTTTTGACGCCATGTAGACATAGCCGGCGGCAAGCGCGGCGACGGCGGCAAGGATTGCCGCAAGGATGATCAGCGCATTCTTCACGTAAAACTCCGACCGCATCAAAGGGGGAAAAACGAGGCGGCGGCGATACTATACATGCCGCCGCCTCTTGTTCCAGGAGGGAAGGAATTTCCTAGAACTGCACCTTAATGGAACCGGTCACCGTGCGCGGCGCGCCGTAGAAAGCCAAATTTACGCCTTCCTGGCCGAGCGTGGATGTATAAGGCATGACGTAGCTGCCGTCCTGATTCTGCGCCAGATAGTTATAATAGGCGATCTTGTATTGCTTGTCGGTGAGGTTCTTGCCGTGAACGCCGATCTGGTAACGGCCATCTTCGGAGGTCCATACGAGACTGGCGTCAAACAGGGCGTAACCTTCCTGATCGAGTGACGGATTCGGGATTTCGAAGATGCTCGTCTTGGTTTTGTAAGACGTCTGGGTGATCAGCGAGATCTCGCCGCTCCCCAGCGGGTGTGAGTAATTCGTGGTGATCGCCCCGGAAAATTCCGGCGTATTCTGAATGGCCCTGTCAGCCGAGATATCGACGCCGCCAGCGAGAAACTCCGTGTACTCGGCGTGAATCCAGCCGCCGCCCCAGGCAACGGAGAAGCTGTCGCCGGGTCCGAACATATCTTCACCGAGCAGCGCCGTTCCTTCCCACTCAATACCGTAGAGGTCGGCGCCGCCGGCGTTGGACACGACGCCGACAAAAGTCTGCGCCATGGTCATCGGGTCATAAACGCCTTCCGACGACAAAATCTGCACATCCTTATAATCCGCAAAGAAGAAAGCGAGATTGGACGTCACCCGATTGCCGGCGAAGCTCGCCTTCCAGCCGACTTCGTAGCTGTCGACTTCTTCCGGATTGAACAGGAAGTATTCGAACACGTCATCGCTGTCGACATCGCTGTCGCCGTCGATATCAAAAGTAACAATGGAGCTCAGCCCGCGCGGATTAAAGCCGCCGCCCTTAAAGCCCTGCGCGTAGGACGCGTAGAAATTATGTTCGCTGTTCGGGCTCCAGGCGAGCGAAACGCGCGGACTGAAATCCGTCCAGGTTTCTTCGCCGTCGAAATCCGAAGTGGTCGTGTATGTCGCGTCCGGACCGCCAAACGCCGGCGAATTGCCGGTCAGATAGGTCCGCCGCTCGACATGCGATTTACGCGTGTCGCTGGTGTAACGCCCGCCGACGGCAAGCTCGACGCCCGGCACGCCCAGAATACTTTCGAGGTCGAAAGTGAAATCGCCGAACACCGACCAGGACTGCGTATTAACATCGCCTTGCGTATAGGCGTTAAATCCGGCGAGCGAGGTGTCCAGAATAACGTCAAATTCATCATACGCGTTGGCGTCGATATAGAAGAAGCCGAGCACGCCCGCGACCGCGTCGCTTTCATAAAGCAGCTGCAGTTCTTCGGTCCATTGCTCGTTCGTGTAGATCACCGGCACATCGACATCCATCGCCGCGAGGCCGTCGAAATCGATCTGCTGGAGATTGTCGTCCTTGCGGTAGGCGGCGATGTTTTTCAGCGTCAGGTTTTCGCTCAGCGGGATCTCGATATGCAGAGCCCCGCCATAAGCTTCGGCCTCGTTTTCGCCGGTAATTCCGCCGCGCGTATCGTAGACGTCGTCAAGCACCGGAGCGCCGCTGTCGAGGCCCGGGATCACCCTGTGGCCGCCCTTGGGATTCGATTTGTCCTTCAGGTAGTCGCCGGAAAGCTTGATGAAGACGGCGTCATTGTCGAACTCCGTGCTGGCGCGGAAAGCAAGCACGTCCTTGTTGTAGTTCTTCTCGCCGGTTGTCAGATTGTCGCCGTAACCGTCGCGCGTCAGATAGGCGATCGACCCGCCGATCGCCAGTTCGTCCGTAAGCGGTACAGATGCGCTGCCGATAATATCGAACTGCCCGTATGTGCCGCCGGAGGCGCGAATGGTCGCCGTCGGCTCATCGCCAAGCCGCTTGGTGACGTATTTGACCGCGCCGCCGACCGTGTTGCGGCCATAGAGCGTGCCCTGGGGACCGCGCAGCACTTCGATGCGCTCCACATCGTAAATGTCCAATACGGCCGATTGCGGACGGTTGAGATAGACGTCGTCCAGATAAATGCCGACGCCGGATTCAAAGCCGGCGACCGGATCCTGCTGGCCAACGCCGCGGATGAACGCCGTAAGCGTCGAGTTGGTGCCGCGCGAAACTTTCAGCGTCAGGTTCGGCACCGACTGGGTGAGATAGGTGATATCTTGCGCCCCCTGCTGCTCCAGCGCATCACCGCTCACCGCCGTGACGGCAATCGGCACGTCCTGCAAGGTTTCGTCGCGGCGGCGCGCCGAAACGATGATCTGGTCGCCGCTCGCCGCACCGTCCGCTGCTGTGTTCTCCTGCGCCATCGCCGGGATTGCGCCGGCCGTGAGCGCCGCCCCCGAAACGAACGCCAGAAGCGCCGCTTTCGCGACCGGCTTGCAGAATTGTCCTCTTGATACGTTTAACATCACCCGCCTCCCAAGTCGGTATGGGCCGCATTACCGGCCTGTTTATGAAGGCAGAGTAGAAAGGATGCGGGCGCGTCATAATGACAGGCCCGCTCATAAAAAGTGGACATTTTCGCTCACGCCGCCGCCTTGCGGCGTCACGGGCCCCGGCGCGCCGACTGCCGCAAATAGGCCTTGGGGGTGAGCCCGTTCCAGTCCTTGAAAGCGCGGTTGAAGCTGCGGAATTCGGAAAAACCGAGCGCCTCGGAAACGTCGGCGATCGACCGCTCCGAGCGCAGTAACCGCTTCGCCGTGTCGTTCAGCACTTCGCGCCGTAGATCGCGGAAACTGGTGTTTTCTTCATCCAGCCGCCGGCGCAATGTCGCAACGCTGACGCCCATCTGGGCCGCCACCGCTTTCTGTTCGACGATCCCGCGCGTGAGCGCATCGCGCACGAGCGATTTGGCGGCAAGATAGGCGCCGCGTTCGCCGCGCGCATTGGCGACCGCATCAACAATGCGCTGATAGACAGCGTTGGCGGTCAGACTTTCAGGCGCAGGCGCGGCAATCGCCATTGTCGCCGCCGTTTTGTCGAACTCCAGTCGGTAAGTGTTGGCGCCGAACTTCACAGGCGCGGACCAATAGGCGAGCTGGCCATGTTGTTCCCGCCCCTTCGGCCGGCGCACATGAACGCTCTTGACGATTTGCGCCGCCGCATCCGGCGCAACCGTCATCAACATGCAATGAAGAAAGATGAGAATGCACTCGATTGAAAAATACCGGTCGTCGGAGGAAAGCGCCGCCATATAAGGAAAAGTCCGGTCGTCGATGATATAGGCGACGGACGTGTTCTTCAGCTCGACGCGATTATATTCCCCGCCATGCAACAGGTTATAGGAACGCGCGATCACCTGCATGACTTCAAGCAGGGTCTTGCATTCGCCGGCGTGCTGCAGGACGAAATCCGTGCTGCCGGGCAGAAGCTGGCGCGCCGACATATGCAGCGTTTCATCGCCGAACAGGATCGCCAGCCGATTCTGGATGCGATAGTAATCGCCCAGGGAAATTTCACCGCCGGAAGCCCCGGAAACAAGGCGCGGATCGAGATCAAGCGACCGGAGCAGGGCCGCAATATCGACGCCCGCCGCCGCCGCTTCGGCAAGCAGCGGCTGAATTCGATCAAGCGTTACTGAAATGGATCGCCTTGAATCCGCGTGGCTCATCTAATCGACTTCGTTTCTCTCCCCCGCCGTCTGTGTCCCGCGACGTCGCACTTTACCTACATATAGAAAACCGGAGCGCCTCACCGCAAGCCGCCCATGCGATTTGATGCAGTTACAGACCAGCGTGAGGAACCAGGCTAGAAACGCACCCGCGCGGAGAGCGTGAACCGCCGACCAATGACATCGTAATAACTCGGCAGCGTGTTGCTGGTCGGCGGATAATGCGCCACGAGCGGCGGCTCCCGGTCGGCGATATTCTCGACATTAAACTTTAACATAAGGTCGTCAGTCGGATTGAACCGCAAGGTCGCCCCGACATATGTCACGGCCGGCGCGTTGGTTTCCGGTATGTCAAACGCATCCGCCTTGATTTTAGCCCGCCGCGTTGCGTGGGCCTCCAGACCGAAACGTCCCCGCTCCGCACCCGCGGAAACGATGGTGACGTGACGGGGATAGACGCTCATGCCGTCGAGGCGCACCGGGTCGCGCCCGGGAGCTGACACCTCCACTTTATCCGTATAAGTATGGAAAGCGTTTACCCAGATTCGATCGAGCAAGCCGCTTGCGAAGGGCTCATATGCGTATCTCAACTCAAGATCGAGGCCGCGCCACAACATCGATTGATCCTTGTTCAACAAGATGCTGTCGTACGACACGAGTTGCTTCGTCGCCGGGTCGCGCGCAATGATAGGTTCGCCCGTCAACGAATTGTCGCCGCAGGAAATGTCGGAAAAATCCACACTGTCGTAACAGTCGCGAAGCCCGGTGTAATGAGCCGCGATCAGGTTACTGACGCGATACATTCTCCATGTCGCTGACATTTCCAGCCGTCCCGGAAAGTCAGCGATGAATTCTCCGGGGGAAACAAGCGCGCCGAATGACAATGATTTGGCCTTTTCGGATTCAAGCGCCGGGTTGCCGTGGTTTCCGGAATTGACCACCCCGCCTAAATTCATGAAATCATCGCCAACGCCGAGCCGGTGGTCGCTGAGGCAATTCTCGGCGAGGGTCGAAGACGCTGATGACAAATCCACCGCGCAAGGGTCGGGGATCCTAAAGGCCCATGTCGCTTCTTTAGAATAAAGCTCGGCGATATTCGGCGGGCGGCGACCGTCCATATGATGAACATAGAGCTTCACTCCGCCAACAGGGCGCCAGTCAGCAGCGGTTTCTATATTTGATATGGAATCGAAGACCGACGACGCCGTGAACCGATAATTCACGGCGACATCGAGTTCGCCAACGCCCGGCGCCTCCCGAAGCACAGGCAAGTCGAGCGCCGCCGTGAAGTCGACGGTTTCAAGCTCGCCGCGAAAATTATTCCGCCTCGGCAAGCCTATCGCCGTAACGTCAGATGGCGACAGCTCAGTCGAACGCAAAGACGTATACTTATAATCAATGCCGATTTTGGCGAAGATGTCTTCTGGAAGTATGTTTCCAATTGCGCGCCCCGCCTCAACGGAAGCGACATGCTCTTCCAGATTCAAGTGAGACTTGACGAAGGGAACAGTGACAAAATCGACGGCCTCTTCAGTCACCCCTCCCGGATCGAAATAATTCACCAATACGCATCCGGGGGTTTGAGGGCAGGCGCTTTCATCAAGCGTGAGCTGCACGCGCTCCGCGCTGACGCGGTTTTTTTGCGTGAATGAAAGATGCGCCCGGCCAAACCGGTATGACAGGGAAAGATATCCACGCTCCTGATCGCCCAACTTCGCGCCCGCCAGCAGCTCCGTATAGTAACGGTTCAGGTCATCCTGCCTTGGGCCGGCCTCAACAAACCGGCGGGCGAGGACGATGTTGTCCGGCGTCTCGCCGTAATAGTCTGTCAATTGCTGAACCAGAGGCGCCGGCGCCGTTGAATGATCTATCGGGATCGACAGCGCCTCGCCGGTAAGCAGGTCTGCGTGGCCGCCTTCGTAGGTCGCCGGCACGGGCGCAAGCTGATTGCCGGTCGCGACAACGCCGCCATAGGCTTCAGCAAAGATTTCAAGGGAATCGGAAAGCGCCGCTGAAAAACTGATATACCCAAGCACCCGCTCCATCGAGGGTGAAATCTGCATGGTTTCAAACTGATTGTAGCGCTGTTCGACCGCGCCGGTGTAAACCGTCGCCGAACTGTCGCTCGTCGGAATCAGAAACTGTCTTCCGGGCAACGGGGTATAGGCGCCATTTATCAACACGCCTGGAATAATGCCCGTTTGCGTGATCGGATCGCCGCCATAACCGGGCAGAAAATCGTAACCGCCGTTTCCGTCGGCCGTCAAACCATAGGGGATACCCAACGCTTCACGTTGTTTTCCCAATAACTCATCCCCATTGGCGAGACTTACGCCGGCAGTGATGTTGCCTGCGCCGCCCATCACATCCTTGCCGGCAATGAAATAGGCTGAGGTCTCCAATGCGTCTCCTTTTCCGGAAACGCCGATGTCCGCGCCAGCTTCGTAGCCGTCAAAGTTGGAACGCAGGACAAAGTTCACCGCGCCGGCGACGGCGGCGGAATCATACCGCGCCGCGCCTGCGTTCGAATCAATCTCAATGCGTTCCAGAAACGGCGTGGGAAAGCGTCCAAGATCGACCCCGAGCGTCACGCCATTGCCGCCTGGCGTAGGCGTCGCCGGGCGGCCGTTCAGAAGGACGGTGTTTCTCGCTCTTCCGAGACCGCGCAGGTCAAGATAATCAATCCCCGCCAGCGCGCCGTAAATGACCGTCGTGGCCGGCGTGAGGTCAGACGTTTCCAACGGCAGGTCGTGTAAAATCTCTCCAGCCGTGCGGCCGCTGACATAAGTTAGCTGTTGCTCGTCAATTGAAAACAGTTGCCGGGATGCAAGCGCGCTCTGACCGCTTGCAGCTGAAGCCGCCGCCGTAACATAAATGACGTCGGAAAACGGTTTCACCGGCGCAGAAGCCGCTGGCGCGTTCGCAAACGCCGCCGCTGTAATCGGCGCGATCGCATAACTTTTACGCCCGATTTTATGCAGTTCCAGCCCAACTTCGGCGAGGCCGGCCTTTAGCGCCCTTTCCGAAAACATCGCCCCGTAGAGAGGCGCAATCTCTTTTCCCTCGACTGCGCGACTGTCATAAACAAAGGAAAACCCTTCACGCGCCCTCAGATCATCGAGAGCATATTCAACAGACATGCGAGGGGGCGCTTCACTGACGATCGGACGCCGGGAGTCGGCGTCTTTAGGCTCAGCCGTCGCCTCGCCCGCCGTTAAAGCCGCGGCAAGCATCAAAATAATATGACGCGGCCGAAAGCGCATGGTCAGCCTTCGCTTTCCATGAGGACTATCCGGTCCGGCCCCTCGCGCGCCTGAAGCGAAAAGCTCAGCGAAATACCCGACACCGCAGCGGACTGATCGCCAGTGCTGAATTCTCCGGTAACGGGCAGATTGGCGAGGTCGGGGCTGGCAAGCGAGATGGGCTTGGCGAAATAGCGATTCAGATCTTCGATGACTTCGCCGAGGGGCGCATCGCGGAAACGCAGCTTGCCGATGCGCCAGGCGAGCGCCTGATTGGCGTCGAAACGTTCAACCGCGCCAGCGGCCCCGGATGCGTAAACGACGACCCTGTCCCCCGCCAGAAGCGTCACCGGACTACCTGCTTTCGGACGCACATCGACAACGCCGGAAACCACGCTGACGATGGATTCGCCCTCAAAAACGTCGACATCAAAGACCGTGCCGGTGACGACAATCTCCGCCTGCTGCGTCGCGACGACGAACGGCCTGGCATTGTCTCGTTCTACAGAAAACAACGCCTGGCCGCCGTCCAGCCTGACCTCACGGCGATCGCGACTGAACGCTACGGCGATGGCGCTTTTGGTGTTCAACTCGACAGTGCTGCCGTCTTTAAGGCCGACTTTCTCCATCTCTCCGACTGCGGTTGCATACTGCAGATCGCCTTGAGGAAAGATATTTTGCAGTCTTACCGTTAAAACGGCGGCGCAAATCAGGATGAGGGACGCCGCAATCGCAGCATACTGAACGAAGCCGCCGCTTCTGGCGTCGGCCCGGGCCTCCAGTTCGCTTTCAAACTCAGCCGCAAGCAATTCCGCGCTCGCGCCGTCAACGGCGTCAAGCGCATCCTCCAGCTCATCAAAAGCCAGGCGGTTCAGTTCCGATGCGGAGAGCCAACCTTCGAACTCCGCACGCTCCGCTTCGGTGATCGCGCCGGACATCAACCGGGCCTGCCACCGGATCGCGGCCTCGTTTCGGTCTTGCCTATTATCATTTTGAATTTGGGTCATGGCGCAATTTTCTTTCTGTGCGCAGACACCTTCCCGGTAATGTCAATGACATTCGCCCGCCCCGCTTCACGTTGCACGGCTTCCCGCAACGTCTTCAGCGCGGAAATAATGTATTTCTCAACGCTGCTTTCCGAAACCTTGAGATCAGCCGCAATCTCCCGATAACTCTTGTCCATGAACCGGCTCATGATAAACGCGCGCCGCGTGCGGTCCGGAAGGTGGGAGATCGCTTCCATGCTCGCTTTTAACTCCTGCTTGGCTTCTGCGGCCCGTTCTGGAGACGGCGCGTCCGACGGCACAGCCTCCAGCAAGTCTTCGACCGAGGCGCTGTAGGATGCAGGAAGCGCCGGCGAGCGGCGGCGGGACCGGAACTCGTTCGCAGCGAGATTGGCGGCTGTTTTGAAGATCAGCGCCCGCGGGTTATCGATTTCATTGGATTCCGCGTACCGCAGCACCCGGAGATAGGCGTTCTGGGCGATATCCTGTGCGGTTTCCGCCTCGCCGAATTTCTGGGTCAGCCAATTGACGAGCAACCGGTTGTGCTTGCGCACAGCCCGTTCCACGGCGCGTCGCCGCGTTAACGCCGCCTGGCGTAATGCCTGATCTTCTGACGCCATCACAACTCCAACACTCACCAAACGCAATTTTTGCGCCCGATAGCGGCCGACCCCGTCCCTCCACCAGCAGCCCCTCAAAAAATTTGTGAGGGAGTCCCCTGATCCGGTGTCAACAAGGTCGGGTAGTTGACGGCGTCGTATCCTCCGAGTCCGTAAACAACCCAGGATTGAACAAGTCGGAATGCGCTTTTTTGCACTTTGAGCGCATTCCGACATTGCTCAAGCTTTAAGAGCTTAGGGCGCCGTTTGCGCCTCCCGCAACTCCCTCCGTTCAAAAGTCTGTGGCTTTTCGGGCACATCCCGGCCGTTAGAGCGTCGCGCCGGTGAGGGAGCCCGCCCGCTCAATGTCTCAAATTCAGGCAGTCGGCTGTCCTGCGGCCGCATTGCTGGGAGGGGCGCACCCAACGCGGTGTGTTTGCCGATTATCAATCCTAAGTAGAGAAGGGCATCCAATGCATTTTCAGACAAAGAGAAAAAGCGTTCGTAAACAAATGTTTATGGGCGCAGCGGTGGCGGCGCTCGCGCCGGCCGCATTACTGACCACAGCTGTCGCGACGCCAGCTGCGGCTCAGGACTACACGTCTGGCGCTGTCGCCGGTTCAGTTGTCGACTCTTCCGGCAATCCTGTCTCCGGCGCGACGGTGACGATTACCTCAAGAGATCGCGGATTTACCCGCTCGGCGACGACGACCAGCGCCGGCACGTACCGTTTTTCGGGCCTGTCGGTTGGCGAATACGACGTCACGGCGACATCCGGCGGTCAGTCCCAGACGCGCGAAGGCGTTCGCGTCTCACAGTCCTCGACTTCGGGCGTCAATCTTCAGCTCGGAACAGGCGACACGCTTGTTGTTACGGGTACGCAACAAAATCTCGACTTTAAAAACACGACGACGGGCGTGAGCCTTGACGTTACGGCGCTGACCGCTGAAATCCCGGTCGGTCGCGATCTGACGTCTCTGACCCTGCTGGCTCCCGGCACAACCCTTGGCGACGACGGCTTCGGCAATCTTTCCTCGCTCGGCGGTTCGTCGGTTGCGGAAAACGCCTACTATCTCAACGGCCTCAACATCACCGACTTCAACAACTACACCGGTTCTTCGCTGGTGCCGTTTGAATTCTACCAGTCGGTGGACGTCAAAACCGGCGGCTATCCGGCTGAATTCGGTCGCGCCACCGGCGGTGTCGTAAACGCTGTCACCAAATCCGGCAGCAACGACTTCATGGCTGCCATCCACCTGAACTACGAGCCGGACGCGCTTCGTTCTGATGCGCCAAACACCTACGCGCGGGCGAACCATCTCGATGAACGCCGTCGTTTTGACGCTGTTCTCGAAGTTGGCGGTCCGATCGTAGAGGATCGTCTGTTCTTCTATAGCCTCGTTGAAATCAACGACAACATCACGAAGAACGCTGGCTTGCTTTCCGGCACGCAAGTGGTCGATACGCAAAAGTCGCCCTTCTTCGGCATCAAGGTCGACGCAATCCCGATCGACGACCACCACTTTGAGTTCACCTACTTCGACACGGCCCGGACGGTTACTCGGACATCATATGATTATGATTCCACCGATGACACGTTCGGCACCGCGCCGATCGGCCTCACAAACTTCGACTTGGGCGGCGAAAGCTTTGTCGGCAAGTATACGGGTAACTGGACCGAATGGCTCACAGTCTCCGTTGCTTACGGCAAGAACAACGACCGTAACGAACTCCGCCCGCAATTCGGCAGCGCGGCATTGCCTTATTCTGTCGACCTTACGGATACGGGTGCGGCTTGCGGCTTTTTCGCTTTGTGTAACGGTCAGACGACGACGACCGAGGACTTCCCGCAATACACCAGCCGCGAATTCTGGCGGGCCGATGCGGACCTGTTCTTCAACCTCCTTGGCGACCACCACATTCGGATCGGTTACGACCAGGAAAAGAACAATCTCGTCCACAGCGACACCCGGACGGGCGGCGGCGACTTCGCTCGCGCCTATATCTATCGCACTTGCGGCGCGGCTACGCTGCGTTGTATGGGCGCCACGGTGCCGCTGGCGGTCGGCGACGACTATGTCGAAATCAACCACCGCACGGTCGGCGGTTCGTTCGACGCCAAAAACGTTGCTTTCTACTTCCAGGATGAATGGAACGTTACGGAGCGGTTGACGCTGAATCTTGGCGTACGCCTCGATCAGTTCAACAACTTCACCGCCAATGGCTCGCAGTTCATTGACTTCAACAGTCTGTGGGCGCCGCGCGGCGGTTTCTCCTATGATGTGTTCGGCGATGGCCGCGGTCGCCTCTATGGCAGCTATGGCTGGTACTATCTGCCGGTCGCAGGCAACACCGGCTACCGTCAGGGCGCTCAGGAATATTATTTCCGCGAGTACTGGACTTACACCGGCGTCGACGGGAACGGTATTCCGACGCTCGACCAGCAGCTCGTTAACTTCCCGAGCGGCGACGCCTGCCCATACGGCCTTGAGCCTGGCTCAGCCGGGGCTGGCTCTATTTCCTGTAACGTGACCGGCGACGGCACGGTTCAGGATCCGACGGCTTCGATTTCACGCAATCTTCGCGCAACCCGCGAGCACGAAATCATCGTCGGCTACGAGCATCAGCTCACCGATCTGTGGACTGTCGGTGTTAACTACACGCACCGCAATCTCGCTGTCACGGCGGAAGACGTTGCTGTCGACGCAGCGATCATCCGCTATTGCGAAGCTGAAGGCATCACTGGCTGTTCGTCGATCTGGACCGGCTATCACCAGTACACCCTCATCAACCCGGGCGCAGACTCGACTATCGTTTTCGCCGACCCGCTTCCGGGCGAGATGGAACAACGCACGGTGGACTTCTCTGCTGCAGAGCTCGGCTATCCGCTAGCGCGTCGGTCTTATGACGCGGTCGAGTTCACCTTCCAACGCGCCAGCGACGGCGTGTGGAACCTGCAAGGGTCCTACACCTGGTCGGAAAGCAAGGGTAACTCGGAAGGCTTCGTTCAGTCCGACTTCGAACAGGACGACGCCGGCATCACGCAGGACTACGACCAGCCGGAGTTCACTGAATACTCCTACGGTCTCCTGCCGAACCACCGTCGTCACCGCATCAAGGTGTGGGGATCCTACAACGTGACTGACAATCTGCTGTTCGGTACGCAGATCCAGGTCAACTCCCCGCGCCCGCTGAGCTGCTTCGGCTATCATCCGCTGGCGCAGATTGACGATACCGGCCCTGGCGGCGTGCCTGATGGCGTTCCGGAGCCTTACAACAACTACGCCAATGGCTACGGCGCTGGCTCGCACTATTGCGGCGGCGAACCGGCTCCGCGGGGCACCGGCAACCAGACGGACTGGATCTTCCAGGTCGACACCTCCATTCGCTACAACATGGAGCTGCCTGGCGGCCAGGGCGTTACGCTTCGCGCCGATGTGTTCAACCTCTTCAACGCATCCGGCGCGGTGCAGTTGCGCGAGACGGGCGAGCAAACGGAAGGCGCTTTCGACGACCCGTATTACGGGCAGCCGACCGCTTACCAAGAGCCGCGTTACGTTCGTTTCGGCGTCGACATCGGCTTCTAGTCGTTACTAACGACCAACAAACAGAAAGCGGCCCTTCGGGGCCGCTTTTTTTGTTTCTGCATAAAGCCGGAACGGTCAGCCGCAAACGCCGGGCGACGTGCAAAGCTTGACGCGGAGCGAGCGGCGGGGCCAGCGCGTCGCCGATTTCTCGAACGTCACCGACGAGATGAGATAGTGAGTAAGGCCCGACGTGTAGGGGTAGGATATTTCCGCGATGATCATCGATGCGTTGACGTCAAGCAGGGACGGATCAGGCAGACCGTCATAGGCTGCGCCCTTTGCGTAAGGCGCGCCGCCGGAATTATCGCGGCTCCAGTCGACGACAGGATCGCCGTCCGGGTCCGCTATGACGCTGACAAGCCGCACGGTCATCGGATCGCCGTTGGTATCGACGATCTGCACGACGCCGTCGAACAGATCATCGACTTCACTCATTAAAAGCTCCGATTCCTGCGCCGCAAGGTCCGCAAGCGTGTTCGCCGCCAGCGACACGCGGCGGCTGGTCGCCAGCGCATCCGATCCTTCGACGACGCCGAAGAACAAGGTCAACAGCACCGGTACGATCAGCGCAAATTCCGTCGCCGCGACGCCAGAGCGCGCGCCGGCAAAAACGGACGGCGCAAAGGCAATTCGGTTTTTCAATGAGCGCATCATGGCTTAACTGTCGAACGGTTCATTGCGGAAAATCGAAACGGAAATCACCTTGCGTCTTCCATCGGGCGCTCTTCCAAGACTGAGGCCCAGCGCCGGGTTGACGGGCTTGTAGAGAAAACAGACGCGCACCCGGACGATATCCCGCTGGCCGCCATAATCGGTTTCGTCGAACTGAACGCCCTGAATTGTCGGATCGGATTTATCGCGGCAGACCGGACTTGAAAGATCCGCCGCCAGCGCGCCGAAACTGCTGAAACTGGTGATGTCTATGGTGAGCGTTTCCGAGCAATCGCCGAACGTGTCGACCACATTGCAGATTTTATCGTAAAACGCGTCGCGCGAAACGCCGCCGTCCTGCGCCTGGCCGGTGCGAATGAGGCGCGCTGCGAGCGCATTGGCCTCCTCGACGGCGGAGTTCACGAAAAAATACCAGCCGGCTTCGAGTATCGAAAACACAAGCGCCAGAAATAGCGGCGTCACGAGGGCGAACTCCACCGCCGCCGAGCCTCGCCGGTCGCCGCCAATCCCCCCGATCCGCTTCCTTTTCATTCGCCCTGCCTCCGGCGATGGCGCAAAGACACCGGTTTCGCGCCCGCTCCGATGGCTACATTTTTAGCCATTGGCGGTTAATGAGGCGTCAGGATTATTGGTTAAGCGGACGTTACCGTTAAAGGAAGGCGCATAGCAAAAAGGCGCTCGCCGGGAGCGCCTTTTCAACCGTCAGCTGAAAACCCTGAACAAGGTTATTTGCCGGTGATATTCTTGATCTTGTTGCGGGCCGCTTTTCGCGCGCTAATCAGTTTACGAATCTGATCCGTCGTTTCGACGCTCAGCAAGTCGTCATGACTGGTGGGCGACGCCGAATGCGCTTCTGCGCCGGCGAAACTCTGCAGACCAACCCGGTTGAGGTAGGAAGCGGCGAGATCGTCCGCATAACCCTCAAGCGCGACAGTCCGGCCGGCCGAGGCGAGTTCGTTGCGGAAGGTCGCGGCCTCATAAAGGAAAGTAATGATCGAAACGGCGACATTGCCGCGCGGAACCCCGTAATCCGCAATCTCATAGCGAGAGATCATGGCATCGCCGTTCTGGTCGAGGGCGGTCTGCGTGAAGGGATACTGATCGTTAAAGGCTCTCACCGTCTGCGGATTGGCCCCGCCTTCAAACAGCGCAAAGAACTGGACGCCGATGCAATTCGTGTTCTGGCTGCGGCAGGCGGTCGGAATGGCGTAAAAACCGATCTCGCCATAGGCGTTCGCGATAACGACATTCTGGCCATTATCGAACTGGCCGCTTTGCCAGGTGATGCCAAGTTCGCTGAGCACGGGCCCAAGCGAAGTCTGGTCGAAATTCTTGATGACAGCCGAAGGATTGGAGACCGGCGATTTCGCCGGGCCGCTCGACAGGCTGTTCTGCGCCGCCGCGCCGGATACCATGAGCGCCGCCGCGCCAAGACCGATAAGAAACGTCTTCATTGTCTTCACCCTACCCTGTTCTTTCGACAAGCATCCCCAGAGGGTTAACCATAAGGGATTTGCGGCCGCCACGCAAAGCGTCCCGGTTTCGGGGTTCGGCGCTGATTTCTAATGACTTTCGGGGCCCCTCGTGGTTTACGCGGGCGGTTATGGAACAGACCGCACCCGCCGAACGCGCCGACGGCCTCGAGGCCCGCCGCGCCGCCCTTGACCTCCTGACCCGCATGGCGGGCGGCGCCTCGCTTGACGAAGCGATGGGCGCAAGCCGCGCCTTCGGCGACCTCGAAGGCTCCGACCGGGGCTTTGCGCGGGCCTTGGCGACGGCGGTCCTGCGCCGCCGCGGCGGGCTTGATCATGTGCTCGGCGCCTATATCGACCGGCCGCTGCCGAAACGCGCCGCGCGGGTGATGGATGTCCTGCGCCTCGCCGCCGCCCAGACGCTCATTCTCCGCACCCCTGACCACGCCGCGGTCTCGACCGCCGTGACGCTTGCGGGCGAGCGACGCGAGACCGCCGGTTATGCAAAGCTCGTCAACGCAGTCGCCCGTAAAATCGCCAAGGCCGGGCCGGAGGCGCTCGAAAAACTGCCCGCCCGCACCGACACGCCCGCCTGGCTGTGGCGCGCCTGGGAACGCGCATACGGCCCGCAGGCGGTCCGAAAGATCGCCGAAGCGCATCGCACGGAACCGCCGCTCGATCTCACCCTGAAAGATCCGGCGGAAGCCGAACGCTGGGCCGGGCGGCTCGGCGCGGAACTGTTGCCAGGCGGAAGCCTGCGCCTTACCGGCGTTCACGACGTCCGCGCCCTTGAGGGCTATGGCGAGGGCGCATGGTGGGTGCAGGACGTCGCCGCAAGCCTGCCGGCGAAACTGCTGGGCGACGTCATGGGCAAGCGGGTGTTCGATCTGTGCGCCGCGCCCGGCGGCAAGACGCTCCAGCTCGCCGCCGCGGGCGCAAATGTGGTCGCGGTTGATATCTCACCGCCTCGGCTTGAGCGGGTTTCGGAAAACCTTGCGCGCACCGGGCTCAGCGCCGCCATCGTCGCGGAAGACATGCTGAAATGGCGGCCGAATGAAAAGGCCGACGCCATTCTTCTCGACGCGCCCTGTTCGGCGACCGGCACCATTCGCCGCCATCCGGACATCCCCTGGACGAAGACCGAAACCGATATCGCTGCGCTTGCGTCGCTGCAGGCGAGAATGATCGCCCATGCGCTCGACTTTCTCAAACCCGGCGGCGTCCTCGTTTACTGTGTCTGCTCCCTGCAGGCGGAAGAAGCCGAAAAGCAGGCGGAGGCTGCACTGGCGCGGCATCAAAACCTCTCCCGCAAGCCGGTCGAACCGGAGGAAATCGACGGGCGCGCCGACGCCGTGAGCCGCAAGGGCGATTTGAGAACCCTTCCCTCCATGCTGGGCGCGCAGGGCGGCATGGACGGGTTTTTCGCCGCACGTTTCGTTCTCGCCGGCTGAGCTTTGTTGCGGCGCCAAAAAAATTCATGATTTCCATAGGATTAAGCAAGGCCTGCGGGTCGCCGAAAAGCGCCGATTTCGGCCGGCGGCCCCTTGATTGGCGTGAAGGAGCCCACGATATTACGTCCCGTAATTTAACGGGGCTTTGAACACCCCGGAACGGGAAACGGAAAGGACCGACCCTTATGAACGACCCCCGCATTCAATATGGCAGCACCGCTGATCGCGCCGGCGTCGCGATCGACCAGGGACTGCGCCAATACATGCTCGGCGTTTACAACTACATGGCCCTCGCTGTCGCCGGCACGGGCCTGATTTCCATGCTCATGGCCGGCAACCCGGCGCTGGTCTATCAGATCGCCGCAACGCCGCTCAAATGGGTGGCGTTCATCGGCATCCTCGGGCTTGGCTGGTTTGCGCCGCGCGTGATGTTCTCCGGTTCCAAAATCATGGCGCACGGCATGTTCTGGCTTTACGCCGCGCTTTGGGGCGTGCTGATCGCGCCGATGCTTTACGCCTTCCAGCAGGCCGGCGCCGCGCAGGATATTTATCGCGCCTTCTTCATCACGGCGTCGGTGTTCGGCGCCATGAGTCTTTACGGCTACACCACGAAGAAGGATCTCTCCGGCTGGGGAAGCTTCCTGTTCATGGCCTGTATCGGCTTGCTGATTGCAATTGTCGTCAACGCCATCATCTTCCAGAGCACGATGATGAGCCTGCTGACTTCTTGCGGCGTCGTCCTCATCTTCTCCGGCATCACCGCCTATGAAACGCAGATGATCAAGTCGTTCTATCGCGAAGGCAGCGCGATGAATGAACGCGCCGCGATCTTCGGCGCCTTCGCGCTTTACGGCTCCTTCGTCACGCTGTTCGTGCACATCCTGAATATTCTCGGGATCATGCGCGACTAGATGCAGCGCTAACCGTCTTGAACGAACCCCCGCCATCCGGCGGGGGTTTTTTCTATCTGACCGAAGCGTGACCATTGGCGCATCGATTTCGATTTGCCCCCGTCTGCGCCCGCGCCTAAAGTCCCGCCCATGACAGCAAGAGACCAGTTCGATTTGGCCGTGTCCGGCGCCGATGCGGCCGCCGCCGCCGGTTATGATGATTATGTCAACGAGTTCCTGAGCTACGGGGCGAACCTGCGCGCCCTGTTCGCCGTCGCCGACGCCAATCCCGGCGCGCCGTTGCTGAACGCGCACGCCGCCGCCCTGCATCTCGCCTTTGAAGGGGCGGAAGGGTGGGCGTATGCAGGACCCTATCTTGAAAAAATGCGCGCCGCCGAACCGTCCGGCAATGAACGCGAGCGGCTTTTCTGCGCCGCCGTCGAGGCCTGGTCGGCGAAGGATTTTCACCGCGCCATGACCGTCCTCGATGAGCTCACCGTGCGCTGGCCCGCAGACCTTTGCGCCGTCAAATGGGGCCAGTATCACGCCTTCAATCTCGGCGACCAGCCGGCGCTCTTGCGCCTCGGCCAGCGCGCGAGCGTCGTCCATGAGAACGCGCCTTACGCCCACGGTATGATCGCTTTCGCGCTTGAACAGAACCACCGTCTCGAAGAAGCCGAAGACGAAGGCATGCGCGCCGCTGAAATCGCCATTGACGACGCCTGGGCGCATCACGCCGTCGCCCATGTTCTCGAAACCGAAGGCCGCGCCCGTGAAGGCGCGCGGTGGATGGAACATTGCGCTCACACATGGGAGAAGAAAGGCGTCTTCATCCGCGACCATAACTGGTGGCACGCGGCGCTGTTTCATCTGGCGCTCGGGCGCGAAGCGGAAACGCTCGAGATTTTCGACAAGCATCTCTGGGGCGCCTGGCCGGAATTTCCGCAGGAGCAGATCGGCGCCGTTTCAATGTTGTGGCGGCTCGAGCTCAAGGGCGTTGATGTCGGCGCGCGCTGGGCGCCGGTGGTCGGCGAAGCGCGCCGCCGCGCCGGCGAACATCTCTTCCCGTTCCATGACCTTCATTACATGTACGCGCTGGCCCGCGCCGGGGAAGACGGCGAAGCGGGCGCGTTCCTCGCATCCATGCGCAAACACGCCGAAACGCTGACCGGCGAAAAGGCTCATGTCTGGGGCGATATTACGGTTCCCGCCGCCGAGGCGATCGCCGCGTTTTTGTCAGGCCGGCGCGCGGATGCGGCGAATGCGCTGCAACCCATTCTTCCCGAACTGCACAAGATCGGCGGCAGTCACGCGCAGCGTCATGTGTTCGTGGAAACGTTCGAGGCGTGCGCCAACGACGTACGCTCAAATATGAGATTGCCCTAGGTCGCCAACCGCAGTTTACGCCGGTCGAAATAGCGCAAGACCTGTCCGAGGTCGTGGCCGCGTTTGAGGATCGCGCCGGTCATCGAAACGATCACAAAGGCGCCCTGCTTCTTCGCCAGCTTCGGGCGTTTTTCGATGCGGTAAAGGGGCATCTCCGACGCCTTGCGGAAGATCGAGAACACCGCCGCATCATCAAGACAATCAATGGCGTAATCGCGCCAGTCGCCGGCGGCGACGAACTGTCCGTAAACGCCGAGAATGCGGGTGAGCTCTGAACGGCTGAAAGCAACCGGGGCGGCGCGCGGACGCGGCGCTGGAGCTGGAGTGAACGAACGCATTGGGGTTATTTTCGACCGGCTCGGGCGAAACGGCAAGCGCTAAGGGTAATTTTTCCACAACCCGCGCGGGAGTTTCATTCTCAAAAAAGCCATAATTGATCCCTGTCTGCGCCCCAATCGGCGCTCATCCTGACCCCGTCGGACGGGCGATGCGGCCGGAGTTTCCGGTTTTAACCATCGCCCCCAGCCCCCGGGAGATCAGGCACGTCACCCGTCCGGCGCATTTCCCCTTGGCCGGCGCGCCGCCTTGACCTTCGCGCGCAACCGACCGAGGACAGGCGGCGATTGTTGGAAAGCCCGCCGCCGTCTCATGAACCCCGTCATCGCTGTCGCTCTCCCCGTTTTCGGGATTATCGCCGCCGGTTTCGCCGCCGGCCGCTTCAGCTTTCTCGACGCGGGCGATTCCCAGGCGCTCAACAAATTCGTTTTCCGTTTCGCGATGCCGGCGGCGCTCTTCAATCTCGCCGCGTCGACGCCGCCGCCCGGCAGGGAAGACGTAGCGCTCGCCGCTTCATACGGGATCGCCGCCGCCGCCGCGCTTGGCGCCGGCTATCTCTGTTCGCAAATACTCTTTCCCCTGACGAAAAGGGAAGCAGGCGCGCACGCCCTCGCATCGACTCTCGGCAATGCGGTGTTTCTCGGTCTCCCAATCGCGCTTTCGATCGAAGGCTGGGCGCGGCCGTTCATCGTCCTGATGCTGATTGAAGGGATTTTCGTGATTGCAATCGGCGCCGCCCTGATGGCCCCGCGCCGCGAGGACGGTCATTGGCCGACCCGCATCGCAGGCTATTTCGCCGGCGCGGCGCGCAACCCGCTAGTGATCGGCATGGCCGCAGGGTTCGTCTATTCGGCTTCAGCCCTTCCCTATGGCGGACCGGTTGAAACGTTTTTCTCCCTGCTCGGCCGCGCCGCCGGGCCTACGGCGCTGTTCTCGATCGGTCTTTTCCTGGCGACTCACCAGTTCCCTGCGCTCCGTTCCGTCGCCGGCCGGGTCTCGCTGATTGCATTCATGAAGATGGCGTTCCTGCCGGCGGTCGCGCTCTCGGCCGCGTATTTCCTCGACGTGACTGACCCGCATTATCTCGGCGCGCTGGCGCTTTTCGTATTCACGCCGTGCGCTGTCGGCTCCTTCGTCATGGCGAGCCAGTACGACACCGCGAAAAGCGAGGTCGCCGCTGCGGTAAGCCTCACGACGATGCTGTCCGTTCTGACGATTTCCGGCGTGCTGGCGTTGCTTGCGTAAACCTATCGCCGCCTTGCCAGCGTCTTCTTCACCGCGTCGACGAACTCGCTTCGCTGCACGGTGAACTGCGCGGGCTGTTCCTCGCGCCATTCCTTGTTGTCTTCGATGTCTTTCGACAGCTCCGCGCCGAGAATGAGATCCTTGATCGTCACCTCGTTCTTGAGGCGCTCGTCCTCGCCTTGAATGACGGCGACCGGCGCGGCGCGCTTGTCGGCGTATTTGAGCTGCTTCCCGAAATTCGAGCCGCCGAGATAGACCTCTGCGCGCAGGCCCGCATTGCGAAGGTCCGTCGCCATTTGCTGGTAGGACGCCATCTGGTCCTTCTCGAGCGCCAGCACGATAACCGGCCCCTGCATACCGGCGCCGGTTTTCTGCTGCAGCGCCAGCGCCGCCAGCAACCGCGAAACGCCGACCGATATGCCGACGGCCGGAACCTCGACGCCCTTGAAGCGTTTGACCAGCCCGTCATAACGCCCGCCGCCGCCGACTGAGCCGATCTGCACCGGCCTGCCCTTTTCGTCTTCTGTCGCAAAGGCGAGGTCGGCCTCGAAGACGGGGCCGGTGTAATATTCAAGGCCGCGAATGATCGAACAGTCGAAGACAATCGGGCGCTGATCGAAGTCCGGAATCGACGCCTTGATGCCGGCGAGTTCGGCGAGCCCCTCGCCGCCGGTTTTTGTTTCGCCGAGCAGCGCGCTCATCTTTTCAAGGGAATCGCCCTCGCCCGCGCCCGACTGCAGAAACGAAATCACCGCCGCGATCTTGGCGTCGTCGAGCCCCGCGCCGTCTGTAAAGTCGCCGGACTCATCCTTGCGGCCGGGCCCGAGCAGCAGCCCCACGCCCTCGGCGCCGAACTTGTCGAACTTGTCCATGGAGCGCATCACGGTGAGACGCGTTTCCGCATCCGCTTCGCCCGCAAGACCGATCTTCTCGAATAATCCGTCGACGATCTTCCGGTTACTAACCCGGATGACAAAATCGCCGCGGGCGATCCCCGCCGCCTCGATCACTTCCGCAAACAGCGCGCACATCTCCGCATCGGCGTAAGGCGCGGGCGCGCCGACTGTATCGGCGTCGCATTGGGTGAACTGACGGTAACGGCCCGGTCCGGGCTTTTCGTTGCGCCAGACGGGCCCCACCTGATAGCGCCGGAACGGTTTGGGCAGCGCGTCGAAATTCTCCGCGACGAAGCGGGCGAGCGGCGCTGTCAAATCATAGCGCAGGCTCATCCATTGCTCGTCATCGTCCTGCAGCGAGAAAACGCCGGCGTTCGGCCGGTCGACATCCGGCAGGAATTTGCCGAGCGCGTCTGTGTATTCAAAGGCCGGGGTCTCCAGCGGATCGAATCCATAGGCCTCATAGACGGCGCTGATGCGCGCCAGCATCTCGCGCTCGGCGGCGATTTCCGCGCCGAGACGGTCGCGAAAGCCCCTCGGGACCCGCGCTTTGGGCCGGAATGTCTTTTGTTTTTTAGCCATCAGACTCGTCCTTCAAGGTGCGCGGGATAGCGCAAGCCCCGGTCCGCCGCAACCAAAGCCGCCGCCCCAAGATTGACCCGGCGTGAAACGCGGCGTTCAATGCAAGGCGCAAGCGCGCGAAGGGAGATCGCCATGCCTGTACCCAGATGGTTCCTTGCCGGATCGTTCCTGAGCCTTCTCGGATGCGGCGTCCAGGGAGGCCCAGTCCCGCGGGATATGTATCTGACGCTCTCGGTGTCGACGACCGACGTCAGCGTTCAAACCTCGATTAATGGCAAGCACAACGACTTCGCCTCGAGCGACAGCGGGGCCATGACCGCTTCAATCCCGCTCAACCAGTTCGTGCGTGAAGGAGACAACGAGGTCGCTTTTGTGCTCGCGCTCACCGACAGCGACGGCGAGCCGGCGCCTCGTTTTCTCGCAACCCTTGAAATCGCATTGACCGGAGAGATCATCGACACGCTCGATCCGGGGGAGCGGACGATCTTCTCCCGCGCGCTTGGCGAAAACGAGACAGGCGCCCTGCTTGCTGGAGAGACCATCACCATTCAGCAGGAATTTGAAATCGACAGGATGGCGCTGGAGGCGATGAAAAAGAACGCCCCCTAAGCGCGCTCAACCTAACGGTTACTCGGCGACGCCATCCAGAAATTCGACCGCTTCTTCGAATTTGCTCGTTCCAGGCGGCCGGTGACGCATCGCCGTTACCACCATCAGCTTGATTTGTTCAACGCCCGCGTCTTTGTACAGGCCATACGCTTTAAGCGTCATACGCCTGTTGAAGTCTTCCGACCCGGTCAAAAAGACAAAGCGGTTGTTCTTGATTGTGTCGATCATCGCTGGCGGATTGGGCTCCCACGGATCAACCCCGCACATAAACAGGGCGCCATTGAAAAGGTCGGGGTAAACCGTGGCCACTTGGCTGGCTACGCGGCCGCCGCCGGAAAAGCCCGATACATATATTCTGGTCGGGTCGACCCGGTATTTTTGTGCGATAAAACTTGGCGAGATCGCGGCCTCAGCCATACGGCGGAGTGCGGGAACCTTGTTGCCGGACTTGTTGACGCTCACCCAAATGAGGTTCCGGTTATCCATGACGACTTTCCAGTCGTCGGGAATCTCACCCATTACCGACGGGCTGATAAAGACGAATATCCCGGCGGGCGCTGACGGGTCATAGGACGGCGGCACGTAAACATCGAACTCGATATCATGATCAGCCTTGATGGCTTCGCCGAAAGCCGCAGCTTGCGTTTCGCCGATAACCGACGCGACAGTTCGTATTTCCGTGTACTGCCCTGTTTGCGGCCCGTCGCTTTCCTGAGCGAAGGCCGGCGAAAACAATGCAAAAAACGCAGCTAAAGCGAGTGTAATTCTTACTGACATGCGAACGCCCCTCTTTTTTCGCTTCCTAGAACTTTTTTCCAGTTTTTTCTAGTCTGACTGCGGCCAGGAAATCGGGTCAATCCGCATGATGATCACGGGTTCGAGAGGAACTTCAGCGTCAAACTGTCCGCCGGGCCCCGTAGCCACCGAGCCGATGGCGTCGACAGCCGCCATGCCGTCAATAACCTGACCAAACACGGCATATCCGTATATCGGGCCATACGCCCCCTGACGATGATCGAGATCCTCGTTGTCAGCGAGGTTGATGAACCATTGCGCCTGTGCGCCGTCGGGATCGTCGCCGCGCGCCATAGCGATAGCGCCGCGTTTGTTCACAAGCCCGTTACCGCCCTCATAAGGGATCGGATCGCGCAACACGCGCTCCGTAAAATAGGGAGAATAGCCGCCGCCCTGGATAATGCGTCCGGTCACCACCCGATGGATCAGCGTACGATCATATTGTCCTGACCGCGCATATTCGAGAAAATTGGCGACGCTCTCCGGCGCCTTGTCAGGATAAAGCTCGACGACGATGTCTCCCATCGTTGTCTCAATCTTCGCATAGAGCGCATCCTCAGCGCGGGCCGGCGCGAGAAGCAATATCGCGGCGGCGCACAAAGCGCCCACAACAGCAGCTCTCATCATTTCCTCCCGGCTGAGTGTTTGCCTGCCGCGCCCGAACGGGCCGCGTTGATGCGATTGATCAGCCCGTTGGTCGAGGCGTCATGTGCTGTCGCCGGCGGTTTCTCTTCGCCGAGCGACGCCAGCTCCGGCAGGATCGATTTCGCCAGCGCCTTGCCGAGTTCGACGCCCCATTGGTCGAATGAATTGATTCCCCAGATTACGCCCTGACAGAAAATCTTGTGTTCATAAAGCGCGATCAGCGCGCCGAGGGTTTCCGGCGTCAATTTCTCCATGAGAATGGAATTGCTCGGCCGGTCGCCTGGAAAAACCTTGTGCGGCGCGAGGCGGCTGATCTCGGCTTCCGGGCGGCCTTCGCGGGCGAGTTCGTCGCTCGCCTCCTTTTCCGTACGGCCACGCATCAACGCTTCGGTCTGGGCGAGAAAATTCGCCAGCAGCTTTTCGTGGTGCGGCGCCATTTCCGACTGGCTCACCGCCGGGGCGATGAAATCCGCGGAAATGAGATCGGTTCCCTGATGAAGGAGTTGGTAAAACGCATGCTGACCGTTCGTCCCGGGCTCGCCGAAGATGACCGGTCCGGTTGCGGCGCCAACCGGCGCGCCGTCGACCCCCGTGCGCTTGCCGTTCGATTCCATGTCGGCCTGCTGGAGATAGGCAGGCAGGCGATGAAGATGCTGATCATAGGGTAAAATCGCATGAGCCGCGGCGCCCAGAAAATTACGGTTCCAGACGCCTGTGAGCGCCAGCATGACGGGCATATTTTCCCGCAAAGGCGCGGCGCGGAAATGTTCATCCATCGCGTGAGCGCCGCGGAGCAGCCTTTCGAAATGATCGAAACCTGTCTGCAGCGCAATCGAAAGGCCGATAGACGACCACAAGGAATAGCGCCCGCCGACCCAGTCCCAGAAGCGAAACATGTTCCTGGGATCGATGCCGAATGCCGTAACGGCGCGCTCATTTGTCGAGAGCGCCACGAAGTGCTTTGCGATGGCGGCCTCGCTTCCGCCATTCGCCAGAAACCAGGACTTGGCGCTCATCGCATTGGTAAGCGTCTCATCAGTCGTGAAGGTTTTCGACGCGATGATGAAAAGCGTGCGTTCGGGATCGAGTTTTTCAAGCGTATCGGCGAGGTGCTGACCATCGATATTGGAAACGAAATAAGCGTGACGCCCGTCGATCCAGTAAGGCCTTAACGCTTCGACAACCATTTGCGGACCGAGATCTGAGCCCCCGATGCCAATATTGACGATGGTGTCGAGCGGCTTGCCTGAGTAGCCCCGGCACTCGCCCGAATGAACACTTGCGCAAAACGCCGCCAGCGCATCCCGCTCGGCGCGCACCAGCCGCGAAACGTCTTCCCCGCCCACATGATAGGTGCGGGCCGCGAAGTCGCGCAGCGCAGGATGCAGCACCGCACGAGCCTCCGTGACATTGACCGGCTCTCCGGCGAACATGCGCTTGCGGGCGCCTTCGACGTCAGCCTTTTTCGACAGCGCAAGAAGGCGGGCGAGCACGTCATCGGTGATCTTGTTCTTGGAGAAATCAAGAAACAGCCCCGCCGCCTCGATCGAGTAACGCCCGAACCGCGCCGGATCTTCGTCAAAAAGCGACCGCACGGAAACGCCTTCGAGTTCGGCGGCGCTTTCTTCAAGCGCTTTCCATTCCTGGCTCGACGCAATTTCGCTCATAAGGACCCTTTCCGCCGCCGGGGACTTGATAGGAATTTTAACAGACTTCCTCAACGCGTTTTAACGATGTCCGGCTAGAAGACCTGCATGAAAACGCCCATTATCGCTGAAAATCTCACCGCCCGCGCCCTCACAAGCCTTGCCGCCATCGCCGCGGTATCGATCATTTTCGGCGCGAAAGCGCTGGAACACCAGCATGTGACCGAAGCGACGGCGGCGCAGGTCGTCATGGCGCCCGCCAACACCTCCGACCTCCACTAAATCCGCTCAACGCGCGCCGAGAGCACGAGTAACCGCTTTCTGCGAAAGCATCTGCGGCAGGATCACCGCATCGCCTTCCGGCGGATAAAAGACATAAAGCGGCACCCCGCTCGCACCGAAGGCGCGCAACGCCGCCGTGATCTCAGGATCGCGCACTGTCCAGTCTGCAACCATCAGAACGGTCCCGCTCTTGCGGAAAGCCTTGGCGACTGACGGCGCATTGAGGACGGTTAATTTGTTGAACTGGCAGGTTACGCACCAGTCCGCCGTGAAATCGACAAACACCGGCGTCCCCGCCGCGCGGTAAGCTGCGAGGGCGGCAGGATCATAAGGTTCGGTCAAGAGCGATCCATACGCCCTGCCCTCCGGAGACGCCGCCCGCGCCTCGATCCGAGTAAGGGGCGCCAGGGCGAGAACAGCCGCCAGCGCAGAGATAATACGCAAGGCGAGCGAGCGTCGACCATCGCCCTTGCTGTTTTCAAAGGCCCACGCGGAGAAGGAAAGCAAAACCGCGCCCGCCAGTATGGCGGCGACGGAAACGCCGTCGGTCTGGCGAATAAAGACCCAGAGAAAATAGGCGGCGGCGGCGAATACAGGAAAGGCCAGCGCCTGTTTGAACACCGCCATCCACGGACCCGGCTTCGGCAGGAGCCGCCCGAGGCGCGGCACAAAAGTCAGGGCGAGGTAAGGCGCGGCGAGGCCAAACCCCATGGCCAGGAAGATCAGCATACCGATAAACGGCGGCTGCGCCAGCGCCGCCCCCATAGGCGCGCTCAGAAGAGGACCGATGCACGGCGCGGCGACCACCACCGCAAGCGCACCGGTAAAAAAGGCGCCCGCAGCGCCGCCCGCCTTGGTCAGGCGGTCCCCGGCGCCGGCCAGATTTTCGCCAACCGTATAAAGACCCGCAAGATTGAGCCCCACCAGCAACAGCGCATAGGCGGAAAGCGCCGTCACCCAGGGCGACTGCAAATGAAAGCCCCAGCCGAGCTGCTCTCCGCCGGCCCGCAGCGCCAGCAGCGCGCCGCCCATCACGGCGAAAGTTGCAAGCACGCCAAGCGTGTAAAAACCACCATGCGCGCGCATCACCGCCCGGTCCTCATGCGCCGATTGCATGAATGTTGCGGCTTTGACGAAGATGATTGGAAAAACGCATGGCATGGCGTTGAGAACAAGTCCGCCGAGAAATGCAAAAAGCAGCAGAATGCCGGCGTTATTTGCGCCAGGTAACGCAGCAGAGGGCGCCAGCGATCCCTCGACAGCCGCCGTTATGGCGTAAGCCTTTTTTTCACCGGCGGCGGTTTCATAAGTGAGAACGCCGGTGACGGTCCCGTCTTCAAGGGAGGCGACCCAGCCCGGCTTAACCCGCACCTGAAGCGTGTCGCGCGCAAGCTTCGTTTTTTGCGCCGCCGCCGGCGCGGTGAAGCCTTCGAGCGCTGAAAAGAAAAACGCGTGCCGAATGTTCTTCTCAGCCCAGCCCTCGAGAGTGATCAGGTAGTTTTCCCCCACACGCTTGAGATGGGCGGAACCTGCATATGCTTTCGGCAATCCGTCCCGCGCCTGCGCAAAAAGCGCTTGTCTTTCCATGCGCGGTTCGGCGGCCGCCAATACCGGCATTGAGAACTCAAACCGCGCCTCTTCCGGTACGCAAATGTCTTCGCAAACTTGCCAGAAGGCGGCGACGTCAACCTCGACGACATCGCCGGGCCGCACATCGGACGGCGCCGTCACCGGCACAAGAAACACCGGCGCGCCAGTGTGAGCGTAACTGGCGAGCGGACCAACCGGTATGAATTCGGGTGCGGGGCGGCGCAGCTCTCCAGCTTCAAATCCGTCCGGCAACGCCCAGGTCAGCTCCATCGGCAGTCCGGCGTCGCCGGGATTGGTCCAGAAAACATGCCAGCGAGGAAGGACAGTCTGGCGAACGGCAAACCACACCGTCTCGCCCGGCGCAAAACCACTCGTTTCGCTGATGATTTCAGTGCTCGTATATTCCGTATCGATCCTGTCCTCGGCCCCGTCATCTGCATAAGCCGCAAAAGCGGCCGACAACACGAGCGGCGCGATAACCAGCCATCGAAAAACACTGCGAGAAATCATGAAGTCCTAATTAACCGGACGCGCAACGCTCGCCAATGGCTTTCCGCCGCGAGACTGCGCCAGTCATGAGAATGTGAGCAAAAAAGAAAGCCGGGACGCGCGATGCTCCCGGCTTCTGTTTAGCGGCGGCGACTCGATCAAGAGATCGGGTTCAGCACATCGACGCCATTGAGTTTATGGCGTTCCGCCCGGCGCTGCAGGAGCAGCGGCCAATTTCCAAGCGACATCAGCATGGCGTATACGATCGGCAGCATGCCATTGTCGCGAAGCTCTGCAAGCTGATCACCGGTCAATTTCTTGACCGCTTGTTCGCTCACGCCAATATACTCAGCAAAAGAATGTTCTTCCGACGATCCCTCAGCTGTGAAGTTCGCTTTCTGCCCTTCCAGCAGCTCAAGTTCTTTCAGCTTTTCGCAAAACTGTTTCGTCATGAAACGATCGCGCTCATATCCCTGACAGAAGTCGATCGCCTTCTTTGTATTTTCCGAAGGTTCGCCATTTTCGAACAAGGGAATCTCGCCACCCTCGCCGAGCCCATCAAAGGCGCGGTCGATGACGATCGCGAAACGGTCGCTGTCGCTATCTGACGCAATGCCGAACGGGTAACGACGCACATAAGCGGGAACATATGTCTTCGGCTCCCAAGCGCCCTTTTCGTCGACGAACAGGTTTTCGTCATCGATCACGCCTGTTGCGGCAAGCAACATCGGCATGTCGTAGTTCACGACAAACACCGGATAATGCTTCATCGCCGGCGCAACTTCATTGGCGTTGATGGGGAAGCCGCGGATCTTTTTGCAGAAACCGAAACGTTCCTCGGGAGGGTTAAATCCAATGCTCCCATGCTGCTCGACGCTCAGAAGTTCCGGCTCTTTGAACAGGAACATTTTTCCGGTGAGCTGCGGTTGAGTCTCACTCATGATTGGCCTTTCTTTACTCGAATTTGCGGCGCGGCCCCCGCGCCTGGCAGCCCGCCCGGGCCCAGTCGCGGGCACGCTTAGCAAAAAGCCCGACGAGGTCCAAGCTTTCTCTAGCGGAACCGGGTTTTTTTGCCCCTAGATCACGCCTCTGCGACGAATTGCGCCGCGATATCCGGACGTTCCATGGGAATGAGGTGCGATACGCCCGGCGCTTCTTCAATGCGAAAGCCGGCGCGGGCGAGCCGCCGCCGGGCGTAAGGCGGAAAGGTCGATCCGGGATCGGCGGCGGCGAGCGCGGCGACCGGCGCAGGCGCGCCCCGCACCGCCCCCCAGAAATCGTTCGCCTGAGCCGCGAAAGTCGCAGCCTCCCATTGCGGCGCGCAGGAAAGACGCACGCCCTCGTTGTCTTTCGTCAGGCCGTCCTCAAGGTAATCGGCCAGAACGCCCTCAGCCCAGCCTCGAAACAGGCCTTTGCGCCCATAGGCGGCGAGCGCGTCCTCGCGGGCGGGCCAACGGCTGCGGCGACGGGCCGCCTGCCGCACAATCGGCAAGCGCCCGGCGATCAGCGGCCAGACCGGGCTATGGGCCGCCATCGTATAAAGCGCCGGCATGACGACCGGCTCGATCAGACGCAAGGCGGCCACATCCTTTCGGTTTTGCGCCGCCAGGGTCGCTGTAACGCCGCCCATGGAATGCCCGGCCAGTGTCCAGCCGCTTTCGCTCTTGAGATCGAGAAAGCGGGCGATGTCGGCCGCATAAAGCCGCCAGGAACGCAATGACCGCGCATCGGCCGGCAATGTCGTTCGGCCATGGCCGCGCATGTCGAGTGCGTAAACATCGAAATTCGCAGCGAGGCGCGACAGCATTTGTTTGTACGCCGACGCGCAAAAACCGGTCGCATGACAAAACAGCAATGGCGGCGCCTGATCATTTTTCCAGCGGAGACCGGCGAGAGTGCCGTCATCAAGGCTGACAGTAAATCGGATGGGGTCTGGCTCGGCGGTCATGTCGACAAGGCTTTCGCAAGATAAGAGGCGCGCCGTTCCTGACAAAGCCCCGGCGAAAGTTCAAACCTCATCAGCAGCGGTTTTTTAAAAGCCTGTAAACTTCGCGCATATGCAGGACATCCTCGCAAGCGCGATGACGGTGCGGCGTCGTGCGCGCCGCTTCGGCGATCGCCGCTTCCTTGTCCGCCGGCGCCGCCCCCGCGAAAATCGCCCCAAAGTCGTTCAGTGCGAACACCTGTTTGACGCCCGCCGCCTTATAGAGGCGATAAAGCCAGAAGCCGTCCCAATCCGGCGCATCAGAATAGACGCTGACGCCCGCCAGCGCGCGATTCAGCCCCTCGCAAACGTCTTCCGGCGTCCGCCCGGATTTTCTCAGCTTGTCGATCGGAATGCCGTGCAAGGCCTCAGCCCCCTTGTCCCAGGCTTCTGCTTTCCAGTCCTCAGCCGGCCGAATGAGATGCGCCTGGGGCTTGCCGCGTTCAAAGCACCAGCCGACCTCGATCGGCCAGGAAGCCGGGCCGAGACCGGAGGCTTCGAGATCGATGAACGCGATTTTCTCCACTCCGTCTCCCAAAACCGGCGTCATTTCATACAGCGCCGTTTCATATCATATTTCCACCGGCGGCGCGGACGGTCGTCCGTTAACCATGAAACCCACGGGCCATAAAGGAGTTTTCACGTCATGCCCAGCATCATCACGGTAGCGACGCGAGGCAAAAGCCTCACTGACATCACGAACGCCGTCAAAGAGGCGCTCGCCGCTTCGCATCTGCAAAACGGCGTCGTCCAGCTTTTTATTCAGCATACGTCAGCATCGCTCATCGTGCAGGAAAACGCTGATCCCGATGTCCGGCGCGACCTCATTGATCATTTCGACCGGCTGGCGCCGGAAGGCGGCGACTATGCGCACTCAGCTGAAGGTCCTGACGACATGCCGGCGCACATCAAAACCGCGCTCACCGCAACGTCGCTTGCAATTCCGGTGGCGAATGGCGCGTTGATGCTCGGGATCTGGCAGGGAATTTATGTTTTCGAACATCGCCGCGCCGGCCATCAACGCCGCGTTGTCGTGAGTTTTTTGAAAGAAGCCTAATGTTTCGGCCGGTAAACGCCGCTCTCCGGATCGCGTTCGTAATCGATGACCTTCTCGCCACCGGCGTCAGCGCTGCGGCCCGAAAAAATTTCCCCGAACTCGCGTTTCTGCCGTTCGATGAAACGATAGACCCCGACCGCGCCGACCGCAGCGGCGAGCGTTACGGCTAATGTCGTTACTGCGCCCATCGAACCATCACCTCCGTTACAATTCTCGCCGCACAATGCTCGCCGCCTAAAGGCCGAACCGCGACCACAGAGCGCGGCGTTCGACGGCTTCGAGCAGCCTGTCCGGATCAATTAACGACAGCCCGCTGCCGAATCCGTCGCCTGCTGCCGTTTCGCTCCCGGAAAGCAGCTTTTTCAACAGCGATCCGGTTTCCGGCGAAATCCGTTTGATCCTAACATCTTTTCCATAGCGTGCGCGCAAAAAATCGCCGAGATGAGCGGTTCCGTCGATAAGCCCCAGCTCCTTGGCTTTGGTCGCCGCCCAGAACGCGCCGGAAAAGAGCGCCTCGTCGTCGGCGAGCTTGCCCGGACGGCGTTCCTTAACGAGATCGATAAATTGCCGATGGAGTTCGTCGAGAATGGATTTCAGCCGCGCGACGTCTTCCGGGTCTTCCGGCCTGAACGGATCAAGCGTTGACTTGTTCTCGCCGGCGGTATGTACGCGCCGCTCAACGCCAAGCCGCGCGATCGCCTCGGTAAAACCGAAACCGCCGGATATCACCCCGATCGATCCGACGATCGAACTTTCATCGGCGTAGATCTCATCGCCCGCCGCCGCCAGAATGTAGCCGCCAGACGCGCCTACATCCTCGATAAATGCAATGACGGGAATATCCTTTTCGCGCGCCAGCCTGCGGATCATGTTGAAGATCAACCGCGACTGCACCGGCGAACCGCCGGGCGAATTGATCGCCAGCGCCACAGCGGACAGCTTCGACGGTTTGAACGCGGCCTCGATGGATTTTTCAAGACGCTGCAGCGTGAGCCCCTTGCGACCGGGACCGCCGCCGCCGATCACCCCATTGAGCTCAACCACGGTGACGACCAGCTCGCCGCCGCCGACAAAGGGCAGCGCGCGCCATATTTTCTGTATAATCGATGTTTCTTCTGGCATCGCCATGAAATAGGCCGCCAGCGCGCCCGCTTCAATTGCAGAACAGACATTCAGCGCCAAAAAGCCGCCCCGGCGAAGGGCCCGTCCCGCTTGACCGGCGCGCGCCCAGCCCCCAATCTGCGCCGACGTTTTGGGCCAGAGGACGCATTGTCTCCGACGCTGACAGCCATCGCCGAACAAGACGCCGGGTTGAGCGGCGCGAAGGGGTTTCCTGAAGCAGTCGCGGCCATGCGCGACCTGCTGGCGGGCGATCTCGAGGCGGTTAACGCCCAGATTCTCGCCCGGATGGACTCCGAGGTCCACCTCATTCCGGATCTCGCCGGCCATCTCATCAATTCAGGCGGCAAACGCATCCGGCCGATGCTGACGCTGGCCGCGGCGCGGTTGCTCGATTTTGACGGCGACGATCACGTCAAGCTCGCCGCCGCCGTCGAACTCATTCACGGCGCAACCCTGCTCCATGACGATGTCGTCGACGACTCGGCGCTTCGGCGCGGCGCCGAGACCGCGAACACGATATGGGGCAACAAGGAAAGCGTCCTTGTCGGCGATTACATTTTCTCCCGCGCTTTCGAGCTGATGGTCGCCGCGAAAAATCTCGACGTACTGAAGGTGCTCTCGCGCGCATCGGGCGTTATCGCCGAGGGCGAAGTGCTTCAGCTCGCGACCCAGAAAAACATCGACACGACCTTCGACATGTATCTCGCGGTCGTCGAGGCGAAGACCGCCGCGCTGTTCGCAGCCGCATCGCAATCCGGCGCGCTGATCGCGGACGGCGACGAAACGCAGGTCAACGCGCTGCGCCGTTACGGTTATCATCTCGGCGTCGCCTACCAGCTAATCGATGACGCGCTCGACTATGCGGGCTTTGAAGCCGAACTCGGCAAGAGCGTCGGAGACGATTTCCGCGAGGGCAAGATGACGCTTCCGGTGGTTTACGCCGTCGCCCGCGCCAAGCCCGAAGAGAAATCCTTCTGGCGGCGCGTCATTTCCGAAGGCCGCCAGAACGACGGCGATTTCGAACGCGCCCATGAACTGATGCGCCGGGATGACGCCGTCGCCGATACGCTATCCTGCGCGCGGCGCTACGCCGAGCGCGCGCTCGCCGATCTTTTGAAAACGCCGGAAAACGCTTATTCGGCGGCGCTCGCCGAGCTTGCGGCGACGTCCGTCTCGCGCGCGTCCTGACGAGGCGTAAAAGCTTTTTCCTTATTGGCGAACAGTCCGGCCCGCGCAGCCTGCCGGTGAATGAGAACAGCGGCGATGAGGAACAGCGCCGTCAGCACAGCCGGCGCAATCCACTGATCGCCCGGCGCCAAAGTCAGCATCAAGATCGCCGCCGTCGAAGCGAGCGCGGTCAGCGCCACATAGAGCGCGGCGACTTTCGCATGGGAGTATCCAAGCCTGTTCAAGAGCTGGTAGTTGTGTTCGCGATGACCGACGAGAAGCGCCTGACCGCGGCGCATGCGGTCTGCGAGGGTCCAGATCGTGTCGAACAAAAAGGGCAGGAATATCGTCGGCATGACAAGCGCGCTGACCGCGCCATCCGAAACATTGGCGGCGTAAATCCCGAGCGCGGCGATGATAAAGCTGATCGCCTGACTGCCGCTGTCGCCCATGAAGAGCCGTCCCTTGGCGAGGTTCGCCGGCAGGAATCCGAAACAGGCGACCGCCAGCAGGAGCGCTGCGGCGGCTGGTGCGACAGCGCCGGAAAAACCGGCGATGACCGCAAACGCGACAAGCCCCGTAGACGCCGTTCCCGCCGCGATGCCGTTGAGCCCGTCCATGAAGTTGAAGAAATTCATGAAGCCGACAATCCACAGGACCGTGACGGCGACCCCGTAAGGGCCGAGCGCGCTCTCGCCGAGAAACGGCAGCGGCGCATTCGCCAGCGGCGCGAAACTCCAGGCGAAAAGAGACGCGCAGGCGAGCTGGCCTGAGAACTTCCACAAGGGGCTCAGCGCCCATTTGTCGTCAGCGAGCCCCACCAGGAAGGCGAGCAGCGCGAGCGATGATAATTTAACAATAAAAACGGCGAGCACCGGGCCGCCCGCCGCGACGGCGAGAACGAGCGCGCCGGCGAGCCAGGCGGCGAAAATCCCGACACCCCCCGCCCGCGAGGTCACCTGCTCATGGCTCGACCGCGCATTCGGTTTATCGGGCAGCAGCTTGGCGTTCATCACAAGCCGGCTCAGGGAAAGCGCCGTCACCAATGTGAGAATGACTGCGATAGCCAGAACAAGCGGCGCGTCGAGAGCCGGGGACATGAACAATCTCCATAGCGCCGGGCGAATCCAGCGGGCTGCGCGTCGCCTATAGCCTAGTCAGCGATCAGTTTCGAGGCCATCGCCCACCAGCTTCGCGCGCGCATCGCTTCCGCCGCCGCCTTTGCTTCGTCATGCGCCTTGTAGAGCGCGAAACAGGTGGCGCCGCTGCCGGACATGCGCGCCGCAATGACCCCCGGCGTCTGGCCTAGCGCGTCGAGCATGTCGCGGATTTGCGGCGCGAGTTCCAACGCCGCCCGCTCTAAATCGTTCCGGCTCTCCCTCATCAGCGCCGCAACCGCCTCACAGGATGCGTCGCGCAGGCGCGGCGCCGAGGGGACCGCGGGCGCCGGATGCGCTGCGTCGTAGGCGCGAAAGACCGGGCCAGTCGGCATCTCAATTCCCGAATTGACAAGGCATGCCCAAAGCGGCGGCAGTTCAGGACCGGGCGACAGCGTCTCGCCGGCGCCGGACACATCGACCGGCGCTCCTGAAAGACACGCGGGCACGTCGGCGCCGAGACGAAAGGCGAGCGCTTCAAGCCTTTCAGCCGGGAGCTCGACCGCCCACAGCTTTTGCAGCGCGCGCAGCGCCGCCGCCGCATCGGCGGAACCGCCGCCGATCCCCGCCGCGACAGGCAGGTTTTTCTCAAGACGCAGGGCCGCGCCCGCGCCGACACCGCACTCTTCCTTAAGGAGGCGCGCCGCCTTCACGACAAGATTGTCCTCGACCGGAAACGGGCGAAGCGCCGCCGCGAAAGGTCCGGCGATCTCGAGGGTCACCGCGTCCCCCGGCGCGGCGCTGACGCGGTCGCCGTCTTCGGTGAAAACAAAAAGACTTCTTAAGTCGTGAAGGCCGTCATCGCGCACGGCGCCGACATGCAAATAAAGATTGAGCTTCGCCGGCGCCTTCTCGGTGATCATTATTCGCCGGTTTCCGGCAGACCGCCCGCGAGCTTTTCTTCAACCGCGGTTTTGAGCCGGTCGTTCGGTTCGAGTTCGAGAACGCGGCGCCATTGATACTGCGCTTCGATCTCGCGTCCCAAACGCCAGTAAACGTCGCCCAGATGATCGGTGATCGTCGGGTCGCCCGGCTCAAGCGAGGCGGCGTGTTCCAGGTGCCCCACCGCGACCTTGTAATCGCCAAGCTGGTAATGAGCCCAGCCGAGACTGTCGATAATCGCCCCGGAGTTCGGCTCAAGAGAAATCGCCTTTTCGATGAGCTCGAAAGCCTCTTCGAGATTTTCGCCGCGCTCCGCCCATGAATATCCGAGATAGTTGAGCGCCGAGGCTTCTTCAGGCGCGATCTCGACGGCGCGTTTCAAGTCTACTTCCGCACGCGGCCATTCCCCGACTTCAATTAGCGCGGCGCCGCGTGAAAGGTGCATTCGCCAGGCGTCCGCCGGCGATGCGTCAGGCGTTTCGGCGATGAGAGCATCAAGCACCTTGACGGCGTCCGCATAGCGTTCCTGAAAGGCATAGAGCTCGGCAAGCGCGAGCCTTGCCTCGACGGCGCCCGGCTTCATGCGGGCCGCTTCGCGAAGCGCGGCGGCGGCCTCTTCAGTGCGCCCCAGCGCATTGAGGGCGCTGGCGATTTCAATGCGCGAGCGTTCGAAATAGGGCGAGGACGGATCAACCCCGCGCAACATCGCGATCGCGCGTTCATGATCGCCGTAGAAATTGAGTATCGAGCCGGCGAGGCGGCGCGCGTCGACAAAATCCGGATCGAGATAGATCGCAAGCTGCGTCAGCACCAATGGCATATTGTAATTCGGATCGCGCATGCGGAAGCCGGCTTTTTCAGCCGCCTCGCGCTGAGACGCCGTCTGTTGCAAGACTCCGTTCGAAAGCGCGAAAACCGCAAGCGCCGCGCCTCGTTCAGGGGTGACGCTGGCGAAGCGCATGCCGGGCCGCCCGGCTTCAAGCTGCGCCAGACCGACGCTCGCAGCGAGATGGGCGGGACCGCCCTCCCCGTCGAGCAGTTCGAAGAACTCGCGCGCTGCTGCTTCGTCCCCCGACCGATGCAGGAACTCGCCATAGGCCGCCGCTTCGATGGCGCCGTAAGAGGTCATGACCGAAAGCTGATAGGCGTTGCGCGCCTCTTCGAGACGGCCCGCCTTTTCAGACAGCATCGCCTGATGGAGGGGGTAAAATCCCTTGTATTCTTCGCCCGCCTGGTCGCGCAGAGAGGCCAGCGCCGCACCCGGCCCGCTCGTCGCCTCAAGCGACCAGGCCCGCAGAATGTTCGCCGTCGGCGCAAGATAAATCGCCTGGGCCCGCCGATCGAGATAGGAACGCGCGCGCGCATATTCGCCTGACTTGATTGCATGTGCAGCGAGCGCAATCGACGCAAGGCCGTCATCAGCTTTGTCTATGTCGACGATCTTTTCCGCATAGGGCATTGCGCCATCGACATCGCCGGACGCCATACGGAAGAAAAACGCCTCGCGCAAAATATCGACCGATCCCGGAGCCTCTGCATGTGCGCTCGAGAAAGCCCGCGCCGCCGCCGGCAGATCGTTCTCCTTGGCGGCGAGGCGGCCCGAAAGATAATCGCCGACAACCGTGTCTTCCGGCGCATAACGAACGCATCCGCCGGCGAAAGCGGCGACAGCGAGGATGGACAGGGAGGCCAGATTAATGCGCAACGGAAAGTTCCTTACATATTCGGATAGTTCGGCCCGCCGCCGCCTTCCGGCGTCGTCCAGGTGATATTTTGGGACGGGTCCTTGATATCGCAAGTCTTACAATGGACGCAGTTTTGCGCATTGATCTGAAACCTCGGATCGGCGCCGCCCTCTTCAGTGACGACTTCATAAACGCCCGCCGGGCAGTAACGCTGCGCGGGCTCTGCATAGACCGGCAGATTAACGCCGATCGGAATTGACGGATCCTTAAGCTTCAGGTGAACCGGCTGGTCTTCTTCATGATTGGTGGCCGAGAACGAGACATTGGTGAGACGGTCGAAGGCGAGCGTTCCATCGGGCTTCGGATAGTCGATCGGCTTGTGCTTTTCAGCCGGCTCGGTGGCGGCCGCATCGGTCTTGCCGTGGCCGAGCGTGCCGAAAATCGAAAAGCCCGGAATGATCGTGTTGGTCCACAGATCGAGCCCGGCGAAGGCGACGCCGCCGAGAAGCGTTCCGAAACGGGTCCATAGCGGTTTCGCGTTGCGCGCTTTTTTGAGCTCCGCCTTGACCGGGGAAGCGTCATAGGCCGCGGCGTAGGCGTCGAGCGCATCGCCCTCGCGTCCCGCGGCGACCGCGTCAAAAGCGGCCTCCGCAGCCATCATCCCGGTGAGCATCGCGTTGTGATTGCCCTTGATGCGCGGCACGTTGACGAACCCCGCCGAGCAGCCGATCAGCGCACCGCCGGGGAACACCAGTTCCGGCACTGATTGATAGCCGCCCTCGGTAATCGCCCGCGAGCCGTAAGCGATGCGTTTGCCGCCTTCGAGCAAGCCGGCGATTTCCGGATGGGTCTTGAATTTCTGAAACTCCCCATACGGATAAAGATACGGATTTTTGTAATTGAGGTGAACAACGAACCCGAGCGCAATTGTATTGTCGTCATAGTGATAACAGAAGGAGCCGCCGCCGGTGCTGTTGTCGAGCGGCCAGCCGAAGGTGTGCTGCACATGACCGGGGCGGGATTTCGCCGGATCGATCTCCCAGAGTTCCTTCAGGCCGATGCCGTATTTCTGCGGCTCGCTGTCTTTATCGAGGCCGTAATGCGCTATCAGCTGTTTGGCGAGCGATCCGCGCACGCCTTCGGCGATCAGCACATACTTGCCGACGAGCTCCATGCCGGGCTCATAGGAATCTTTCTTCTCCCCGTCGCGGCCAATCCCCATCTCGCCGACGACCACGCCGCGCACCGAACCGTCATCGCGGAAGAGAAGCTGCGAAGCCGCCATGGAGGGATAGATTTCAACGCCGAGACCTTCCGCCTGCTCAGCGAGCCAGCGGCAGACATTGCCCATGGAAACCACATAACAGCCATGGTTCTTGACCATTGGCGGCATGGCGAAAACCGGGAGCGGAATCGAGCCTGAAGCGCCCAGGATTTTGAAACTTTCCGATGCCACCGGCACGGAGACTGGCGCGCCCATATTGCGCCAGTCGGGGAAAAGCCGATCGAGGCCCGCCGGATCAAGCACCGCGCCGGAGAGAATGTGAGCGCCGACCTCGGAGCCTTTTTCCACAACCACCACGTTGATTTCATTGCCTTTTTCAGCCTCAAGCTGCTTCAGGCGAATGGCGGCGGAAAGGCCTGCGGGCCCCGCCCCGACGATCACGACGTCGAATTCCATGGCCTCGCGTTCGAGGCTTGTATTATCCATCCTGCGTCTCTTTCTGTTCTTATGGCCGTGGTCTTGGGCGGTTTTGGCAAAAATCACCATAAAAAGCCATGAGGCCCGGCGCCCCTCGCTGCGCCGGTGTTAGGAAACCCGATTTATGGCTGCAATCGCCCTTGTCATCTTCTGCGCTCTGGCTGTCGCCGCTCTCCTGTGGGCTGAAAAACAGCGGCTGACGGGGCTTAAATGGCTCGCCAAGCCGGCGGCGTCGCTCGCCTTCGTTGTCCTCGCGCTCGACGCCGGCGGGCTCGACAGCGCCTACGGTCAGGCGGTGACGGCGGGGCTCGCCCTGTGCATGCTCGGCGATATTCTCCTGATCCCCAAATCCGACCGGACGTTCCTCGCCGGTATGGGCGCTTTCGCCCTCGGCCATGCAGCCTATATCGCGGCTTTCTTCACGATCAGCGCTGGCCTGACGGCTTTGGCCGCCGGCGCCGCAGCGGCGGTCGCGGTTTCGTTCAGCCTGATCCTTCGATGGTTGTGGCCGCATCTTGGCGCTTTCCGCCTGCCGGTCGCCGCCTATTGCGTCATCATCGGCGTCATGACGGTAATGAGTTTCGCCACCACCTCGCCAACTGGCGGCGCGCCATACTGGATCGCTGTATTCGGCGCGGTCGGTTTCGCCGTCTCCGACATCGCTGTCGCCCGCGACCAGTTCGTCCGCCCGGGCTTTGCAAACAAGGTCTGGGGCCTGCCGCTCTATTACGGCGCGCAAGCGTTTCTCGCCTTATCCGTGTGATCAACGCGACCCGTCTTACATGGACATTGCGCGGCAATCCGGTACGATCCTCGAAACATGAGGGGTAAGGTTATGGGTTTCGGAAAAAGCGCGCTTGCGGCGGTCGCGTTCAGCCTGTGCGGCGTTCTTCCTTGCAGTCACGCGGCGGCGCAGAACAGCCTCGCAGCCACAACAAATGTCAGGACGAGCACCATATATGACGGCGTAACGATCGCACAGGCGAAAGCGATCTTTGCGACGACGAAGTTCAATGGCGAGAATTTCACCGTCATGGAAAGGCAAGCTGAAGGAGGGTACGACTACCTCGTCGTGACATCGCCTTCCCTGCCTTTCGCCTTTTTTCTGGCGGGTATCGATGATGGTTATTCCGGCGCTGGGGACGGCGTATTTGCGGGGCTCGGCATCGTCATGCCGGTTAATCTGGCCGGTTTCGCACAGGCTGACATTCATGCGTTCAACCTCAGACAGAAATTCGTGAAACTCAGCACGAGTGACGGACAGTCGTTTTATTCGGTGGAACTGCTCGCTGCGGGAGGCGTCACCGGCGAGACCATGACTGCTGCGCTTGTGCCGTTTTTCGGAAGCCTGCCTGAGTTGCTGAACCTCGCCACCACGCAGACCGTAAACTACGCCCCCGGGACGAATGTCCCGTCATTGATCGCCTCGCCAGGCGAATATAATGTCGTGTTCAGCAATCCGGCGTTTCAGGACACAAAACGCCTTGCGGTCGACCTGAACGCCATGGGAAGCGAACGCATGATTGAAAGCCTCATCGACCGGCTCGCGCGCCGATGATATCGACCGCGCCCATTAATTAAACGAACAGGCTGATGGAATGACGTCCGCCGCGCCGCCAACCGAAGAAGAAGCCGCCCTGGCGCTCTTGCGCTGGTATGCGGATATGGGTGTCGACGAGGCGACCGCGCCTGCATCGTCGGATTTCTACGCTTTCAAAAAAACAGCGCCGCCGGCGCCCGTACCGGGACCGCCGCGCGCAGCCGCAACGCCGGCCTTCGCCGCCGAGCAGGATCGTCCCTCTACGGATGAAGCCGCCGCCGAGGCGGGGCGGATCGCCGCCGGCTGCGCGACTTTCGAAGACCTTGAAGCCGCTGTCGCCGCATTCGAAGGCTGCCCCCTCAAGACAGGTGCGAAAAACACCGTCTTCGCCGATGGCGTACCCGGCGCGGACCTACTAGTGATCGGCGAGGCGCCAGGCCGCGACGAGGACCGCATCGGCAAGCCCTTTGTCGGCAGGGCCGGCCAGCTTCTCGACCGCATGCTCGCCGCCATCGGCCGGTCACGGACCGAGAACACGCTGATCTCCAACGTCATATACTGGCGCCCGCCGGGCAACCGCACGCCGACGCAGGCCGAAACCGCGGTCTGCCGGCCCTTCGTCGACCGGCTCATCGAATTAACCGCCCCCAAAGCCGTGATGATCGCCGGCGGCGCGCCGTTGCAAGCGTTGCTGGGGGTCACCGGGATCATGCGCGCGCGCGGCGTCTGGCGAGAGATCGAGACCGCCGGCGGCGCGCGCGTTCCCGCCTTGCCGATCTTCCATCCGGCCTTCCTGCTGCGCCAGCCCGCCAACAAGCGCCTCGCCTGGGCCGACCTTCAGGCGCTGCAAGGCAGGCTCGATCAGGATTAACGCAAGGTTAACCCGCCTTAATGCATCCTTTCCGTTGAGACTTTGTCAAAGCGGGGCATTTAAAACAAAAGTCGACGGCGGCGGGTCCGGTTGCTTATAATCGGCCTTTCGCCCCTTTTTGCGGCCTCAGGACGGGAAATCGAAGAATGAATGCAGTTCGCGCAGCGGCGCTGTTGGTTGTGTTGTTATTCTCGGCGCCGGCGCTGGCGAATGATGATGAAACGGCCACTTCTACCGCTGAATCCGAGAAAGCGACGCCTTCCCTGACGGTTCTGAGCGACAGCGACGCAGCGCTTTATCGGGAGATTTTCGAGCTACAGGAAGATGGCGCGTGGCAGGCGGCGGACCGGAAAATCGCCGCTCTCGAGAACGACATCCTTCTTGGGTATGTCCAGTATCAACGCTACATGCACCCCACCGCCTATCGCTCGTCTTTCGATGAACTCAAGCGCTGGATGGCGTATTACGCCGATCATCCGGAGGCGGACAAAATCTATAGCCTCGCCCTGAAGCGGCGGCCCCGGGGCGCCTCCTCGCCATTGCGGCCGGTCCCGCGCAAATGGCGCAGCAGCAAGGCGGACAAGGAGCTTCATCCAGATCTGGCCGCCGATTATGAAACTACCAGCGCGCCCCGGCTGCGTCAGATCGAAGGACGCGCGCGTTATCTCGCCAACCGGAACCGCGCGCTCGACGCGTTGAAAGAAGTCGACCGGCATTTCGACCGCGGCGTCATCACCGAACGCCAGTATGACCGCATGCGCTCATGGATCGCCGCCAGCCTTTACTATCAAGGTTATGTGGACACGGCGCGGGCGATCGTTGACGAAGCGGCGGCGCGCAACGGCGAAACGGCGGTGCTCGCGCACTGGATCGCCGGCCTCATCGCGTTCCGCGATGGCGAGATGAGCGCGGCCCACAACCATTTCACCCGCATGGCGGCGGTGCCCTATCAGGAAGACAGCCTGCGTTCGGCGGCCGGTTTCTGGGCGGCGAGAACGGCGCTCGCCGCTGGCGTCCCTGCGGACATTGCGCCCAATCTTGAACTCGCGGCGGCGTTCCCGTTCACGTTTTACGGCCAGCTCGCACTCGCCCAGCTTGGCCGGGAATACGACTATGACTGGGACGCGCCCGTCATCACCGCAGACGGGCTGCAAAAACTTCTGGAGGCCGAGCCACGCGTCAGACGCGCCATTGCACTCGCGGAAGCCGGCCGTGATGTCGAGGCTGATCTAGAACTGCGCTGGGCGAACGGCTCCATTCCGCCCGAACTCGATTACGACCTACTCGCCGTCGCTCACGCCCTCAACATGCCGGCGGCGGAAATCGACATCGCGCTGGCGGGCGACGGGAAATATCTCGAGGCGGGCCTCTTCCCGATTCCCGCTTACACGCCAACCGGCGGCTTCAAGGTCGACCGCGCGTTGCTTTACGCGCTGATGCGTCAGGAATCGAAATTCAAGGTCGAGGCGACGAGCCGCGTCGGCGCGCGCGGGCTGATGCAACTGATGCCGCGCACCGCAAGCTATGTGGCGGGCGACCGGTCCTTACGTTACCGCAAAGGCGGCGAACGGTTATACGACCCGTCCTATAATATAGCACTCGGCCAGACTTATGTCAGTCAACTGATCGATACGGCGGCCGATGGAGATCTCTTCCAGCTTGCCGCCGCCTATAATGGCGGACCTGGCAACCTCCGGCGCTGGAAACGGAAAATGGAGATCGAGGACTCGCTGCTCTTTATCGAAAGCATTCCGAGCCGCGAGAGCCGCGACTTCGTCGAAAAGGTGCTGACCAATTTCTGGATTTACCGCGCCCGCCTCGGCCAACCGGCGCCGTCGCGCGAAGCGGTCGCGGCCGGCAACCTCCCGCTTTACGAAGCACTCGACCAGATTGCCGAAGACTAAAAAGGCTAAAACGATCGCCCCGCCAGCTTCATCGGCTGGCTTGTCGGCAATGGAACGCGAAACGATATATAGGCGATCATTCCGAACTGACTGAAGTTAAATATTGCTTCTTCGTCAGTCGAGATTCATGACCTGCATGATCGCCGGACCGAGAATGACCGCGAACAGCACCGGCAGGAAGAAACCGATCATCGGCACGGTGAGTTTCGGCGGCAGGGCGGCGGCTTTTTTCTCCGCTTCCTGCATACGGATATCGCGGCTCTCCTTGGCCATAACCCGCAGGGACTGGCCCAAAGGCGTCCCGTATTTTTCTGACTGGATCAGCGCCGTCACGACGCCTTTCACCGAGTCGAGCCCGGTGCGCTCATTGAGGTTCAGATATGCGCGTTTGCGCTCCTGCAGATAGGAAAGTTCGGCGACGGTGAGCCCAAGTTCTTCCGCCAGTTCCGCACAATTCGGGCCGACCTCGTCAGCGACTTTCTGGAAAGCCGCCTCGATCGACATACCGGATTCAACGCAGATCAGCATCAAATCGAGCGCGTCCGGCCAGGCAAGCTGAATTTTCTGCTGACGCTTCTTCACCGTGTTGGTCACATAGATGTTCGGCAGATAAAAGCCGGCGAGAAACCCGCCCATGGTCGCCAGCAGGCGTCCGAAGCTGTCGAGATCAAAACCGTCAAGCAAATAGACATAAACGCCGACAACAATCGCCATGACGAAAGGCAGGCCGAGCCGGGCCGCCATAAAGGTGAATACCGGCCCCTGACCGCGATAGCCGGCCATCATCAGTTTTTTGCGGGCGGCTTCCGCATCGAAGATCTCGAGCAATTTGAGATTTTCAACGACCTCTTTGAGCGCGCCCTGTGGCGAAGCGTTGCGCAGGCTGGCGTTGGTCTTGCGGGCGAGCTGCTCGCGCTGACGCTGGCGCAGCATGTCGCGATGCACGCCAACAGATTTCATGCGCTCTTTCAGCTTGTCCTTGACCAGAAGCGGTTCAAGAACCGTGAATATCGTCGCAATCGCCGCGAGAGAAACCAGCAGCGCAATCTGGAAACTACGATCCGTCAAGGTGTTGATGATGCCGTCCATGTCCCCGCCCTACACCTTGATCTGGATCATTTTTTTCATGACGAATACGCCGGTGAGCATCCACATGCCGGCGGCGATCAGAATGAAATTGCCGGGCCGGGTCGTGAACAGCGGATCGAGATAGTCCGGCGACGCCATTTTCACAGCGCCCATGACGAGGAACGGCAGCGAGCCGATGATATAGGCTGATGCTTTCGCTTCGGCCGACAGCGCCTTGACCTTTCCAACCATCAGCTTGCGCGAACGAAGCACATTCGAAAGGTTGCCGAGCGCTTCTGCAAGGTTGCCGCCGGTCTTTTGCTGAATCAGCAACACGATGCCGAAGAAATTGACTTCCTGCAGAGGCATCCGCTCATACATGCGTTCAAGCGCCTGTTCGAGGCTCATGCCGATCCGCAAAGACTCCGTCAGCATATGGAACTCGTCATTGACCGGACGCGGCGCTTCGCGCGCAATGATCTTCAGACATTCGTTCACCGGCAGACCGGATTTAACGCCGCGAACGATGACGTCGATGGCGTTCGAAAACTCGTCGGCGAATTTTTTCTGGCGGCGATTGCGCAGGAAATTCAGCACCCAGCGCGGAAAACCGAAGCCGCCGATGACAAACAAGAGACCGGTGATCCAGGGCTGCTGGCCGGAAATAAAGCCGACAAAGGCGAAAAACACCGCCGATACGACCGACGAGATGTAGAAATGCTTGCGCTTGATCGGCAGACCAGCCTGCTCAAGCATCTGGTCCATCGTGATGCGCTTTTTCTTTTTGAGATTCTTGGTCTTGTTATCAAGAGCCGCAAGCGTTTCGGTGAGTTTCTTGCGGCGCTCCCTGTTCTGAGCCTCGCTTTGCGCGCCGCTGACGCCGCGCACGCCGACCTTGGCGCTTTTCAGCGCGGCGACGCGTTTCTTCGCCTTGTCCTTTTCGGTCGGCGCAAGCAAAGCGAAAGCGAGCGCCGCAAAGCATACGACGCCCAGGACCGCCACAAAGAGGATCTGCTGATCCATCAACCCTTACTCCGCAGCAGCGTCGAGAGCCGCCGCCAGTTCCGCTTCCTTGCCGTAATAACGCGCCCGATCCCAGAAAGCCGGGCGGGCGATGCCGGTAGAACGGTGACGCCCGACAATCGCGCCGTTGTCGTCCTCGCCATCCATATCGTAGATGAAAAGATCCTGCGTGATGATCGTGTCGCCTTCCGTGCCGAGCACTTCGGTGACATGTGTGATGCGCCGCGAGCCGTCACGCAGACGCGCGGCCTGAATGACAACATCGATAGAACCGACGATCATTTCGCGAATGGTTTTCGACGGCAGGTTATAGCCGCCCATGGTGATCATCGATTCGATACGCTGCAGGGCTTCGCGCGGACTGTTGGCGTGGAGCGTGCCCATCGATCCGTCGTGACCGGTGTTCATCGCCTGCAACAGGTCGAACGCCTCGGGGCCCCTGACCTCGCCGACGATGATGCGCTCAGGACGCATCCGCAGACAGTTTTTGACGAGGTCGCGCATCGTGACTTCGCCCTGACCTTCAAGGTTCGGCGGGCGCGTTTCAAGACGCACGACATGCGGCTGCTGGAGCTGAAGTTCGGCGGCGTCCTCGCAAGTGATGATCCGTTCATCATGCTCGATAAAGCCGGTCATACAGTTGAGAAGCGTGGTCTTACCGGAACCCGTACCGCCGGAAATCAGCGTGTTGATCCGGCAATGGCCGATGATTTCAAGGACGCGCGCGCCTTCCGGCGAGATCGACCCGAAATTCACCAGGTCGGAAATCTTCAGCTTGTCCTTTTTGAACTTACGAATGGTGAGCGCGGCGCCGTCAATCGCGAGCGGCGGCGCGATGACGTTGACACGAGAACCGTCGGGCAGGCGCGCGTCGCAGATCGGGCTGGCTTCGTCGACACGGCGGCCGACCTGGCTGACGATGCGCTGGCAGATATTCATCAGCTGCGCATTATCCCGGAAGCGTACATTGGTGAGCTGGATCTTGCCGCCGACTTCGATGAAGACGCGGCTTGAACCGTTGACCATGATGTCGGCGATGTCGTCACGCGCCAGCAGTGGCTCAAGCGGGCCATAGCCGAGAACGTCGTTGCAGATGTCCTGCAACAGCGCTTCCTGCTCGGCGATCGACATTTGAACGTTCTTGATCGAGATGATCTCGTTGACGATGTCGCGGATTTCCTCCGCCGCCGTCTCGGTATCAAGCTGGGCGAGCTGCGACAGATCGATAGTGTCGATCAGCGCATTGAAGATCGTCGTCTTCGTTTGAAAATACTCATCCGACCGCCCGCCGATCTCGACCGGCTGCTGCGCCTTGCCGGAATCGCTCGCCGGCTTGGCGACGCGCGGCGGCGCGGGCGGCGGCGTCTTTTTGGCCGCAGCCTGAGGCTTCGGCTTTTGAGCCGGCGCCGCAGGGCGTTTCGCAGCGACTTTCGCCGGCGCCGCCGGCTTTTCAAGCGGTGCGGTTCTGCGTCCAAACATACTCACGCCTAGCGCTTCCTTCTAAACAGGCCGGCAAGGCTGAATTTCGGGCGGATGACCGCGGCTTCGCTGCGGCCAAGGAGTTCGGCGGAGAGTTCGCGGAACGCCTGCGCCGTTTTCGATTTCGGGCTGACGTCGACGATCGGCGCCGCATTGGTGGCGGCGGCGCTGAAAATCTGCGGCTCCCAGGAGAACACTTCAGTCGGTTTCAGTCCCACATGTTCGACGAACTGTTCCGGCTGCACCGCCGAGATTTTCGGATCAAACTGGTTGATGACCAGCCGCGGCGGCGCATCGTTCGGGCGCGCCGCGCTGAGAATGTCGACAAGCTGCTTGGTATTGCGGAAGCTCGCCAGATCAGGCGTCGCCGTAATGACGATCTCATCTGCAGTCGTTAACAGCCGCTTTGACCAGCTGCACCAGAGATGCGGAACGTCGACGACAACTGTCGGCGCCGAACCGCGCACCACATCGAGCACGGTTTCATACGCCTGGTCATCGAGTTCGTAGTCACGATCGAGAACGCTCGGCGCCGTGAAAAGGCTCAAATGATCGGTATGCTTCTGCAGCAGGCGATCCAGCAGAACATCATCGAGACGTTCCGGAGAGCTGAGCGCCTCAAAGAGCCCGGCGGAAGCCTCCTGATCGAAATCAAGGCTGGCCGTACCGAACGGCAAATCGAGATCGAGAATGATCGTGTCGCTCTTGTACTCTTCGGCTGAACACCATCCGACATTGTGGGCGATGGTCGACGAACCGACGCCGCCGCGCGAGCCGACAAACGCGACCGTGCGGCCGATCGGCGGCGCGGAAGGGTCGACATAAAGATCGGCGATCGTCTTGATGATCTGCAGCGGCGAATTCGGGCGAACAATATATTCGCTGATGCCCTGACGGATCAGTTCGCGATAAAGAATGATGTCATTGACCTGGCCGATAATGACGACCTTGGTCGACGGATCGCAGACTTCCGCAAGCTCGCCGAGCTGGGCGAAAATATCCGCGCCGCTCGCCATCGTTTCAAGGATGATCAGATTTGGCGTCGCTGCATTCTGGAACTGGTCGACCGCTTTAGCGAGGCCGCCCATGTGAATGGTCAGGTGCGCTTTCGACAGGCGGCGGTCGATTGCCGCTTTTTCAAGCAGCGCCGTCGCCGCCGGCGTTTCGCAAAACGCATGGATGGAGATGCGCGGCACAGGACGATGGTCAACCGCGTCGCCGCCAAGATCGGTGATTTCTCCGCCGTAATCGCCAGTGTCAAGCAAGGCGCCGGTCGCCGCGACGAGCGCGCCGCCGTCCTGAGTGGAGGCTTCTTCCGTCGCCTCTTCCTCTACAGGAGTCTCCTGAAAAGCCGCCGCTACAGCCTGATCTTCCGCCTCAACTGAAAAATCGTCAGCGCCGCCTTCGGTTTCTTCGCTGGTGAAGTCAGTCGCGCCGGCGCTTTCGGCGGAAAGCGCTTCGCTGTCGAAACCTTCATCACCGAAGTCTTTTTCGCTAAAGTCTTCAGCGTTTAGATCTTCTCCTGCGAGCTCTTCCTCGTCGAAATCGAGATCGGCGAAATCCTCGTCGTCAAAATCCTCTTCCCCGAGCGCGGCGAGCTCCTCATCGGAAAGCTCTTCGTCGAGCCAACCCTCATCGGCGAGCTCATCGAGGTCGCTGTCGTAGCTGACGACCTGCTGCGCGGCAGCTTCGTCATCAGAGTCGGCTTCAGGCGCTACAGCCTCCCCCAGAGGGCCGCCGTCAGGACCGAGGCTCGCGGCGCCTTCAGCGACGCCTTCCTCATCATCCTCACGCTGATAAGCTGTTTCAGCTGTGTTTTTCATTATCGTCTCCCTGGGCCTTCCCCTTGGCGTCAGCTTGTCCGGTCTCGCCTAGTTCGAAAGCTCGGCGTTGATGTTAGTGTCTGTCTCTGAGGCAGTGACTTCGCCCTCGCGATAAGCTTCAAACGCACGAACCGTCGCCTCCGCATCGCGCGGCGACATATCCGCCGGCGCAATCAGGTCATGCGGGTCGGCAAGCATAGCCGCGATGTTGTTTTGCGTGGCGCAGCCGTAATTCGGCGAACGCAGGTTGCGATAATTGTTCATCGTCGTACCGGTCCAGATGCCGCACTCGCTCGGTGTCGCAACATAATGCGTGTACGAAACGATAAGCTGGCGGCCCGAACCCGTACGGTAAGTGGCTCCAGCGAGGGTTTCCCACGAAACGCCTGCATCATGAAGCGCCTGGCGAATATCGGCGGCGGCTTCCTGGCCGTCAAAATCATCTGCTGCGCCCGACGGCGCCGTGATGGTCAGGGCGCCGTGGCCGCTGCGCAGATAGGCGTCAGCGAAAGCACGCAGGCGCGCTTTGTCAACGCCGGAAAGTTCAGTCTTGCCCGGATCGGAGTCGATCGTCAGCGTGACGATCTGGCTGTCAACCGAGATCGGGTGCGCTTCAGCAACCGTCTTGGCATGCTCCGGACCGTTGAATGGGCCGCTGGCGCAGGACGCGGCGAGCGCAGCGGCGGAAGCAAGTAGCGTGAATTTAGTGACTTTATTCAACATCGCTCGGTCCTTTTTAATCCAGGATGAAGCCCATCGGCCCTTGCAGCGACGCTTCTTTCGCGCCGGAGCCGGCCAGGCCGTAGGTTGTCAGGATTTTGCCCATCAAAATCGCTTCCGCATCGCTCGCCGGCACCATGCCTCTGGCGGGGTCTGTCAGCTTTGACTCATGGGTCGGCTCAACGAGGTACGGCGTCACAATGATGACGAGTTCCGTTTCGCTGTTCTGATAATTGCGGCTGCGGAAAAGCTGGCCGAGAATCGGGACGTCTTTCATGCCGGGCACGCCCTCGATCGTCGAGCGCATATCTTCCTGAAGCAGGCCCGCCATAACCAGGCTGCCGCCGGACGGCAGTTCAACTGTCGTGTTGGCGCGGCGCACCGAAAGGCCGGGGATCGAAAGACCCGCCGTCGTCGTCAGATTACCATCGTCGTCGACAGTCGTCACGCCCGGTACGAAGAAGGAGTTTTCAGTCGTCACTTCGCTGACTTCAGTCGATATCTTGAGATTGATCCGCCCTTTGGACATGACCAGCGGCGTGAAACCGAGGCCGACGCCGAATTCCTTGAATTCGATCGTGATGACGCCGTCATCCTGACCGACCGGAACCGGGAATTCACCGCCCGCGAGGAACTTCGCTGACTCACCGGAGACTGATGTCAGGTTCGGTTCGGCGAGAACACGCACGAGGCCGTTCGATTCAAACGCCTGCAGCGACGTATCCAGCGCCTCGAGGTCGCCGGTGTTGGTTTTTGTGCCTGCAAGGCCGATGCCGCCAGTCGTCGCAATGGAGTTCGCGGAGGCGAACGTCATCGCAGCGTCGTTCAGCACAACGGTGCCGTCAGTCGACACGCCAAGCTGCTTTAACAGCTGGCGCTGCATCTCAACAATGCGAACCTTGAGCATCACCTGTTCAGGGTCGCGCACTTTCAACATGTTCACGACTTTCTCGGGATCCTGAACGAACCGGCCAGCGAGCGCGCTTGCATTCGCTGCTTCCGTCGGCGTCTGCACCGTGCCGCGCAGTATTACATTGTCGCTTACCGCATCAATCTCGATACGCGAATTCGGCATGATGCGTCTCATCAGATCTTTCAGCGCATCCATGTCGCGTTCAACCTGAATTTCCAGATTGAGGATCTGGCGGCCTTGCGCATCAAAGAAGAACGCATTGGTCTGCCCCGTCGTGAGCCCCAGCAGGTAAACCCTGCGCGGCGAACGCACGACTGCGTCAACAACGCTTGGTTGCGAGACAAGCACATCGGAAGCCGCGTAAGGCAGCTCAACGATCGCCGCCTTGTCGAGCGGCAGCACAATACTTTTCGAGACCGCGCTTTCGCCGCCCGTATCGATACGAACAGGCTGGGAGCCGCGCTGCGCCGCAGCCGGCGACGCGAAGCCTGAGACCGCGATGACGCCCGCCAGCGCAAGGAAGGCGAAACGGCCGGCACGGGCGCTCAGTTTTTTTGAAACGTTATTTGCGAATGTCATTTCAGACCCCTGTTCGCCGATTTCTCAAGAACGCCCGTAACGGATGACGTTGACGTCGGATGAACGCCGGTCGTCGGCGATAACGCCGCCCTCCGGCTTGAATATGCTGCGCAGAACGACGCTCATCGAGCCGTTCGAGCGTGCGGTGATGAAGGCTTCCGAATCACGCGGCGAAAGCTCAAGCGTGATGTTGACGCCATCGATATGCGGCGTTTCGGTATTCTCGGAATAGAGCGTGTTGACGGCGAGAACACGGACCTCTTCGAACATCAGCCGCGTACGGCCGTTTGATGTATGCATAAGGTCGACGCGGTCGCCCGGAAGAATGAAGCCGCCCGAAGACGTTTCCGGCGAAACCCTCAATGTCACCGCGCGCATGCCCGGCGACAGAATCGCCGCCATCAGCCCTGAATTGCCCGCCTTGACGATCTTGGCGTTGACGATCGGCTCGCCGGCGACAATCAGCGAACGAGCAACGGCGCTCGTCATTTCTTCGCGCTGTGCGGCGTTGGCGTCGGTGATAAATGTTGGCTGGATGGCTTTTTTCGGCCAGGCGATCCAGTTTGTATCTTCAAGCGCCATGCGCTCGCCGCGCTGGATATCGCGCGTTGCGATCAGTACACGCACGGTCTCTTCGCGGACCGGCTCGACAATCTGGACGGCCGGACCTTCCGATGAATTTCCCATCATCAGGAAAAACGCTGCAGCGCCGGCGACGAGCGCGATACCTAGGATTGCTAAACGACTTACATTCATTTCAAGCCTACCTGACTGCTTCGCTTAACCGGGCTATGGGCGTGTTCACCCTGATGATCCGCGAAACTCCTCAAAACTACGTTAACTTCGTTTGTTAACCGCCAAAGACCAATTGAAAGTACGGCGTTTGCGAAAAACTAAGCAGCCCGCCAGCCGCCAAGGCGACCGCATAAGGCAGGTCTTTCTTGCGTTCGTGAAGCTGAATTAACCAGGGCGCATGGGCGTAGACCGGCAAGACCGGCAGCTTCCTGAACGCCGCCATGACAAAGGCGAGAACCAGCCCCGACAGCGCTGTGTTGAACAGGAAAACACCGAGGGCGCCGGCGCCGATCCAGGGCGAAATCGCCGCAAAAAGCTTGGCGTCGCCCCCACCCACGATTTTTCCGGCGTAAAGGCCGAAACCAAGGGTTAACGCGCCCGCGCCGATCAGCAGCCCTTCGACAATCACCCGGGGAGGCGCGCCAACCGCCAAACCCGCTGCGGGATAGGCGCAGATAAGGATAATCGAGACCCAATTCGGGATTTTAAACTCGTAAATATCGTTCGCTGCAGCGACCAGCACGGCGGCCGGAAACACAGCAAGGACGAGAAAAGCGATCACTGGCGCCACTCCAACTTCAACACGCCGGCGAGGCTAGGCTTCTTCCTCTTAATGTTCCGTTAGACATAAATGAAAAAAGGAGGCCATCAGGCCTCCTTTTTTACGCTTACTGATTGCGGCCGAAACCGCGGAACTCAGTGCGATTAGCTGCTGAGTTCGTTGTCAATGTCGCTGAACGTGCCGCTCAGCGTAGAACCAACCGAACGCACGGCGGCGATAATCGCAACCGCGATAAGAGCCGCGATGAGACCGTATTCGATCGCCGTCGCGCCGTCTTCATCGGCCTTAAAACGCTTGATAAGAGCTTTCATTTGTCGACTCCTGCTTACTCTTCACTTGCACCGCTGAAAGAATTCTATCCTCCAGACACGCGCATCTTGCACGCGACCCGTAAACAAAGCATGAAGCGACGCGATAATTTTTGTCAGTATACCTATTATGGTAAACGCCTGTTAATACTAACTAGCGAGCTGATTTAACCGACTCATGTCGTTGATCAACAACCCTGGATAGTCACGGCGCGCAACACCTTCCTGAATAAGCATGGCGACTGCACTCGCCGTAACGCTTTCTTCAACGCCGGCTTCATCCGCAAGCTCGCGATGTTTAGGCATACGCGGCACGCGCCACTCGCCAGATTCGTAATCGCGCTCGACGAATTTCAAGAGCGCGGCGAACACACGCTGTTCCGGGGCCGATTCCGGCGTTGCGCTGTGGAAACGTCGCTCTGTCAGCTCGCTGGCCAGACGCCCCGCAATATTACGCATCAAGGTCGGACGGGACGCCGCCAGAGTGCGGAACGCCTCTCCATCGATGGCGGCGAGTACAAGATCGTCCTCGGCCGTCACCGATATGCATTGAAAAACCTCAGGCCCCGCGCCGCCAAAAACCAGCTCCATGGCGAAAACACCGCCCGGGACGTACTCCTCGATAATTATTGATCCTGCGTCGCGGTCGACCAGGGATGTTCGCATCCGGCCCGAAAGGACGACAAAGAACTCAACGCCGTCATATTGCCCCATGGAATAGACGGTCTGGCCTGCGCTGTAGCAACGGCGCTCGCTGCTTTCGCAGACCGCGCTGATGACCGCATCCGGCAGGTCGCGAAAAAGCGGAGACTTCGCCAGCATGGGCGCAAGCTCTTCTTCAGGTTCGACGATTACGACAGGCGTTGCGGACATGGCAGCTCGGTTGCGGTATCTCCACCAGCCGGTAAGAAATATCAAAATCGATTTAAGGCCCGGTAAACCGGGTATGTTAAATATCCCGGGAAAACCGCAATCCCCCCAAGGGTTTTAACAGATCATTGACTCCTAAAGTCTATGTTCGGCGGTGATGAATTTTACAAGGACATGTCCCATGCGCGTTCTCATTTCCGCTTTCGCAACGCTCTTTATGCTGACGACTGGCGCTCACGCCGGTCAGGTCTGGCTGACCATGGACCAGGTTCGCCCCTACAAACTCGAGCGCCCTGCCCAGAATATCGTCGTCGGCAACCCTGCGATCGCAGATGTAACGGTGCAGGACAACAAAAGCCTTCTCCTTTTCGGCAAGGCGCCGGGGTTGACGAATATCTATATCTTCGATGAGTCCGGCGAGGCGATTGAGAATCTGATTGTCCGCGTTCGCACGCAACATGACGGCGTGCTGACTTTCTACCGCGGCGCGGCGCGCACGACCTATAATTGCACGACGAAGTGCGATGAGACGATTACGGTCGGAGACGACAGCGAATCCTTTGAAAACGTTTCAAGCCAGGTCACGAAGAAATTCAGCCAAGCGAAGAACGCCGCTAACAGCTCCGGCGAATAAACCGCTTTACAGTTAGAATGAAGGGCGCCGTTCAGCCGGCGCCCTTTTCTTTTGCGCCAAGCGATTTTTCAAAATGATAGATGCGCGGCCGCTCCTGCTGGCGAAGCGTGGTGCGGCACCAGGCGTCGATTTCTCGCGCCGTACGGTCGTCGGGCTGGCGCCCCTTGTTCAGAACGATGTGGGCGATCAGCCTGTCAACGCCATCGCCGCGGCGTCCGACCTTTACGGCGCAGTCTGCGATCAGAGGATGCTCGCACAGGCGCCGCGCAACGTCGTCGGGAATGACATTGACGGCGCCGATCTGCACCGCGCCATCCCGCCGCCCGCCAAGACCGAATGAACGCTCATCCCGCCACTCGATAAAATCCATCGCATCGACATCGCGCTCAACGCCGCCCGGCCCGACGCGCTTTAAGCCGTCCCCGCCGCGCCAATGATCGAACAGGACAAAATGTTCGCCCGGCGTATCGCGCCAGCCGATGAGGCCCGTTTCCGTTGAGCCGTAGAGTTCGCGGAGGACCCCGAAACCGGCGGTGCGCATCTGGGCGGCGAGTTCTGGCGTCATCGATTCACCAAAAGCGACAGCCATGGTGTTGTCGGGCGCCGTCAGCTTTTCCCGCATCATGTAACGCCACAAAGTCGGCGTTGCGACCAGGACATCGCCATAGCTCAAGGATTTTGAGAGCTGTTCCGGAGGCATGCCGCGCACGTCAATCGACTCAATGCCTTGCAGATTCGGCGTCAGAATGGAGAGTTCAAAACCCAACAGGCTGTGCGGCGCGACAAACGACAAAAGCCGACGTCTTCCGTGCAAAATATTCGCCGCCGCCGCCGCGTCCTGAAAAATTTCATCAGCGCGATGACGGCAAACAGCATTTCTTTCATCCCGCGCCGCGGACTTGAAGGTGAAATGCTCGAGCTTCGCTCCTATCGCATCGGCGACGACCGCCGCCCAGTCGGCGATGCGCGCTGAAGCTGCGCCTTCAAGCAGATCGCGCGGCTGACCGAAGAATTCCGCGACCCGCACGCCGCAGATTTTGATTTCATCCGGCGACAGCGCAACGCCGCCTTCTCCGAGCGGCGTATCGCCGGACCAGGACGCAATCGTGAGAAAATCGAAATGCCGGTTGAAGCTGCGAGCCGCCTCGTCAGCAAGCGCCGCACCGATCACCCTGGCGACCTGATCTTCTGGAATGACGAACGACTTCACAGGCGCGACGACCCTTCCCGGAGCGAATCGGCGAGGCGGTTTTCATACCATGCGGACAAGCGAATGAATAATTCACTGGCCGGCGGCTTTTCACCCTGCAGAAACGCCGGCCTGAGACCGATCAGGCTGTTGGTCAGAAAAAGCGCGCCTCGCCGCAAATCATCGAGGCGTATCGCGTCTTCGCGAATCTCAGCGCCGATTTCCGGCGCGGCGGCGAGCAACATCCCGCGGATAATACCCGGCAGGGCGCCTTCCCCGACCGGCGGCGTAACGACTGAACCGTCTTTCAGGATCAAAAAGAGATTGGCGCTTGACGCACAGGCGACGCGGCCTTCGCCGTTGAGCATGATCGCTTCGTCAACGCTCCTATCTCGGGCCTCGTTGCGGGCGAGAACATTGTCGAGATAGGCGGACGCCTTGCAGCGCGCGGCGACGCTATGCTGCGATCGCCTATAGGCGCTGACAATCAACGCGGCGGAACCGCCGGCGATGGCGGCGGGCGAGGCAGTGATCAACACCGTCGGATCGCTCCCTTCGGGGAACAGGAGGCCGCGCTCGGATACGCCTCTCGACATGCTGATGCGGGCAGCAGCGACCTTATCGGTTAGCCCGTTCCGTTCCGCCAGTTCGGCGAGAATGGCGGCGATGTTGCCCGGCGACGACGCGTTAATGCCCAGCATTTGAAGTCCCGCGCTGAGCCGGGCGAGGTGGTCATCGAGGAACGCCGCCGCGCCGTTTTTCATGAAGATCGTTTCAAACAGCCCGTCGCCAAGCAAAAATCCGCGGTCGGCGATGCTGATCGCCGTTTTCTCTTCACGCCATTCACCGTTGAGCCAGAACGTCATCGCGCCCCCTCTCCCGCGCAGTGATTTAGGAAATTATCGATGATGATCCTGCCATGGGGCGTTAAGAGAGATTCAGGGTGGAACTGCACGCCGAACCACGGCCGCGATTGATGAGCGACCGCCATTACTTCGTCTTCCTCGCTCCAGGCAGTCGCAACAAGGGGGCTGTTTTTCTGCAGCACGGATATCAGCGAGTGATAGCGCCCCACCGACGCCGGCGACGGAACGCCTCGAAAGAGTCCGCCCCCATTGTGCCGCACCAAACTCGCTTCGCCATGGAGAGGACGCTTTGCGCGGGTTGTCGCGCCGCCCAAATTTTCAACAAGGCACTGATGACCTAGGCAAACACCGAGATAAGGCGTTTGCGGAGGAAGCGCGTCAATCAGCGCCATGGAAACACCGGCCTCGGCCGGCGTTCTGGGCCCGGGAGAGACAACCACCCCGGTTGGCTTCATGGCGAGAAGATCGCCGACCGTGGCGGTGTTGCGTATGACTTCGACCTTCGCGCCCGCCTCACGGAAATAGCGGGCGAGATTGTGCACAAAGGAATCGACATTATCGATGATGAGAATCACGGGCCGCCGCCTTGCGAAAGAACATCCAGCACGCCGCGCGCCTTGACGAGTGTTTCTTCATATTCCGCCGCGGGGTTAGAGCGCAGCGTGATCCCGCCGCCGACCGGAACGGATGCGTTTCGCCCGCCGCCATCGATCATCATGGTGCGGATCGCCACTGCGAAATCGGCGCCGCCCCGGTCGTCGATATAGCCGATGGCCCCGCAATAGGGCCCGCGGCCGGTTTTTTCGATTTCACCGATCGCTTCCATCGCGGCGACTTTCGGGGCGCCGCTAATCGATCCGGCCGGAAAGAGCGCCCGAAAAACATCGGCGATTGTCGCCTCGCGGCGCAAAACGCCGCTGATGCGCGACACGAGATGATGCACTTTCGACAGCGTCATCAATTCACAGATCGCTTCTTCACAGATGGAGCCGTCCTCGCAAACCTTCGAAAGATCGTTGCGCATCAGGTCGGCGATCATGATGTTTTCCGCCCGGTCCTTCGGGTCGCCGATCAGCTCCTGAGCGAGGCGCGCATCCGACACTGCATCCTCGCCTCGTCTGCGCGTACCTTTGATCGGTTCAGTGGTGACGCGTCTTCGCCCGCCGGTCGCAGGCGCGATCTTGAAAAACCGTTCGGGCGAATTCGAAATCACGGCCCCGCTTTCAAATTGCAAGAGCGCGCCGAAAGCCGCGTCGCTGTTTGAAGCCACCGCTTCAAAAAGCGCCAGCGGCAGGCAGGGCTGTGCGCTCGTCAACATCATCGTCTGCGCAATATTCGCCTGATAAAATTCGCCGTTTCGAATGCGCTCAATCACCGCCGACACCGCGCCTTCATACGCCGATTGAGTAAAATTCGACTGCAGCCCGGAAAAACACGGCGGCGGCGGCGGGAAATGAGGACCGTCGCCCAACGCCTCCTGCAGGCGGAGGATCGCCGCTTCGGACCGGCCCGCCACATAGGCGCGCCGTTCGTCACGGGAGAACACCGCCGCCGCATTGTAAACGCCGAATGACGCCGCGGGCAGGTCATAAGGACTCGCCGGGAGATCAAGCCCAGGTTCGAGCGCGGAAAGGGCTTCATAGCCGACAAAGCCGACGAGCCCCGAATGAAACGGCGCCGGTGTCGGCGCCGCAACTGCTGACGCGCGCGCCGCAATGGCGGCGTCGAGTTCGACCAGCCAGCGATCGGCATTCCCTTCCGTAAGCTCGATCCGATTTTCGGGGAAAGCGACGATCGTCGACCATTGTCCGGGCGCAATATTCCCCGCATGGAGAAGGTGCGCATGCGCCTCTCCGGCAAGCGGCGCAAAAGCAGAAAACGGCTCCCGCCAGTCGATTTCCCGGAAAATCATCAGCCTAGTCGTAGTTCGGCAATCCCGGCTTGAAAAGCTGTTTTACAAGGGATTTTCGCGCTTTCCCGCCGCACATCCGGACTGGTTTACGGCCGCGAACGGTTCTATCGACGAAGCTCTGGTAAAGGAGAACGCCATGCCCCAGCAAGCGGGCCAATCCGGCGCGGCGCGCACGTTTTACAGCCTCGCCATCGCCGTATTGATCGGGTTTATCGCCTATATCGGTCGCGGCGTGCTGATCCCGCTGGTGATCGCCGGTTTCCTTTGCTTCCTGATTTCCACGCTGAAGGAAAATGTCCGCCGGGCGCCGTTCATCGGAAAGCACATACCCAACTGGCTCGGTTTCATGGTCGCCTTCGCTCTGATCGGCGCCGGGGCGGTCCTGTTTGTAGAAATCATCAAGTCGAACGTGGAAACACTGCTTTCGGAGTGGCCAAGCTATGAGACGCGCCTGCGCGCGCTGGCCGGGCAGGGATTGGCGACCCTGAAGGAAGCGGACTATCTCCCGGCGCAGCTTGTCGGCGGCGTCGAGCAATTGCAGCAGTCCGCCCTCAGCCTTATCCGGCCGCTCCTTTCCCGCGCCGCGTCCAGCCTGACCTCTCTGACGTCGAATTTCCTGACTTTCATCACCATTGTCCTCTATCTCATCTTCATGCTGATTGAACGCGGTCGTATCTTCCGCAAGATTAACCTGCTTGGCGCAGACGCCCGCGAACGCCGCATCATCAACGAAACGCTTTCGGATATCGGCGCGATGGTGCGCCAGTACATCACCATCAAGACGGCGAGCAATCTGGTCACCGCAGCCATCAGCTATGTGATCATGAAGATCATCGGCGTGCAGTTCGCAGGGTTTTGGGCGCTCCTGATCTTTGTCCTCAATTATATCCCGATCTTCGGCGCCGCCTCCGCAATCACGCTACCCGTGCTGCTGGCGCTGGTGCAGCCGGAAGGCGGCGGCGTCAAAATGGCGCTCACCGCCTTCGTCTGTCTGATCGGCGCCGAACAGGTGATGAGCAACGTTATTGAACCGCGCCTCGTCGGCGGATCGCTCAATCTGAGCCCGCTGGTTATCCTGTTTTCGCTAAGCGTCTGGGGCTCGCTCTGGGGATTTGCAGGGCTCTTGTTGAGCGTGCCGATCACTGTCACCGTAATGATCGTATTGACCCAGTTCAGCTCAACCCGGCCAGTCGCGATATTGATGTCCGACGACGGCAAGATCGCCGACATCAAACACCCGCACCCCGGGACCGCCGAGGCTTGATCTAACCTTTCGCCGACAGCGCCTCGGCGGCGACGGCGGCGATCGCCGCCGCCTCCTCGTTCCGGCCGGAACCGCGACGCCAAGCCACACCTACCCGCCGCGAGGGCGCAGGCTTTGTGAACGGCACCGCGACAAGGCCGGAGACTTCCGCAAGCCCTTCTTTGACAGCCATCGCCGGCAGCAGCGTCGCGCCGAGTCCCGATCGCGCCATCTGGGCGAGCGTAAACAAGCTTGTGCCGTCAAAGGACGAGGCCCTGCTGTGGTCAGCCAGCGCGCAGGCGTCAATCGCATGCTCGCGCAGACAGTGTCCGTCTTCCAGAAGCAATAGCTCGCATCCTTCCAGGTCCTGCTTCTTCAACGATTTTCGCCGCGCATAGGGGTGATCGTGATTACATGCGAACCAGAACGGATCCTCGCCGATCTCGATAACATCCGTACCCGGAAGGCTGTACGGGAGCGCGAGCAGCGCCGCATCGATCAGGCCCGCAGCCAGGCGGTCGGCGAGAGACGCGGTCAGATCCTCGCGCAGATAAAGCGTCAGGCTCGGATACGCTTCTTGCAGACGGGTCGTTAGCTGCGGCAGAAGGAACGGTGCAATCGTCGGAATAACCCCGAGATGGAATTCCCCCTCGAGCGGCCGTCTTTCGCCAGCGGCGCGCACCATATCTTCCGACGCCGCCAATATCGCCGGCGCCCGCGCCGCCACGTCCTCGCCCGCCGGGGTCAGCGCAAAAGCGCGGGTTGAACGGTCGACAAGCTGCCGGTCAAGCAGCGCTTCCATCTCCTTGATCGCAGAGGACAAGGTTGATTGCGACACCAGGCACTCCTCGGCAGCCTTGGAAAAGGATTTCCGGCGCACGAGAGCCATGAAGAACTGCAACTGTCTGAGGGTCGGCAGTGGGGTCATCGGGGACGCTTCCTGAAATCGAAACAATCGATATTGATTTATTATATAATCTATTTGATTAATTTTCCAAGAGCGCTATGAAGACACAGCGCCAATGCGGGCGCAGCATGTTTTCATTTTGATCAAAAGGAGATTTTCGATGCTAGGTGTCGGCGATAAGCTCCCCGACTTTACCGTCACAGGCGTAAAACCGGGCTTCAACAGCCATGAAGAAGACGGTCAATCCGCGTTTGAAGACATCACCCAGGAGAGCTTCCCGGGTAAATGGAAAGTCATCTACTTCTATCCGAAAGATTTCACCTTCGTCTGCCCGACGGAGATCGCCGAGTTCGGCCGCCTCGCCAAGGAATTTGACGACCGCGACGCCGTCGTCATGGGCGGCAGCACCGATAACGAATTCTGCAAGCTCGCCTGGCGGCGCGACCATCCCGATCTAGAAGGACACCCCGCCTGGCAATTCGCCGATACGACCGGCGCGCTTGTCGACGGCCTTGGCGTACGCGCCCCTGAAGGCGTCGCGCTGCGGGCGACCTATGTGGTCGATCCCCACAACGTCATTCAGCATGTCTACGTCAACAATCTGAATGTCGGCCGTAATCCGCAGGATACGCTGCGCATTCTCGACGCCCTGCAGACGGACGAACTGTGCCCCTGCAACCGTCCGGTTGGCGGCGACACGCTCTAGCCTGCCCAATCAGCGAGGGCGCGGTTCGCAAGACCGGCGGCCTGTTCAGAAATAATTCCCGAACATTGGCCGCCGGCGTTTCGCCGCGCCCTTTTTTGCGCCCTTAACTCAAGGAGAAACGCCCATGAGCATCGACGCCCTTCGCGACCGAATTCCCGATTACGCCAAGGATATCCGCCTCAATCTTGGCTCGCTGGCAGGCGAAACCACGCTCACGGATCAGCAAAAATACGGCACCTTTCTCGCTTCGGCCCTTGCCGCACGCAATGCAACCGTCATCAGGGAAATTTCGGCCGAGGTTGAAGACAAGCTCTCGCCTGAGGCGGCGAACGCCGCAAAGGCCGCCGCCGCAATCATGGCGATGAACAATGTCTATTACCGCAGCCTGCATCTGATGAGCGAAAAGGTCTACGGTACGCTTCCCGCAAAACTGCGCATGAATATCCTCGCCAATCCCGGCGTCGAAAAGGCCGACTTCGAGCTGTGGTCGCTCGCCGTCTCCGCCATCAACGGCTGCGGCCTGTGCCTTGATTCCCATGAGAAGGTCGTGCGCAAGGCGGGGCTCACAACCGAGCAGGTGCAGGCGGCGATCCGCATTGCTTCCGCCGTCCACGCAGCAGCCGCGGTGATCGACAGCGAGGAAGCGCTCGCGGCCTGACAGGCGCATGGCGAAGGCGGGGCTGACCTTTATTGAATGGCTTTGCTTAGCTAAACGGTTGCTCTAGGTTGCCGCGCAGTCAACAATCACTGAGAAATCGCCCGCTTTGACGAACGAAAATCCGCCCTCGCTCATACTGCAAGCTGTCGACGCGCTGCAGCAACATGATCGCCGCCGCGCCGCAGCGCTTATCCGCGAAGATATGCGGATTAATACGGCTCCCGGCCATCGCTGGCGCAGTATAGGCAGACTCTGCGATACGATTGGCGAAATAGACCTCGCCATCGAGGCGGCCCGCCGATATAGCGCGGAAGAACCGCAAACGCTTGAGCGGATCCTCCATTACTGGGGTGAGCTCGCAGCCTACGGAAGGGCCGACCGCGCACTGGAGGAGGTCAAGCGCCTTCCGGAGAACCTGCGGACGCATCCGGGCATTCTCCATTTTCGGGGTACGATCGCCTCCCAGGAAGGTGACTTCAGCGAAGCCGAGGCGCTTCATCGCGAAGCGCTTGAAAAAGCGCCGCTCGCGCCACAGACATGGTTCGCGCTGGCGATGATCAAAACGTTCAAACCAGACGACGCCGACCTCGCTGAAATGGCGCGGATCAGACCTCAGATGGAGAAAGCTGAGCCTTCCGTTTATGCGCGGTTTCTTTACGCCCTGGCGAAAGCGCATCATGACGCCGGCGATTATGACCGCGCCTTCGAAGCCTATTCCGCCGGCGCGGCGATAAGGCGTGCGGAAGAACCCTACGATCCCCAAAAAAACCGCGCATTCGCCGAACGACTCGTGAAAGAGTTTACGCCTGAAGCGGCGCAAAAACTGACGCCTTCAGGGTGTGCTTCCGAACGCGCCATTTTCATCAACGGCCTGCCGCGTTCAGGGACGACCCTTGTTGAACAGATACTGACAAGTCATTCCGCCGTCTCCGACGGCGCCGAATTGAATCTATTCCGGGCCGCGCTTATCCCGACGGGGGATTTTTCCTTTTCTGGCGCCCTCTCCTACCAGCAGCGCGCGCAAGGCGCGCAGGATCCATGGGGGGAACTGGGACGTGACTATCTCGCCATGCTGAACGCCAGGTTCGGGGAGCAAGGCCGCATCGTTGACAAGACGCTGAACCATGCCCGGTTTATCGGCTTGCTGCTGCATGTCTTGCCGAAGGCGAAAATCATATGGCTGCGAAGGGATCCGGAAGACTCAGCGCTTTCGTGCTTTAGAAGCTTTTTCACGCAGCCCATGCCCTGGTGCTGGTCGCTAGAGGACATTGCCGCGCATTTCCGCATGGACGATTTTTTATACCGTCACTGGACGACGCATTTTCCGGAACGGATTCTCACCGTTCCCTATGAGGAACTTGCGAGTGATCCGGAGACCTGGATTCCGAAAATCCTGAACCATGCGGACCTTGCGCTCGAACCGCAAGTCTTCGAACCTCACAAGCAGAAACGAACCGTTCGCACGGCAAGCGTCGCTCAAGTGAGAAACCCCATTTCGCCGAACCGAATCGGCGCCGCGAAAGCTTACGATAGCCAGATGAATGCGTTTCGGAAGGTTTATTACGCAGACTGACAATAACAGTCGCCGCCTTTTCGCACTGCTTGCTGATTAACTCCGCAGCACTCAAAAAACAGCTTCCTCCACAGAGGCCGCGCGAAGCGCTCGTCCCTGAATCGGGCGGGCAGAATAAGGCGCATGAATTCCGCCCAGCAAATCCGACCAGCGCTCAAAAAAAGGCGGCCCCGAAGGGGCCGCCTTCCATTCTTTGGTTGCGTCGAGTTCTTAGAACTCGATGTCCAGACCGAGACGGACCGAACGCGGGGCCTGGTAGACCTGCGCCAGACCGAAGTTCGGGCTCGGCACCGGCACCATGTCGCCGTTCGATGCCGGGTTCCGAAGATCACCGATCTCGTTCCGCTGGCTAACGCCCTGACGGTTGAACACGTTGAACGCGTCAACACGGAAGGTGACCGTCTGACCCGACGGAACTTCGATGTTGTAACGCGCCGACAGGTCAACCTGGATCAGCCAATCAGATTCCTGCGCGGTGCCGCGCGGGCTGATGACGCCGCCGCAGTAGTGCGACGCTGCGCCGTAGAGGTTGCCGAAGTTACCGTAGTTCTCTGACGGGTGGTAACCCAAGCAGCTAAGCGGCCGCGGCGAAGCGAACTGCATGTTCGTGCCGAGACGCAGCTCGTCTGTCAGAGCGTAGCTACCCCAGATCTTGATCCGGTGACGACGGTGGTTCGGCAGGAGACCATAGGCGCCGTCCGTGAAGGTCGGCTGGTCGAAGTCCTGCGTGATACCGGCGTCGTCCTGACCGAAGTCAGACTGGACGAAGCCTTCCGAGTTACCTTCGCTCTCAGACCACTGGTAGCTGCCGCGAACAGCCCACTTACCGTCGAACGCACGCTCAAAGGTAAGGTCAACCGCGTCATACTTACGAACAGCGGCCGGATAGCCGAGCTCATCGCCGGAGAAGGTGACCGTGCGGCCATCAAGACCGTCGAGCACAACCACAGCTTCCTGACCCGGGTTGATGATCGTGTACTGGTGGAAACCAGTCCAGGTCGACGAACAACCCGTGATGCCTTCGCGATCGCAGTAAGCGAGCACGGCCGCATCGATGGCGGCGTCTTCAGCCGTCCGGTTGAGGTTACGGTGGGTGTAGGCGATGCCAACAGTCCACAGATCGGTCAGCTGATGCTCATAGCCGACAACGATCTCGGTTTCCTTGGTCGCGCCAAGGTTCTGCGAGATCAGCGCATCGGTCGGAGCAATAGAGCCGTCACCCGTCACCGAGCAGAGCGACGCACCGGCGCCAGCCGAACCCGGCGTCAGGCCGAACGGGCAGGTGCCGTTATACGGCGCCGTACCGCCGACTTGGCTGTCGAGGATCGGAATACCGTTGCCGTCGAAGCCGGTGTAGGTCCAGCGTTCGCGGAAATAGACTTCCGAACCGGTCATGCGGAACGAGGTGTTCGAAGCGAACGGCAGGTAGTACCAGCCGTAGGAACCGAACAGCTTGCCGCGGCCGTCACCGAGCACGTCATAAGCGAAGCCGACGCGCGGGGCGTAGTTGCCCTTCTGCGAAACAAGCGTATCGCCTGCAGACGTGAACACCCGGAAGTCGTCGCGACGGACGCCAAGGTTCAGCGTCAGCTGATCCGTGACCTGCCACTCGTCCTGGATGTAGTAAGCGGTGTTCTTGGCGTCGAACGTGCCCGAAGAGTTGAAGTAGTTCAACTCGACTTCCGTCGGGGTGCGGACGATGTAGTAGATACCCGCGCCGCCAAAGCCGAAGTTGTAGGCTTCAGGCGTCATGTGCCCGGCACCGATCAGGAAGTCACCGCCGTTACGAACGGCCGCTTCTTCGAGAGCGTTGTTCTCCATGTCGAAGCCGGCGCGAACGTGGTGGTCGCCGAAAAAGCTGAAGAACATGTCGACGTCCGCACGCCAGAACTTGCGTTCCGTGTTGTACGGGAAGCTACGACCGGTGACCGTCTGGCCATTGTAGTGACCAAGATACGGCACGCCATAGTTGGTGGCGCCGGTCGCGTTGATAGAACGCGGCAGGGAAGCCGAACCGGCGATACCGGAGTTGTCGAAACGGTCGCGCATGCGGCCGTAAGACGCCGAAACCGTCAGCCACTCATTCCAGTTGCCGGTGTACTTGGCAACATAGTTGACGCCGCCGAACTCGAACTCGTTCACCGACTTGGCGGTGCCGTAGGTGTCCGTGTCCGTCGCTTCGTCGTAGCTGTATTCGAGGTCGTTACGAACCGTCGTGTTGCGGGTGTCGAAGATCGTGAATTCGAAGTGATGATCGTCCCACGGAATGACGTCAAGCTTGGCGCCCCAGAACGGCTCGTTGTTCGAACGATCGAACGCCGTGCCGCCGACCGGATCATTGGTCAGGCTGCGGTTTTCACGAAGCTCGAGCAAGCCATAGAGGAAGATACGGTCTTCGATGATCGGACCGCCCGCTTCGATGATCGCCGAGTAAGAGTCGGACGTATCGGTTTCGGTGTGGCTGCTCGGACGGCAGGTCACCGAAGGAAGCGAACCACCGTTGTAACCGCCGGGAACTGCGCTGTCGTAGGCGCAGGTTTCGGTGTTATCGGCGTCGCCACGCAGGAAGTTCGGCGTCCAGTTAAGGTGGATCGCCGCCATGAAGTCGTTCGTGCCCTGCTTGGTAACGGCGTTGATGACGCCGCCCGTGGCGCGACCGAATTCAGCCGGATAACCGCCGGTCTTGATGTCGATCGACTGATAGAACTCGAACGGCACCTGAGCGGAGTTCAGGTAGTTGTCGAAGTTCGTCGTGTTCAGACCGTTGACGTAATAGGCGTTTTCAGCAACCGAAGAACCGCCGATGGAGGCGAGGTTACCGAAGGCGCTGTCGCCGAGGCTGGTGCCCGGAGCAAGCAGCGTGACCGCGGTCAGGTTACGGCCGATCGGGATGTCCTTGACGAGGTCCGGAACATCGATGTTGACGCCGGTCGTGGTCGACGTGAAGTCGAGGTTCTGACGCGTGCCGGAAACGACGATGTTCTCGCCAGAGCCAAGCTGAAGGTTTGCGCTTGCCGTCGTCGACTGGCTGACGCGAACGCCTTCAATGGTCTGCGACTGGCCGCCAGAGGCCGCCGTAACGTCATAGGAACCGACCGACAGACCCGAGAAGCGGTAGCCGCCCGTCGAAGACGTCGTCGTGGTGCGCGAGAAACCGCGGTCTTGCGACGTGATCGTAACCGTCGCCCCTGCAACGGGGTTGCCGCTCGAGTCGACAACCGTGCCGCCGACGCCGCCCGACGTGTAGTCCTGAGCCGAAGCCGGTGCGATGACCGCCGTCGACACAAGCGCCGTCGGCGCAAGAGCCGCAACGGCTGCGCCCATAAGAGCGCGTGTACGTATGGATTTAGCCATTTATCCCTCCGAGTTTAACACAATGCACGGGCCCCGAGGATTGAAGTCAGGACACGTACGCGTTCGCCCCCCCGTTGAATTAAGGGCACGATGATCGCCGGTTGCACTCCGGCAATTGTGGGACAAGCTATGGCCGTGAGCTCGATTCCGTCAATAAGCAATGAGTGTTGGGGCGCACTCTGAAAGTTAGTGTGGCAATATCACAACAAATATGGTTGCTGGTTTTTAACCATGCTTAATAACAGCTTAATGACACCGCAGGGGCGAAGATGAAATCATTCAAAGTCCATGAAACAGACCTTGGTAACGGGTTGCGTCAACGCGCTCACATCTACCGGGGCGGGAAAAATACCCCTGCCGTTTGCATCCCGGGCCTCACTCGCAACGCCGCCGATTTTGAAGAATTAGCTCATAGAATCATAAACTTGGGTCGTGATGTTATAGCGCTCAACCTGCGCGGCCGCGGCCCCTCCGACTACGACCCCGATTATCTCAACTATCACCCCCTCACCTATCGCGACGACGTCGTCAAAACCCTCGACGATCTCGGCGTCAGCGACGCTGTTTTCATCGGGACGTCGCTCGGCGGCATCACGACGATGCTGGTCAATCAGGCGGCCCGCGACCGGGTGAAGGCCGCCGTGATCAACGATGTCGGCCCGGACTTGGCGCCGGAAGGGATCGCCCGTATCGCCGGCTATGTGGGGAAAACCGCCGGACCGGCGGCGACCATTGAAGAGGCCGCCGAGCGCATCAAGGCGATCAACGGCGTCGCATTTCCGGATGCGCCGCAGGAAGACTGGATCAAATTCGCCTATCGGACCTTCCGGGAGACTGAAGAAGGCTGGGTTCTAGATTACGACCCGAATATCGCCCGCGCGCTTGCGGAAGTCGGCCCGGCGCCGGACCTGTGGCCGGCGTTCGAAAGCTTAAAGGAGAAGCCGACTCTGGTGATCCGCGGCGGGCTCAGCGATCTCCTGTCGCCGGAAATCGTCGGGCGAATGCGCGCCGTTCACCCGGATTTCGATTACGCCGAAGTTCCGCGGGTCGGCCATGCGCCGATGTTGAACGAACCGGCGGCGTGGGAAGCAATCGAAGGCTTCCTCGAAAAGCACGGTTAAACCGTCCGCCCATGAATACCGCATTCGGTTTTGGCGGCGCCGCGCCAGCGCCCGGCGCGGATGTCCTCGCCTTGCGCAACGGGATGGGTGCAAGGCCAGCAGCCGATCGACGGATATCCCTGCGCCGCCAGCGGGTGCGACGGCAACTCATGCTGTTGCGCATAATCGGCGACGTCGCCGCTCGTCCAGCGGATCAGCGGATTGACCTTGATATGCGTTGCGTTGGCTTCAAAGGAAGGGAGATTGGCGCGCCCGCCGCCGTGAAACTGTTTGCGCCCGGTAATCCACGCATCGAAACCGGCAAGCGCCGCCGAAAGCGGCTCGACCTTTCTGAGCGTACAGCAGACGTCAGCGTCGCGCTTCCAGAGATCGCCATCTGAGTCGCGGCTTTCCATTTCCTCCGCTAACGGATGAATGTCGCGAACATCCGTAAGGCCCAGCCTGTTCGCAAGCCTTGTCCGATAGCTCAGGGTCTGTGCGAAATGCTTGCCAGTATCGAGAAAGATCACCGGCGTCGACGGATCGATTTGCGCGACAAGATGCAGGAGCGCCGCCGATTCCGCGCCGAAGGAGGAGACCAGCGCGATGCGCCCGGGAAACGCCTCTTCTATCGCGAAACGCAATATTTCCTCGGCCGGAGCCGCGTTGAAGCGCATGGCGTAACGGCGCGCTTCGGCGTCCAGCGCATCGGTCTCCGGCGGTTCTATGCGCCTTAAGGGGATCACATTGGCGGTCATCGGCGTCACGCCGCCTCGGCTGCCGCGATGCGGCGGCGACAAACCGGAAGAGCGCCGTCCGCCGCCGGCTGATAGGCGAAGGAAAACTCTTCAAGCGCCGCTTCGGCGTCCCCGGCGGCGCCCGCAAACTCAAACCCGTCAAATCCGCAGCGCGCCATAAAGGAGAGCTGATCGCGCAAGACCTCGCCCCGCGCCCTGATCTCGCCCGTATAGGCGTAGCGCTCACGCAACAGGCGCGCCTGGGAATAGGCCCGCCCGTCCTTGAATGTCGGGAAATCGAGGACGATGACGCTGAACCCGGAAAGATCGCATCTTACATCAGCGAGCGGGACGTCGTTCGAGATGACAAGCGCTGTCGCCCCTGCATGCGCCTGAGGATTGGCGCGCCAGTCCTCAAGAGAGACTTCCTCTTGCGCTTCTTCCAGCGCGGGCAGGAGCCGTCCATGGGCGAGTTTAAGCAGCTTCATACAAAGCCTCCTTGAAAGGCCCGGCGCCGAGGCGCCGATACGTGTCGAGAAAACGTTCCCCGTCCTGACGATTGCCGCGATAAAAGCCGACAAGCTTTTCAACCGCATCGACCACTTGGGTCGACGACAGGCCGCGTCCGGCGATTTCGCCGAGCGACGCGTCCTCGGCGCCGGAGCCGCCGAGAGTGATCTGGTAGAATTCCTCGCCCTTCTTATCGACGCCGAGAATGCCGATATGGCCCACATGATGATGGCCGCAGGCGTTGATGCAGCCCGAAATCTTGATCTTGAGCTCGCCGAGGTCTTCCTGCACGCCGAGATCGGCGAACCGTTCCGCAATGGATTGAGCGATCGGGATCGAGCGCGCATTGGCGAGGGTGCAGTAATCGAGTCCCGGGCAGGCGATGATGTCGCTGACAAGGCCGATATTCGCGGTCGCCAGCCCCGCTCCGCCGAGCGCCGACCAGACGGCGTGAAGATCATCCTTTTTCACATGCGGCAGAACGAGGTTCTGCTCATGGGTCGCGCGGATTTCATCGAAGGAATACGCCTCAGCGAGATCGGCGACCGCTTCCATCTGCATATCGGAAATGTCGCCGGGGACGCCGCCAATGCTCTTGAGGGAAATGTTGACGATGGCGTAACCCGGCGCCTTGTGCGGCTTCGTGTTGACCCGCAGCCAGCGCGCGAAATCCTCATCGGCGGCGCGGGCGGCCTCAAGCTTTTCACTCCTATCAGACAGGTCTTCAAAATCCGGCGGGGCGAAGTACGCGCGAATACGCGCCGCCTCCTCCGCCGGGAGATCGACACCCCGGCCCTTGATCTTCGTCCATTCCGCCTCGACAAGGTCGGCGAACCGATCAGCGCCTTCCGAATTGACGAGAATCTTGATGCGCGCCTTGTAAAGATTATCGCGCCTGCCTTGCGTGTTATAAACACGCAAGATCGCCTCAAGATAGGAAAGCAGGTGCTCCTTCGGCAGGAACCGGCGGATCACATGGCCCACATAGGGCGTTCGCCCGAGCCCGCCGCCGACCAGCACTTCAAAACCAGCCTCGCCCGCCTCGTTGGGGTAAAGGCGCAAACCGATGTCATGAACCTTCACGGCAGCGCGGTCGTGATCCGACGCCGTGACGGCGATCTTGAACTTGCGCGGCAGGAACGAAAATTCGGGATGAAAGGTCGACCACTGACGGATCATCTCCGCATAGGGGCGCGGATCCTCGATCTCATCCGCCGTTGCGCCGGCGTAAGGGTCGGATGTGACGTTGCGGATGCAGTTGCCTGATGTCTGGATGGCGTGCATTTCAACATCGGCGAGATCATCGAGAATATCCGGCGTATCGACCAGCGCCGGCCAGTTGTATTGAATGTTCTGGCGCGTCGTGAAATGGCCGTAGCCCTTGTCGTATTTGCGCGCCACATGAGCGAGACGGCGCATCTGTTTCGACGACAGTGTCCCGTAAGGAATCGCAACGCGCAGCATATAGGCGTGAAGCTGCAGATAGAGCCCGTTCATCAGCCGCAGGGGCTTGAACTCGTCTTCGCTCAGCGCGCCGGAAAGGCGCCGCGCCACCTGGCCGCGAAACTGCGCGACCCGTTCGGCGACCAGTGTCGCGTCGAATTCGTCGTAGCGATACATCAGGCCGCCCCCTCATAGGGAGAAAGCGACAGGTCGTTTTCGACGCGCGCGATCCACGTCTCAACAGCGGGGAAATCGCCAAGATCAAAGCCGCCGTCTCCGGCCATGCGCGTATAGGCGACGAGTGATATGTCCGCGAGGGTCAGCGACGAACCGGCGAGATAGGAAGCGTCAGCAAGCGCATCTTCCAGCCTGGTCAACGCATCAAGTCCCTTCTTCATGAGCCCGGGATCGATCTCTTCATCCGGTTTTTTCAGGAACGCCTTGAGAAACCGACGCACCGCAATAGACGGCTCATGGGAATATTGCTCCCAGAACAGCCACTCATCGAGTTGCGCGCGGACATAAAGGTCGCTCGGCAGCAGCGGGCTGTCGTTAAGGGCCGCGAGATAAAGAATGATCGCATTCGATTGCGACAGTTTGCGGCCGCCGGGAAGAATGACGGCCGGAACCTGCCCCGCCGGATTGATTTTCAGAAACTCGGGCGTGCGCGTTTCGCGCTTCAACACGCTGGTCTCGACCCAGTCGTAATCGAGCCCGATGTAATCCGCTATCCATTTGACCTTGAGGCAATTGCCGCTGATTGAATCGCCATAGATCGAAAGCCTGTTCATTGCGATGCTCCCGCCTGAAGCCCAAGGTCCGGCCTTACGGTCGGTCCGGATGTTCTGATCGTTTCGCGCAAGGTCTCGCGGCCGGCCGGCGCGCCTTCGCCGTCGATTTCGATGAGGTAAGCGTCGGTGATTTCTGCGGTTCGGCTCTTTGCGGCCGCGAGCACCGGCGCGGCGTCCGCATTGTCGAACCGGGCGGCGGCGCAAAGATGCGGCGTCCATTGATCATCGTCGCCGAGATAAACGACGGCTCCGTCATCGAGCCGGTTTGCAGTAACGGCTTTCATGCGACGCGCCTTTCCCGTTGCGCAAGGTCGGCGAGCGTTTCGCCGTCAGCGAGCGCCGCAACCTCACCGATCACGAGGATGGCGGGACCCGAGACATGCCCGGCGTCGATCAGGCGGCCGAGATCGCCCAGCGTTCCCTTGACGACTTTCTGATCCGCGCGCGTTCCATTTTCGATCACCGCCGCCGGGGTCGCGCCATCGCGGCCATGGGCGATCAGCCGTTCGGCGATCGCGCCAGCCTTGCCGACGCCCATATAGACGACGAGCGTATTTTGAAGCGCCGCCAGCGCGGCCCAGTCGAGGGCGGGGTCCTCATCACCCTTTGCGTGGCCGGTCACAAACGTGACCGCTAGGGAGTGCTCGCGATGGGTGAGAGCAAGGCCTGCGCTGGCGGCGCATCCGGTCGCGGCGGTGACGCCGGGGGTGACATGGGCGGGTATGCCGGCTTCTCGAAGCGCATCGAGTTCCTCCCCGCCGCGGCCGAATATGAATGGATCGCCCCCCTTGAGACGGACGACGGTTTTGCCTTCCCGCGCGAGCGCGATCATTCGCGCTTCGATTTCGCGCTGGGGAACGGCGTGGTTCGCTTTCGCCTTGCCGACATAAAACCGTTCGGCGTCGCGCCTGGCGAGCAACAGGATTTCGTCGCTGACGAGGCGGTCATGAAGAATGACGTCTGCGCTCTGTAAAAGACGCAGCGCCTTGACGGTCAGGAGATCGGGGTCGCCCGGTCCCGCGCCGACAATATGCACGACGCCGGTCTTTCGATCCGTCTGCGGACGGTTAACCGCTTCGAGCATCGTCTCATGGGCCCTGGCGTCGTCGCCGGCGAGAACCGCCGCCGCGATCGGTCCGCTGAAAAAAGCTTCCCAGAAGGCGCGGCGGGCGGG
>CAJXLJ010000006.1 GCA_913055785.1 uncultured Parvularculaceae bacterium | reverse complement strand
TTCGATGTGTTGGTGCAGGAGGTGATCGATGCGATCACCACCGAGCCGTCGCGGATCTCGTATTCCTCGCCCTTCACGGGCTGGGACTTGCGCGGATCGATCAGCGCGTCGGGGGCGGGCCCTTCGGCGGCCATGTCGGTGGCGTCGGCGCATTCGTCCTCGCCGCGATATTCCGAGACCACCTCGAAGAATTTCGACGCCGCCTGATCGAGCGCCACGTAATCCTGCGGGCGCTTGGGGCCCGAGATGGCGGGCACGATGGTGCCCATGTCGAGGCTGAGCGTGTCGGTGTAGACGGGCGCGTAATCCGCCCCGCGCCAGAAGCCGTTCTCCTTGGCATAGGATTCCACCAGCGCGACGCGGGCGTCGTCGCGCCCGGTCTGGCGCAGGTAGCGCAGGGTCTCGTCGTCGATCGGGAAGAAGCCGCAGGTGGCCCCGTATTCGGGGGCCATGTTGGCGATGGTGGCACGGTCGGCGAGCGGCAGGTTGTCGAGCCCGGCCCCGTAGAATTCCACGAACTTGCCCACCACGCCCTTCTTGCGCAGCATTTCCACGACCTTGAGCACGAGATCGGTGCCGGTGGTGCCCTCGACCATCGCGCCGGTCAGCTCAAAGCCCACGACCTCGGGGATCAGCATCGAGATCGGCTGGCCGAGCATCGCGGCCTCCGCCTCGATCCCGCCGACGCCCCAGCCCAGGACGGCCATGCCGTTGACCATGGTGGTGTGGCTGTCGGTGCCGACCAGCGTATCGGGATAGGCGAAGGTTTCGCCCTTGTAATCAGCGGTCCAGACGGTCTGGGCGAGATATTCGAGATTGACCTGGTGACAGATGCCGGTGCCGGGCGGAACGACGCGGAAATTGTCAAACGCGCCCTGACCCCATTTCAGGAACTGATAGCGCTCGCCGTTGCGCTCATATTCGCGGTCGACGTTCTTTTTGAAAGAATCCGCATGGCCGAAATCATCGACCATCACCGAGTGGTCGATGACGAGGTCGACCGGCGCCAGCGGATTGATCTTTTCCGGGTCTTCACCAAGCTTTTTCATGGCGTCGCGCATGGCGGCGAGGTCGACCACGGCGGGAACGCCGGTGAAGTCCTGCATCAGCACCCGGGCCGGACGGTAGGCGATCTCACGGGTGGATTTGCCGTTCTTCAACCAGTCCGCGAAGGCCTTGATGTCGTCGACCGAAACCGAGCGGTCGTCCTCGAACCGGAGAAGGTTCTCCAGGAGGACCTTGAGGGAGAAGGGCAGGCGCGAGATATCGCCGATCCGGTCGGCCGCGGCGGCGAGGCTGTAATAGGCGTAGCTCTTGCCGCCTGCGGTCAGGGTCTTCTTCGTGCTCAGCGAATCACGTCCGGGTATCATTCGGGTCCCTCCGGTCTATAAAATTGCATGAAATTCCGGGCTCTTATGGCGCAAGGCGGCGAAAGGCGCAATTCTTCGTTTTGCGCCGGGTCGCGACGCAATTAGAACTGTGTTATGTCGCGCGGATATCCCCGTCCGATCCTTTTGAAGACCGCCCGAAGGAGATTTCGTTCCATGTTCAGTTCGCAGTTTTCGGTTCGTCCCGTTCTCGCCGTCGCACTCGCCGCGAGCGTGTTTGCGCCCGCCGCCGCCAGCGCGCAGGAGCAGCCCAGAACCGTCGCCACCTACAATGATTGGAGCGTTTTCGTGCGCGAGACCGGCGACGACAAGATTTGTTTCGCGGCGACCGAAGCCAGTGATAAATCGCCCAAGTCGGTCAATCACGGCGATATCTTCTTTCTGATCGCTTCCTGGAAATCCGGCGCCGCGAAAGAACAGCCGAGTCTGATGACGGGCTACTCGATCAACGCCAAGCCGGAGCCGGTTCTGCGTGTCGGGTCTGACAAATGGGATATGTACGCTTCTGAAAACGAGGCGTTTATTGAATCCGGCGAGGAAGAACAGCGCCTTGTGCGCGCCATGAAGCGCGGCGCGGACATGCGGGTGAGCGCGGTTTCGAAACGCGGCACCGCGACCAGCTATATCATATCCCTGCGCGGCGTCACCGCAGCGCTCGACCGCGTTTCGCGCGAGTGCCAGTAGGGTTATTCTCCGCTCATTCCGGCGAAAGCCGGAATCCATAACCGGCGGCGCCGCGCCTGTTGAACGAGATCCCGGCTTTCGCCGGGATGAGCGGTGGTCGTCTTGTTCCATCAAATCCTGTTGTAAGCCTCCAGGGTCAGGAACGTATCGAAATTCTCCGAAACGCAGAGCGTTTCGAGAAGGCTGATCGCTTCTGCAAAATGGCCGTTTTCCCAGCGCGCTTCGCCAACTTCCGACTTCACGACCTCGACCTCTTCGGCCATCACCTTGCGGAAATAGCCGGCGGTCATGGTTTCGCCGTTTGAGAGCGTCGCGCCGTTTTTTATCCACTGCCAGACGCTGGCGCGGGAGATCTCCGCGGTCGCGGCGTCTTCCATCAGCCCGTAAATCGCAACAGCGCCGAGCCCGCCGAGCCAGGCTTCGATATATTGAAGCGCGACGCGGATATTGTTCCGGAGACCGGTTTCCGAGAACGGGCCTTCCGGGGCTTTGAGAAGATCGGCGGCGGCGATCGGCCCGTCATTATCGCGGGTCACTTCGAGCTGATTGGTTTCGCCCGGCTTGAAAGCATTCGAGTAAACCGTGTTGACCACATCGGAGAGCGCGGGATGGGCGATCCATGATCCGTCATGGCCGTTGTCGGCTTCGCGCTGCTTGTCGGCGCGGACCTTTTCCTTGTTTGCGGCGTCTTCGTCCGGCGTCTTCGCCGGCAGGAACGCCGACATGCCGCCCATGGCGAGCGCGCCGCGGCGGTGGCAGGTGCGAATGAGAAGGCGCGAGTAAGCGTCGAGGAAAGGCTTGTCCATGCCGACCGCGTGGCGGTCCGGCAACATCCGGTCGGCGTGGGTTTTCAGCGTCTTGATATAGCTGAAAATATAATCCCAGCGCCCGCAATTGAGCGCCGCCGCATGATCTTTGAGTTCGTAAAGGAACTCGTCCATTTCAAAGACGGCGGGCAGGGTCTCGATCAGGCATGTCGCCTTGATCGTCCCGACAGGGAGGCCCGCATGGGTTTGCGCGTCGACAAAAACCTCGTTCCACCAGCGCGCTTCTTCGTAGTGTTCGAGCTTCGGCACGTAAAAATACGGGCCCGTGCCGTTTACGCGCAGGCGCTCATGATTGGTCAGGAAGTAGAGCGCGAAGTCCATGAGGCAGCCGGGGATCGGCTTGCCGTTCCGAAGGACGTGCTTTTCATCGAGATGAAGGCCGCGCACCCGGGCGATGAGCACGGCCGGGTCGTCTCCCAACGCGTAACGTTTTCCGGAGGAGACGTCTTCGAATGAAATCGTGCGGTTCACCGCATCGCGGAGATTGGTCTGGCCTTCGATGACGTTCTTCCAGGTCGGCGACAGGGCGTCTTCGAAGTCCGCCATGAAAACCTTAACGTCGGCGTTCAGCGCGTTGATGATCATCTTGCGGTCGACAGGGCCGGTGATTTCAACGCGGCGGTCGAGGAGGTCGGCGGGAAGCTCAGCGACGCGCCAGTCGCCTTCGCGCACGGCTTTCGAATCGGTGCGAAAATCCGGGAGCGCGCCGGCGTCGATTTTCGCCTGCCATTCGGCGCGGGCGTTCAGGAGCGCGTCCCGGCGCGCCGCGAAACGGTCGACGAGGCCGGCGAGATAGGCGCAAGCGTCTTCAGTGAGGATTTCGCGATCCGCGCCCGAGAGGGCTTCCGTGAATTCAAGTCCGCCGATTTCAGTCGTCATGCTGGGGTTCCCGTGTCTGATATATCGTCTCCTGTTATCCGATGCGGCTTGTGCGGCGCAACAATCTATGGCGCCGGAATATGCCGAACGCTTCGAAAACCGCATTCTAGGCGGGGATTGAAGGGTGGGGACAAGTTTGACGCGCCCGTCGGGGCGGGATTTTAAACCCCGCGCAGCGCCTCAAATCGCCGCAATCTCTGCGAGAAACGCGGTGGCGTCGCTCAACCGGCGATGGCGCGCTGTCACGCGCCGCGCGACAGTTCAGAGATTGGGCTTGTACTTCTCGCGCATGGTGACGAGTTCTTCCGCTGCTGTCGGATGCAGGGCGACGGTGTCGTCGAAGTCCTTTTTCTTAAGACCGGCTTTGACGGCGATGGCGAGGCACTGGATCATTTCCGCCGCGCCTTCGCCGACAATGTGACAGCCGAGAACGCGGTCGCTGTCGGCGTCGACCACGAGTTTCATCAGCATGCGCTCGTCGGAGCCGGAAAGCGTGTGCTTCATCGGCCGGAAATTCGTCTTGTAGATGTCGACGTTTTTGAATTCGTGGCGGGCTTCGTGTTCCGCGTAGCCGACCGAGCCGACCGGCGGCTGCGAGAACACCGCCTTCGGGATGAACGTGTAATCGGTTTTGGTCGGGTTGTTGTTGAAGCAGGTCTCGGCGAACGCCGCGCCTTCCCGGATCGCGACCGGCGTCAGGTTCACGCGGTCGGTGACGTCGCCGACAGCGTATATGCTGTCTACGGAGGATTTCGAGTAGTCGTCAACCTTGACGGCGCCGCCCTTGCCAAGTTCGACGCCGGCGTTTTCAAGGCCAAGCCCTTTTGTCGCCGGCTTCCGGCCCACCGCCCAGAACACCATGTCGGTGTCGATATGGGTTCCGTTTGACAGTTGCACGCGTTTCTGTCCGCCGCCGATGTCTTCGATCTCCGTAAACAGCGACTGGGTGATGACGCGGATGCCGTGACGGGTCATTTCCGAATGGACCTGCACGGAAATATCGGTGTCGAAGTAACGCAGGATATCTTCGCCGCGATAGACGAGGCAGACCTCGCAGCCGAGGCCACGGAAGATGCAGGCGAATTCGATGGCGATGTAGCCGCCCCCGGCGACGACGACGTGTTTCGGCAGCTCTTCCAGATGAAACGCCTCGTTCGAGGTGACGCCGAGCTCATGGCCGGGCACGGTTTCATCGACCCATGGCGCGCCGCCCGTGGCGATCAGGATCTTCTCCGCCGTCACGTCGCGGTCTTCGGCTTCGAGATGGATGGTGTGTTCGTCTTTCACCGTCGCCCGGGACTGAAAGATATCCGCGCCGGCGTTTTTGAGATTACGAATATAGATACCGTTGAGACGGTCGATCTCGTTGTCCTTGTTTTCGATGAGCGACTTCCAGCTGAAGTTCACTTCCTTCGCGGACCAGCCGAAGCCTTTGGCGTCTTCAAAAGCGTGGCCGAATTCGCTGGCGTAAACGAACAGCTTTTTCGGCACGCAGCCGCGAATGACGCAGGTGCCGCCGACGCGGTATTCCTCCGCGACGCCGACCCGCGCGCCGTAACTGGCGGCCATCCGCGAAGCGCGCACGCCGCCGGAGCCCGCGCCGATGGTGAAAAGGTCGTAATCGTATTTGCTCATGTGAAACCTGTTAATCCGGCTAATTAATCGGGGATAAAGCCGACGCGCGTCTCGAAGCGCTTGTCGTTGAATTCAAGAACCTCAAGCTTGAAGGTGTTCAGGAACTCCCGATAGATCGCCTCATGCACGGGCTCGAGTTTGCCCTTGTAGTCGAGCGGCACATGGATGATCGGCGACTGGGCGACATAGACGTCGAAACTGTCGCCGGTGACTTCGACGGCGATCGCGGTCCTGAGCCATAACGCGCCGGAGTCTTCCTGATTTTTCACGGTCAGCGCGATCCCGAACTGGATCGGTTCGAGCACGATCACCTCGCGGTGGGCGTAGCTGAACGCCGCCTCGCCGTAGTCCTTCCTCGGATCGAATTGTCCCGTCGGCGGCACGGCGCGCACGCAACCGTCATCGCAGCCGATATAGGTGGGAAACTCCCGCACCACCGCCTCGCCGAACCCCTTGCAGCGCATCAGGTTCTCGAACGCCGCCGCGCCGTAGGTTTTTATTGCGTCCTGAAGAGTTTCGAACCGTGTCTGCGTCATTGGAAGCCGTTCATTATTCGAGAGGGATCAGTTACGCGCCGGGCGGCGCAGTGGAAGGGTAGAGCACGCAATCGTGAAAGCCAATCAAGGCTTATCGATGCTCACCCCGGTCTCATCGCCGTAAATCACCATGTCGGCGACGCCGCAGAAGAGGCCAGTCTCGATCACGCCGGGGATGGCTTTGAGCGCCGTATCGAGAGACGCCGGATCTTCAATGCGGGAAAGCGCGCAGTCGATGATGAGATGGCCGCCGTCGGATTTCACCGCTGCGCCTTCCCGGTGGCGAAGTTCGAGTTTAGATGCGTCGAGGCCCGCAGCGGCGATGGTGTCGCGCATGGCTTGGACGGTGAGCGCCCAGCCGAAGGGTTCGATCTCGACGGGCAGGGGAAACGCGCCGAGCGCGGCGACGCGCTTCGACTTGTCGGCGATGACGATGAATGTCTTCGCGGCGCTGGCGACGATCTTTTCGCGCAAGAGCGCCGCGCCGCCGCCCTTGATGAGGTTGAGGTTGGGGTCCGCCTCGTCTGTGCCGTCAACAGCGAGATCGATCACGGTGGTCTCGTCCGGCTCGATAATTTCAACGCCAATCACTGCGGCCTGCCGCCGCGTCGCTTCCGATGTGGGAACGCCTCTGAGCGCGTATCCCGCCGCGATGAGCGGGGCCAGCGCTTCAACGAAACGGGCGGCGGTGGAGCCGGTGCCGAGCCCGAGCGTCATGCCGCGCTCGACATATTTCACCGCTTCGAGCGCCGCCTGTTTCTTGCCAGCTTCCTTGTCCATGAGGCGCCTATTTCTTTTCTGATTTTGACTTGCGGAACCGCGCCGCCCAGCCGGGAATGGTTTTCTGATGGCCGCGCGCCACGGCGAGCGCGTCCGGTTCGATGTCCTTGGTGACGACCGAGCCCGATCCCACATAGGCGCCGTCGCCAATCGTCACCGGGGCGACCAGCGCCGAATTCGATCCGATAAAGGCGCCGTCGCCGATCGTCGTTTTGTGCTTGTTGAAGCCGTCATAGTTACAGGTGATCGTGCCGGCGCCGATATTCGCGCCGGCGCCGATTGCCGCATCGCCGATATAGGTCAAGTGATTGACCTTGGCGCCGTCCTTGAGCACCGCGTTTTTGACCTCGACGAAATTGCCGACCCTGACATTCTCGCGCAACTCCGCGCCGGGGCGCAGCCTTGCGAAGGGACCGACCACGGCGCCCGGCGCAATGCGCGCGCCTTCGATATGAGAGAAAGGTTTGATCTCCACATTATCGCTGATCTCGACGCCCGGGCCGAACACAACATGCTGGCCGACCGCGACATCCTTGCCGATGATTGTATCGTAAGAGAAATAGACCGTATCCGGATCGGCAAGGGTCGCGCCGTTCACCATCGCCGCGCAGCGCGCGCGCAACTGGAAGACATGTTCAGCTTCGGCGAGTTCAAGCCGCGAATTGACGCCCAGCACTTCGTCTTCATCGGCTTCGATGATCGCGCATCGCTTGCCGTCGGCGCGGGCGAGGGCGACAATGTCGGTGAGGTAATATTCGTTCTTGGCGTTGTCGTTGCCGATGTCTTTAAGGCGCGCCGAGAGGAATGCAGCGTCGATCGCCATGACGCCGGAATTGCAAAGGCCGATTTCGAGTTCTTCCGGCTTCGCGTCTTTCGCTTCGATGATCGCTGCGAGCGCGCCCTTGTCGTCGCGTTTCAAACGGCCATAGGCGCCCGGTTCTTCCGGCGTGAAGCCAAGAACGGCGACAGCCGCGCCGCCGGCGACTTCTTCGGCGAGGGCCGACATGGTCTCCGGCGTCACAAGCGGCGTATCCGCGTAAAGAACGAGCACCGCGCCAGCAAAGCCTTCGAGCGAAGGCAAGGCTTTCATCACTGCGTCCCCGGTGCCGCGGGGCGGGTCCTGTACGGCGATGCGGACATTGCTGTCGATGGTTTTGGCGAAATCGCCGACTTCCGGCGCCTGGGAGCCGATGACGAGCGCCTGGCGCTTCGGTTTGAGCGCGCCCGCCGCGTCCATCACATGCGCAAGCATTGCTCGGCCGCCGATTGGGTGAAGCACTTTCGGCAGGGCGGATTTCATGCGGGTCCCGTGACCGGCGGCTAGAATCACAACCGCAATAGGCGGGGCGACAGTGTGTTGAGGCATCTTCCGGCTTTCGAGGCTTTCCTTCAGGGCGGCTCTATCATATGTCGCCCGGGCATGCAGCGATTCGGCGAACGCAAGGGGACATGAAGCTTGGCGGGCGAAAACGACATCAAAAAGGCGGTCTTGTTCGATCTTGACGGGACCCTCGTCGACACCGCCGACGACCTCGCTGCAGCCATGAATTACGCGCTAGGCGCGGCCGGTCTGCCCCCGGCGCCGCCTGCCGAAGTGCGTCATCTCGTTGGGTTTGGCGCCCGGCGCATGCTGTTAAGGGGGTTTGAGCTGGTCTCAGGCAAAACGCCGGAGGATGCGGCGCTCGACGAAGGGCTGAACGTCTTTCTCGACTATTATGCGGCGAACATCGCCGTGCACTCGCGTCCGTTCGACGGCGTTGTCGCGCTCATCCGGGAATTGCGGGACAAGGGGATTGCGACGGCGATCTGCACCAACAAGCGCGAGGCCATGTCGAGGCTTTTGCTGGACGAGCTGGGCGTCAGCGATCTGTTTGATACGGTGGTCGGGGCGGACACGGCCTCAGCGGCGAAGCCGGACCCGGCGCCTGTTTTTCTGTGCATGTCCAGAACCGGCGCCCAGCGCGCCGTCTTCATCGGCGACAGCGATACCGACATCAAGGCCGCGAAAGCAGCGCAAACGCCGTGTCTGGTCGCCGAGTTCGGGTACGGTCCCTTGACCATGAAATCAGAAACATTCGGCCGGTTCTCGCATTACGCTGAAGCCGGACCGCTGATAGAAAAAGCGTTTCTGGCCTAAGGGGCTTCCGCCGCCATGTTGCGCGTCGGCATGCCGTTGATCATATCGCTTCTGACGTCGGTGCGCGCCGACCGCATGGTCGATACGAAACCTTCGTCCTTCATTTCGACAAGCACGTCGAAACCGCGTTTACGCCAGAATTCTTGTATTTTTTCCGCGAGGCGGTTTGCGCCATCGCGATCACACAGGTCAGCCATTGACTACCCCGTTTCCTCCGTGACTGTTTTACAGGGTTGGAGAATATAAGAAATACTGATTTTTTCAAGATGGCGGGGCGGCTTTTTAAACCGTCGGGTTTACAAAATTTGCTGTTATAACCTCACAAAAACATCGTTCTGCGAAATTTTATCGCGCGTTACCCCCAATTATTATAAGATAAACTTATAACAAATGGAGTGGGCGATGAGCGAACCCGTAATTGAGGAATATGCCCGGTCGATCGGTGAGCGGATCCGCCAGGCGAGAAAGGCTCGAGGGCTCAGCCAGGCTGACCTCGCCAAACGGCTCGGCGTCAGCCAGCCGTCGGTCGCCAATTGGGAAAGCGGCGTCCACGATCCCCGGCGGCTGGTGCTGGCGAAACTCGCCGACAGTTTGCAGACGCCGCTCGACTGGCTGGCCGCCGGCGACCGGTCATCAGTCGAATCCGACAAGCACGCCGCCGCCGCCTACATCCGCCGTCCGGTTCAGCATGTGCCGGTCATCAGTCTTCGCGCCGCGATGTTGATGGCGCAGGACGTCACCGCCGACCCGCATCCGATGGCGGAAGATTATATTCCGGTGACGACGGCGATCGCCGACCTCTTCGCCGTGTTCATCGATGACGAGGCCGTCAACCTCGCTTTTCCGGGGGGGACGCTGGTGGTTATCGAATATGGCGGGAGGGTCTTGCCCAATGACGGAGACTTTTGTCTCGCGTCAGTCGATGGCGTGCCGTTGTTAAGGCGCTGGCGGGCAGACCCGGCGCGCCTTCAGCCTTATTCGACGGATCCCGCCTATACGACGACCCTTGTCGACCGGTCGGTCTCGATCATCGGCTGCGCGCGGGTATCGATCCGCATCCACTGAACTGCGTTATTGTTCGCTCACGCCGCGCGGCGGTCGTATTTCTGCATGATCTCGGGCAACGCGCCGTGGGTCTTGCGGAAGCGTTTGCCGGCGACGCCGATCAATTTACCCAACGTCGATACATCGGCGCCGTCCCGAGCCTTGTTTTCAATTTCCGCACAGGCCGCGGCCAGTAGTTGCGCGCCGACATTGACGCTCATCGATTTCAGCGCATGAGCGGCCTTGGCGATGATGGCGGCGTCGCCGCTGTCGCGGCTTTCAAGAAGCCGTTTCATGGCGTCGCGCGAATGGCTCTGAAACAGGGTCAGGGCGCGCAGCGGCAAGTTGGAATCGCCGGTCTGCATCGCCGCCAACTGATCAAGCACGGCGGTGTTGAAAACATCTTCCGGCGAGGCCGAGGTCGGTTTCGGTTCCTGGAACTGGACGACGCCCTCGGGAGCGGTCTCAAGATAGCGGCCGACGACTGTCGCCAGCGCTTCGATGGTGAAGGGCTTGGTCAGATAATCGTCCATCCCCGCCTCGCGCCACGCGACGTCATCGCTTTTTACATGCGCTGTCAGGGCGACAATCGGCATGCGGTTACGTTTTTTCTCGCCTTCGCGGCGGCGGATTTCCCGGGTCGCTTCAAAGCCGTCCATGTTCGGCATCGAGCAATCCATGAGTACGAGATCGAACCCGCCGGTCGCCGCCGCCGCGACGGCTTCGCGTCCGTCGGCGACGAGGGTGGGGCGGAGGTTGAGACGGGTGAGCGCTTCGCTGACCACTTCGCGATTGACGGCGCTGTCATCGGCGGCGAGCACGCTCTGTCCCTTGAACCCGGCGATACCGGCGTCGTTTTGTTTGGCGGAGCTGAGCGCCGCCTTGCCGCGCAGCGTCTTGTCGAAAATCCGTTCGATCTGTTCCATGACATCGCGGCGGGACAGCGGGGCGAGGAGAAGGTCTTCGGCAACGCCTGTTTCGAGCAGCCGGTCCGGCGCCGTATCGCCGAGCTCGCTGATGCAAATGCGGGCCGGGACCCATTGATGCGGATCGCCTTCGATCGCGTCCTGCAGTGCTGCGAGATAGGTCGGGTCCGCGAAGATCATGTCGGCATAGGCGACATGCGGGCCGATTTTGCTTCGGCGGTCGACAATTTGAGCCGTGACGCGGGCTTCCTTGAGGTAGCGCGCCAGCATTTTCGGCGTGGCGGTGCCGCTGATCGCGATGATCGCGCGTTTGCCGTCATGATTTTCGCGAACAGCGGGCGCAGGCGCGAGGACCCGCGCGGGGAAGCTGAAATAAAAGCGCGAGCCGCGGCCGGCCCGGCTCGTCACGCCGATCGATCCGTGCATGGCTTCGACAAGGCGACGGCTGATCGCCAGCCCCAGCCCGGTGCCGCCGAATTTACGGGTCGTTGTCTGGTCCGCCTGAGAGAACGCTTCGAAAATGCGCGCCTGTTTTTCATCGGCGATGCCGACGCCGGTGTCGGCGACGGAAAACTCGACGAGACATGCCTTCCCGTGTCCGGTAACGCGCTTGGCGGACACGACCACATGCCCGCTTTCGGTGAACTTCAGGGCGTTGTTGACGAGGTTTGAAAGGATCTGACTGATCCGCACCGGATCGCCTTCGATGACTTCCGGCACGTCGGGCGCAACATAAGCGGCGAGATCGATGCGCTTGGTTGTCGCCTGCTCCCAGAAAAGCGAAACGATTTCATCGATGATTTCCGCCGGCCGGACCGGGATTGATTCAAGATCGAGCCGCCCGGCCTCGATTTTCGAAAAATCGAGAATGTCGTTGATGATCGCAAGAAGACTTTTGCCGGATCTGGCGATCACGTCCGCATAGCGCTTCTGCCTGGGCGGGAGTTCGGTTTTCGTCAGCAGATCGGCCATCACCAGCATGCCGTTCATGGGCGTGCGGATTTCGTGGCTCATGGTTGCGAGAAACTCCGACTTGGCGACGTTCGCCGCCTCGGCGACTTCCTTGGCGGTCTGGAGTTCCTGCGTTCTGCGCTGCACGATCTTTTTGAGGTCGCGCTGATGGGCCTGGAGTTTTTCGTCGCGCTCCTGAAGCTGGTCGAGCATCTCGTTGAACGCGTCGACAAGCTGGGCGGTTTCGTCGTCCGTTTCATTGTGCGAGACCCGCATCGAGAAATCGCCGCGTTCGCGCACCGCGCCCATAACGCGCGCAAGATCAAGAATGGGGTCGGCGATTGAGCGCTGCATTTTGAGCGCGATCAAAAGCCCGATGCCGGCGGCGAATACGCCGGCGACGACTGCGTCGTAAACAAGCACCGCGATGCGCTTGTTCAGGCCGGATGGTTTTGCGACGATCTCGAGCTCGCCGATAAGAACGCCATCGGCGTAGATCGGCGCGACGACCCGCGCCTGTTCAGGGCCGAGCAGGGCGTCCGTAAACGCGCTTTGCGCCGCGCCGGTCGCCGGCGGGGCGCCGATGTCGGCGAACGTGTCGCCGGCGTCCGTTTTGATGCGGGCGTAAGCTGTCGGCCAGGCGCTGGTGATTTCTTCAAGCGCGTCGCGCGCCGCCTCCCGGTCCGCCGCTGCAATGGGTCCTGAAAGCGCCGCCGCGAAGACGGTCGCCGCGGAATTCAGTTCGCTGATCTTGTCAGGTCTGTAATGGGTGATCTCGCGCCAGGTGGACGACATCGTCACGATTGTCACCGCGCCGAAAATCGCGATGACAATCAGCGAGGTCAGCCTGCTTCGCAGCGATCGTCTGCGCTGTTTCACGTTCGAGCCTTTGTCGCGGTGATTGGGCACGGTCATCAGTGATCGCGACTATGGCTGAAATTACTTGCCAATTAATTTCCTTAATGCTTCGTGAAATCTCTTCTTAACAATTATTATATACTCTCCAACGCGCCGTTTATTTCCGGCATGGCGAGACTAAGGGGAGACCTGTGACGTCAAGGCAGCGCATCTTACTGGTCGATGACGATCCGATCATGCGCGAACTCGCCAGCGAGAAACTCCGCGCGGCGGATTACGATGTCGCGCTCGCAGAAGATGGCGCCGCGGCGCTTGAAATCCTGCGCCGGGACGGCGCCGATCTGGTCATATCCGACCTTGAAATGCCGATCATGGACGGCTTCAAGCTGACCGAGACCATTCGCGCCGAAGAAAGCCTCGCGCAAACGCCGGTGATTGTGGTGACCGCCAGCGATCACGCCGACGCTGTCGATCGCGCCTTCGCCGCGGGCGCAACCTCGTTCCTCGCCAAGCCGATCAACTGGACCTTGTTCAGCCAGGCTGTGATGTTCGTCTTGCGCGCCAGTAACGACCAGCATGCGCTGATCGCCGCCCGCGATCTCGCGGAGGCCGGCGCCAAATTCAAGGACGGCCTGATGTCGGTGATGAGCCATGAGCTCAGAACCCCGCTTAACGCCATCATCGGGTTCGGCCAGTTGCTGACCGATCAGTTCGAAAAGCAGTCCGACCCGGTTCACAAGGAGTATGCGGAGTATATCGTGGATGGCGGGCGCCGCCTCCTGCGCAACATTTCCGACATGCTCCTTGCGTCAGAAGCCCGTTCCGGACCGATCAAGATCGACGAGACGGAAGCCTGTCTTGAAGATGTTCTGGAAGAGGCCCGGGCGCTGGCCTCGAACGCCGTGAAAACCGCCCGGGCGGAAATCCGGCTGAATATCCAAAACCGCAATCTCGAGTTTCGCTGCGACGTCTCTTTGATGGCGCGGGCGATCGCCAACCTGATTGAAAATGCTGCGACTTTTTCGCCCCGTGGCTCGGAAATCACGCTTGGTGCGGCGCTGACCAAAAAAGGCGATCTCGCCGTCATGGTGAAAGATCAGGGGCCGGGCGTGCCGGAAGACAAGCTCGCCGAACTCGCCGCGCCATTCACAAAATCCGACATGTCCCTGCGCCGTTCCAAAGGCGGTCTGGGCCTCGGCCTGCCGCTCACCCACGCGATCGCCGCCGCCCATGGCGGCAAGCTGCACCTGCAGTCCAGGGAGAATGAGGGCGTCAAGGCGCTGGTCGTTCTGCCTGCATCGCGCCTGATCGGCGTTGCGGCGTCCGGAAACGCCTCTAACGCCGCTTGAATCATCACTTGCGTCGACAGCGCCGCAGGCGCTAAACGGGCGTCTCGCTTCAAAAAAGCGGGCGCGTAGCTCAGTGGGAGAGCACTACGTTCACACCGTAGGGGTCGCTGGTTCGAACCCAGCCGCGCCCACCAGTTTCCAAGGGGTTATGGCCTCCGCTTCGCGGCACTAGCACGCCACTAACACGCTGAGGAATTAAGGCCGTTTCGGTCCTCAACGCAATCTCATTGAAAAACTCATTAAGCGCGGCGGTCGTTTCCGCCATGAAACGTGGGTCATATTTCGCGTAGCGCTCAGTCGTGCGCCAGTTCGGCATGGTGTGTCCTAAAAGTCCGGCGATTTGAGCTGGGGGCACGCCCTGACGGCGCAGTTCGCTGGCTACGGTGTGACGCATCGCGCCAGGCGTAAACTGTTCTGGCAAGCCCGCCGTCCGCCGCACGGTGCGCCAGCTCTTATTGGCGTATTTGATTGGCCGACCGTGGTAATGCACCAGCGGCCCCTCATCGGCCATTTCAATCCAGGCGCGCGCAACATCACACATGGGCACGACTGGCCGCCTCTTTGCGGTTTGCGTGCGGCCTGGCGGGTTCAAGTCGATCAGCCCGCGTGACATATCACACTGAAAACGGGTCAGCTCTAGTACGGTGCTGGGCCGTGCGCCGGTCGCCAGCAGCAGGATGAAATACATCTGCATTTGCGGCGGCTTTTCCGCATCCCAAAACCTGGCAAGCTCATCGAGAGAGGCAATGTATTCGCGTGGCGGCGAATCCGGCAGTTTGATGCGTGGCGGGACACGGTCGATTTCTTCACATTGATATGAGCGGTTCAGCGCGGCGAACACTGCATCAAAGATCCGCCGAATGGTGGCGGGCCGATATTTTTCCTGCAGCTGCCGGTTAAATCGCTCTTGAGCGTCTCTGGTAAATTCAGCGATGGTCAAATCGCCAACACGCTCGATTGCGATTTCTAAATTCCGAGCTTGAACGCCAGCGCCAGCACCGGGAAGGTGTTGCGCATGTTGCGCGTAATAGCGCATGGCGATTTCAGCGATTGTCAAATTTTCGGCGGCCCTCAAAGGCTGCTGGCCGTACTTTATGAACCAGCTTTCGAGGAGGTCTGTGGCTTCCTCAAGGTTTTCAGTGCCAAGACTTTCGCGGCGTGTCTGTCGCGTAACGGGGTCAAACCAGGTGCGGCACCAGAATGGCGAATTGCGGCGTTTTGAGAGGTAGTATTTGCCGAACTGGGCGGGGCGGGATTTTCGCGGCATGTTGACGCCTCCAGGTAATCAAGAATTTGCCTTTCGTGATACTTCACCAATCGGCCAATCTTGACGAACTCAATCGCACCTGACCGGCGAAGCCGCTGTAAAGTTGACAGACTTATGCCGATTCTCAACGCAGCTTCGCTTTCGGTCAAGAGGCGCGGTATCTGTTGAAGCTCATGCGCCATTATTCCGTACCGAGAGGGGTTGGCGTTTCATCAAGTTCCGGGCGCGGGTCATAGCCTTCCTCAGCGCGCACCTCATTGGCCGTGAGGATTCGGTTTTTGACGGCGATTTCGTGCGCCTTCCAGCGCGTCTCTGCATCGCCGCGCAGAAAGCCAGACATATCGAGGTGCAGCTCATGCGTGTCGCGCGTTGCGGCGCTGAACACTGAGCGGCGGAACCCTTCCTCGATTTTGCGAATCCAGGGGGCCAGCGTGAATTGCGCAAACCAGCGGCCAGCCGTTTCGGAATTTGTAAAACTCGAATGGTCCCAAATGCCGACCAGCGGCAGCGGAATGTTGAACAGGCTGGCGATTTCTTCGCGTATCAGCCGTTTGGAAGCGGTCGCCTCCATATCTTCACGCGACTGCTGCAGCTCTTTGACTTCAACGCCAGCAGGAACAATCGCCGTGCGCCCGGAATTGGCGATGCCGGTGTAAAGACTTTCCCAGTCCCGGCGCAGCGCCGTAGTCGAGGCGTCACTGATTTTGACGCCCTGCTGCAGCTGCAGCACGGTCAGCTTGCGCCCGCTATTGTCATAGATGAATTCCTCCATCGTAACGGCTGAAAGACCCAGCCGCATGATGGAAGGCGAGCGCATAAGACGTGAGCGGCCAATCACGCCGTCATCAGAACGGTCGCGAATATGCAGCACCTCATCATCCAGCAGCCGCCGCGTGCGGCCCATGCCGCCCAGGGCTGAATATTCAGTCACGTCATAGACCAGGCGGCGATTGGCCAGCTGGCGGCAAGTGACGTTTTGCCAGGGATGCGGGCGCAGCTCGGCAACATCACCATTGCGGTCGGCAATCAATTCTGTGAGCGAGTTGCCGTGCAAGATAACCTGGGCCAGGCCCCATTCCAGATAGTCGGGCCAGGTTTGATACGCATTCGGACCATTTCTGATTAGGCGCGCAAGGGCGTGCGCGTCATCAATTTTCCGTTTGCCGTCACTTGTGCGGAAAACCAGCGCAGGCAGGCTGGCGACCGAACCGGCAATGAGGCTCACAGCCGATGAGCATGTGACCAGGCCCTCGGCCTGCTTTGGCGAAATGGCCGCACCTGCAACCCGGCCAACTGGCCAAGCAGAGCCGCCGCCGGTTAAAGCCGCCCATGACGGATCTGCATCGCGCGTCTCAAGCTGCGCCCGCGCTGGCGGATCAAACCTGTCGGCAAGGTTTCGTAAAAGGCCCATTACACCGTCTCCAGAAAGCGCCGGAGGGCGGCGAGACGCGGCGCGCCGTGCGTGGCGGACGCATAAACCGCCTCACGCCGCGCCTCTGCCGCCAGAGGCTGCGGCAACGCATTTGAATGGGGCGCAAGGAGAAATTGTTCCCCATTCCGTTGCCGCGCCTCGACCGTGCCGCCTGCATAAGCAGGCCACGAACTAATGACGCTGATTTCAAAAAGTTTTGCTTGCATGACGACGCGCACGCCATCCTCGCGCGTTTCATCTTCGACAAGCATGCCGAATGACATGCCGCCCAAGTCTGACCGCCGCGCAAGCGCGAGCGTATCGCGCCCCGCAGCCGTATCAGGCACGTCTAATTCAAAGCGCATTGCATCTGGCCCATTTTCAAGCCGAAGCGTTCCGCTGCTGCGCCGCCCCAGCACTTTGCCTGGGTCATGGTCAAGAAGGGCGAGGATATCCTCGCCCTTCTCTATGGAGTCCGTGAACGCTGTGGAGGCGATACGTTCGCGGAATTTCCCAAGCTGTGCCTCAGCGCCATACCGTATAGCGACACCGGCAAGTTTGCGGCCTTCAACGCTGTCAATTACAGCGCGGCGATATTCGGGTATGCGCGTCATGCCTTCGCCTCCGATTAAGACGTTGGCACGTCAGTTGAGGCAGCGAAGGATTCGTCGTGACGCAGCGCCACGTCTGCCGTCAGCATCGCGCGAATTTGCACGCCGCCGCGAGCGTAGGCAGTGCTTTCGAATGGATTCGTCAAAATATCCAACATCGACCAGTGGCCGATAATCAGGTCAGACCAATTACCGAAAATAATCTGCCCGGTCGCCGGTGAGCCAGAGGCATTTGGAACAGCTGTCGATGACACAGCCGCATATCCAGCAAGCTCGTTTGGTGACTGCATAATCATGACACTATCAGTGGATGCAGCCTTTAGGGTTGTCCGCAATTTTTTCTTGCTGGTCGGAGACATGGCGAAGCCCAGTGAACCCATGAGGGCATTGCCGCTTTCAACGATGTCGATGAGGTCAAGAACGCCAGACCATGAAGGCGTTGACAGCGATGTGGTTTTATCAACACCGGAAGTCGCCAGAATGCCGGTAGGCTCGTTTGAGCCGCCGCCATTCAATGCTGCGCTATCAATCGCGCTGGCAAGTGACGCGGCAAAATCGGCGCGCATAAGCGCTTCAATGCTGGGGCTGCTCTGCAGCAACATGTTGCGGCTGTATTCGGTAATGGTGCCCACATGCTTTGGTGCCATGCTCACCTGGTTGAATTGCGGGTCGGTTGCCGTAATAGCCGCATTTTCAGCCACCCAGGCCGAGCCAGCCGAAACCGATTGGCGCGGAATTTTTACATCGCCCTGCAGGCCAGAAAGGATGCGCGCACCGAGTCCGGCTGTGACCAGGTTTGCGCGCAGCAAATCAATGAACATATCGCCGCGAAAATCCTCTGCGATGATATTTGAACCAGGCCCGCCGCCTGGCGCGGCAGTAGTCAGTACACGGCGTTCAAGCTCCTGCGGTGTGGCTCGCCGTTCAAAAACCGCCAGCGGCACAAAAAATCCTTGCGGCTTTTTGCCTGCACGGCGTGTAAGTTCTTGCGAGACTTCACGTTCCCGGCCTGCATCAACGTCAAGGCCAGCAGCAGCAGCCATTGCGCGCGCCAGTGAAAAGCCGCGCTGTTCCCGGTCAAAATTCGCATCCGGGTCGCCGGTCAGCGCCTGGCCATCTGCTTGCCGGTCTGCAGCGTCAATGAATTGCCTGCGTTCAATCGCGCTGTCGGTTTTTTCAAGATCAGCGCGCAGCTCATCAAATTCCTTTTGCTGCGCATCTGATAAATCGCCCGACTCGCCTGCTGGATTGTCATTCAAATGACGCATCTTGCCGACGAGCCGGGCGCGTTTTTCCATCAGTTCCCGAAGGGTCATGATGATGCCTTTCTATCTAAGAGAGGGTCGGCGTCTCACGACGCTGATATTCCTCAGTGTACTGCGTCAATTTCCTTAAACGGCGGGCACGCAGCGACCCGATTCGCTATACCTATTCGCCCAATAGTTCTTGACCACGCAATTTGATCTGCAGGCGCTCATCGCTGGTAAGGTCGCGCGAGAGGTTGTCTAAGCCCAATTCCTTTTGGGCCTGGGATTCGGCTTCATGCCGGTCATTAATCCGACCGGTTAGTTGCTCAAACTTTTCGCGGCGCTCAGGTGTTAAAGGAACCTCTTCAAGAGCGGATGACTTTTTTAACCGTGTGTTTTTTGCGCGTATGGTTGGGACGGTTTCTTTGATGCGCTGCTCAATCATTTCCGGGAAACCATCGAGTAGCATTACGGTCACGGGTTTATTTTTGCGCAAATATGGATCTTTATCTGCACAAAGATTTTTTTGAAAATCTGCGATTGCAGACTGCAAAGACCGAAATTGATGGTCAGCGTTTTTTGGGTCGTGCACATTCACGACCGCTGAATCCTGCCCGGCCACTAATATCCAGGTTTCACCTTCTGGAAAGGTTTTACCCGCGTACCGCATTCTGGATTCGGCCTTTTCACGGTCGACTTCGAATGCGCCGCTTCCTTCGCCGCCAATATGCGCAAACCCCATTGCGGCAGGCAGTGCATATGAAGGGCTTACCCCCAATTCAACAAGGCGGCTTGCAATTGCGATGGCCAGTACGGTTTCCTGCGATAAAAGAGCGTCACTCCCACGGCCTTCACTGAATTCGTCTTTTCCAGGTCCATAAGCCTGGTAGCGCTGCGGCTCCCAGCGGCGAATTTGCGGAGCTGTGGCCCAAGGTATCGCCGCTGCGGTTTCTGGAATCGTGTACCTGGTGCCTGACATTGCTAATCATCCATAGGTGATAACGGTGACATCAATACCTATTGCCAAAGCAAATGTCGACCGGGTTTTTTCCCCACGCCCAAAAATCAAGCGAATCACCGCCGACTCCGTTAATCATTCCGTTGACGCCGCCGCGCGTTCCGTTTCAAAAGAACGAAATAAGAACAAATTTTGCCTGGAGCTGAAATTTCGCTATGAATAATTACCGCAATGACTGGACGGCCATCGACTTATTTTGCGGCGCTGGCGGGCTGTCGGAGGGGTTTCGGCAAGCGGGATTCCATGTGCTTGCGGGCAATGACATTGACGAATCCGCAGCTGAGACATTCAAGCTGACGCACCACGAAGCAAAGTTCCTGCACGGACCAGTCGAAAAACTGACTGCGCCAAATTTTCTGAAAGCAGCCGGGCTGGCACCAGGCGAACTTGATTGCCTTATTGGCGGGCCGCCTTGTCAGGGTTTCAGTGTGTATAATCACCAGCGCGGTATGCACGATGAACGCAGTCACCTTTTCCGTGACTACCTGAGAATCGTGAACGGCCTGCGGCCTTCATGGATTGTGCTGGAAAATGTCACAGGTATGACCTCGGCGGGCGGCGGTGAAGCTGTGACGGCGATAGTCGAGCGGCTTAACCGGCTGGGTTACGAAGTCGATTTTAGAATTTTGAAAGCTGAGGAATACGGCGTCCCCCAGGAACGCAGACGGATTATTTTTGTCGGCAACCGCCACGGCTTACCCATTGCATGGCCAGAGCCGACCCACGGAAAGGGAAAATTGCCTTTTGTAACGATATTCGATGCGCTTTCAGATTTGCCCGCGCTTGAAAACGGCGAAGATGCTTCCGGTGCAAAATACGCCACGCGGGCAAAGTCTGCATATCAGCGAATGCTGCGTGAGGGATCTGGCAAAGTGCTCAATCATGCCGCGCCCAGGCTCGCCAAGATCAACTTGGAAAGAATGAAACATATCCCGCAGGGCGGCAGCTGGCGGGACGTGCCATTTGAGCTGCTGCCAGCAGGCATGAAGCGGGCCAGACGCTGCGACCACACAAAACGCTATGGGCGCATGTCATGGGATGGCCTCTCATCAACCATACTCACCAAATGCGACTTGCATTGGGGAGCTTACATTCATCCCGATCAGGACCGCTCGATTTCAGTGAGAGAAGCGGCGCGGCTGCAATCATTTCCAGATTGGTTTGAATTCCAGGGCTCAAAAACCGAGCAATATATCCAGGTAGGCAATGCTGTACCGCCGCTCCTGGGTCGGCAAATTGCAGATGCGATATTGCGGGTAGAATCAGCCCAGACTTCACAAACTAGCCGCGCGGCCAAAGCAGCCTCAGCATAGTTTGATAGATTGGATATTCCGTGGCCATTGATCCCACGAACAGCATCGCAGAGGTGCTTGGACGCCCCTCCGCACTCGGATTTGATCCCGCTGCGCTGAATTACGAATGCCCGTACATTGGCTCCACGTGCACCAAGCGCGGCGGCGGCAATGATGGCTCATATCCGGTTTGCACCATTGCCAAGAACGGCAAGCCAATTTGCGTCTGCCCGAAGCGGTTTTATGCGATTGACTTTCTCAAGGATGTTGTCGATCACGCTTGGCCTGGCCAGAAACCTGACAATCCACAAATCGCCCGCGAAGTGCAAATGACGGGCTTCGGCAATGTCGATTTTGTTGTTGCTGATGTAGGTGGGGACTCGCAAATCAAGCAATTCTTGTCAGTCGAGCTGCAGGCGATTGATATTTCAGGCACCGTGAGAGACGCCTATGACGCGATGCTTGAAGGCCGCACGCTCGAAAAAAAGAAAGCATACGGGCCGAACTGGAAGAATGTATATAAACGGTTCGTAAGCCAACTAATCAGCAAGGGCTATTATCATCATCATTGGGGCACAAAAATTGTCGCTGTGCTGCAGGACGACATTTACGATTACATTTGCAACGACGCGCATTTTGCAAAATTCACCGATATTTCTGACCAGCAGGTCAACATCATTTTCATGTCTTACAAATATGTGGCGGGCAAGGATGGCAGCTACACGCTCGAATTAGACAAAGTTGAAGGCACTGGCCACACCAACTTGCTCAACGCTATTCTTTACAAGCCAGCGCCGACGCGCGCTGAATTTTGCAGGAAGATTTCCCAGGCACTAGCCAGAAACGATGGCTGACCGCGTTACCCCGCAAGTCCGCAGCCGGAACATGGCTGCAATCAAGTCAAAAAACATGAAGCCGGAAAGAGTTGTGAGAAGCGCAGCGCATAAGCTGGGGCTGCGATTCCGGCTGCATCGCAAAGACCTGCCTGGCAAGCCGGATCTTGTTTTTCCGAAATGGAAAGTTGCGGTATTCGTTCATGGCTGCTTTTGGCACCAGCACGCCGATGAGAATTGCAAGCTGAGCCGAATGCCAAAGTCGAACCTTGATTATTGGCGGCCAAAGCTGCAGCGGAATGTTACGCGCGACGCAAAAAACACTGAGACTTTGCAAGCGCTAGGCTGGCGCGTCATCACGATTTGGGAATGCGAAACAAAAGACGCCGCAGCGCTAAACCGCCGCCTACGGACTATCCCAAAGCGTGCCGCAAACCACAAATCCGCCAACGATAACAATCACTAAGTGGCTTTTTGATCCTAATTCCCAACTTCGAATGCAAATACTGCCCCCCGCCGGTACCCGGTCTTAACCTGTGAGAGATTTTTTGGCGCGCGGGTCTGGTCTGGCCTGCCATCACGCTACCCACCTCTGGCCCTTCGGCTGATTGCCGTGCTCAGCAGCGCAGCTGATGGCCGCGCCGTGTCAAACTCAGGGTATCTCACCACAGCTGCAGGCTCACCGCGCGCTCTGGCCGCAATAGCCTCATCAATCGCAGCGTCAGCATCCGTTGCCGGGCCATGCCTGACGCGCCGCTCTGGCCTCAGCGCATTGCTAAGCCATTGGGCCATGTCCTCAACGCGCTCTGGCGGCTGAGGCTCACGCACAAAACCATCAGTTATCCCCACTTCGCCGAGCCGGGCTTCCGCCCTATCTATTCCCTTTTTTATTCTATTACTTTCAGTAGAATATATTCGGCTTCCTTTCCTGTTTGATTTCAACGCGGTAGGCTCATTTTCGGGCTCGATTTGGTTACCGATCTCCGTTTCGTTGGTTACCGATCTCTCTGAGCCGGTTACCGATTGAGACGGTTTTCCACAGCTTTCGTGGCCGTCAGGCTGCGGCTCATCACCAGGGTGATCGGTAACCGTGGTGGTTACCGACTTTGAATGCTGATTGGTAACCGCAGTGGTTACCGATCTCAGCTGAGTCGATGGCGCGTGCGTGCGGCCATCACCGCGAAAGGCGTCATGGTCTCCCTGGGTGTAGATAACGCGATAGACGCGCAGCCTGCCGTCATTGCCTTGCTGAACAGCCTCAACGTAGCCAAGGCTGATTAGCTTTGCGATGGCCCGCGCCACCGTCTTGTAGTGAGCCTGCGCTAGGGCAGCCAAACGCTTGTGAGAGGCGTAGCACCCCTTGCGGTTTTTATTGAAGCCGTCATGCGCGGCAATGACCATCAGCACGCGCAAATCGATAGGGGCCAAATCTGGGTCTGACACAGCCCTGAAAGGCACGCCTGCAAAGCGCAGGGCGATCTGTTCATCAGCCATTATACTGCCTCCCGCGCCAAAATTGGCGCTTGAGGCGCGATTCGAAGTGCGGTAGCCAGAACGGTGCTGGACCTAACACAGCCAGCATTGACACGCATTCTGAGCCCGCCAGCGCCCACTGGCGGGCTTTCTTTTGATCTGTGTACAGATTTACGGAATTGCGTGTTAGTCATTAACACGCTTTTGACACGCAGCATCAGCTATCTCCCTGATTTTTGGGAGTGCGAATGACGCGAAGAGGTGTCTTAAGCCCTTGTTTTTCCTTACTATGGCCGGTGTTCACACCGTAGGGGTCACTGGTTCAATCCCAGTCGCGCCCACCATTTGCAGCTGGTCTGCCTGAGGCGGACCGATAAACGCGGCTTTTAGGACACCCGTCGCCACAATCTCGAACCCCGCGGTTCGGCGACCTTTATCGTTAATTGTTTGTTGAGTTCTTCTGGGCAGTTTTAGCAGGCCGCGATTGGTAATGTTGCAGTGCGCAATAACCGGCCATGACGCCGGAACTTGTTGTAATTTTGTAACGCCGTTCGACGGAGAGTCCGCTGACTGCAAAGTCCTCTGGACGCCGTAAGTCGGCGAGGGAATAGTGAAAAGTAGCCTTGGCAGTGTCAAAAAGCCGAGTTAACCGCGCCCCGATTCAGGGAGGGGCTATCAAGGGGTCTAGATGATGAAAAACGCTTCTGCGCTTACCGTTAACGCCGCCCGGCTCCTTTCAGGGGTCGCAATCAGCGCGATGATGTTCGCCAGTGCGAACGCTGACGAAATTGTTGTTACGTCGCAGCGCAAGCAGGAATCAATTCAGGATGTTCCGCTGTCGGTTACGGCCGTCTCTGCCGCCGATCTTGAAAAGCAGCAGATCGAGAGCTTCACGGATTTCCAGACGACAACGCCGAACTTCAGTTTCTCGCGGACGCAGTTCACCAGCGCATCCATCGTCATCCGCGGTATCGGCGCGCTTGCAGTCGCCGCCGACTCGGAGCCGGCGCTTTCCGTCCACATGAACGACCTGCCGCTGTCTTCGCCGCGTCTTTTTGAAACCGAATTCTTCGACATGGAGCGGATCGAAATTCTGCGTGGTCCGCAAGGCACGCTGTTCGGCCGCAACGCAACCGGCGGCGTTATCAACGTGATCACCGCAAAGGCCGACCCGGACGACATGTCCGCGAGCGCCGAGGTTCAGTACGGCAACTACGACCACGTTCAGGTCAAGGGCCACGTCAACATTCCGCTTGGCGATACGGCGGCTTTCCGCGTCGCCGGTCTGAAGATGAACCGCGACGGTTACTCTACAAATCTTTATGACGGCCAAGACGTCGACGACCGTGATATTGGCGCGGTGCGCGGCTCCTTGCGCTGGTACCCGACTGAGAACACTACGGTCGACCTTGTGGCAAGCTTCTTCAACGAAGAAGACAACCGCATGCGCTCCACCAAGACCCTTTGTACGCGCGATCCCAGCGGGGTTCGCGGTTGTTTGCCTGGCTCGCTTGGCTTCGACACCCCGAACATCGCCTCGACCCTGAATGTTCTGGCGTCCTCGGAGACCTATATCCTGGCTTCCGGCGGCAATCCGGCGGCCGGCGCGTTCGGCCTGTTCAGCGTCGCTGACCAGCTCGATCTCACCGGTCCGGCGAACCCGGCGGACTATCGCACCATCAACACGCCCTTCACGCCGACGAACGACGCTGAAGAGCTGATCTTGATGGGCAACATTCAGCACGACTTTGAAAATTTCAGCGTCAAGCTGACCGGCGGCTGGGGCCGTTCCTCGATCGACCAGCAGCAACAGCAAAACAACTTGTCCGGACCTGACGTGTCGATCCCGCTTGCTGTTCAGTTCGGGCTTCCGATTGATTACGCCTATGCGTTCTCCGACGGCATGATCCCGATTTCAGCTTTCGAGACCGAAGGCTTCGCCGGCTCGATCGGCGGCAACACGCAAGGCCGCACCAACACGCTGGCCGGCATCGATTATTCGACGGGCTACTCCGAGTATTACTCGATCGAAGGCATCGTCACCTCGAACCTTGAAGGTCCGTTCAACTTCCTTGTTGGCGGCAACTACAATCACTCTGAAGGCTACGCGAACTTCCACGTTGCGGGCCCCGCGCTTGACTACACGTCGATTGTCGGCGCCGGTATCTTCACGATGACAGACGGCGTCGCCTTCTACGGTCCGAATTTCTACAATGACGGCAATGTTGAGCGGAAGAGTATTTCGGCCTTCGCCGAAGTCTATGTCGACCTGTCCGAGCAACTGAAGTTGACCGGCGGCATTCGCTACAACAACGACACGAAGAATGTCCGCGACCGCGGCCTTCAGCCGTTCGGCAGTCTGGTTTGCGTCCTGAGCAATCCTACCTGCCCCATCAACCCGCTTAACCCGTTGTCGGTGCCGCCGTTCGCGGTGCCGCTTGGCACGGATGACGTCAGCGATTTCCTGGATCCTGATCCGTTTACGGCAGGCTCGCTCGGCGTCAGCGATTTCCGCGTCGATTCAAATAAATTCGAAGCAGTAACCGGTCGGGGCGTTCTTGAATGGATCCCGAATGACGGCCTGCTGATCTACGCGTCTTACTCGCGCGGCTACAAGCCCGGCGGTTTCAACCCGCTGACGGCGATTGGCGGCGGCGTTGCCCCGACCTATGAGTCCGAATTCATCAACGCCTTTGAGGTCGGTGCGAAAATCACCGGCGATACCTATACGCTCAACCTCGCAGGCTTCTACTATGATTACTCGGGCCTGCAGGTCTCGCGTATCGTTTCGCGCACCGCGATCAACGATAATATCGATGCAACGATCTGGGGCCTTGAAGGCGAGTTGCAATGGGAGCCGATTGATCGTTTCAGCTTCAACGCGACCGCGTCTTACCTGAACACCTCGATCGGCGACTTCTCGGCCTTCGATCCCGCCGACCCGGCGGCTGGCGATCCGAACGCCGAATTGTTCAAGGATCTGACGACGGCGGCGAACTGTGTCGTCACCCGTGACGCGGCCGATCCGGCGCTGATCGGACAGGTGGTCCCGGGGCCGATCACGATCACCCCGTTCTTCGTCTGCTCGGAACTGGAGAATATCGCCGCGTTGTTCAACGGCCTTTCCGGTACGAACTATGAAGTCGTGCCAGGCATCGAGCAGGATCTTTCCGGCAACGAACTGCCGGGCGCGCCGAACTGGCAATTCAATGTCGGCGCCCAGTATGCGATCCCGGTCGGCGCCAGCCATGACGCCACAATCCGCGTTGATTATTATCGCCAGGGCGATTTCTATGCGCGGCCGTTCAACACCGCGAACGACCTGATCGAAGGTTTCGGTCAGTTTAACGCCCAGCTTACGCTCGCACCGACGGATGGCCCGTGGTATGTCCGCGGCTTCGTTCAGAACGCGTTTAACGACCAGAACATCACTGGCGCCTATCTTCAGGACGCTTCGTCTGGTCTTAACACCAACGTCTTCTTGCAGGAGCCGCGCCGTTACGGCATCGCTATCGGAGCGCGCTTCTAAACTCTACGCCGGACGCGTCAGAGGGGACCTAGACAAGGCGGGCGGTCTTCGGACCGCCCGCCTTTTTTCTTGCTGAACAAAACAGATAAAATTGTCAGCGTCGATTTTACGCGATCTCAAAGGGAATTTGTTTTCAGTTAAGCGAGCGATGATAATCCCGAGGGCGTGATGGCGTTCAGCAAACAGAAGGCGGCGGCGCCGCAAATCAGCATGGACCGTCTGGCTGCCGTTGCTGGCGGCGCCGGCGCCGCGGCGACGGCGGTGACGGGCGGCGGCGCGAACAGGCCAAGAGTAAGTCTGGAGCCGGACGTCTCCCGTATTCGCAAGATCGCGATCGAAGAAACGCCTGAAGAGCGGAAATTGCGGCTTGCGGCCAAGACCGTCAATTTCAGCGCGACAATCCTTGCACGGATGATTATTCTCGCCGCCGCGGGCCTGTATGTGTGGAAAACCTACCAGTTCTCCGGGCAGGTCCATCGCGGAATCGCCATTGGCATGTTCGCCATGACCGCCGATCTCGGCAGGGTGGCGCTGAAAGCGCTCGAACCCGGATCCAAGTAAGCGGCGAAACATTCGGCGTCGACCGCGCGCCCTTGACCCTCCGTGTGCGATTTGCAAGGGTGCCCCGGAAATGAGCCGAGTGCTTTCCGGCTGCTTGCCGAAATAATCCTTTCAGTTGGGATCGCGAAGTTCGATGCGGGCGTTGCGTTTCGGGCGGCGCTCAACACCGATTACAAGATAGATCTGCGGAGAATGTTATGACAACGGCGAAAACCGGTGACGATGTTATTATCAATTATGTGGTGCGGACAGCCGATGGCCGCGTCGTTGGAAGTACGGAACGCGAAGGGCCTCAGACCCTCAAACTCGGCGCCGGCAATATTTTTCCTCAGATCGAAGAAGGGCTGGCCGGTATGACCGCCGGCGAGGAAAAGGCTGTGACGGTGAAATGCGCCGATGCGTTCGGCCCCCGCCGGGAAGAGCTCGTCGTCAAAATCCCGCGGACCCAGTTGCCGGCCGAACAGCCGCCGCAGCCGGGCATGCAGCTCTCCGCGCGCAGCCAGGACGGAAACACGATCCAGCTGCTGATCACTGATGTCGGCGAGAGCGAAGTGACTGCGGACGGCAATCATCCGCTGGCTGGCGAGGACCTCCATTTCTCGCTGACTCTGGTCGAGATCAAAAACGCCGCGTGATTTCAACGCCTTAAGCGTTTCGCCTTATTTGCGCCGCATTTTGTGATGCGCCTGTGACCGGCGGCGCCGTTGAAGCGCGCGGCTCTCGTCCCATCTCTTTCCCGAATCGGCATATCCAGTCTTACGACTGGCCGCCGAAGGAGAGAGACCGATGGGCGCCGTTGAAATTACATTGATCGTATTTATCGCCGGCAATTTCGCGCTTGGGGCGCTGAGCCTGATCACGCATCAAAACTTCCGTCATTAGGGCGGAAGTTCAAGCGGTTAGAGCGAAGCTGCGTCTATCCTTCGCCCAGTTGTCATGCGCCTTATCCATGCTTTCGCCAGGGCATGCCCCCCGCCGCCTGATGGCACGGGCGTTGCATCATATTGGGGCGAACCGAAATGGGATGGGGCGTCATGGCGAAGAAGACAGGCGGCATTTTCAAATCCGGCGAGGACGCCGATGCCGGTAACGATCTGGAGCAGGACTACGGGGCGGAGCCGGGAACCGGCGCCGAGCGGCCGGAAACTTACCAGTCCTTTCTCGGCGCCGGCAGCAGCGTTGAAGGAAAGCTTGTCTGCACCGGGCCGGCCCGGATCGCCGGCAGCGTCAATGGTGAGATCGTCGGCGATCATCTTATCTCCATCGATGCGGACGCCGATGTCAAAGCTGATCTCAATGTCAGGGAAGCGCGCATCGAGGGGCGCATCCACGGCAATATCAACGCTACGGAACGCGTCAGCCTCGCCGCCTCGGCGCGGATCGACGGAGACATCCAAACCCCGAGCCTGATGATCGAGCAGGGCGCCGAAATCAAGGGCCAGATCGATGTCGGCAAGCGCGCCGCGTCGATGGCGAAGCCCAACCCCGTTCCAGCCGCGCAAAAGCCGCTGGCGGAAGCCGGCCAGGATGCGCCGCGCCGCATGGCGGCCGAGTTCGACATCACGCCCGGCCAAAGCTGAGCGCTTTAATCTCATTTTACTAAAGGCGCCCGTCATCTTCGGCGGGCGTTCCGCTGTCAACCGCCGCCGCGCGATAGCGTGCGCGATGCAGCCTGTTAAATATTGCCCGCTTCCTTGCCGTTTCGTCCTATACTGGCGCTCGTCGCCCCGGCCGTGTTACGCGGCGAACAGGATCACTGATAACGGACCAAAGCAGCCTCATGACCACGCAGACAAAACGCAACTACCTCTTTATCTCCACGGACGGGCTTCACGCCGATTGCGCCTGGCGCGTCCAGCGGGAGGGCCATGAGGTCCGCTACTGCATTGAAAACCCCGCCGAGGCGGATATCGGCGACGGCTTTATCCCGAAGGTGAAGGACTGGGAGTCCCATGTGGACTGGGCCGACGTCATCGTCTTCGACGACGTGCTCGGCCAGGGCGAAAAGGCCGCCGCCCTCCGCGCCAGGGGCAAGTTCGTGATCGGCGGCACGCCCTATACGGACCGGCTCGAGGACGACCGTTCCTTCGGTCAGGACGAGCTGAAAAAGGCCGGCGTCAACATTCTTCCCTACAAGGAGTTCGACGATTTCGACGCGGCGATCGCCCATGTGAAGTCGAACCCGCGCCGCTATGTCATCAAACCTTCGGGCGAGGCGCAGAACATCAAGCGGCTCTTGTTCGTCGGCATGGAGGAAGACGGCTCCGACGTCGTGCGCGTGCTTGAGGCGTATAAGCGCGTCTGGTCCGACACGATCAAGATTTTCCAGCTCCAGAACCGCGTCACCGGCGTCGAGGTGGCGGTCGGCGGCTTCTTCAACGGCCGCGAATTCATGGACCCGATCAACATCAACTTCGAGCACAAGAAGCTGTTGCCGGGCAATGTCGGTCCCGCGACCGGCGAGATGGGCACGTCGATGTTCTGGACCGGACCGAACAAGCTCTTCCGCGAAACCCTCGCGAAGATGGCGCCGCGTCTCGCCGAAGAGGCTTACGTCGGCTACATCGACGTCAACTGCATCGTCAACGGGCAGGGCATCTATCCGCTCGAGTTCACGGCGCGGTTCGGCTACCCGACGATCCAGATCCAGTCCGACGGGCTCGGACTTCCGCTGGCGGACTTTTTCTATCAGATGGCGTCCGGTGGCGATCCGAAATTCAAGACCAAGAAAGGCTTTCAGGTCGGGGTGCGTCTCGTCGTGCCGCCCTATCCCTTCAAGGACAAGGAGACGTTTGAGAGCTATTCGAAAAACGCGGCGATCGTTTTTAAAAAGCCGATGAGTGAGGGCGTCCATATTCACGACGTCAAACGCGTCAACGACGAATGGCTGGTGACCGGCGGGGCGGGGCTCGCCCTTGTCGTATCAGGGCTCGGCTCGACCATGCGCGAGGCCCAGAAACAGGCTTACGCCCGTATCCAGAACATCCTCATTCCGAATATGTATTTCCGCGACGATATCGGCGAGCGCTGGTATGAGGATTCTGACCGCCTGCACACTTGGGGCTATCTGCGGGAGAGTTGAGGCGGGGTTTTTGTAAATCCATCCCTTACAGCCGCTCATTCCGGCGCAAGCCGGAATCTCTATCCGCATATGTTCCACCTGTTTAACGAGATCCCGGCCTTCGCCGGGATGAGCGGGGTTTTTTGTTATTGCGTATCCCTCCCCACAACCGCTCACTCCGGCGCAGGCCGGAGTCTTTCCAAGCTGGAAATGCTGCCTGAAGACCGGCCGTTATGACGGCGCGAACCGCGGAGAGTATTTTTAGATGAGCCTTACTCTCAACTCATACCCGTTCTCCCCGGCGAAGGCCGGGGTCCAGTCCACAGGGAAAAAGACGGGCTCCGCCGGGCGTTATTTCTTTAGCTGGATTCCGGCTTTCGCCGGAAAGAGCGGGGATTTTATATTGGGTCTGGAAAAAAAGCTCTTGACACTGACTAAGAATCGGCCAGATTTACAGCCTCGGCCTCAGGGGAAACGGGGCTCCGTCCCGTTTCCCCTGAGGCCGAGGCATCAAATAGTTGGAAGCATTTGTCGTCAATTGCATTTTGGATTTCGACCAATATTTTATTAATTTGTATACGGTGCATTCTGCGATACCTTTGTTCAAAGATTTTGGACGGCGTGATTTCAGGATTGATTGTTTATTTTCTAATCAAGGGTTTCTCACCTCACTGACAAGCGAGACACTCGTCATAATCCGTCTTGGCGGCGGCTTGCATCATTTCCGCCATGGGGTCGGCGGGGGCTGACGCATCGTCGTTGGCGACCTTCTTGCCATTGGCGTAGGCGGCGCGCTGCACCGATTTCGAGCGGCAGTAGTAGAGCGACTTCACGCCCTTCTCCCACGCGGTCCAGTGCAGCATGTGGAGGTCCCACTTGTCGATGTCGCCGGGCAGGAACACGTTCACCGACTGGCCCTGACAGATGTAAGGGGAGCGGTCGGCGGCGAGTTCGATCACCCAGCGCTGGTCGAGTTCGAAGGCGGTCTTGAAGACGTCCTTCTCGTCCTGCGTTAAAAAGTCGAGGTGCTGGACCGAGCCTTCATGCTCGAGGATCGAGGCCCAGACTTCTTCCGTGTTCTGATCTTTCTCGTCGAGCAGCTTTTCAAGCGCCCGGTTTTTCACCGTGAAGGAGCCCGACAGCGTCTTGTGAGTGAAGATGTTCGCCGGGATCGGCTCGATGCAGGGGCTCGCCCCGCCGCAGATGATCGAGATCGAGGCGGTCGGCGCGATCGCCAGCTTGTGGGAGAAGCGCTGCTTCATGCCGACTTCCGCCGCGTCCGGGCAGGGGCCTTTTTCTTCCGCGAGCTTCACCGAGGCCGCGTCCGCGCCCATGCGGATGTGCTTGAAGAGGCGCGTGTTCCACGACTTCGCCATGGCGCTCTCAAACGGGATGTTCATCGACTGCAGGAATGAGTGGAAGCCCATCAGGCCGAGGCCCACCGAGCGCTCGCGCATGGCGGAATATTTCGCCTTCGCCATGGAAGACGGCGCGTTGTCGATGAAGTCCTGAAGCACGTTGTCGAGGAAGCGCATCACGTCCTCGATGAACATCGGGTCGTCTTTCCACTCCCAGTAGGTGTCGGCGTTGATCGAGGAAAGGCAGCAGACGGCGGTGCGCTCCTCGCCTTTGTGGTCCTCGCCGGTGTGCAGCATGATTTCCGAGCAGAGGTTCGAGGTCGAAACCTTGAGGCCGAGTTTGCGCTGGTGCGCGGCCATCTGCCGGTTCACCGTGTCGGTGAAGAGGAGATAGGGCTCGCCGGTCTGGAGGCGGATCTCGAGGATCTTCTGCCACAGCTTGCGGGCGTTGATGGTGCGCAGGACCTCGCCGGTCTTCGGCGAGCGCAAGCCGAACTCTTCGTCCTTCGCGACCGCTTCCATGAAAGCGTCAGTGATGTTGATGCCGTGATGGAGGTTCAGGGACTTGCGGTTGAAGTCGCCGGAGGGTTTGCGGATTTCGAGGAACTCCTCGATTTCCGGATGGTGGACGTCGAGATAGCAGGCGGCCGAACCGCGGCGCAGCGAGCCCTGGCTGATCGCCAGCGTCAGCGAATCCATGACGCGGATGAACGGGATGATGCCGCTGGTCGCGCCGGCGTGTTTCACCTTCTCGCCGATCGAGCGCACGCCGCCCCAATAGGTGCCGATGCCGCCGCCGTTCGAGGCGAGAGCGACATTCTCGTTCCATGTCGAGACGATATGGTCGAGCGAATCGCCGACGCCGTTCAGAAAGCACGAGATCGGCAGGCCGCGATCGGCGCCGCCATTCGAGAGCACCGGCGTCGCCGGCATGAACCACAGTTTCGAAATATAGTCGTAGATGCGCTGGGCGTGTTCGGCGTCGTCGCCATAGGTGCGGGCGACCCGGGCGAACATGTCCTGGAACTCTTCGCCGGGGAGGAGATAGCGGTCCTCCATGGTCTTCTTGCCGAAGTCGGTGAGCAGCGCGTCGCGGGAGCGGTCAACGACGATATCGCGGACGAGCTTGAGGGCCGGTTTTGCGCTCGCCGGGGCTTTCGTCGGCGCCGCCTCCGGTGCGGTTTCGGGCGCGGTCTCGGCGGCGACTTCCAACTCTTTTGCAGCTTCCAACGACATGCTCTCCCGTCCCTCTTTTAAGTTTCGCCCCCGAAAAAAGGCGCGCAAAATCCCCTGTCGCCGGTTGCCCGAAAGGGGCCGCATCCGGCGCGGCTTCGCTGTTCTGTTGTGAATCACCGACGTTCCCCGTCGGCACAAGATATAGTGATAGACCTTCCCGCCAACGTCAATATGAAGTTGTTCGGTGGGCAAAAGTTTTTGGTTAAGGGACTCTTAACCGGGCGCATCCTGTGCGCTTAAAGGATTAATCCCGCGAGCCTTTTTCAAGCCCTTTAAGGTCTCGTTTCGCTTCCGGTTTGCGGGTGAAATTTTCTTCGTAAGCGTCGGTCCGCCAGCGCGCCGGGGCGGCCTGAAAGCCCTTGTCGACGAACTTTACGGACGAATCGCGGCGGCGCCATTCGGGGATTTCCGCATCCGCATCGGTCAAACCGGCGGCAGGCTGATTCGCGCCGGCGCCGCGGCCGCCGACCCGGGCGCGGAAGACGTCGATCGCGTCGGAAATCCGGCGCACGATATCGGCGGGGCGCGGCGCCTCGCGCGCCGTGAAGACCCCGCGCAAGACGTCGAGCGCCTCGGTGCGGGCTCTCGCCACCGCGCCGCCGCTGACGAGGGAGCCGAACGCCGACACGAAAAGACCGGCCATCGCGTAAAACAGCGCGCCGAACATCACGAGATTGGCGGCCCAGGGATATTTTGCGATTTCCGGCGGCGCCGGCAGGATGATTTCAGGCTTCGGCACGAACAGCACCACCGCGGCGAGAGCGCCGACCAGAAATCCGAGCACGAAGATAGGGCCGGCGGGTTGGCTCTGCGGCCGCCTCAGGAAACTGCGGAACGCCCGGTCGGCTTCCGCGCCGTCGGGGCTGGTGATGAACGAGACGTCCTGAAAGAACGTCCACGCTTTCAGCGCCGTCACATGGGAGCGGGAAAGATCGTCGATCGCGTCCGTATGATTGCGGCGGTCGTCCATGGCCTGGCGAAGGCGCGTCAGGTCGCGGTCGAAATCGAGCGCGGTCTCGGCGATGAAACCGCCGAGGTCTTCCGCCTCGCGCCGGACGCGCTCATTGCCGGCGTTGCCGGTGATGTTGAGGATGGTCACGACCAGCATCGCAACGCCGAGGCCGACAACGCCCAGGGGGAAAAACACGCGGACGAGGGTCATCGCGTCCTCCGCTGGCATGCCGGAAGAAAGCGCGGACATGTTATCGGGCGCAAGCCCCGCGATGCTGAAATAGAGCCAGAAGGCGACGCCGACCCAGAGCGAGCCGATCAGGAACCGCAGCCCTTGCGTGATCAGCGTGACCTCGCCTTCGGCGCGGTCGGCGAGGCGGCTGACGAGGTAATCGGCGCGTTCTTTCAGGGCGGCGGTGCGCTCGTCCATTTCATAGACGGACTTTTCAAGAAGGGTCCGCAAGGGCAGGCGGCCGGCGCTTTCCTCGCCGGCGTCGGCGGCGCCGAAGAGGCCGATGGTCGGGTCGGGAGAGACGAATTGCGGCGTTGTTGTCGTCGTCGGCGCCGCCGGCTTGCGTGAAAAACGCGCGGCGAGGAGGCCCGCCCTGTCGCTCAGGCGCGCCGCCAGATTCTTCAGCCATTGAATGACGTTCGTCACCGCCGCTTAACCCCCTCAGTCGCCTCCAACGTGCAGGCGAGACGCCATGGTAGACCATATTCGCGCTTTCGTTAATCCTCGCATCGGGAGGGCCAAGGCCTTTGAAATCAAGGGCGTACCGGCGTTTCGGCGGCGCCCCTGTCGCCATCGCCGGATTACGATTGCGCCCCGGAAGGCCGGCGTGAAAGGACGTACGCGGGATCGCCCGTTTCAGGCGTCGAGCCCTTCCCGTTTGATCTCCAGCTCGAGCCACTGATTTTCTGCCTCGGCGAGCGCCGTTTCAGCCGCTTCAAGATCCGATGCGCTGCGATTGAAGCCTTCGGGGTCGCGATCGTAGAAACCGGCGTCGGCGAGCCTCGTCTTTAGCCCGGCTATTTTCTCCTGCAATTCGGTGATTTTTCCGGGCAAGGTTTCGAGCGCGTATTTTTCCTTGTAGCTCAGCTTCGATTGCGTGGCGGGGCGTTGTCGCGGCGTCGCCGCCGCCGCTTTTTTCGCCAGCGCCGGCGTTTTGGTCTTTTCGGCGCCAGGCGCTGCGCCGCGCTGGACGAGCATGTCGTCATAGCCGCCGGGATATCGCCGCCACCGGCCCGGTTTTTCCGGATCGGTGGTGATGATCGCCGTCGCAATGTGATCGAGGAAACTGCGGTCGTGGCTGATCAACAGCAGCGTGCCCTTATAGTCGGCGAGCAGCTCTTCGAGGAGATCGAGCGTTTCGAGATCGAGATCGTTGGTGGGTTCGTCAAGCGCCAGCAGGTTCGAGGGTTTGGCGAGCGCTGCGGCGAGGGCGAGGCGGCTGCGCTCGCCGCCGGACAGGGAAGAGACCGGCGCGCGAAACTGTTCCGGCGCGAACAGAAAGTCCTGAAGATAGGTGGCGACGTGTTTTCTGGCGCCGCCGACATCCACCCAGTCGCCGCGTTCGTCGGTGATCGCATCGGCGAGCCGCATCTCCGGCTTCAGGGTTTCGCGGCGCTGATCGAGCGAGATGAGATCGATCCGCGCGCCAAGCGTAACCGAGCCTTCGTCCGGCTCTAGCGCGCCGGTCAGCATCTTCAGCAGCGTTGTCTTGCCGGCGCCGTTCGGCGCGACGAAGCCGAGACGCTCGCCTCTGGCGACGGTGATGGAAAAATCCTTCACAATGGGCGCGCCGCTGTAAGACTTTGAAATGTTTTCGGCGATGATGACGTTCTTGCCGGAGCGCGTGGTTTCGGCGGCGGTGAAGTTCACCGATCCCGCCGGACGCCGCGTCTCGCGCAATTCCTTGCGCATGGCGTGCAATTCGCCGAGCCGGCGCACATTGCGTTTGCGTCTGGCGGTGACGCCGTAACGTAGCCAGTGTTCTTCGGCGACGATCTTGCGCCCGAGCTTGTGCAACGCCGCCTCTTCCTCCTCGAGGGTTTTGTCCCGCCAGGCTTCGAAGTCCTTAAAACCCTGATCGATTGCGCGCGTCACGCCGCGGTCGATCCATACGGTCTTGGTCGTCAGGGTTTCCAGAAAGCGGCGATCGTGACTGATCAACACGAGCGCGGCGTTTAGGCACCCCAGTTTTTCTTCGAGCAGCGCGATGGCGGGAAGGTCGAGATGGTTGGTCGGCTCGTCGAGCAGGAGAATATCCGGCGCCGAGGCAAGCGCGGCGGCGATGGCGATGCGTTTCGCTTCGCCGCCGGAACAGGCCGACAGCCTTGCGTCTTCGCTGATGCCGAACGCTTCGAGCATTCTTGCGGCGCGATGAGCGTCTTCGTCATGGTCAAGATTGAGCCGCACATAGTCGCCAGCCGTTTCAGCGTCGCCGAAGTCAGGCTCCTGAGGCAGGTATCGGACTGTGACGCCGGGATGAATGAAGCGTTCGCCTGTGTCGGCTTCGATCGCGCCCGCTGCGATCTTCAATAACGTCGACTTGCCCGAACCATTACGGCCGACAAGGGCGATGCGCGCGCCGGGCTCGACTTCCAGCGACGCCGCTGTGAGCAAAGGCGTCCCGCCGAAGCTGAGGGCGATATCCGTCAATGATAGTAAATGACCGGCCATTGCACTGCTTTATCGCCGCCGCCCCGGTCACTGCAACCGACCGGATCGGTCGGTTTAACGAAATGTTGCGGCTCTTGTGACAATCTTCAGGATGGCGCGGCGCGCTGAGCGTCTCGTCCCGGGGCGTCGCTATGCATCCATTGAAACGATATTTGCGGGAAGTCGATGAGTCCGTAAGGGATTTTTCCGATCGGGTCGGAGCTTCGCGTCAAACGCTCTACCGCATCATCGGGAGAAGGCAGACGCCGAAACCGGCGCTGGCGCGGCGTATCGTCGAAGCGACCGGCGGCGCGGTTCCGTTACATGATCTTTATCAAGGGAGCCGACAAACCGGCGGCGAAGTCATCGGCTATTGCGGCGGCGGGGAGGCGATGGAGCTAAACCGCGACCGGCTGAAGCAATCGATCGCCGCAGTGGTGAGTCACATGGTTTCGGAAGATACGCCGCCGCCGGACGAACTTGCAGATATCGCCGCAGAGGCCGTCATCCATACCTATACGGCGCTTTCAAAAGTCACGACCCGTCAGGGCCGCGATCGTCTTTGCCAAGCTCTGCGGCCAGTGCTCGAAGAAATTCTGAGAGAGATTTCGGACGCTGATCCGGCGCCGTCGACGCTGCACCGCGGGGCCCGGCTTGCGACCCAGCTTTATTATCAATCATGGTCGCCTGATCGCTGACACGCGCCGGCGCCAGGCCGCTCGTGCGCAGTTCCGCAGCCCGGCGTTTTGCAAGCCGCCACATATTCCGGCCGATCCGCGCCGCATAGCGATCTTCTTCATCCGAACTCAACGAACATTTCTCCCGGGCCGTCGCTCTAAATTCCCCGATACCGTGAATTAACCCTAGCAATTTTGAATGCACACGTATAGGTTGTGATTGTTTATTAATCATAACCTTAGGTATAGGGGACGCTTATGACGCAAGACCTCCGTAAGGAACAGATACTGTTGTTGCGTTTCGAGAAGCAAATTGCGGGCCTCGCCGCGACGTTGGCCCTCGGCGCGACCGCCGCCAAGGCCGCCGATGGCAAGCTTCATGCTAGTGATGCGCAGGCGGCGTACGCCGATATTCAGGCCGCGCTGATGAATCTCGCCGAGGTGACCGGCCAGGCCCATGACGTTTTGAACGCACGGGCCATGGAGTACGGGGTGAAGGTTCTTCAGGCGGTCGGCGGCGGGACGCCGAAACATGATCCGCCGAGCGCTGTCGCATCGATACTTGGGATTGGATAATTTTTCTATTTTACGGCGCGCTCGTCGCAGCCGCGCTGATTGTTACGCATCTATCGCGGTCGCCGCAGCTTGCGGCGGCCGCCCGATATTTGGCGATCGGCTGGGGTTTCTCGTTTCAGCTCTGGATTTACCTTGATACGCCGGCAAGATCGCTCGGCTATGCGGCGCTCGATCTCGCGCTGACGGCGATCTTCTTTCAGATGGCGCGCCGACGGGTATTTCCGGCGCCGCTATACGTTCTGCACGCCGTTCTGGTTTTCTATCATCTGTATACGGCGACTTTTGAAGCGGACTACTACTGGGTCCAGGTGATGCTGAACAGAAGCTTCGAACTTGAGCTTGTCTATATCATCGCCTGCGCCGGCTATCGCATACGCATATTGGGCGCGCGCGCTTAAAGCGTGCGGATAAAGTCCGCAATATCCGCATGAGCGGCGCGTGTCTCATCGAGTTTCCAATGCATATGGAACCGGTGAAACATGCCATCGAACACGCGCAAATGGGTTTCCACCCCGGCGCGGCGGGCGGCTTCAGAAAGCCTCGCGGCGTCGCCAAGCAAAACTTCGCGCGAACCGGCGTGAACCAGCATTGGCGGCAGATAAGAAAAGTCACCGTAAATCGGCGAGACCGCCGGATCCTTTCGATCGCGGTCGGGAGCGTAAAAGTGGAACAACTGACGGGTAAACTTGCCGCCCATGGAGCGGATCAGCGGGTCGTGGTGATCGGCGGTGATCTGCGTGTCGCTAGCGCCATCGCCATCGATGCAAGGCGACAGGAAGACGGCGCCGGCCGGCGCCTTGAGGCCGTTCGTGCGCCAGCGCATCATCGCAGCGAGCGAAATCGCCGCGCCAGTCGAGTCGGAAAGCATGACAATACGGCGATCCGGATCATCCTTGATGAGAGCCGCATAGATTTTGTCGAGTTCATCGATCTGCGCCGGGAAATACGCGCGCGGCAACAAGGTGTAGTCGACGCCCAGCCCGGGGCAGCCGCTTAAATGGCAGGCGGGCAGCACGTTGGCGGCGTTGATCTCCGGCGAGCCGGCGACAAAGCCGCCGCCATGGACATAGAGAATGAGCGGCGCGCCGGGCTTTGATGATGAGGTTTCATAGCGCACGCATGAAACGCCCTCTATTTCACATTTGGAAAGCCGGTACTCGAAATCGATCTGGCCGAGGGTCTTGCGCCATTCGTCCTCGACCAGCCTGCGGGCGATGCTGCGGGTCAGCGGATTACGCCAGGTGTCGATGGTTGGGTAATGTTTGAGTGCGGCGATGCGCTTTTTTGCTTCATCGCTGATTACGCCGCCCGTCCGTCTCGCCAGCATGCCGCCCTCCGGTTTTCAGGAAGCGTTCGCCGCCGCCCGCCGACGATTCATGACCCGGCCGCCGCCAATATCCGGTTAACGCTCGGATGCGCCGGTAAGTGCTTGATATTTGACGCCGATTTGATGCAGGCGAAGGCCTGGTGATGAGCAGAACCGCGCCTCTTTGCGCCGAAAGTGTTGTTTCTTTTGATGTTTGGACGCGGCGGGGGCTTGGGCTAGGGTGCGCGCCGTCAGTCCAAGCATGGAGAGTATTTTGCGAACAATATGGATGATTGGCGCGGGCGCATTCGCTTTCGCCGCCGCCGCTTGCGGGTCACCGAGCGCGAGTTCAACACCGGACGCCGCCGACGGTGCGCAGCAGGTAGAGACAATTCCGCTGCCGAAACACGACCCTGCGCAGATGGCGAAGCTGGCGTCGAAAAACAAAAGCGCTTCGAAGAAATTCCTGAAGGAAAACGCCAAGCGCGAAGGGGTGAAAGTTACTGATAGCGGCCTTCAATACATGGTGCTGGAAGAGGGGCCGGAAGACGGCGCTTCGCCGGTCTCGACCGATGTTGTCGTTGTTGAATATGTCGGCACGCTGAAGGACGGTCTCGAATTCGATTCCTCGCGCGCCCATGGCGCGGCGGCGAAGTTTCAACTCAACAGGGTGATCCCCGGCTGGACGGAAGGCGTTCAGTTGATGAGCGAAGGCGACAAATACCGTTTCTTTGTTCCGTCTGAACTCGCCTATGGCGAGACCGGTACGCCGGGCGGGCCGATTGGTCCGAACGAAGCGCTGATCTTCGATGTTGAACTGATCAAGGTCGATAATCCGGAACGCAATCTGGAGGCGGCAAACGCGTTCCTGGCGGAGAACGCCAACAAGGAAGGCGTCAAAACCACCGCTTCCGGCCTGCAATACGAAGTGATTTCGAAAGGCGCCAAAGGCGGCGCCAGCCCGGAAGCGACCAATGTCGTCAAGGTTCACTATCAGGGGACGCTGATCAATGGCACGGAATTCGACTCTTCGTTTAAACGCGGCCAGCCGATTGAGTTTCCGCTGAACCGTGTGATCGCCGGCTGGACGGAAGGCGTTCAGTTGATGAGCGTCGGCGACAAATACCGTTTCTTTATTCCGCCCGCTCTTGCTTATGGCGAGACCGGCAGCGGTCCGATCGGTCCGAACGAAGCGCTGATCTTCGAGGTCGAACTCATTGAAGTGAAGTAGCGGGCGACAGCCTCAAGGGAAAACCCCGCCTGTTGAGGGCGGGGTTTTTTTTGCGCGCCGCTAGGCGTTTAAGCCGCACGCCGGGCGAATCCCGCAGTCTTCTGAACCGCCGCGCTGATCTGTTTCTGAGCCCTTGCGAGGGACGTTTCCGCATCCATCATCAGCCGGTCCGCAGCGACGATGTCGACGTCGGTGACGCCGATGAAGCTGAGGATGTGGCGCAGATAGGGCGTTGCGAAATCAATCGCCGAGCCGACTTCCGTTCCGCCTGATGCGGCGACGATAATCGCACGCTTGTTTTCAAGGAGACCGACCGGTCCGTTCTCGGTGTATTTGAATGTCACCCGCGCGCGGGCGACCTGGTCGATCCAGGCCTTGAGAGACGCAGGGATCCCGAAATTGTAGACCGGCGTTGCGATGACGATCAGGTCGGCGGCTTTCAGCTCGTCGACAAGGCCGTCTGAATAGGAAAGGGTCGCCGACTGGTCGGCGCTGCGGTTTTCTGGCGGCGTAAAGTTGGCGCCGATCCAGTCCTCATCGACAAACGGCGCGCCTTCAGCAAGATCGCGTTCGACGATGGTCAGTTTGCGGCCTTTATCGGCAAGGGCGGCGACGAGGTCTGACGTCAAATTGCGGCTGACGGAGCCTGCTCGGCGGCCGCTGGCGCTAACGACAAGAACATTGAGCGGTGCTTCGGTCATGATGAGTCTCCTTGGTTCGGATTAGCGGTTCGGGGTGAGGCTGAGGGCGCCGGGGCCATTGGCGACGAGCAGCAACAGCCCGCCGGCGATCGAGATGTTTTTCAGGAACATCACCGACTGGATCTGGTCGGTGAAATCGAAATGAAAAACCGCCGCTGCGAGGATCGAAAATCCCGCGAGCAGGAAGGCGGCGAAGCGCGCGTAATACCCCGTGATGATCGCAAGCGGTACGAGGATCTCGAGGCCGATTACGAGCGGCAGAAGCGCGCCGGGCGCGCCGGACGCCTCCATATATCCTTGCGTCGCTTCATAGGCGCCGAGCTTTGTGACGCCGGAAAACAAAAACAGGCTGGCGAGGAGGGTGCGGCCGGCCGCGGCGGCGTAGGGTGAAAGAGCAGTCATCTCATTTCTCCGTCTTGTTGAAACCGGGGGCGTGAGGGATCACGCCGACGCGGAGAAGCTATTTGTTCTTAAAAAAATGACAAGCTTGGATATTTAGAAATGATTGTTCTATAGAATAGAACAATGGACCGTTTTTCCGAACTCGACGCCTTCGTTCAGATCGCCCGCAGCGGCTCGATCAGCGCCGCCGCCGAGCGGCTTAATGTGGCGAAATCCGCCGTCAGCCGTCGCCTTGCCGATCTCGAAGCGCGTCTTGGCGTGCAGCTTTTCAATCGCACGACAAGGCGCGTGACCTTGACGGAAGCCGGTTCGAATTTTCTGAGCCGCGCCTCTGCGCTGCTGGACGATCTTGAAGAAGCGGAGGCCGAGGCGAGCGCCGGCATGACCGAACTCATCGGCAAGCTGAAGATCGCCGCGCCCCTCTCTTTCGGACTCAAGCACCTCCAGCCGGTGCTCTCGAAATTTATCGACGCACATCCCGGCCTCGATCTCGAAATCGATTTTTCGGACCGCAAGGTCGACCTCATCGAGGAGGGGTTTGACGTCGCGGTGCGGATCGGGGCGCTCGCCGATTCAAGCCTCATCGCCCGCAAGCTCTGCCCGGTCCGCCAGGTTGTCGCGGCGGCGCCGGCTTTCTGGAAAGAGTACGGCGCGCCGGCGCATCCGCGGGACCTCGAGAAGCTCCCCTGCATTCGCTATTCAAATATCGCGAGGCCCGAAATCGTTCCTTACTGGGGACCCGGCGGCGAGGCCGGGTCGCTGACCGCGACCATCAAGATGTTAGCTAATAATGGGGACTTCCTCACCGATATGGCCATCGATGGGCATGGGTATTTGATCGAGCCGACCTTCTTTCTCGTCGAGCCGGTCGAGGCGGGCGCCCTGCAGCCGGCGCTTTGCAATTTCGCCTGGGCGCCGGCGAACCTCTTTGTGCTTTACCCGCCGACCCGGCGCCTGTCGCAACGGGTTCGCGTCTTCATAGACGCTCTTGTCGAGCGTTTTCACAACAATCCGTATTGGGATGAGCGGATAAACGCCCGCAGCATTGACTAGGGCGAATTGCATTTTTTTATTGTTCGTTAACGCACGTCAGCATAAGGGCGAAATGCTGGCAATTGGTCAGCGTATCAGGGGAAGCTCAGAAAATGAGAAAATCCACGAAGGCCGCCAAGCCGGCGGCGAAGAAAACGACGGCGAAACGCAAAACCGCCGCCAAGAAAAAAACGGCCGTGAAGGGGAAAGCAAAAGCCGCAACGACGGCGAAAAAGAAAACGGTCAGAAAAGCGAAACTCAAAGTCGTCAAAGCGCCCGCCAAGAAAAAAGCGGCGAAAAAGACGGTGGCGAAAAAGCCTGCGGCCAAGAAAACCACCGCCAAGCGGAAGACGGTTCGCCGCAAAAAAGCGGCCTAACCGGTCAAACCGAAAAATGGTTGATGTCCCGGCCTCGCGCCGGGACATCCATTTTATATTATATTTCAATTATCTAAGGCTCTTTATAAACGGCGCTTGCAAATCATATAAAGAAATCTTTATATGATTTCGGAGGCTGCCATGAGCGATTCATATCCCGGAAGACAAGCGCGCATCGACGCGCTGAAAGAAACCCTCAAGAAACGAATTCTCGTGCTCGACGGCGCCGCCGGCACGTTTATCCAGCGCTTCGAACTCGATGAGGCGGGTTATCGCGGCGACCGCTTTGCGGGCTGGGCGAGCGACATCAAAGGCAATAACGACATCCTGATCCTGTCTCGCCCCGAGATCGTGCGCGACATGCATGACGCCTATCTCGCCGCCGGCGCCGACATCATCGAGACCAACACCTTTTCCTCGACCACCATCGCGCAGGCCGATTACGGCATGGAAGACCTCGCTTTCGAACTGAACCGCGAGGGCGCGCGGATCGCCCGGGAGGCGGCGGACGCAGCCGCGAAAGACGGGCGCACCCGTTTTGTCGCCGGCGCCATCGGGCCGACCAACCGGACCGCCTCAATCTCCCCGGACGTCAACGACCCCGGCAAGCGCAATACGGATTTCGACACGCTCGCCGACTCCTATGGCGAGGCGGCGAGAGGCCTCCTTGAGGGCGGCGCGGATGCGATCCTGATCGAGACGATCTTCGATACACTGAACGCCAAGGCGGCGATCTTCGCCGTCAAGGCGCTGTTCGACACGCTTGGCTTTGAAGTTCCAATTATGCTTTCGGTGACGATCACCGACCAGTCGGGCCGCACGCTTTCCGGCCAGACGCCGGAAGCGTTCTGGAACGCGGTGCGTCACGCGCGGCCGCTCTCGGTCGGCGTCAACTGCGCTCTGGGGCCGGACCTCATGCGCCCTTATGTGGCCGAGCTGTCGCGCGTTGCGGACGCCTATGTTTCCGCCTATCCGAATGCGGGGCTGCCTAATGCTTTCGGTGATTACGATGAAACCCCGTCGTCCATGACCAAACACCTCAAAGAGTGGGCGGAAAGCGGGCTCTTGAACATTGTCGGCGGTTGTTGCGGCACGACGCCGGACCACATTCGCGCCTTCGCCGAGGCGGTGAAGGGCGTCCAGCCGCGGGAAATCCCTGAACTCGAGACCGAAATGAAGCTTTCCGGACTTGAGCCGTTCAAACTGGCGGGCTGAACAAGGATCAAAGATGGCGTATCCGCCGCGGCCGCATCACGAGCACGATCGGGCGAAGATCGAGGGGCTTTTACGCGCCTGTCCATTCGCGCATTTCATCACGGGCGGTGAAGGCGGCCTGCGCGTAACGCGACTTCCTTTCGCCGTCGATGTAGAAGCCGGCGAGGTCCGCCGTCTCCGCGCGCATATGAACGCCGCTAATCCGCAATGCAACGCGTTGGATGACGCAGAGGCATTGGTCGCCTTTTCGGGGCCGGACAGCTATGTGTCGCCCAACTGGCGCACGGCGCAGGACCATGCCGGCACCTGGGACTACACGGCCGTTCATGTCTGGGGACGGGTTCGCGTTCGTGAGGACCGCGCCTTCTTCGACACGCTGATCAACGATCTCGCCGCAGCTGCGGAAGCGCGGTTTCAGGGGCTTTCAGAAAAGCCCGCCTGGTCGATCGAAGGCGTTACGGATGACTATGTAGAGCGTCTCCGTCCCCGGCTGCGCGCCTTTGAAATCGAGGTCAGCCGCATCGAGGCGATATCGAAGCTTCATCAGGATTTTCCTGAAGCCGATGCGCGCAGCGTCGCCGAGCATCTTGCTCGCAGCGGTCATGAGGCGAGCCGCGCCGTCAGCGCGGCGATCTCGCAGCGCCTGACGAAATAGTCGGAGCGCCTGTCTTCCCGGGCTAAAGGCGACGCCGGCATAAGGCTCACGAAAGATATTGCGCCGCCGCGCGCGGGCGGCCAAGCTAACGCTCATGACAGACATACAAAGCCAGCTCGACTGGATTTCCCGCCTCGTCGCTTTTGATACGACCTCTTCGCGTTCCAATCTGGCGCTGATCGAGGATGTAGAAACCTATCTGCATGGCCTCGGCGTTGAGACCTTCCGGGTGGAAAATGAGGACGGCACGAAGTCCAATCTCTATGCGATTGTCGGTCCCAGGACCGAAGGCGGCGTCGTGCTTTCCGGCCATACGGATGTCGTGCCGGTGGAAGGCCAGGACTGGAAGACCGATCCGTGGACTGTGGAGGAGCAGGAAGGAAAGCTCTACGGGCGCGGCGTTTCGGACATGAAAAGCTTTTCCGCGATCGGTCTGTCGCTGGTTCCGGAAATGCTCGCCGCCGGCCTCAAGCGGCCGCTTATCTTTGCGCTTTCCTATGATGAGGAGATCGGTTGCCTCGGCGCGCCCAGCATGATTGCGGAAATCGCCGGCAAGGTTCCCGCGCCCTCCGCCGTCATTGTCGGCGAGCCGACGATGATGCGGGTGATCGACGGCCACAAGGGGATCGCCTCCTTCCGGGTGACGGTGAAGGGCTTCACGACCCATTCGAGCCAGACCGACCGCGGCGTTTCGGCGGTCGAGGCGGCGGCGAAAATGATTTCGAAAATCGCCGACATGCGGGCGGCGCGGGCGAGAGAGGCTGATCCTGAATCGCCTTTCGATCCGCCATACTCGACCATGACCGTCAATGTCGTTCATGGCGGCACGCAGCTCAACATCATGGCCGGCGAAGCGGTGTTCGACTGGGATCTGCGCGTGGTGCCAGGCGATTCCCGCGAAGACATCATCGGGGAGTTCACGGACTTCGCCCGGGGCGTCGAAGCGGAGATGCGGTCGAAGGCCGGCGGCTGCAGCGTCACCATCGAGCAGATGACCAATGCGCCGTCGCTTTCCCCCCATCAAGACAATCCGGCGGCAGACCTCGCCAAGGCGATCACCGGCCATAACAGCACCGACGTTGTGGCCTACGCCGCAGAAGCCGGCCAGTTTCAGGAAGCAGGCTTTTCGACGGTCATTTGCGGGCCGGGCTCCATAGACCAGGCGCACCAGCCGAATGAGTTCATCGCTGTCGACCAGATTCGCGAGTGTACGGAATTCCTGCGCAAGTTGATCGCCCGGCTCGCGGCGTAACCGAAAGCTTCACCCTTCGTTCAGAGTGGTTGCCAAAAGGCGCCGTTTCGCGCGGCGCCTGGGGTTCGGGAAAGCTACGCTTTCTTAACCATGATTAGTATCGTCTATACAAAATTAAGCGATATCAATGCCTTAACGCTGTTTTTACGCTGTCCTGCAACGCTCGCCGCAATAGCTGAGCGCGCGAAAAAGGATGAACGCCTGTGAAAAAGATCACCGAATGCAGGGCCTGCGGATCGAAAACCCTGACGCCGGCGTTTTCGATGAAGATCGGCGGGCGTGCGCGCAAATCCAGTCATTATACAGATGATTATGTGTTGTGCGATCCGTCGCGCCATGCCCGCGCATGCGGCCTCCTGCAAGCGGGCGCGCACGGCGCGCATGCCGATATTGCGCCTTCAGGCCGTCACAGTTCCAATCGGGAGCATTTGCGCGCGGCGGCCACCGAAGCCCTTGAGCTGATTTCCGGACGCGACTGCGCGGCGCTCGATATCGGCTGCAATGACGGCGCGCTTCTTTCCTATTACCCGCGCTGGGTTGATCGTTACGGCGTCGACCCTTCGGAACTGGTGGAAGAGATCGGTTCATGGGCGTGGACGGCGAAAGCGGCGTTTCCGTCGGCGGAACTCGACAGCGCCTTCGGCGAGAAGAAATTCGACATCATCACGGCGGTTTCCGTACTCGAACAGATTGACGATCCGAAGGCGTTTCTGGCGGCCGCCAAAGCCCGGCTTACGGATGACGGCATCTTCGTACTTGAAACCCTTTATTCGCCGTCCGTGCTGGCGCGCAATGCGGTTGACGTGCTGCAGGCCGGCGTTGCGGCGGTTTACTCTCTCGGCGTTCTCGAGTGGATGGTGCGTGACGCGGGTATGAAAATCGTCAAGGGCGCGCTTACGTCGAAAGAGGGCGGGTCGATCCGGTTGTTCGTTACGCACAAGGAAAACAGCGAGTTCGACTTCGATCCGTGGTTCGAGCGTCTCGCACGGCTGTGGGATGAAGAAAACGCCCTCGCCATGCGCGCCATCCAGCCTTACCAGTCGTTTGAGCGCCGCATTGAAAGCGTACAGGAGTCGTTTGTCGCGCTTTTGAAAGACATCGAAAAGCGCGGCGAGACGGCGCATATTCTCGGCGCCGACGCGCAAACCGAAGCGCTGATCGGCTGGGCTGGGGGCGCGAAAAAAATCATCACCGCAGTGGTCGATACGGCCGAAGCCCGGGAACAGGATCGTCTCGGCAAGAACGGTCCGCCGATTATCTCCGAAACCGACAGCCGCGCCGCAGAGCCGGACTATCTGATCGCCCAGGCCCGTTACAAGCGCGAGACGCTGGAGCGCTGGCGCGAAACGATCATGCTCGGGGCGAAAATGGTATTCGTCACGCCCATGCCTCATGTGGTGAGCGCGGCGAACTACGCCACAGAATACGGCAAATCGATCGCAGGCGGCGACGGCGCCGCGGGCGTTGAAACCCTGCGCTCCATTCTTGCGGCGGCGGGCGGACCGCGCCTTGTTGCGGAAAACAAGGACAATGAGGCGGCGAAATCCGCCTGACTCCTCTCAGGTTGAGACAAACCGGCGCTTGTCGCCTTCGAGCACAACGGCCGTAAGCCGGCCCGACCAGCAGGCGCCGGTGTCGACGTCTATGCGCCAGCCGGCGTCCAGCGCGGATTTCAGCGGCTGATGACCATGGACCACCGTATAGGGCGGGCGCTCATCGGCTTTCGCCTTATGAAAGCGGCCGCGAATCCATAAGAGATCGTCTTCCTGCTGGTCTTCGAGCGCGACGCCGGGCCTTACGCCTGCATGAACGAATAAATAATCGCCCTCGATATGCGTCAGCGCGAGGGAGTCCAGGAATTTATGGTGCGCGCCGGGCATTTTTTGCGCCAGCTCTTCGGCGAGGTCTTCTCCGTCCCGCCCAAGAATGTTCTCAAGGCCGTAACTTTCAAGCGTTTCCTCGCCGCCCCAGTCCAGCCAGTGCAGCATCTCGTTCGGGTCGTGGAGGAAGTCGAGCATGATTGCTTCGTGATTGCCCTTGAGGAAGACGGTCGCCGGATGCGCCTTGCCGAACGCGATCAGCCGGTCGATCACCCCTTTGCTGTCCGGACCGCGGTCGATGTAGTCGCCGAGAAAGACGACCGAGGCGTTCTCGAGACCTTCAGCGTCTTCGACGATGATCTCGACCAGATCGTCAAGCAGGGTGGCGCAGCCGTGGATGTCGCCGACCGCATAGAGCCGCTTGCCTTCCGGCGCGCTGGCGCCTGAGCCGTTTTTCCTGAAGATCCGGTTCAACATGTGATGACTTTAATATATGCGGCGTTTGCCGGTTTTAACCACTGTCTGAGCGGTCAGAGTATCGGCGAGGCGTTAACTTCGCTATTACAAAACTGTGACCGAACTGCGATAACCGGATCAGGGAAGGGAGCGGAGACCCAAGATGAGCGTGCTTGTCACCGGGGGCGCCGGCTATATCGGCTCGCATATGCTGCTCGCCCTGCTGGACGCAGGGGAAAGCGCGGTGGCGCTCGATAACCTGTCGACCGGCGACCGGCGGCTGGTTCCTGACGGCGCGGCGTTTGTGGAGGCCGATGCCGGCGACGCAGCGGCGCTGGCGCGGATCTTCAACGATCATGATGTCACGGACGTCATTCATTTCGCCGGGTCGATCCTGATACCGGAGTCGATCAAACATCCGCTCGACTACTATGAGAATAACACTGCGAATACGCTGACCCTGATCCGGGCCTGCGTCGACGCCGGGGTGAAGCGCTTCATCTTTTCGTCAACGGCGGCGGTTTACGGCACGCCCGAGCGGGTGCCGATCTCCGAACAGGCGCCGATCCGGTCGATCGCCCCTTACGGCGCCTCCATGGCGATGAGCGAACGCATCCTTGAGGACGCCGCGAAAGCCCACGGGCTGAGTTTCGTCACGTTGCGGTATTTCAACGTCGCCGGCGCTGATCCGGAAAGCCGCGCCGGTGAAATCGGCAAGCCGACCCATCTCATCAAGGTCGCCGCCCAGATCGCGGTCGGAACCCGCAAGGAAAAGCTCCAGATTTTCGGCGCCGACTATCCGACGCCTGACGGTACGGCGATCCGCGATTATGTACATGTCTCCGATCTTGCTTCCGCGCATTTGCGGGCGCTGGAGCGGGTGCGCGCAGGCGCCTCGTCGGCGACGCTGAATTGCGGCTACGGGCGCGGCTACTCGATTTATGAAGTGATGGAAGCATTCGAAAGGGTGACGGGCGCGCCGCTCCCGCATGAGATCGCCACCCGGCGTCCTGGCGATCCCGCGCAGTTGATCGCAGACAACGCGGCCATCCGCACGTTGCTCGATTGGCGGCCGCGCTATGACGACATCGATTTTATCGTCGAAACGGCGATCGAGTGGGAGCGGCGGCTTTCCGCCTGCGCCGAGGCGGCTGTCTGATGTCATCGCGCCTTTTGTGGATGCGCCTGCTCTTCGCCGCGCTCCTCGTTTTCATCACCTATTTGACGCTGACGCCCAATCCCGATGACACGAGCGGTTTTGCGGCGGCGCGTTATGTGGCGAAGCTCCTTTTCGGCGACGCGCAATTCGCAGACAAGATCGGGCATTTTGCAGCCTATGGCGCGCTCGGCGCCGCGGCGTTCTGGGCAGAGACATTCATCTTCGGACGCAAGCGCTGGACGCCGCTCCTGCTCGCCGCATACGGCGCGATCCTGGAAGGCGTGCAAGGGCTCGGCGGCGTGCGCACGCCGGAATTCGCCGATGGGCTGGCGAATGCGCTCGGCGCGCTTTCAGGTTTCATCGGCGCCTACATTCTGGCGCAGCTTGTTCGTAAAGTGCGCGCGCGATGAACGCCGCAATCGTCATTCCGGCGCGGTACGCGTCGACGCGCCTTCCCGGCAAGCCGTTGCTCGCCGAAACTGGCAAGCCGCTCATCCAGCATGTTTATGAACAGGCGATGAAATGCGTCCGCGCCAGCCGCGTCGTCGTCGCCACTGATGATGAGCGCATTTTGAAGGCGGTTAAGGGGTTTGGCGGCGAAGCGATGATGACCCGCAGCGAACACGAGACCGGCGGCGCGCGGGTTGCAGAAGCGGCGGCGGGGCTGGAGGCGGATATCATCGTCAATCTTCAGGGTGACGAGCCGGAGATCGACCCGCAGGCCATCGACCGGCTGATTGAGATCAAATCCGGCTATCCGTGTTTTGCGGCGACGCTCGCCTGTCCTTTTGCCGTTGAGGCGCGCGCCGGCGCCGGTTCGCCGGACGATCCGAGCGCCGTCAAGGCGCTGCTCGGGGAACAGCTCGCGCCGGAGGTTTATCGCGCGCGGTTTTTTACGCGTACGATCTGCCCCTGGCCGCGAGACGCGCGGGGAGGGATCGTTTCCCCGGAGACTTATTTTCTGCATCTCGGCGTTTACGCCTACGCAAAAACCGATCTTCAGCGGTTCGCTGCAGCGCCAATCGGCGCGCTCGAACGGGCCGAACGGCTCGAACAACTCAGAATTCTGGAAATGGGTGGCGATATAGCCGTGGGCGTAATCAGCGAAGCCCCGCCGGGGATCGATACGCCGGAGGATTATGCGCGCTTCGCCGCTCGCATGTCTGAAAGGCGGCGGTGAACGCAGCGATACTGAACGCCGCTGCGTTCTTTTCGGGGGCGTCTGCCGGATCCGGCGCGATGGAAAGTCAATCGCATCTGACGATCAGACAAGTTGGGAATAGGTGTACGCCACCGGAGACAGTGCGACCATGACGATCGAGACAGCTGTCAGCATGGTGATTAACCGGGTCATTTTATTCTCCTCTCTCGTTACGAGACTGCAGGTAGGCGCGCTTTGGGGCGAAGAGAAGGTGTTGGCGCCGCAGTTCGGCGCGCGCGGCAAACGCTTCGGCGAATGACGTTTCCCTGATTTCAGTTCGTCGCTTCCAGGCTGCGTTTCGGCGTGGACAACCTGCCAAGTGTTAACAGCGAGATCACGCTTGGCCTTCTCGCAAGGCTTGCGCGGGGCGAACGAACATGGCCCATTGCCCTCTTCGAACCGAACAGGAGAGCGAGACGATGGAAAGCTTACTGGCGCTTGAAAACTGGTTCACGCTGCTGATGCTGATCATGCTGCAGGCGGTGCTGGGCTTCGATAACCTGCTCTATATCTCGATTGAGTCGAGCCGCGTGCCGGAAGCCCGCCAGCGTTTCGTGCGGCGCATGGGCATCGGGCTCGCGATCCTGTTCCGCCTTGTCTTGATGTTCATCGTGCTGGGGTTGATCAACAGCCTGACCGAGCCGTTGTTCGCCATCATCCTCGATGGCTTCTTCGAAGGTACGTTCACTTTTCATTCGCTTGTGTCGATCGCCGGCGGCGGCTTCATCATGTATACGGCGATCAAGGAGATCATGCATCTTCTTGCGGTCGATCACATTGAAGCGGTTGGCGACCGGCGTCCCCGATCCGTGACCAGCGTTATCCTGCTTATCGTCTTCATGAATCTCATTTTCTCCTTCGACTCGCTCCTGTCGGCGATTGCGCTGACGCATGTGATCTGGGTGATCGCGACCGCAATTATCATCAGCGGCGTGATGATGATCGCGCTCGCCGATCAGGTGTCGGCGTTTTTGAAAAAGAACCGCATGTTCGAAGTGATCGGCCTCTTTATTCTTTTCGTCGTCGGCGTGCTTCTGATCACCGAAGGCGGGCACCTGGCCCATATGGAGCTCTTCAATTTCAAGGTTGAAGCGATGTCGAAGGCGAGCTTCTATTTCGTGATTTTCATCATGGTGGTTGTGTCGGTCGTGCAGACCCGCTACCGCAACAAGCTCGAGGCGCAGCGGGCGAAAGAACTCGGGGCGCACGGCTGACGTCGCGCCTTGTGCGATATTTCGGAAGTTCGGTTAAGGAGACGCCGTCCGGTAGGGCGGCGTCTATTCCATCGGCCGGAAGATCAGGGTCATCACGACGCCGATCACGCCCAGAACGCCCCAGAGCGGGAGGCCCATGATCGTGCCGAGCGCCTGGGAGACGCCGCCGGGGGAGTTCTCGACGATCGCCGCGCTGTCGATGCCCATGAGATTGAGAATGTCCGCCGTCGAGCGCATCACCGTTTTGCCGGACTCAAGCGACGCAATGCCGTCCGCCCCAAGGAGCGCCACCGCCAGCGCCACCAATACCCAAGCAAGAAATCGAAACACCGCCATGCCGGCCCCCTCAACATCGTTAACGCGATACGCTCTAGGGGCAAGATAACCCGGCTGGGGCCGGGCCGCAATTCTTCGGGCGAAGCCGGGTATCTGCGGCGTTTTCACCCGCTTGCGCCCTTGCGCGGGAGGGGCGCGCCGCTATAGTCCGCGGCTCTTCGGGGAGGGCCCGGCCCGGAACGAAGAAACGCCGCTTCTCCGCGGCGAGGCGAACGCCATACACAGCGAGCGCGCTATAGATGAGGACGGGCGAGTGGTCGAAGGCGTCCCGCCGCGAAGGCGGCGAATGAACAGACCGGCGTGCGCTTTTGCGCAGGTCAAGGACAGGTGGCCGAGTGGTCGAAGGCGCACGCCTGGAACGCGTGTAGGCGGGCAACCGTCTCGTGGGTTCGAATCCCACCCTGTCCGCCATCCAAATTTTTACGGGCCTTTAGGCGCAGATGCACCCAAATACTGACTGACCGATAGACCGGCGCGACCTAGTTTCGCCGCATGGAACCTGTCGCGCAAGCCCTCATCAATGAACGCAAGAACGTCCTGTCTCGCCTGCGCGACCACGAGCGGATCGTCTGCGATCTGCAAACGACCATTGCCCATTTAGACGCGACGCTCTTTCACTTGGGCTATTATCCTGACGGCGCGTTTGCCCCAAGAAACCGAGGGCGGCAGGGCTGTTTTATACTGGCGAACTACCCCGCATTGTCCTGACGCTTCTCAGAAAGCATCCAGAGGGCGTCAGCCTCCGCGATCTGGTCGAAATGGTTTGCGATCAGAAAGGCTGGGAGAATGATGACAAGCGGTTTAACCGCGAACTGCGCCTGAAAATCTCCAGAGCGCTGGATCATCAAAAGTTACGCGGCGTTATCGAGCGGGTCGGCGACAGCGCCGTGGGTGTCTGGCGCGTCGTTTCGGTTTAGGCGGCTTTCTGCCAGCGCCCTGAGAAGGTGCGGCTCACCGGCGAAGCGAGAGCGTTGCGGAGTATACGGCCAGCGAGCGCGCCGTTTGTTGAGCGGCGGTGATCTTCTAACCAAGCAGCGTGAGCCGCGTATTGATGAAGGTGCTGCGGGCTAACCCAGTGATGCTGACCGCCGACCATGCGGCGAAGGCGCGAGAAATAGCTTTCAACAAAGTTCGTGTGAACGCCGTTAAGCGAATAGGCTTCGCTGTGATTGATGCGCTCGGTCGGAAACAACGCGTTGAGCATGTCCCATTGCGACGCCTCATCGGCGTTGACAATCGTTCCCGGCAGCAGGCGCGCCTTGGCGAACTCAACGCCTTCGGCTTCGTTCTTTGCAACGGTAGTGATTGTGCGTTCTTTGCCTTCGCGAATCGCGATGACGACACGGCGTTTGCCGGTCTGATAGCGCTTCAAGCGACGGTCAACACGGTTCGCTTTAAGGTTCCGGTCAGGGATCGATCCGCCGACGTAGCAACCGTCAATCGCGACTTCATCGTCAAGTTTGATGTCGCGGGCTTCGGCGCCAATCGCTTCGCGGAGTTTATGCGCAAGAACCCATGCCGACTTCGCATGAATGCCAAGTTCGCGCGCAAGCTGGAGCGAGGAAACGCCTTTCGCTGCTTTCGCCAGAATGCACATGGCGGCGAGAAGGTCCGTAAACGACAGTTTGCGCGAATGCAGGATTGTTCCTGACGTAACCGAGAACTGCTGGCGGCAGGCTGCGCATTTGTAGCGGCGGCGGCTTTTCAGGAAATAGGCGTCACAGCAACCGCAATGAGGGCAGACCGCTTCGCCGTCAGTTTCAGGCCAGCGCAGTTTGCAGAAGGTCTCGTAAGCCCTGTTCTCTCCAGCCTGATAAATGTCCTTTAATTTCAGGGCCCTAGAGGCGGCGGAGAGAAGGAAGTGTTGGGCCATTTGCATCATTACCGTTGCTTATACAACGTATGTGCTGCTTGAATGTGCAACGTTCAAGGGGTATATGCAACATTAATGATGCAATTACCGCAGGAATGTTACATGACTACGCTAACCCCTTGGGAACAAAAGGCAAAAACTCTTCTTAGAGTTGAAATGACAAAACAGGGCCTTTCCTACAAAGACTTGCAAAGTAAACTTGCCGACATTGGGGTGGCCGAGGAAGAACCGGCCATAAGAAACAAGGTCGGGAGGGGCAAATTCAGCGCCGCATTTCTTCTACAATGCCTAAGCGCGATTGGTTGCCATACGGTCTCGCTGGATTAGGGATATTGGCTGCACTTGTAGTGGCCGTCGCATTTTTTAATCAGCCGAAATGCACTGATATTTTAAACGGGCTCCATAATTATGATGAAAGCGCAGAGCATAAAAATTATGAAGGCAGCGTAACCTGTGAGGCAGACTGTCAGGTTACCTTTGGTCTCGCCCCTGAGGCCAAAAAATCCGCCGATATAGCCGAGAGCAAACAGAACGCTTACTGCGATAGCCCGGCGGAGCTTGACCTTCTCGCCCAAACCCGAATGGCGCACTGGACTCTTGTCAGTAGTGTTCTCGCTATGATTGGCGTTTTGGCGCTCATTTGGACCCTCTGGCTTACTCAGCAAGCTAACCGGGCCGCATGGGCCGCTGTTGAAACGACACAACAGGTTGGAAAGAAACAAATCGAGATTGCCGAAAGAACTGCGAACGATCAACGGGAGATCGGACAAGCCGGACATGCTGCCTTCCTGATAGTTTCGGGCGCAGACATCGGGATATGGGGTAGAAATGACGAAAAAATTGCGCTGGTTTTGCGAAATACGGGGCCTAGCGCGGCATTCAGTTTGCGAACTGCGGGAAATATATTTGGCAGCACCCAATTTGGAGATGTGCTTTATTCTCATTACGTTCCGCGCCCTACTGAATGGAACTCGATCATAGGGCCAGGCAACATCGACAAGGCCTTTTGGTTTGGTTTTGATCGGGAGGAAATTCAAAAAAAGGTCCCAAATTGCCAATATCTTTTCTTTACTGGCGCTGTGCTATGGCAAGATATTTTCCATACATGGCGGGGTATCCGATTCACTTATTACACGCACTTCATACCATGCGGGCCGTTCGACAGAATGAGGCGGACTATTGCGGGCAACGGCGCTCTTAAAGAGTGGCAAATCCAAGCCCTGTTGGACCCGTTCTATAAGGAGCGGAGATTGAAGTATGAAGATAAGCGCAAAGACAGCGAAGAACCCTTTCGCTTGTGACATCCTAAGCATTTTGAATCTCGCTTAGTTGGGTGCATCTGCGCCAAAAGGCCCGAATAGAGCGTTCTGTATAGCCGGGTCAAACATTACACAACTTATAATTGTTCATTTGTTTATCTTCCCTATAAAGATGTATTTTAATCGTATTGCGATTTTTTTGTTGCGTTGATGCAGAAACTGATCCTTATTGTCAGGGGAAAAGAGGGCGGCTCAGTCGCCATAAAGCTGTAAAACACGGAGCTTTCAAATGTCGTCATCAAATATCGCCGCACTCCGGCAACCATCGAACTCTCAAAGAGAAATCGATGTACGGGATGAACAACAAGCTTTGCTTGATGCTGAAAGCGCCTGCATGACTGCGCTTGAGAAATGCGCCAAAGCCACAGCCGGCTTTGCGTCTTTTATCCTGAAGACCGAAAGTTCTATATTGCACCCTCGCGTAAGGAAATTACACAGCAGGGTATCAGAGATCATGGGATATGCGCTGAACCTTCCTGCGGCGCTTTCTGACGGTCATAAAATCGCCCATGGCATCGCTAAAGCCAAATCCGACGCGATCGTAGTTATGACTGGCGGTATTCCCAAAGAAGAAAAGGGAAAAGAAGGAGAGAAAGATCCTGACCTGCTTCCAAGCCAATAAGCCGTTCCTTGATTAGGCGCTATGCTGTTTTTTCTCTATACGGGATTGGCGTTCGGTGTCGCTGTGCTTGCCGTGCTCTGGGGAAGCCAGAAGAAAATATTCGGCGCCGCGATGTTGCTTGGTTCGATCATCATATCGAATATCATTTTCATTTTTTTCGGCCGCTTGTTTCCAAACATCCACGACTTAACATTAATTTACGTCGCGATCGATGCCGTTCTCGCGTTTTGTTTTCTAAATATTTACAGGGATACATCCTGGCTTTCGCGTAACCGCTGGGCGGGGGCGCTGGCTCTAATTCAGCTTGCCATGGCAAGCGTTAATCTGGCCGGCGCTTTTAACGAAAATTATGGAACAAGCGCTGCCCATAGTCTTGCGCTCAATATACTGATGATCCTGGCGATCGCTGTCTGCATTATAGGCTTTACGCCCAAAAGTATGAATGAAGCCAAGGGCTTATTGCGCATGAAATTGTTATATCTTAAAGATGATTTGTTTCGAAGGACTCGAATTAGTGCGAGCGAGGCGGGATTGCCCAAAAAGCGCAGTGATCAAATCCGGCTGATCGATGAGCATATAGGCCAGAGGCTTAAAGATCTTCGGGGGAAATCAGGACTCAGCCAGGCCGAACTGGCAGAGCATCTCGGATTGACGCAAGCGCAAATCAACAAATTCGAAAGCGGAACTAATCGAATCGGCGCTTCCCAACTATGGGTGTTGGCGAAGTTTTTCAGTGTCAGCTTGGACTATTTCTCCGAAGGGTTGGAAGCGGCGCCGGAAGCGAAAACTTTCAAAATATAAGAATCACAGGCGCAGCTTGCGTAGGTCGCATGTGGCTCTGCCGGAATGTGAGCCTTTTATTATCTGATGAAAACCGAGCTCAAACTCTCGGCGCGATGTTGCTTCAGCGAGGGGCGATGAAAACTAAGAAAAAAATACAGATGCGCATGTCAAAGCGTTCAGCTTCAAACACAGGCTCGGCATTTCAACCTTCGAAGTTGTTTATAGATTATTTGATTCTTGTTCAGGCGTCACAACGCGCTTCTGAGGGCGAAGATTGGGAAAAAATAAATACCCGCAGGGAAAAAGTTACGAAGAAATTAGCCACGCGCGAGATCCAGTCGATTAACGGTCTTTTTGAAAAGATCTATGTATGGCGTATGGAATCGTTTGACCCATCCCCGTATGGATATGTTTATTTTGATGACCTTTTTCCATTTTCCCTGTATTGCGATTTGAAGCGGATGGTAGGTATTAAGGGCTCATTGAGCAGTTATGACTCGATGTTTGAACAAACTATTCGAAGCGGCAAAAGCGATTAACGCCCTGGAAGTAGTCTGCAGTTATCTGCATGAACGAGATAGCAAATGTCCATATTTAAACGGAGCTGTGTCATGACTGGCAGCGGCGCCTCGGAGCAAAAAATGCGCGCTGCACAGCATTATTCCGTTTTTTCAAGCCTTACCTCGCTTCTTACTGCTTTTCCGGCAGACAAGCGGCTCGAAAAAAAGGCGACGTATTAATGCGCTGGCCGGCAAATGGGCCGCGAAAATGCACTATAAATATGGCGACGGCGCGCCGGATCGGTGCCGGCGTATGATTGCGCACACCGCTCCTTACAGAAACAGGATCAGAAATCATCTTTGGTGCGCGATATATCAATTCCTTGATACGACCGATGCTAATAACCGCCTATGACCTGAATAGAACGGGCTGTCCCTATCAAAACCTCATCCGCATTTAATATTACTTGCTCCGAGTTTGAATTCCCTGATACGTAGAAATATTTCCCTGTTAGGTCGTTTAGGGAATTATTAGCTATAGCGTTGAAAGCAGGCGCGGATATGCTCTTCAAAACTGCAGTATCCGCATTTCTTTGTGAAATTTCCCTGTAAATTCCCCGAAAACAGGGATAATGGCCCGAGACCGGTTCGGTCCGGATCGCTTCCGCCGCTACCCAAATCCGGTCGAAACGCCAGTTCGCTGTAGCCTTCAAAAGCGCGCCCATTTTTCAGACGCTTGCGTAAGTTTTCGTCTCTCTGCGGCCTATGAGAGACGGCGCTCTTGCCGGCAGCCGGTCGTAATTGTCCGAGAGTCTCTGACAGCAGTTCGGTGGTTCGCCAAATAGGCCGAAGACGCCAGTCGCAGAATTTCAGGAAGCGGTCTGTTGCGTTCGAACGAGTGGCCTCTGTAGGTCGTCGATCATGTAGACGGTGACGTGCGGGCGCATCATTCAGCGCCGTACCGGGCGCGCATCGTTGTTCGCACCAGCCGACAGGCAGCGCGGTGACATTTGCTCTATGCAGATTAAGCTCTCCCGTCTTGCTGCTTGCGAGAATGGCGTCGATGCTGTCCGGCGCGAGAAATGAAAGGCGCAGGATCTTTGCACATATAGAAGTTTCTGCGGCATGCTGCTTAAGACAGCAGGGCTTGTAATGTGAGACTGTCTTCTATTTGTGAAGCTTCTGCGGGCCTACTGCTTTACGTTAAAAAAAGCGGAACTGTTCAAGTCGCGCCTTGCGGAATACGCATGACGTTTGCAGGTGCAATGTCAAACATTCGGCAGTGTAAACTCCTGCCTCGTGCTGATCAGATGGGGCTGGAGGGTGGTCTCGTGCGCCCTTATGTCTTTAAAGACGGCGGCGCGCGCCCGCTTTTGTGATGACGTGCTTGTCATGATTACTTTGCGTATTGATATTCACCGCGCACGATTTCATCGGATACAGCCTTATGCTGACGTTTGAGTGCGGAGCGGTCTTTGTTCACATGTGCGTAGGAGCGGCGCGCCAGCTTGGCGGTCAATCGAAAGCGATCATGTTGTTACAGAAAGGGCGGTTGCGCCATTGGTGTTTCGTCAGTGAACGACTGGTTCGGTTCAACATGTAAGAGTAACGCGCTGGTGCCGTGGCGATGACGGCAGGCCTGGTTTTCTTAATCTCTCTAGAGATTTTTGCGGCAAATAACTTGCGAGAGAGAGAAGTTTCCGCTAGTGTTTCTAAAAATGACACCGGTAGCAAAGAATGACACCGGTGTCAATAATAAGAAAAACGAACCACTTCGGTTTTTATATGGGAGGGTTAGCCATGGCGAATTCCAAGACTAAACGTGCAATCTTTGCAGGCGTTTCCTGCCTTGCTTTATCAATGAGCGCCGGCGCTGCGTTGGCGCAGGATGAGGAAGGCGATGATCAGATCGTCGTAACGGGCTTTAAAAGCAGCCTTGGCGCGGCGCTAAAGACGAAAAAAGACTCAACGGGCATCGTCGACGCTATCGTCGCAGAAGACATCGCCGATTTTCCGGACCTGAACCTTGCTGAATCGCTGCAGCGCATTCCGGGTGTATCAATTGATCGTCAGGCAGGCGAGGGCAGACGCATTACCGTTCGCGGCCTCGGGGGCGATTTCACGCGCGTTCGTATTAACGGTATGGAAGCGCTCACGACCGGGGGCGGGTCGGATGCTTCAGGCGGATCGAACCGAAGCCGCGGTTTCGATTTCAATACATTTGCTTCCGAGTTGTTCAATGAACTCGTCGTTCGTAAATCGCAATCGGCGTCCGTAGAAGAAGGCTCTCTCGGCGCCAATGTCGAGCTCAAAACGGCGCAACCATTTGATTTTGACTCTGGTTTTACGGGATCGTTGGCGGCTCAAGGGCTTTATAACGATCTTTCAGATAGCGTCGGTCCCAGGGTAGCTGGGCTTCTTTCCTACACCGATCCCGACGAGGTCTGGGGCTTTCTGGTTTCGGCCGCCTATTCAGACCGTAAAATTCGCGAAGAGGGTTTCTCAACCGTTCGCTTCGATGATTTCGCCTCTTTCCGTTCCGTCAATGGCACGACGTGTCCGCCTGATGTCGGAGACTGCGGCACGCTCTACGACTCCTATTATGCGCGTATTCCGCGTTATGGCCGCCTGGATTACGACCAGGAACGTCTCGGGATCACTGGCTCCCTTCAATTCCAACCGACAGAACGTACTCGAATTTCGTTCGACGGTCTTTATTCGAGTTTCGACGGAACCCGTGACGAAGAGTTTCTTGAAGTCTTCATTCGCAGCAACACCGATAATATCGACGTTACCGATTTTGAGGTGAATAGCGATGGCGTGCTCACCTATTTGATGGGCGATCTGCAAGCGGACGCCGGCAATGGTCTGGTTCCTGCGCGTAGCGAGCATCGTCGGGATTATCTCACAACTGAATTCTATCAGTTCACCGGCAACATCGAGCACGACTTTAGCGATTCATTCCGAGTGAATATCCTTGGCGGTATCTCCCGATCGGATTTTGATATTCCGATTCAGTCAACGATCTTCTTCGATGCAGCCAATCCGGTGACGGGATATGTCTATGACTTCAGGGATAACCCGAACGCCGCCTTTGTCGACTTCGGTTCTCTAGACGTAAACGATCCGACCGAATTTCTCTTCACGCAGTATCGCAATCGTCCACAGGGTGTCGATAACACCTATGACACTGTCCAGGCGAACGCCGCCTACGACCTGAATGAAGCGATCACAATGAGTGTCGGTATTAGCTGGAAACAGTTTGAATTCACGACCTTTGAATCGCGTGCAGAAGGCAATGTGGCTGATCTGGATGGCTACTCGGCGGCAATTCCGGTCACTGACTCGATCGCGTATCAGCTGATGGGCTTTGGCGACGGCCTTGATGCGCCAAGCGGCATCGACACGAGTTGGACTTCTGCCGATTGGGATGCAGCTGTTGCGATGATCGGTTTGTTATCGATCGATCCGGTGCAGCGGATCCAGGATACGCGCGGCGTCAAAGAGAAGGATCTGGGCGGCTATGTTCAGTTCGACTATCATTTTGATCTTGGCGGGATGCCGGTGCGCGGCGATTTCGGCGTTCGCTATGTTCAGACAAAAACGTCGTCGACTGGCTATCTGGGCGACACGGAAGTCACCATTGATAGAAAGTATGACGACTACCTGCCGGCGTTCAATATCGTGATGGAGCCGGCCGACGACTTCCTCGTTCGCATGGGCTTCGCCAAAGTGATGGCGCGGCCGTCGCTGGGGAACCTGACGCCGGGCGGTACGATCGACTCGTTCATGGGGCCTCCGTTCCAGATCAACCAGGGCAATCCAGGGCTTGATCCTTATCGGGCGACGAATATCGACCTGAGTCTTGAATGGTATTTCGCTGAGGATTCACTGTTTGCCGTTGGCCTCTTCCTGAAAGACATTGATACGTTCTTTGAGCGCTCTCAGGATGTGGAAACGACCTTCAGCGCAACTGGTCTTCCGCAGACCGTTGCGTCGCCGACGAGCCCGTTGTTCATGGACTATCTGGATATGGGGCTTGATCCCGACGTTATTATCTCCCAGGTGTCGAACGGCGACGGCGCAAACATCAAGGGCGTTGAGGTTGTCTACCAGCAGCCGTTTACCTTCCTGCCCGGGTTCCTGGGCAACACGGGGTTTGCCGGCAACTATACGTACGTCACGTCGGAATCGATCATCGGCTTCTCGCCGAACGCTTTCAACGCGACCTTCTATTATGAAGACAACCGTTTCAGCGCCAGGCTTACCGGCGCCTACCGGGACGCGTATCTCACGACAAATCCTGCATCGAGCGGGCGCACGGAAGGGCGTGAGGAGCGGGGCGTTGCATCGACGTTCAACCTGGATTTCGCGTCCTCATTCCGGGTTAGCGAGAATATCGAGCTGACCTTTGAGGCGGTGAATCTTACGGATGAGTATGAGCATCAGACATTCGACGTATTGATGCTGCCGACGCTCTACCACCACACGGGTCGGAACTTTATCTTCGGCGCGCGTTACGACTTCTAGTCCCTCCGTTATCAGCCCCGCAGTATGGGGCTGCAACAGGAAAGAAACCCGAAGCGGTTCCTCCCCCGCTTCGGGTTTCTTGTTTCTGATAGCTGAAAGAAGGGAGTGCTATTGCCGGCCGTAAAGGAGGGCGATTTTTCTGGTTTTGAAAATACGCGCCATCAGACGTATCAGTCAGAATAGCGGTGCGGTTAGTGAACCCATTCCTCGGTCAAAAATTCCGCGCTTTCGCCGTCATATTTGACTTCATACTTTTTCTCATCGCCGTTGTCGGAGACTGCGAAAAATTCGTAGATGATGACGCCGTCGGTCTGATCGCTCTCGATAATACGCGCCGGCTCAACGCCTGGCGCATTCTCGCGAAAGGCTGCGACGACCGCTTCCGGCGCTTCTTCCAGAACAATGTCTCTTTGAATTTCAACAACCCGCCAGCCCTCTCCGTCTTGCATGATGTCGAGTTCGATTTCATTGCCGTTCGCATCGACGCCGCCTACATCGTAATAAACGACGCCGTTGCGAATTTCTCTTTCGGCTTCCGTGAATGTAATGTCCGGACGCATTGCGTGCGCCGCTTCGAGAACGGCGGGAGGCACGTCTTCTATGCTGACATCAGCTTTATCGTTCAGTGTCGCGCCAATCTCCTGTTCCTGCACCTCTTTCTGTTCGGCGCAGGATGCGGCAGCTAAGCCGGTAAGCGCGCTCATGCATGTGAGCGTAAGAAATCGTTTCATGCTAGAATCTTTCCTGTTTCGGCACCGGCGTTGTTTGCCGGTGTTGCAGCGATTAAATGACAACGCAACACATTATCGTTTCGATAGCGAATGACGGCTTCCTGCCCGATCTTGATTTCGTGAACGCCGGTCACGGCGCCAGATGAGATCGTCATGCCTTTTTTCAGCGCCATGCCCCTTTTCGCTGTGTTTTCAAGAAGAAACCGCAAGGACTCTACAGGTCCGCCAGGAATGGCGCCCGCGGCGCTGACGCCAACAGTTTGCCCGTCGATAAGGGTTTCAAAAATCCAGTCATCGATGTCAAACGCAGACCAGCCGGGCAGTTCCTCGCCTATGATAAGGCCATTGTTGTTTCCGAAATCGGAAATGGTGACGAGCGGGCCGAGATCGTTGATCCCGGCGAACGGGCTGCTGGCGATCTCGATGCCGGCGACGACGGAACCAATCAGTTCTTGCGCTTCTTCAGTCGCCCACTCGGTTTTGCCTTCAGGCGCGTCTTCGGCGAGAATTAACACGCATTCCGCTTCAACCGCGGCGAAGCCGCCATCGAACACTGGCATTGCGATGTCATCGCCGGCTTCTCTCACGGCGCCTTTGAAGATCGGACCGGCCAGTCTGTTACAGTTGAGCGCAGCCGCCGTAGCGCCATTGATGCGGCCGACTTTCCATCCCGCAATCCTGTCGGACCACAGGCCGAGGGCGAGGTCCTGAATAGCATAGGCCTCGTCGAGGGACTGAGGCGCGACTCCCGGATAGGCTTTCAGCGGCTGCGCGGCGCGCCTCGCCCGAACGAACGCCTTAGCGATTGCGTCTCTGGCAGCAGCATTGTCTCCGCCCTTTTTTGTCTGCATTTTCGACCGCCTGCTTTTTGTCCGGAATGGAGTAGACAATAAAGGAAACCGGTGTCATTTTCAAATAAATAAATGTGACGCCCCCGACTTATCGAGGCCGGAGCAAGGGAGAAAACCAATGATTGCCGTGGCTTGCAAAAGATTGTTCTGTGCAGTTGCTCTATTTCTCGCCAGTGTTGGGGTTGCCGCCTGCGATAGAAGTTCAGGGGAAGTAGCCGCGCCTCAAGCCAACAGCGATCAGCTCGCCTTTCCCGGCGCGGTGGGCTGGGCGGCGACGACGCAAGGCGGGCGGGGCGGCGAGATCATCCGTGTCACCACACTGGCCTCGAGCGGACCCGGCAGCTTGCGTGCGGCGATTGCGACGGAAGGCCCTCGCATCATCGTTTTCGAAGTGGGCGGCGTGATCGATCTCGCTGGCGACAATATCTCGATTGAACATCCTTATGTGACCATCGCGGGGCAGACAGCGCCGTCGCCGGGCGTCACCATCATCAAGGGGGGGCTCATCATTCGCGGGCATGATGTGATCGTGCAGCACCTGCGCGTCCGACCCGGCGACCTTGGCGAGCCGCCGCGGAGTGGTCGCGACATCGATGCGATCACGACGATCGGCGCGTATAATGTGATTGTCGATCATAATTCCCTGACATGGGCGACGGATGAGAACCTATCCGCGTCCGGTCCCCGCTTTACGGGAAGCACCCCGGATGAGTGGCGCAAAGGCGCATCGCACAAGATTACATTTTCCAATAACATCATTGCTGAAGGGTTGGCGAATTCGACGCACGCTAAAGGGGAGCATTCCAAAGGTTCGCTTATTCACGATAATACGTCGGATATATTGATCTACGGTAATCTTTACGCAAACAATTATGAGCGCAGCCCCTTATTTAAGGGAGGCGTTCGAGGCGCGGTCGTCAACAACTTCATTTATAATCCCGGACAGCGCGTCTTTCACTACAATTTGCAGGGGCTAGAATGGGGCGATGTTCCATTTGAGAATGGACGTATGACGTTGATTGGCAATGTTGTCAGGGCCGGACCCGACACGCCGGCTGAGACGCCGCTGGTCATGCTTGGCGGTGATGGCGACCTAGAACTCTTCATGCGCGATAATGTGGCGCTGCGCCGTTTCGGCGAGGCGATGGCGTTGCAGGGGCGCTACACGACCAGCGCGGCGAAAATCATCGATGCTGAAGGACCGCTTGATTTGCCGGAAAAATTTACACCGATGGATACGACCATGGTCGAACGCTATGTCCTCGCCAATGCGGGAGCACGGCCCTGGGACAGGGACGTGCATGATGTGCGCGTGCTTGCTGATGCCGCCGAAGGCCGCGGCGGCATAATTGACAGTCAGGATGAGGTGGGCGGCTACCCAAAAATGGACAAAACAGAGCGCCCGTTTGATCCCGACCAATGGAATCTCGAAAACATGGAGCCGCTTTCTGATTCGCTCTATGATGCCGGTTCCAGCGCGCGCGGCACTTGATGCAAGCATTTGCTTCCCGGCGCGCATCAGGCGACAAGCGAAGGAACGTCTGACAGAGGGGTTTTCGTGACGCCGCGCTCAAAGAATTCAGATAACCTCGCCGGGCAGGGCGACCTGACAACGTCCGGCGAGCGCAGCAAGCTGCATAAGGTGACGATTAACGACATCGCGCGGCTGGCGAGCGTCTCAAAAAAGACGGTTTCGCGGGTCATCAATGAGTCTCCGCTGGTGCGCGAGGAGACCCGCGACAAGGTCAAGGCGATCATCAAGGAGTACGGGTATATACCTGATCCGCAAGCGCGTGCGCTGGCGTTTCGGCGGTCTTTCCTTATTGGCATGATCTATGACAATCCGAGCCCGCAGTATGTGGTCAACATGCAGCGAGGTATTCTCGATGCGCTGCAGGATACGAATTTTCAACTCGTACTTCACCCATGCGAGCGGGGAGACCCCCAAGTGCATGAAAAAATAGAACGCTTCGTTTCGCAACAGCGTCCGTTCGGCGTTATCCTTTCGCCTTCGATTTCGGAGGACGATGCGCTATGCGCAAAGCTCGCCGGCTATGAATGCGCTTATGTGCGCATCGCCTCCGTTGAGTTTGACGCGCCGCACCAGAATATCCGCACTTACGACACTGAAGGGGCAGCGGAAGCCGCGCGGCATCTTGCGGAAATCGGCCATACGCGCATTGCGCATGTTCATGGTATCAAGTCTTTCCGTTCCGCCCATGAGCGCCTTGAAGGTTTTCGCAAGGGGCTGAAGGAACACGGCCTTTCCCTGCCGAAGAAGTATATCGTTGAGGGGGCTTACAATTTCGACACCGGCGTTTCCTGCACGCAGAAATTGCTGCAGTTGAAAGAACCGCCAACTGCGATATTTCTCGGCAATGATGAAATGGCGGTCGGCGCCTACCAGGCGGCGCGAAAGGCCGGCTTGAAAATTCCGGATGACATCTCGATCGTTGGGTTTGACGACACGCCAATGGCGGCGCGCGTCTGGCCGCCGATGACGACCGTTCGGCTTCCTATCCGCGAGATGGGCGCGGCTGCGGCCAAGGTTTTGTTGTCATTTGACGGCGATGAGCGGCCGAAAGAGCGGATTACCTTCTTGCCGCAGATTGTCATTCGGGAGTCTACCGCAGCGCCTAAAAGGCTTGATTGACGCCTTGCCGGTACGCCTTCCAGATGTTATGACACCGGTTACCTAATCCCGTTGATTGGGTTTGTCCGCAGCTCCCAGAAGCAGGTAGGTTCAATGAAAATCGCCCTTATTATCGAAAACAGCCAAGCCGCTAAAAGCCAGGTCGTTCATGATGCGTTGACCTCGGTGGCTGAGCCCCTCGGCCACGAGGTGTTTCACTACGGCATGTACGGGCCGGAGGATAAAGCCTCACTGACCTATGTGATGAACGGGCTTCTTGCGGGTATACTGATTAACTCAAAAGCAGCGGATTTTATTGTGACGGGGTGCGGAACGGGCATGGGCTCCATGCTGGCATGCAATGCGATGCCAAACGTTTTTTGCGGCCTTGTCATCGATCCGACAGATGCTTTCCTCTTTGGGCAGATCAATGATGGCAATGCTCTTGCGATGCCTTATGCGAAAGGTTTCGGGTGGGCTGCGGAACTCAACCTGCAGGACTGCTACCGGAAATTGTTCGAAGTCGAACGCGGCGTTGGATATCCGAAGGAGCGCGCGGCCATCATGGCAAAAAACCGCGGGATCCTGAAGGAGCTCAAGGCTGCGTCCTGCAAAGACATGCTCGACGTGTTGCAATCGGTCGATCAGGATCTGTTAAAAGCGGCGATTTCCGGAGACCGTTTCGAGGAATATTTCTTCTCCAATGCTGAGGGCGATGCAATCACTGACTACGTCAGGAAGGTCCTGCGCTCTTGAGCGCCAGGAATTACAACTTTCTGAACATAGAAATTTCTGAAGGAATTATGGGGCAGGAAATGTTTAACTTGGAGGGCAAAGTCGCAGTTGTCACCGGCGCCAATACGGGCATCGGTCAAGGTATAGCAGTCGCGCTGGCGCAAGCAGGCGCTGACATTGCAGCCGTGGGGCGAAGCGAGGCCACGGAAACCGCAGACTTAATCCATGCGATGGGCAGAAAATGCGAGCTTGTATCAGCGGATCTCTCGACGATTGCGCCGGTCGATGACGTTGTTGAACAAACCGTCTCATCATTCGGCAAACTTGATATTCTCGTGAACAATGCCGGCGTCATTCGCCGGGAAGATGCGCTCAATTTCTCTGAGGAGGATTGGGATACGGTAATGGATACAAACCTGAAGAGTTTATTCTTCCTGTGCCAGTCTGCGGCCCGGCATATGGTTGGATGGGCGAGCCGGGATGGCGATCGCGGCAAGATCATCAATATTGCATCGATGCTGACGTTTCAGGGCGGCATCCGCGTGCCCAGTTACACCGCCAGCAAGAGCGGCGTTGGCGGATTGACAAAACTTTTAGCGAATGAGTGGGCGGCGAAAGGCATAAACGTGAACGCCATCGCTCCGGGCTATATCGCGACCAACAATACCGCCGCGTTGCAAGCGGATGAAACGCGCAATCGCCAGATACTGGAGCGAATTCCCGAAGGGCGATGGGGCGAGCCTTCCGATATAGGCGGCGCCGCCGTTTTCCTCGCCAGCAAGGCTGCGGATTATGTTCAGGGTCACATACTAGCGGTCGATGGCGGCTGGCTCGCCAGATAGAGCGCAATAACCAAGAGGCGTAAAATGTCGGAATATCTTACTTTCGGCGAAATCATGCTTCGGCTTAAGACGCCAGGACATGAGCGTTTTTTTCAGTCGCCGTCATTCGAAGCGACTTTTGGCGGCGGCGAAGCAAATGTCGCCGTTGCATTATGCAATTACGGCCTTGACGCCGGGTTTGTTTCTGCGTTGCCCGATAATGATATTGGCGAAAGCGCTGTTCGTGAGTTGAGAAGTTTTGGCGTTAATACGCGCCACATTAGGCGCTCGGGCGACAGGATCGGCATTTACTACCTTGAAGCCGGCGCCAACCAACGCCCGTCGAAAGTTGTCTACGATCGCGCCAATTCCGCAATCGCTGAATGCAAGCCGGGAGACTTCAACTGGCGGGAAATATTCGCGCAAGCGAGTTGGCTGCACATTACCGGCATCACGCCCGCGCTTACACAAAATTCGGCTGATTTGAGTCTTGAATGCGTTCGTGAGGCAAAGAATTCAGGCGTTACAGTGTCCTGCGACTTCAATTACCGCGGCAAGCTCTGGAAATACGGCAAGTCGGCGCCGGAAGTGATGACTGAGCTCGTTCAATACGTAGATGTCGGTATCGCTAACGAAGAGGATTGTCAGAAATCACTCGGCGTTACGGTCGATGTGGAGGTCGAAAGCGGTGAATTAGACACATCGAAATATGAAGCGCTCTCTGCGAAGGTGCAGGAGCTTTACCCGAACATGAGCGTAATTGCGATCACCCTTCGCGAAAGCAAGAGCGCCGATCACAATGGTTGGTCGGCGTGTTTGCGCGACAAGGACGGGTTTAGATTAAGCCGGCGCTACGAGATGACCGACATTATAGACCGGGTGGGGGGAGGCGACAGTTTTGCTTCTGCGCTTATTTATGGCCTTAACGCTTATACTGATCGCCAGCAGTCATTGGAGTTCGCCGTCGCGGCGAGTTGCCTGAAGCATTCCATTCTGGGCGATTTCAATCGCGTGAGCGTTTCCGAAGTTGAAAAACTGATGTCAGGCGATGGGTCGGGCAGGGTGCAGCGCTGAATTTTTTTGGAGCATGACCAATGATTGCCGAATTGCTCAGGAAGACGCCTGTCGTGCCTTTGGTGCAAGCGGATGAGCCGCAGGTCGCGCTAAAGACAGCCATGGCGCTAAAAGAAGGCGGTCTTGCTGTCGTGGAGGTCGTCCTGCGCACCGATGCGGCGCTTGACTGCCTCGAAACAATCGCCACTGAGGCGCCCGAGATCGTCGTTGGCGCCGGCACGGTTCTGTCGCTGCGGCAGGCGGAAGAAGCAAAGCGGCGCGGCGCGCGCTTCATCGTCTCGCCGGGCCTGAACGAAGAGATCGTCTGTTTCTGCCAGTCGAACGAAATGGATGTGTTCCCGGGCGTAGTCACCGCGAGTGAAGTCCAGCGCGCCTTTAATCTTGAGTTGCGAACCGTCAAGTTCTTTCCTGCGGGTCTTTCTGGAGGCGCGCCGATGCTAAAAGCGCTCTCTTCCGTTTTTCGCGAAATGCAGTTTATGCCGACGGGCGGCGTTTCAGCTGGGAACCTGAAAGAATATTTGTCGCTTTCATCTGTCATTGCATGCGGCGGCAGCTGGCTGACGCCGTCGAAAGAAATCGAGGCGGGCAATTTTGAAGCGGTAACGCAGCTTGCCCGAGAAGCCGTGGAAATTGCGCGTAGCGCTGGCGGATAAAGAAAAGACCGGGGCGGTAAGGGGAAACGAATGAAGCAGCGTTACTCATTCAACCGGCGCAGCGTGATCGCGAGCGGCCTAGCCTTGGGCGCGGGCCTTTCAGGTAGCGCGCTTGCATCCGGCGCCGGTGATCACCCTGTCGCGCTAAGTGCTTACGGCCCGATCAGAGGGTTCGTTCAGGATGGCGTCAATATTTTTAAAGGCGTCCGCTACGGCGCGGATACATCCAAGTCACGGTTCGCCAAACCAATGGCGCCTCAATCCTGGCAAGAGCCTATAGACGCCTTTAACTACGGCGCCGCTTCTCCTCAACGCGGCGACCGCGAAACGATGAGTGAGGATTGCCTTTTCCTGAATGTTTGGACGCCGGCCTTGAATGATGGCGGCAAACGGCCGGTCATGGTGTATTTTCACGGCGGCGCCTACAATTCCGGCTCTGGATCGGATCCCTTATATGACGGCGTGAACCTCGTTCAAAAAGGCGATGTTGTTGTCATCACTGTCAATCATCGCCTGAACGCTTTTGGATATTTGTATTTGCCGATTCTTACCGGCGGCGCTTTTCCGGACTCTGGTAATGCGGGCATCTGGGATCTGGTGCTGGCGCTTGAATGGGTTCGGGATAATGCAGCCGTTTTTGGCGGCGATCCTTCGCGTATTATGGTGTTCGGGCAATCGGGCGGGGGCGCCAAGATCGCCACGATGATGGCGGCGCCGGCGGCGAAAGCGCTGTTTCACTCTGCTGCGACCATGAGCGGTCAGCAGGTGACGGCGTCGGGGCCGCTCAATGCGACGGAACGGGCCCGCGCTTTTCTTGAGGCGGTATCGATCGCGCCGGATGACATTGACGCGCTGAAATCGGCGCCGGTAGAGACTCTTATTGAAGGGCTGGCGGCGGCGGACCCTATCAATTCATCCCGCGGACTTTACTTTGGCCCGGTCCTCGATGAACGTTTTCTGACGCGGCATCCGTTCTGGCCCGACGCGCCGAAACAGTCGGCCGATATTCCGATGATCCTCGGCAACACCCATGATGAAACGCGTAATCTTATCGGTCGGCGCGAATCCGATGCATTCGACCTGACGTGGGATGAGGTTCCGGAGCGCCTCGCAGCCCACTTGCGCGTCGATATTTCGCCGCGAGAAGTTCTCGATACGTATCGCACGCTTTATCCTGATTACTCCGCCTCTGATGTGTTTTTCGCAGCGACGACGGCGGGACGTTCCTGGCGCGGCCAGGTCGAGGAATCCGATGCGCGTGCGCGGCAGGGCGCGCCGACATGGGTTTATCAGATGGATTTCGGCTCGCCGCTCGACGGCGGCAAATGGGGCGCGCCTCACGCTTTCGATATTCCGCTCGCCTTCGATAACGTGGATAAGGAAGGCTCGACAACAGGAACAGGTGAGGCGGCGCGCAGGGTCGCCGATCAGCTGAGCCGCGCCTTCATCAATCTCGCTCGCAACGGCGACCCCAATCATGACGGCTTGCCGAAATGGCAACAGCATACGCTGCCAAAGCGCCAGGCCATGGTCTTCGATGAGAATACGCGTCTCGTTAACGATCCGCGAAGAGGGGAGCGGGAGCTCTTTGCCAAAGTCCCATTCACACAGTGGGGTACCTAGAAACAACGACCATCAATTTTGGCGGTTAATCGAACTATAAGAATATCAAAGACGCCGCCTTGAGGAAACGCAACTAGCCGGTCACAGAGTAATTGACCGATAAAATGGGCTTAGGACGTGCTAAAATGAAGATCAGCAGGCGATTGGCGTTAATCGGAAGCGTGTCTGTTCTCGCTGCTTGTGACCGGCAAACTTACCGGCCGCTCTATTCCAGTGATACGCATCCGGAAGAATATCCGACAGTACAAGCCGTCAAGGAAATGGGGCGATTGCTGGAAGAAAGAACGAACGGCGAGCTGACCGTAAAAGTTTTTGCTGGAGGGCAGTTAGGCTCGGAGAGAGACACGCTGGAAATTACGACTTTTGGCGGGCTCGATCTGAATCGGGTGTTTCTGGCTCCGCTCAACGCTATAGAACCCTTGACGACAATCCCGTCTCTTCCGTTTTTATTTCAGTCAACAGAGCATATGCGCGCTTCGTTGGACGGCGCGCCAGGAAATTCAATATTACGCTCTTTAGAGCCGCATGGCCTTATCGGGCTTTGTTTCTACGATTCTGGCGAGCGCAGCTTCTATAATGTCCGCCGGGAAATTCTTACGCCAGACGACATGAAAGGCATGAAGATAAGGGTTCCTAACTCGGATCTTAACGTTGCGATGATCCGCGCGCTTGGCGCAGATGCGACGCCGATGTCCTTGAGTGAGGTTTATCAATCTCTGGTGCAGGGCGTGATCGATGGGGCGGAAAATAACTGGCCTTCGTATGAGTCCGGCAGGCATTATGAAGCGGCGCCGTATTATTCCCTGACGCGGCATGTCATGACGCCTGAAGTGCTGCTCATGTCTAAAACACGCTGGGACAAACTTTCACCGGAACAACAAGAAATAGTAAGGCAGGCCGCGAGAGAGTCTGTTCCGTTCATGCGTAAACTCTGGGATCAGCGTGTCGCGCAAGCGCGCGATCGCCTCATCGAGGCAGGCGTAAATGTAAACGAGGTAAGCGATCTCAACCCATTCGTAGAACTTATGCGTCCGGTATGGGAGCGGTTTGTCGTGACAGATGACCAAAAGCGGCTTGTTCGTCAAATTGAAGAGCTGGGAGCCTGATGTTGAATCGACTTTCAAAAATTACGCATGTTGCAGCCGATTTACTGCTTAAGACCGCTGCTGCGGGATTAGTTCTTATGACAGCGATCATCGGATGGCAGGTATTTGGCCGATATGTGCTCAATTCAAGTCCGTCATGGTCGGAGCAAGCGTCGCTGACGCTGATGATCTGGTACGTTTCCTTTGCCGCTGCGGCTGGCGTCAGAGAAGGATTTCATATTCGAATTATCGCTTTGGAAAATGCGGCGAAGCCGCCGGTTCGCAAAAGTATGCGCATTGCTTCAAATTTTGTTGTAGCAGTATGTGGCGCCGCGATGCTGATCTGGGGCGGCGAACTCGTGGCGCGAACATGGGAACATGTAATTCCCTCCTTGGGGTTGCCGCGCGGGATTGCCTATCTGGGTCTTCCAATCTCCGGCTTCCTGATCATTTTGTTCTCGTTTGAGCGCATACTGGAGGAACTTGTTGGCGTCGATTTGAAGGACGAGGAGGATCCAAGATGGAGCTGACTGTCCTTATTTTGACATTACTGATTTTGCTGGCCATCGGCGCACCAGTCGCTTTTGCATTGCTTGGCGCTTCAATGGCTGTTTTTTTTGTCATGGATATACCGCTGGTTGTCGTTTTCCAGCGTGTCGCGGCAGGCATGAGCGTATTTACGTTGATGGCGATACCGTTTTTCATTTTTGCCGGCGATCTGATGTACCGGTCCGGTATTGCAGAACGCTTAGTGAAGGTTGCGGAATCGATTTTTGGCCGCGCGCGCGGCGGCCTAGGGCAAGTGACTGTCGGCGCATCCACAATGTTTGGCGCTGTTTCGGGGTCAGCAATCGCCAGCGCTTCAGCGATGGGCTCGACGTTAATACCGCTGATGAAAGAGAAAGGCTATGATGGCGACTACGCTGTCAACGTGACGGTCACCGCCGCTGTTGTCGGCCTTTTGATTCCGCCATCCCATAACATGATTATTTACGCTGCGGCCACGGGCGCCGGCGTCTCGATCGGCGATCTATTCCTCGCAGGCGTCATCCCTGGGATTCTCACGGCTGCGCTATTGATGGTCGTCGCGTGGATCGTTGCGAAGCGGCGCTCCTACCCTCGCGGCGTTTTCCCGGGCTGGCGCGCATTTGCTGTTGCTTTCGCCGCCGCCGTGCCCGGCCTCATGGCGGCGGTCATCATCATGGGCGGCATTTTGAGTGGCGTATTCACCGCGACTGAATCTTCGGCTATTGCGGTCATCTATACGATTATTGTCGGCGCCCTTGTTTACAAAACACTTGGCTGGCCCCGTTTTTGGGAGTCATGCCAACAGTCGGTTAAAATCGCGTCGATGGTGCTTCTCATAATCGGCGCAGCAACCGCTTTCGGTTATGCACTGGCGATCTTGGAAACGCCGACCCACCTTGCCAATCTCATCATGACGGCGACCGATAACCCAATCATCGTTCTGTTGATTATCAACATCATGCTGCTCCTGCTTGGCACATTCATGGATATGTCGCCTTTGATCGTCATCACGACCCCCATTTTTTTGCCGGTGGTGCAGAAGATTGGCATGGACCCCGTCCATTTCGGTATCATCATGATGCTGAACTTGGGTATTGGCCTCGTCACGCCGCCAGTGGGGTCGGTCCTGTTTGTCGGATCCGCGGTCGGAAAGACGCCAATAGAGCAAGCAGTTAAGACGATCTGGCCGTTTTACGGCGCGCTGATTGCTGCGTTGCTGGCCATTACCTACGTGCCGTCGTTGTCACTTTGGCTGCCTTCGCTTTTCAGGTAAGCCGCATAGGTCGTAATCGTAAAGGGCGAAGCGGATTTATATTGAATGGCCGTCAATCCAAAAGAACTCTCAGGCGCGCCAAGCAATTTACAAGGGCATGAGCCCGACAATCCATGGCATACAACTTTCCTGGAAAGTCTCCTGTTTCAGGATTAACGGTTTTCATTGTTCTCTCGCTGTTCCTGTTAGTTTAGCGGGGAGCTTGCTTGTAAAGCGCAGATTTGGCGCGGCTGACCACAAATTTTGTCACTGAGTTCGGTAGCAACCGCATTATCTTACAGTAAACTCCCATCTATAAGGGAAATCGCCGGAGAAAGGGTCGATTAGGTCGGCTTCCACCGCCATCTTCTATAATCATGCGTGTGAGTACTTACGGCCCTTCCCTTTAAGAGCCTGATCGCTTTCACTTCGCAATCCAGTGGATTCACGCCTGGAATTTTCCCTAATGCTCTGAACTATGGGAGCGTTTCAGCTTGCTGGACGCCGCTTATCCAAGGCGTCCTTTCAAGGCCGGCATTTCGCATTGCTTTGTCTTTGCCATATAATAAAATACGATATAGTATTAAATTATTGAGACCGCGCTGCCTGGCGCGAATTCTATTGCCGGTCTCGAAACAGCGGCGAGGTGCGACAAAGCAATCTGAAAGCAGACGCTCTCGTCACAATACACAATCCAAAATGGAGGAAACGATGGGACGGTCGCGTGGAAAAACTTCCGGTGTAACCAGAGTAATTGCTGCATTTCTCATTGCGGCGGCTTTATTCGCTGCTAACGGAACAGCAAAAGCGGCAGACCGATGTGCGCCTGATGGATCGGGAAACTGGAGTTGCGATTACAGCTATCGCGTAAACTGGTATTTGTGTAACGGTGTTCCGATAGGGCGCGGCGTCAGATGGCAGGTGCCGGAGGGCGCGCCGCCGCAAGGCGGTTGGCCGGTTGCGTTTTATTACAACGGTACAACACCGGCCGACACGAACCCGTTCGTGCAAGATGCTGATGCTTCATTCGGGCTCGGTTACGTGCCGCAGATTATCCATGAGTTACTGGATGACCCGGAAAATACGGGGAAAAAATACGCAGTGATTGCGCCGGAGCCGCCACAAGCGGCTGTCTTCCTCGAGTTCTGGAACACGAATGCGCCGTTTCCATATAGTACGACTTGCGATTACGATTTCTTTCCGGATTTCTTTTCTGAAATCAAGGGTGGCAGCTACGGCTCAGCATCGCAATACAACATGGAAAAGCGCTACGCGTTCGGCGTTTCAAGCGGGGGTTACAACTCGAGCCGGATGGCGGTGACATTTAATCAAGACAGGAAATGGTATCAAAGCTGCAGCCAGTGGTGCAACGAAGATACCTGGAAAGCCTTGGCGATTATATCTGCGTCCTACGCAAGCTGTTCAGGACCGGTTTGCGTGATTCCAAACTTGCCGAACAATCACCCCGCCACCAAATTCTGGCACGGCGTATTTGACTTGCTTGCGCCGGAATGGGCGGCGGAACTCTATTATGAAGAGCTGCAGGAAGACGGCGTTGATACTGAATTTCTGGAACATGAAGGCGGCCATGAATTCACGGCCGATACTCTTGGAACAGAGGGCGTGAAGGCTTGGTTCGACGAGCACTGAACGCAGCTCGAGCATGATGTAAAACATGCGGCTTTCGCCCCATGCGCTAGAGTTGGCGTGTGGGGCTGTTTTTTGCGAGTAAGGTTCCCTGGGCAAGGAACTCGCGGCATTGCTCGCGAACCTTTTCTTCCCGTTCTCCCGGCAGAACGCCGTCGGCGATGATATAGGAATAGATCAGAAAGGCGCGCGACTTCGCGTCTTCGGCCGGCACGCCGTTTGCGAGCAGTACGGAACCAAAATACTGGAGCCGATAAGCGTCAATTTCTTCCATAATGGAAGCGGCTTGTTTATTGCGATGCGCCCAAAGACGAATGGCCATTTCCATGCGCCCGCGCTCTTTCACGTCCGGACGCCGGAACGGAAGAAGGAGAACCCTCAGCAATCGTTCTTCCGGCGCCTCGTCGACTGCGCTTAGCTGCGCAATGACGGAAACCGTCGATTCCTTGCGCCAGTATTCAAGCAATTGGTTCAAGAACTCGTTGCGTGATTTAAAGCGCGCGTAGAAGGCGCCCTTTGTAACGCCGAGCTTCTCCGCGACCGGCTCGACGCGAACGGCGTCAATGCCGCCGCTGGCCATGATCTTCAGCGCTGTTTCAAACCATGTCTGGTCATCAATAAGCGTTGGCCGCCCGCGCGGGCGTTTTTGCGGCGCAGCCGTTGTTGCTGCTGCGGGAGATTGAGATTTTCCGCTCGCTGGTCGCGCTCGTGTTTTTTCAAGCGTTTCGGCCATGTCCCTTCCGAATTTTACCAAGCTTCGGTTCTAAATTTTACCAAGCTTCGGTTCTAAGGGTTTAAGCTGCGGGGTCAATTCCATACGGGAAAGCACTCAATAATTCTGCGCCAACCGCTTGCAGGTGTTGACACCCCTGATGTTTTGAGAAAATATCCATAAAAAAATACGATACCGTATTAAAAGATTGAAATCGGCCGCCATGGGAGGGAATTATGACTGCTAAATCAATACAATACGCATATGGAAGACTTGCGCTGAGCAAGCAGCGGCTGCTCGCAACGAGTGCGTTATCGGTATTTGCCGCCATAAGCATGATGGCGGGCGGCGGGGCGCTGGCCCAGGATGAAGGCGACGCCGCGCAGGAGTCTGGCGAGAAAGATCGCATTATCGTCTCAGCCCGCCGCCGCGATGAGTCGCTGCAGGATGTGCCTCTGGCCGTGACAGCTGTAAGCGGCGATGACCTTAAGCAAGTCGGCGCTCAGGACATTACCTATCTCACGCAATCCATTCCAAACACGACTTTGAAAGTCTCGCGCGGCACGAACACGACTCTTACGGCTTTTATACGGGGCGTCGGTCAGCAGGATCCTGTGGCCGGGTTTGAATCCGGTGTCGGCATTTACATTGACGATGTTTATCTCAATCGGCCGCAAGGCGCTGTGCTCGACATATACGATGTAGAACGGGTTGAGGTGCTGCGTGGGCCGCAGGGGACGCTTTACGGACGAAACACTGTAGGCGGTGCGGTGAAATATGTTACGCGCCGGCTCGGTGACGAGCCGAGCTTGAGGCTGCGCGCGTCAGGCGGCACATACGGCCAGTTCGATGTGGTCGGCACGGCGGAGGCGCCGATTACCGACCAGTTTGCAGTTGGAGCGACAGTCGCCTATTTCTCGCGGGAAGGGTACGGCGAGAACCTGACTACCGGCGACGAAAACTATAACAAGGACATATTGGCGTTTCGCGCCAGCGCCGAATTCGACAATGGCGTTGTTTTCGCGCGCCTGAGCGGCGATTACCTCAAAGACAAGTCGAACGCGAAAGGCGGGCATCGACTTGTCCCCGGTCTTTATTCGCCCCTGCCGGTTCTGGACAATGTTTACGATACACGCGGCGGCCTTCAGGGAAAAAATGAAGCCGAAGCTTATGGCGGCACATTCCTTGTTGAGATAGCGCTCAATGACAACTGGAAAGTAAAGAATATTGCGTCCTGGCGTGAAGACGAAAGCTTTCAGCTGATCGACTTCGACGCCGCCCCGGAAGCCGATATCGATGTACCGGCGGTTTATCGCAACGAACAGTTCACTGAAGAGTTCCAGATTCTATACGAGAGCGACGCTATCGCCGGCGTCGCCGGCTTCTATTATATCGACGCCAGCGCTTATCAGAACGCCGATATTGTTCTCGACTTGTCCGGATCGCTCCTGATGTTTCCCGGGCTCAACGCCAACCTCTTTGGCGATGTCGCCACAAAGTCCTGGTCTGTATTCGGCGATTTGACTTTCGATCTTGAAAATATATTTGGCCTAACGGGCGTGGAGCTTTCCGTCGGCGGTCGTTACACCAGCGATGAACGCATGGCGCATGTGTTAAAGAGGCAATTTCTCGGTAATACCGAGCCATTTGGAACCAACCCTCTGTTGCTTGTGACGACGTCTGACTTCACAGGCGAAGCCGAGTTCACGGATTTCAGTCCCAAGGCTACATTATCCTGGAGTCCGAACGGCAACCATAATTTCTACGCTTCTTACAGTCAGGGCTTTAAAGGCGGAGGGTTCGACCCACGCGGCGATTCATCGATTGTGACTTCCGATATTGACGGCGACGGCGACGTTGACGCGGATGATGTTTATGAGTTCTTCCTCTTCAATCCTGAAGAAGTGGACTCATATGAAGTCGGATGGAAGGCGTCTTTCGCTGATGGACGTGTAACGTCCAATTTCGCTCTATTCTATGCGGAATACACCGATGTGCAGATCCCGGGCGCGCTTGCTGGCGTCAATCCGACAACCATGACGCCGACTTTCTACGGCATCACCACGAATGCCGGCGCAGCAGAATTCGTCGGCATTGAATGGGAAGGCAGGGCGCTCCTCAGCGAAAACCTGTTTGGAAATGGCGATACGTTTTCGATATCCTGGGGCGGCGGGTGGATTGACGCCGACTATACCGAATTCGTAACCGGAAACCCGCCGATTGATGTCTCCGACATCCGCGTGGTGCAGAATACACCGGAATTTTCAGGCGCGATTACGACCCATTACTCTCATCCGATGAGCTTCCTTTCCAAGGATGGCGATATCGCGCTCATCACGCAAACGTCTTACAAGTCAAAGACGCACATTTTCGAGGTTCCTAATCCGTTGCTGGATCAGGACGGGTACGGTCTCTTTGACGCCAGTCTCGTATGGACTTCCAGCGATGGACGGTTGCAATTGGGGATTCACGGCAAGAACCTCACCGATCGCAGATATCGCGTCGCGGGATATAACTACCTCGCTCAAAATCCCGATGGCAGCATCATAACGCCTTATGTGTCGCTCCTGGGCCTCGAGGGCACGGCGACGGCGTTCTACGGGCCGCCCCGCACGATAACGGGCACGGTTGAGGTTCGGTTCTAGCCGGTGCTGCCCTCCCTTGCGCCGCGCTGCCAATGCGCCGTCTGATAATTCCTGACGGAAAAGTCAGGCGGCGCTGAAGGCGCACGTAAATACGAGGCGAACAATGTCAGGCGCCCTTCGCAAATGTTTTGATGCAGCCCGGCCGCTGTTGCCGGATATCTTGGCGCTGCATGAAAAATGGCGCGGCGATAAGGCGGCTGTTATCTGTGATAATGAAACGTTGACCTGGCGAGAGTTTGGGCGCGCCTCTAACCGTGTTGCGAGCGGATTGCGCGCGCTCGGATTGAAAAAAGGCGACGCTGTCGTTGTCGCTATGGAAAACGGTCTCGAAATGACGGCGGCGCTGATTGGCGTTCTCAAAGCGGGTTGCGTTTCCGCGCCGCTTAACCTGACCATATCGGACGAGGCGCTCGGCATGATGATCCGCGATTGCGGGGCCAGAACCATTCTGGCGTCCGAGAGCCAGCGGGAGCGGCTTGCCGGGCTGATCTCGCGCGATCAGGATATTCATCTCGTAGCGCTGGGCGAAAGCGACTCAACATGGGCGGGGTACCATGAATGGGTTGAACGTCAGTCTCCCGAGACGCCGTCCGTTGATATCAGGCCAGACGACCTTCTGAACATTATTTACAGTTCCGGAACGACAGGACGGCCCAAGGGTATTGTCCACACGCACCAGTCGCGCCTAGACTGGGCTTACGACCTTTCTGTTGCGCTGCGCTATCATGGGGGCGCCAGAACCCTTTGCACGCTGGCGTTATATTCGAACATCAGCTGGGTCATGATGTTATGCACTTTTCTCGCTGGCGGAACGTTAATCGTCACGCGGAAGTTCGACCCTGCGGAATTTGTAGAAAAGACTGCGTCCTTGCATGCGACTCACACGGCGCTGGTGCCGGTTCAACTTGACCGCATTGTCAATTGCTCCGCATTCAGTCGTGCAAAAGTCGCGTCCCTGACAGCAATGATGTCATGCGGTTCGCCGCTTCATGAAGGGCTAAAAAAGCGGATATTTGAATCATTTTCCTGCGGCGTTATAGAACTTTACGGTCTCACTGAAGGCGTAGTGACGACGCTGGAGCCGGAGGATGCGGAAGGCCGGCTGTCGTCGGTCGGAAAACCGCTGCTCGGCACGGATATCAAGATCATCGGCGATGATGACAAACCTTTGCCGCAAGGGGAGGCGGGTGAGATCGTCGGCGCCGGGCGCATCATCATGCCTTGCTATTTCAACCGACCGGATGAAACCGAGGCTGCGGCCTGGCTCGATAAAAACGGGCGCGCCTGGCTTCGTACGGGCGATATCGGCAAACTCGATGAGGAAGGCTTTCTTTATATCGTCGACAGAAAGAAAGACCTTATTCTGTCAGGCGGCCAGAATATCTATCCATCCGATATTGAGGCGGTCTTATTGCAGCACGCCAATGTAAATGCGGTAGCTGTCATTGCGGCCCCTCACGAGGAGTGGGGTGAAACGCCATTTGCGGTTGTCGAAGCAATTGATGGGGCGAGCGAGGCAGAGATTGTCGCCTGGGCCAACGCGCGGTTAGGCGCGCGGCAACGTATCAGGTCGCTGAAATTCATCGATGCGCTACCGCGCAACCCAAACGGAAAGATTCTCAAACGTGAGTTGCGCGCAAGCCTGTTCCCGGAGCATGTATTGTGAAATATGCTGAGAGACACTATGAGTCGAAAGACGGACTGAAGCTGTTTTTTCGCGATTACGGTCCAGCTGAGGGGCCTGCGGCGCCGGTCGTTTGTCTGCCCGGTCTGACGCGAAATTCCCGCGATTTTACCTTTTTGGCGCGCCACTTGGCCAGCGAGCGGCGTGTGGTTTGTCCGGATTTGCGCGGTCGTGGTTATTCGCAATGGGATGACGATTACAGAAACTATAACCCGGCGATTTACGTTGAGGATGTTATTCAGCTTATCGAAAGCGAGAGGCTTTCGAAAACAGTCCTCATTGGCACGTCGCTGGGCGGTTTCATTGCAATGATAATTGGCGCAACGAGACCTGATCTGGTGTCCGCAGTCGTGAGTAATGACGCCGGGCCGGAAGTCGACCCGAACGGTCTTGCGCGTATTTCCCAATATGCGGGCGCGCAGGGGCCGGCGCCATCATGGGCGGAGGCAGCGAAAGTGTGCCGGAACAACTATGGAGACGCTTTTCCCGGCCTTTCGAATGAAGACTGGATGGAATTTGCGCATCAGACTTACCGCGCCGGCGACGACGGCGTTATCCGGCTCGATGTCGACCCGCGGGTCGGCGATGCGGTGCGCGAGCTCGACTCCACGCCGGCGGATCTCTGGCCTTTGTTCTCAATGTTGAAGGACATGCCGATGCTTGTCATTCGCGGCGCCCGGTCGGACATATTAAGCGAAACGACCATTGCAAAAATGGTGAAAGTAAAACGCGACCTCAAAACCGCAACCATACCTGACCGTGGCCATGCGCCATTATTGAATGAAATTGAAAGTCTAGTTGCGCTCGATAGCTTCCTCGACGGGTTAGGCGAAAAGGCAGTCAACCCGGCGCTTAGTCGTGAGAGGGCGTAGATAACATGATGAAAGCGATCTTCAGCGTACTTGTTTTTCTTGTTTTAGCCGGCGCGGCGACCATTGCAGCATGGTACACGGTCGAAAGCCGCGGTATCGCCCCTGAGGTCCTTGAAGCGCGTTATGTGACGCCAGAAGATAGTTTCATTAGCATAGGCGGCGCGCGCGTACGCGTAAGGATTGAAGGGCCTGAAGACGCGCCGGTCATTATTATGAATCACGGATATACGCACAGCCTCGAAACGTGGAACGACTGGGCGGCCGCGCTGGAAGGCGAATACCGCGTCGTTCGGTACGATCTCAGCGGTCATGGTCTGACCGGCCCCGATCCTGAATTGCGCTACGCGCCGGAAGAGCGGGCGGCCTTTCTCGGCGCTCTGATGGATGAACTTGACATTGAAAGAGCGATTGTCGCTGGAAATTCTCTCGGCGGGCTCGTCGCATGGCGCTTTGCATCAGCTTTCCCGGATCGCGTAGAGGCGTTGCTGCTTGTTGCGCCGGGCGTATTCAGCATCAATGGCGTCAGCGACGAACCGGTTCCGGTTCCCTTGGCCATGCGCGTGTTTCTGATGACGGCGCCGAAGTCCGGAATGCGTAAGGCTGCGGAAAAGGTCTATGGGGACGATTCGAAGGTCACAGACGCAACGGTCGAAAGAATGCGCGACATGATCCGCCGTAAAGGCAATGGCGCCGCTCTTGTCAACGCTCTAACGGAATTCACGCTTCCGGACCCCACGGAAAAATTGAAAGCTCTTGAAACGCCGACTCTCATCCTGTGGGGAACCGAAGATGCGATTATCCCCATCGATCATGGCGAACGCATGGCGGCGCTAATGCCGAATGCGCAACTGGTCATCTTGGCCGGCGTCGGGCATGTGGCGCAGGAAGAAGCGCCTGAGGAAACCCTGACGCATGTTTCGCCATTTCTAGACGGCCTTTGAACCGATGAACCGCCGGGCGGCAATTAAATGAAAAGTGAAGTAACGCCAGTTTACCGGGCCTACGTCCTTTTTATTCTGGTCGACGTTTACACGTTCAACTTCATCGCCTGATTTGCGGTCCGTAAGAGCCGGCTCACAGCGCCGGGAAGATTAGCATGGCGCTTAATCCGACTGTTTTGTCTGAGTGCTGAAAGTCTTGTTTACTTCACTAGTTGTTTGTCGGGCGCAGAGAGAGCATTTCGCGCATCTCGTCGGAAGACGCCAGAGAGCCGCCGAGGTCTTCAACCATACGCCGTGCTTTTTTCACCAATGCAGCATTCGATGGAGCGAGGACGCCTTTCGAGAGATAGACAGCGTCTTCAAGGCCCACTCTGACATGTCCGCCTCCCAATACCGACTGGGCGAGCAAGGGAAATGCATGTCTGCCAGTCCCGAAGCCGGTCCATATTGATCCGCCAGGCAACAAGCTGCGTGCATGCAGCAGGGTTTCGATCGTCGGTGCAAACCCATACTTGACGCCCATCACAATTGAACAAAGGGGGGCGGGAGCGAGCGTTCCGTCCTTGATTAAATCATGAAGCAACATGATGTCGCCTGTATCGAAGAGCTCAATCTCCGGACGGGCGCCGGCCTTGCGGATAAGCTTCGCCATACGGCGCAGATTGTTTGGCGTATTGATGACAACTTCCTGCCCGAACACCATTGTGTTGAGGTCGAGCGTTGCAATGTCGGGTTTGAGTGCGGAGATGTGGGCGACGCGTTGTTCCGGGGGCAGCAGGTTTGTGCGCGGGCCAGGAACAACAGGGTTATTATCGGAAGGCTGGAACCGACCGCCCGGCCCGGTTGTCAGATTGATGACCAGTGAATGATTATGGCGGCGAATCTGTTCAACAGCCTCTTGATAGTAGGCCACTTTCATTGAAGGTTTGCCGGAATGCGGATCGCGTACATGTATATGAACGGCGGCGGCGCCTGCGTCGGCCGCTTCCAATGAAGAGTCGGCGATTTCGTTTGGTGTTACGGGAAGATTAGGGTTCTGATCGCGGCTCGTATGGTTGCCGGTAACCGCGCACGTTAAAAAAATCTTCGTCATAATTCCTCGTAACAATCGCGCCGGCCGGGATGAGGGATGGGCCCGCCGCTCTAATCACGATTGTTCGGTAATCGAACGGCGGTACGGTTTTTGATAATATATGGCTTGGCGCCGCCGGATAAAAGTCCATAAAGTCCTTATTGTACGCAAAACCGCGGATTTGGGCGTGTGGGTGCGTATTGGGCCGGTACTGTGCTCGGTTGCATACCGATCTGTCTTCTGCGTCTGTTGAACTTGCGCCCTCATATCGATGAAAGATCAGAAAGCGAAGGAACGCATGACGCCGTTTGACTACAGTGGAAAGCAGGCGCTTGTCATCGGCGGCTCTACGGGCATCGGCAACGCCATCGCGCAGATGTTTCGTCAATGCGGCGCCTCATCTCATGTTACGGGTACGCGCACTCACGCATCGGACTATTCGCCGTCCGATTTGAGCAATATGGAAGGACTTTCATATTCTCAACTGGATTTGTCACACCCGGATGCATTGTCACAATGGGACCACGGCTTTGAGGCGCTCGACGCTCTGGTTATTTGTCACGCGCTCTCTCTGTTCAACGGTGAAGAGTTCGAAGCCGATGTGTTTCGAAACGTCGTTGAGATAAACCTGAATTCTGTCTTTGATTGTGCGCAGCGCTTTAAGCCCATGTTGGCGCCAACCAAAGGGTCTATTGTGATCGTTTCTTCGCTTGCCGCTTATCGCACCATACCTATGCAACCGGCCTATACCGCTTCCAAAAGCGCTTTGCTCGGCTTGGTGCGCGCGCTTTCAATGGCCTATGTAAAAGAAGGCGTTCGCGTAAACGGGCTGGCGCCGGGCCTGGTTGAAACTAAAATGGGGAAGGCGGGGCACCCCGATTTCTCTGAATTGGTGAAAAAGACCGTCCGGCGCATTCCAGCACGCCGGACAGCCGATCCGTCCGAGATGGCGGGGCCGGCGCTCTTTTTGTGCTCGCCTCTCGCCAGTTACATCATTGGCCAGACATTGGTCGTTGACGGCGGTATGAGCCTTACGTCGTGATAACGGGAAGCGGGAGCGGGCGGTAAACTTGATGCACCCGCGCCGTAACTGCGTTAGCCGCCGAAGCAGGCGTCAATTGCTTCGCCTGCAGCCTCTGAGCGTTGCGCCTGAACTTCTTCAGCAGACAGCTCTGCAAGCGCCATGATCTCCGCTTCAACATCACCGCTCACAGATGCGGCGAGACATGAGCATGCTCCCTCAACATCCGATTGGGTCATTCCTTCAGGAACGCCGTTTCGTTCAACTGAACTGAGGCAGGCGCTTTCAACATCCGAGGCATAGGCCGCGGGGGACGCAAAGAGCAGTGAACCCGTAAGAAGTGCGATTGTTGTTTTTGAGATCATGGTGTTGCTTCCTCCATTGCATAATGTGCGTAATTCGAACATAAGTGCAATTATACACCATATGTTTGTGCTTAAAATCGCTTAATGCACGTTTATGAAAAACGAGGGCGGCGATCGTGACGCTACCGAAGTCAAATCGACCGATCGAAAACAGGCTCAAGGGCAAAACGGCTATTGTCACTGGCGCCGGTTCTGCGGCGGGCATCGGGTTTGCCGTAGCGGAAAGAATGGCGGTCGAAGGCGCCAATGTCATTCTGACCGACATAGACGCCGATGCGGTGACCGAGCGTGCTGGAGAGCTTCAATCGCAGGGTTTCAATGTCGCCGCATTTGGCCATGATATTATCAGTGAGGCCTCATGGCGCGATGTATTCATGCAGACGATTTCGGCTTATGAGGCCGTCGATATTCTCGTCAACAATGCCGGTATATGTATTCTCAACAAGATTGAAGCCATGTCGCTCGATGATTTCCGCCGTCAGATCGAGGTCAATCTGGTGGGTGCTTTTCTGGGGTGCCGCGAGGCGGTCGGGCGGATGAGATCGCAGGGCGGCGGCGGCTCGATCGTGAATGTCGCCTCGCTTGCGGCGATTGTGGGCATGCCCGGCACCGCCGCCTACGCCGCCAGTAAGGGCGGGATCAGGCAGATGTCGCGAAGTATCGCCCTTGAATGCGCAAGAGATGACATCCGGGTAAACACTGTTTTTCCGGGGATAACAGAGACAGGTATGCAAAATACCGCACGCAAAGACAATCCAGGCGTTGGCCAGTCTCTGTTGGAAACCGTACCATTGAAGCGTTCAGGCGCGCCCTCAGAGCAGGCTTCAATGATTGCTTTCCTGGCGAGCGATGACGCCAGATATATCACGGGCGCAGAATTTATTGTCGATGGAGGGCTTTCGGCTCAATAGTGAGTCCGGGAGACCCGGCATAAGCGCCTGCCGGCCTTGCTCAAATAAAAAAGGCCCGCCGGGAGGAAGGGGCGGGCCTTTCATTTTATCTCGGTCCGTCCCGGCGCGGAAATGCCGGGACGGGGTGAGATCAGGTGATTAGAAGTGAGCCGTTACCGATACGCCCCATTCGGCAGGTTCGGCGTAAACCGTGCGCGCCGCATATGGGTCAATGAAGCTCGACCGGAAGTATTCTTCTCCGGTAACGTTTGTGCCAAAGGCGGCAAGCTCCCATCTTTCGGTAGGATCAATCCATGTTGCGCGTAGATTAACCAGAACATGTTCGGGCTGAGTAAGCACGCCAGCGACATCGAACTTATACTCGCCTGAGTAGAACACATTGCCGTTCAGACCCATGCGGCCTCCGGCAAAATCCCAGCCATAGTCAAATCCGATATTACCGGAGAATCTGGGCGTGCGCTCTACTCTCGACCCTGTGGCGTCGAACAAGCTTGTAGTAATCGTTCCATAGGTCATGCTCATTGGGTCATCGTCAATCGACCCAATTGTTGCATTCGGGAAGTCCACATATTCCGCATGGACGTACGATGCGCTTAAGTTGACCTCGAAGTCAGGCGTGACAGCCCAAGTGATATCACCGTCAACGCCATAACTTTCAGCTTTAGCGGCATTAACTGTCGTGCTTGCGCCGCCGGCGCCATAAGACGTGACCTGAATATCCTTATAATCATAATAGAACGCAGCGAGATTCGCCATTACGGTCCCGGTATTGACCTTATAGCCGAGTTCGTAACCGTTGATGGTTTCCGGTCCAATCGGGGTTGCCGAAAAAGCCGATGCGGGCAGGGCGCCGGCTTTGTAGCCTTGGGAGAAAGAAGCATAGATGCTTGAACTCTCAGTCGGCTCGTAACGGATTACGCCGCGAGCGGTGAAGTCGTCAAAGGATGCTTCGGCGATAAGCTCAGAGTCAAAGGGGTACAGGTAGGAATAGACTTCCGGTTTGTCCCAAGTGTATCTGCCGCCGCCGGTGATGAATAGGCTATCAGCAATCTCATAAGTGGCGTCAAAAAACACAGCAACTGATTGCGTTTTGTTGCTTGAATCGAAGATGGAACTTCCATTCGTGTTGTAGTCGTAGTCATCTTTCGTGTGCAGATAAAATCCGCCAAGCACCCAGTTGAGCCTGCCGCCTTCCGCGGAAGCAAGGTTGATTTCCTGGGTGAAGGTTTCGTCAGGCACGGTCCAGTGCGAAAAGTTGAGAGCCGCGGATGACGCTTCGTAGTCCAGGCCCTGTTCGACTTTGTCTTTACGGAAACCCGTAAGAGAGGTCAGGGTGGCGAAGCCAAGATCAAACTCGCTTGTCAGCGTGATCGAGGTTGATTCAAATCTGGAGTATCCCGGAGTATCATGTGCGATAATCCGCGGCGCGTCAGGGATAATCGCACCCGGCACAGCAATGGCGATTGAGAACTGATCGCGCGCGACAACGTTCTGAGTTCTCGGGTCATCCTCGTAACTGTGCGAAAAGCCGAGAGTGAATCGCGCATTGTCGGACGGCGTCCACAGAACTTTCGATCGGACATAATATTGGTCGAACTCACCAGCATCTTCATCGCCGGTGAAAATGTTTGTTACATAACCATCGCCCCGCTCATAGGCTGCTGCCAGGTCTACGGCTAGGTCTTCGGAGACCCCAGTCGTGCCGTAGAATGCAAAGCTTGCATGATTGAAACGGCCATAGCCGATACGCGCCATGCCTGAAGGTTCGTGTTGCGGATCTTGCGTTGTAATCTGAATGGCGCCGCCGGTCGTGTTATATCCGAACAGCGTGCCTTGCGGACCTTTCAGGACGTTAACGCCTGCTGCATTCACGAGATTGAAGTTGCTGACAGCCGGCGTGGGAACATAGTAACCGTCAACATAGGTCGTGATATTTTGAGGCAGGCCTGGCAGTGCGACCTGACTACCGATGCCGCGGATTGTGGGCTGCACGAAGGTTCCCGAGCGGGTAAGGCGTAATGAAGGCACAACCTGCTGCAGGAACATCACTTCCGTGATGCTTTGCTTTTCGAGTTGTTCTGCGGTGACGGCGGAAATAGAAATAGGAACGTCTTCAACGCGTTCCGACCGTTTCTGCGCTTTCACGTAAATTTCATCGGCTAAAGCCGGGCTCAACACAGCGCTTGCCAAAAGTGACAAGGCTGTCCCAGCCAAAATTTGCGTCTTACACGAGGGGCTGCGCCATGTCGTAGAAGTTCTCATTTGAGTTACCTTACCTCCCTAGGACTGTAATTACGGCATCGGGGACTTCCGTGCCCCGATTGTTTGGGCGTCTTTCGGCCAAGCGTACGTTATTCGCACATCTTGAAATGGTATTCGAGCCCACAAGGGGTGTCAATTGAGGGCTTTGCACGCTTTTTTGCGTAGACGGAATTGAGAATGAACTGAGGTATCTGCGCCACACATCATCCGCTTTGTGCGGCTCGCTAAGTTGGATTGGGGGAGTGAGTTTGGATCATGTGCATCTTGGTGTGCGATAATCAACAAGATTTGCGGACGCTCATCATCATTGTTGTCGGAATCGTTGCGCAAATACTGCGGAGCAGTCTGCTGGCGATTCATCTCGCTTCAGTGTTGTGCGTTATGCGACGGTGGAATTAAGCTTGTACGATCGCACCGGCGTAGCAAACAGATTCGCTGCGGAGCTCAGGTTGGTTGCTTTGCGGCCTTCGATATGACTTCAGGTTTGGGCGTTAGCTTTTGGGTCTGTTTTTGTAGGCCGCCACGCCACCGGGGAGTTCTTCAGGCGTTGGAAAACGATACAGAAAATTCCCGCCGTTCACTTGCAGATTCGTTCCAGTGACAAAAGCCGGACCGGCAAGCCATGTCACTGCGTCCGCCAAGTCTTCAGGTTTGGCGATCCGTCCAAGGGGAACTTCTTTTTCAAATGCGTGGCGAATAACGTCATTTTCAAAGAGGCCTTGTGTGGCGGCGGAGTCAATTGGTCCCGGCAATAAGGCGTTCACTTTGATATTTCTCGGCCCGTATTCGATCGCCGCGCATCTGACAAGACAACTCGCGGCGGCTTTTGCACAAGAATAGGCGAAGACATTCCCGTCCGTTTGGCAAACCGCGGACATTGAGGAGATGATCGTAATAGATCCATCCGAGCCGATCGCCTCCGCCATGTATTTGATGAAGAAGACATGAGAGATGTAATTCAGGTCGAGCGTGTCCTGGAGCTGTTGTCGCGTGACCTCGGCAATGGGACCTCTTTGCGGCGCGCCGGCGGCGTTTACAGCAATGTCGACTTTGCCGAACGTCTTCAGGGCGAATTGCGCAAGGCTGGAAATATCGCCTTCATTCTTCGCATCGCATGAGAAAGATTGTGCTCCGATTTTCGCCGCCGCCTTTTGAAGCTCCTTGTCGCGTCGCGCGGCAATGATGACATTGCAGCCCTCCGACGCCAGCGCTCCGGCGATGGCGTATCCGCTGCCTCCTTCCGCAGACGCGCCAAGTACGACCGCGTTTTTCCCTTTTAAATGGTTCGGCATGTCGGACTCCGGGTTGCAGGCCGGCTGGCTATCTCAATTGACGGAATGTCGAACGAATATCTTCGAGAACAGCTTCGGGATTCTCATAAGGCGCAAAATGCCCGCCTTTTTCGTGCTCTTTCAGCTGCACGACATTGTAGTTGGCGATCCTTTCAGGTCCCCGGAGAGATGCCCGATCATTCAAAAATAGCGAGATTCCCGCTGGCGCTTCAAAAGCGGGCTGCCTTTCATGAGACGGCCGCCACGGATACCGGTCGGTGTCTGCGTAAAAACGCGAACTCGAGACAAAGCAGCCGCTTGCCCAGAAGATCATCGCCGTCGTGAGCATGTGGTTCTTGGTTTCCTCGGACTCAAAGTCCTCGGCGGGATCGCTCCATGCCTTTCTTCTCTCGATGATCCAGGCCAGGAGCCCCACCGGCGAGTCCTGCATGGCGTAAGAAATCGTTTGCGGATCGAGGATGGCGACCGCGACATGGCTTGCCACGCGGCGTTCAAGTTCAATAGCTGCAGCCTGCTTTTCTTCCGGCAACGCTCTAATTCGGCTTCCAAGCATGTCCCAAGGGCGCTCCTGGCTGAAGAGCCCCGGCCCGACAGCGTTGGTGACATGAATTCCAATGAGATGTTGCGGGTGCGCATGTGACATTTGAGAGGTGATGACTGCGCCCCAGTCGCCCCCTTGTGCGGCGTAGCGTTCGAAACCAAGCGTCTGCCGCATGAACAAGTCCCATAGATCGGCGGTGCGCCAGTAGTTCATGCCGCTTCTCGGGACTGGCGTCGAAAACCCAAACCCGGGCAGCGACGGAACAATCACTTCGAATGCATCGGCCGGGTCTCCGCCGAAAGACGCCGGATCGGCGAGGGGGCGGATTATTTTATGATAGTCCCAGAACGTCCATGGCCAGCCATGGGTCAGAATAAGCGGGATCGGCGCAGGTCCCGTCGCCTTCTCGCGAATAAAATGAATGGGATAGTCGTCGACAGTCGCGATAAAATGATCGAATGAGTTTAATTTTTTCTGCTGGGCAAGCCAGTCGTACTCGTTGAGCCAGTAATCCGTAAGAGACTGCAGGTATTCGCGATTGGTCCCGTAAGACCAGTCTTCATTGTCGAGATCAGCGGGCCAGCGCGTGCGCTTCAGCCTGTCCTTCAAATCTTCCAGCACGGTTTGATCGATATCGACGGTGAATTTTTTCATGTAGGTTGACTGCTTTTCGTTTTCGCCGGCGCGTCTCGCAAGGCTTTCGGCGCTTAAAGCTCAGGTGCAATTTCAACGCGAAGGCCGTCGAGGTCTTCAGTCAATTCTATCTGACAGGAAAGCCGGGAGTTTGTCTTGCGATGCGGGCTGATATCAAGCAAGGCGTCTTCATTCGGATCCATGGCTGCCAGACGATTGAAATAAGCCGGGTCGACGAAAACCTGGCAGGTGCCGCAAGAGCCGAACCCCCCGCAGCTCGTCATCGCCAGGATTTCTTCAACCCCGCCATCAATGATGGCTTGTCTCAAGCTGGTCTCGGCGTTGTATTCGATCTCATGTTCGTCGCCTGACCGGGATCTGACATGTATTTTGGGCATATTGAGCTGGCTCCTAGGGTTGCTAAGCGCGGCGTTATGACGTCCGGATTATGTCAGTCGTTCCGGGGTTTCTTTCGGGCTGGTTGCGCAAATACAGGCGGATTTCTTTCGGGATGAAAAACATTCTGCGCCGTTCTTGGGTACGTCGGCGCTATTGCGCTCACCTGCTCCAGAAGGTCGTGTTCTTCACGGGTTAACGTCAGCTCACACGCCCGGAGATTGTCTTCCAGCTGGGCCGGCGTGCGTGCGCCGATAATTAGGGACGTGACGCCGGGCCGCGCCAGCAGCCATGCAAGCGCTACTTGTCCGGGACTAGCGCCTTCATGACTGGCCGCGACGTCAATGAGGGCCTGAACGATTTTTCTCGCGCGATCGTTATCCACGCCGTGCAGCTGGTCAGTAATAGCGAGCCGGGACGCCTTACTGTCATCCTGTGCAAACTTGCCGGTCAGATAACCCTGGGCGAGCGGGCTGTAGATCAGCGAACCTATGTTGCGGTCACTTCCCGCCGGAAGGAGTTCGTTCTCCGCATGCCTGTATAAGAGGGAATATAAAATCTGCTGGCTTTGATAGCTGTTCCACCCGTGAAGAGCGGACAGGCCCAGCGCTTTGACCAGCTGCCAGGCGAAATGATTGGAGCATCCGATGTACCGAACCTTGCCTGCCCGGACGAGTTCATCGAGCGCCGCCAGCGTTTCTTCCATCGGGACAAGACTGTCGTGGTTGTGAACCTGGTAAAGGTCGATCCACTCGGTGTTCAGGCGCTTCAGGCTGGCCTCGCAGGCCGAAATAAGATGGTGCCGTGACAAGCCAATATCGTGCGCGCCGCGACCGGTGCGGCCAAAGGCCTTTGTGGCGATAAGAATATTCTTGCGCCGGCCGCCAAGGGCTTGTGCGAATATTTCCTCCGATTGACCAGCGGAATAGTTATCAGAAGTATCGAATAACGTGACGCCGCGATCGATTGCGAGATCGACAATTCTTCTGGCGTCGACGCCGGACACATTGCCAATCGCGCCGAACTTTCCTTCTCCGCCGCCGAATGTCATCAGGCCCAAGGCAAGTGAAGAAACTTGCATGCCGCTGCGGCCCAAAAATCTTTGTTCCATTATCGCGCCCTGGGATTCAATTTGAAAAACGAGACGAAGAAGAAAAAACCGCAAATAGCATGTTGTACGGCCATAATTATTTGTATAAAGAACAATTCTTGTAGAGATTGCTTCGTGCTGTAGGCAATGAGAGGTGATTGAAAGTGAGCGCCCCGTTCAAAAGCGTTGCGCAGGCCAGGTTGCTTGCGAGAAAAAAGCTTCCCCCAGCCGTTTATCACTATGTTGACGGCGGGAAAGAGGCGGAGGTCTCCGCTCATTTGAATGAAGTTGCGTTCAACCGAATTCTGTTTTCGCCCAAAGTATGCGCCGGCATTAGGGAAACGGACATTTCCGTGAACTTGCTGGGTAAAAAAACGTCCATGCCGCTGATTGTAGCGCCGACTGGATTTATTCGTATCGTTCACGCGGATGGGGAGATCGGCGCCGCGCGCGCGGCTGCTGCTGCAGGCGTGCCCATCGCGATCAGCACATTCTGCGGCGAGCCGGCTGGCGCGATCGCCGACGTCAATCCCGATACCTGGTTCCAGCTTTATATGATCGGCGGCCGGTCCGGCGCGGAGCGTTCTATCCGTCTGGCGCGGGAAGCCGGATGCCGCGTGCTTGTTGTCACCGTGGATGTTGTAGCGATTACGCCGATTGATCGCATCTCCCGGCCCTTGCCGATGAAAGTCGATTTTCAAAGCGCATTGGGCTTCCTGCCGGAGGTTTGGAACCGGCCTGGATGGTTGTTGCGGTTGATGCGTGGCGGGCTTGATATGCGTGCGCCGAACGCGCCGCCCGCAGAAGACGGGCGATTGATGCATCTCGGTGAGGCAGGCGGTTTGTTGACGGCGACGCCGCCTGATTGGGAAGACCTCAAATGGATACGCGACCAATGGCAAGGACCGATGGTGGTAAAGGGCGTTTTGCGTGCGGATGACGCGGTTCGTGCAGCGGCGATCGGCGCGGACGCTGTTTCCGTTTCCAATCACGGCGGAAAAGTGATGGATGGCGCGCCATCGGCTGTTTCCGTTCTGCCGGAAATCGTCGACGCGGCGGGCGGGCGCCTTGATGTTCTGCTCGATGGGGGTGTGCGCCGCGGCGCCGATGTGGTCCGCGCCTGCGCGCTCGGGGCGAAAGGCGTCATGATCGGCCGGCCCTATTTGTGGGGGCTTGCCGCTAAAGGAGAACGCGGCGTGCTCGACATACTGAATCTGTTCGAGCGCGGGATATATTCCACCCTTAGACAAATCGGTTGCCCGTCATTTGATCGCCTCGACAAAACTTATCTTCGTCCATTGCCTGATCAGGCCGACTGGAATCGGCTCGGGTCCGACTATGCCGCGCCGTAGAATGCAGCCGCTGCGGGGAAGGCTAAGCGCTTCATTTTTTCTTCGGCGTCAGGATCAGCGGCAGCGACACGATTCCCTGATTATTGCCTTTGCTTAATTTGATTGGTTTATCCGGATCGACTTCCAGCCGGTCGTATCGTTGCAGAATTTCCTCAAAAGCCATTCTGATTTCGAGTTTGGCGAACGGCGCGCCGATGCACCGGTGGACGCCGAGGCCAAAACCGATATGGGGGTTGGGTTTCCTGTCAATCACTGCTTCGTCAGGGCGTTCAAAGACTGAAGGATCCCGGTTGGCGGCGCCGAGGGAAAGCAACACGCGGTCGCCTTTTTTCATTTTTTCTCCGCCCAGTTCAGCGTCCCGCGTCAATGTCCGGCGCAGATAAGACGCCGGGGAGGCAAGGCGGACGAATTCCTCGGCGGCCCCGTCAATAAGATCAGGATTGGCGCGGATGCGTTCAAAATCTTCGGGATGTTCGGCGAACCACCAGGCGGCAGTCGCCAGTGTAATCGCCGTCGTGTCAAAACCGCCAATGAGCAAAAGACGGAGCATGGAAACTTTTTCGTCTAATGTCATGGGTTTGCCGCCCGCCTCGCCAAGCGCAATCGCGGAGACCATGTCTTCCGGAGGCGCTGTGACAGTGGCGATGCGAGTCTTGAGCGCTTCCTCAACGTAAGCGGTGAGTTTGTCTGTTGCGCCTGTCCGGACGTTTGTGGCGATTTCCTCATGGAGATTCATGACGAGACCGTCAAGATAGGGACCGTCCTCCGGCGGCAGCCCAAAAAGGGTCAGCGCTGCATGAACGGGAAAAGGCCTTGCAAACACCTTGAAGAAATCGATGCGAGTTTCATTTTTGAAGGTATCAAGAATATTCCTTGCGATAGTGCGTACTTGCGGCTCTCTCTCTCTTACGACCGCGGGCAAGACAAAAGGCTGTAATATTTTCCGGTAGTCACGCTGAATGGGCGGATCCGTTTCCGGCGGAATATGGGGGGTGCGGATTTGTTGTACGGGCAGGGTGATGCCCTGCGCTGAAGAATATGTCTCAAAATCCATAAAGGCGGTTTTGAGGTCTGCATAACGACCGGCGAGATAAAACCCGCCAAGCTTATCGCTATGAGGCAGGCCGGGCGTACTGCGCAGATCAGTCCAGAGGTCTTCGGCGCCTTCTCTTGCGCCGGGAGCGTGATGATCAAATTCTTTGAATTTTGAAGACGTCATGGCGGCTATCTGCTGCTGCTTGGGCCGTTGTCACGATTTCATGAGTTCGATAATCGCACATACGGTTTATATTCGACTATCCAATGAAGGGCAATCCAAGTCAAGCAAGGCTGTGCGCCGAGCCCGCCCGCCGGCGGGCCTTACGGGTCGGTTGGCTGCAGCGCGCGCCGCAGATGCATGCCGCCGTCGATAAGTATGGATTCGCCATTGATCGAGGAAGCTTTCGTCGCCAGCCAGACGACGGCGTCAGCAACCTCCTGCGCGGTGACGAAGCGGCCTTGTGGGATCTCCTTCACCATCCTGCCGCCGATCTTCTCATCTTTCAGTCTGGGTTCGGTCGTGGGAGTAAGGATGGGACCCGGTGCGACGGCGTTCACGCTTATTCCTTTCGGCGCGTATTCAAGCGCAGCGTATCGAACCAATGTTTCAAGCGCCGCCTTTGAGCAGCCGTATGAGAAAACGCCGGGCCATGGGCGGTGCGCTGCGATCGAGCTGATAAACACCATGCGGCCGCCACTCTTGATGTTGCGAGCCATATGCCGGAGGAAATAGACGGGCGCATAAAAATTGAGTGTTATTGCGTGGTCAAGCGTCTCCTGGCTAATGGCGTCTATAGTGCCGGTTACGCCTTCGCCAGCGACGAGAATTGCGATGTCGAACCCGGCCCCTCCATGGGCCTTGCGAGCCAGGTTTTCAACTTCGCTTTCGACTGTTGCATCGCAACTCATATATTCGCCGTTTATAAGCTGCGACAGCTCTTTTACGCCATCTTCAGTTCGGGCGCTGGCGCACACATTATAGCCCGCTGCTGCAAGGGTTTCGCATATCTTCCAGCCGGTTCCGTTGCGTGCGGAGGCGCCCAGGACGACTGCATTCTTTCGTGGTTCTGTCATCTTTTTTCCTCCGAAATCATGAACTGCCGTCCTGATTTGGCAGCTTGTAAATCGCACTGCCGCGCATGACGGGGCATTCAGGGCCCAACAATATGGCTTGCATAAACGCGGTACGTTTGGATCGTCGAAGAATACTCACGCGGGTTTCTATCCAGTCCCCGAGTGAGGCGGGGCTGAGATAGTCCAGCGAGAGGTTCATCGTGGGCGTGCCTGTGCGGATCATCAGTCCTTCAGTCGCGCCGCGCGCAAGGGAAAAATCCATGAACGTTGCAAGCATGCCGCCATGACAGACCATGCGCATATTGCAGTGATGTTTGAGGATTCGAAGTCCGTAGCGTATGGGCTCGTCATCGCGAAGCCCGACAGCGGTTGAAAAAACCGGCCCCGCGAGCTCAAGGAAAGGGCCGCCGACATTATCAAGCTTTTTCCAGTCCGGATTTGGCGTCAGTTCGCCGGTTTCAATATCTGCCGCCATAAGCCTGTCCCCGGTTCCGCTACAGTCCAATGAGCGAGCCTTGACTTGGCGCGCCGTCTGGCAAAAAGTGCGATAATAAACCAAAACACCGATTATCGATCAATCGCAAGGCCCTTATGTCGAAAATCTTTGCTAGCCCAGAATTGGCGCTGAAAGACGTCCTGTCTGACGGCATGACCATCATGTCCGGTGGGTTCGGCCTGGTCGGAAATCCGGAAAGTCTCATTCCGGAGATTAAAAAAGCCGGCATCAAGGATTTGACGGTTATCTCCAACAATTGCGGCGCTGAAGGATTCGGCCTGTGGATGTTGCTGGAGGCCCGCCAGATCAGGAAAATGATCGCATCCTATATTGGCGACAATAAACTCTTCGAGGCGCTATATTTATCCGGCGAAATAGAGGTCGAGCTGAATCCTCAGGGCACGCTGGCCGAACGGATACGCGCTGGAGGCGCCGGCATACCGGCCTTCTATACGCGGACAGGCGTAGGCACGATTGTCGCCGAAGGAAAGCATACGGAAATATTCGACGGCGTTGAGTATGTAAGAGAGCGTTGGCTCAAAGCTGACCTTGCGATCATCAAGGGATGGAAAGCAGATCCCGCCGGAAACGTCGTATTCAGAAAAACAGCACGAAACTTCAACCCGAATATGGGCGCTGCGGCGACCGTCACGGTCGTTGAGGTCGAAGAAATCGTCGATGCGGGCGATCTTGACCCTGACTGCATCCACTTGCCGGGTATTTTTGTCGACCGCATTGTTAAAAGCACGCTTAACGAAAAGCGGATCGAAAGATTGACGATAAGCGAATAACCACACACTGACGAGGAAAAAAGACGAATGGCGTGGAGTAGGGAAGAGATTGCGGCGAGAGCCGCAAAAGAATTGAAGAAAGGGTTTTATGTCAATCTTGGCATAGGCATTCCAACGCTTGTAGCAAACTATCTCAACGAAGACTCGGCAATTACGCTCCAAAGCGAGAACGGTATGCTCGGGATGGGGCCGTTCCCTCGGCGTGAAGAGGTCGACCCGGATATTGTGAACGCTGGAAAACAAACGGTCACCGAACTGCCGACATCCTCGTATTTTTCATCTGCAGACAGCTTTGCGATGATCCGCGGCGGGCATATCGATGCAAGTATATTAGGGGCGATGGAAGTCGCCGCCAATGGAGACATCGCCAACTGGACGGTGCCCGGAAAGATGGCGAAGGGAATAGGCGGTGCGATGGACCTTGTTGCGGGTGTGAAAAAAGTCATCGTGGTGATGGAGCACACGACGAAAGCCGGCAAGTCCAAGATTCTTAAAAGATGTACGTTGCCGCTGACGGGCGCTGCAGTTGTTGAGCTGGTGATTACAGATCTTGGCGTTTTTGAATGCGACAAGAAAAATCGGCAATTCAATCTTATCGAGCTTGCCCCAGGGGTGTCGCTCGAAGAAGTACATGAAAAGACTGAAGCGCCTTTGCATACAGAAGGGTTTGTTCAATGAACGATCGGTCCTGGGAAGATCTGGTTGATCTGGGCGCGTTATCGTCATGGATGGATGGCAAGGGACTGGGTCACGGCGACCTTAAGGATGTGGAGCCCCTTTCCGGCGGCACGCAAAACGTGATGATCGCTTTTAACAGAGCGAAGAGAAGGTATGTGTTGCGCCGTCCGCCGCGCCATCCGAGGGCGAACGGCAACGAAACGATGCGCCGGGAAATGCGCGTTCTTGATGCGCTTGCGCAGTCGGATGTACCGCATCCACCGCTCATCGCTGCATGTCCTGAAGAAAGTGTTCTTGGCGCGAGTTTTTATCTGATGGAGCCCATAGAAGGTTTTAATGTCACGACAGGCATGCCGCAGTTGCATGCAGGCGACCCGAACATAAGACGTAAAATGGGGTATGCGCTGATCGACGGGCTGTTAAAACTTGGACGCGTCGATTACGCCGCCGCGGGCTTGAGCGATTTCGGCAGGGCTGATGGGTTTCTCGAACGGCAAGTCAGCCGCTGGAGGCGGCAGCTTGAGAGTTATGCCGATTATAAAGGCTGGCCGGGCCCCGATGCGCTTCCTGCAGTAGAAAAAATTTCCGACTGGCTGGAGCGTAACAGGCCTTCGACGTTCACGCCGGGCGTTATGCATGGCGACTATCATCTGGCGAATGTGATGTACCGGCTCGACGGGCCTGACCTCGCGGCCATCGTCGACTGGGAGCTCGCGACAATCGGCGATCCGCTCCTCGATCTCGGCTGGGTGCTCTCGACATGGCCGAGACCTGAAGACAAAACGTCGATGAAAATCGAGCCTTGGGAAGGCTTTCCTTCATCCGACGAATTGCTATCAGCCTATGCAGCTGAAACGGATCGGGAAGTCTCCAACATGCCCTGGTATCTCGTTTTGGCGTGTTTCAAGTTGGGTATACTTCTTGAGGGTACTTATGCACGGGCGTGTGCAGGAAAAGCAGCAGAAGATATCGGCGCACGCTTTCATGCGCGTACGCTGGCGCTGCTTGAACGGGCGCATAAGCACATCGCCTGAAACGTTATGGGCGGAGGAAAGCGACTACATGGATAACTTGTTCGATTTAAGCGGGAAAACGGCGCTTGTCACTGGCGGGTCACGCGGTCTTGGATTTGAAATCGCTATGGCTTTCGCTGAGCGCGGGGCTGACATCGTTATCGCCAGCAGAAAGCTTGAGGCTTGCGAAGCGGCGGCGGAGAAAATTCGTGCGCTCGGCCGAAGATCTCTCGCTGTCGCAACGCATGCAGGGAAATGGGATGAGGTCAACGCTCTCATTGACCGGTCTTATGAAGAGTTCGGCGACATCGACATTCTCGTCAACAATGCCGGCATGTCGCCGGCGGTTGATTCTTACGAAATGACGGAAGAACTCTTCGACAAGATCGTCTCCCTGAACTTCAAGGGTCCTTTCCGGCTTTCCTCGGAAATCGGCAGGCGCATGATGGATGCGAACGGAGGGACGATTATCAATGTATCCTCCGCTTCTTCCTATAAACCGATGCCGCGCGTCGTTCCTTATGCGGGCTCCAAGGCGGCGCTCAATGCGATGACGATTGGCCTAGCTCACGAATATGGCCCGAAAGTGCGGGTGAATGCCATTACTGCAGGCCCTTTTCTCACGGATATCTCTAAAGCCTGGACCGAAGAGCAACGCACGATTGCGCCGAACGCTGTCCGCCGCCCGGGCCGGCCCGAAGAGATCGTAACGACAGCTCTTTATCTCGCGAGCGATGCGTCGAGTTTCGTGACCGGCGCCATTATCCATTGCGACGGCGGCTTGCGGTAGGCGTGCGTTTACCACGCCAGTGAGCTGCGTTCTTCAGGCGGATTCTTGACTGGGGCAGCCTTGCCTTCGTCCAGGGAAATATCAAGCTCGGACAAAATGGGCTTGAGTTTCTCTTCCGCCCAGACTTTACGCTTGAACAGCGTATCTGACGGAAAATCGCCTTCTGCGGCTTGATAATCGCGTAGAAGAATTTTTGTAACGTTGGCCAGGTGAAGCTCTGTGACGCCATCGGCGACGCCTTCGTGTAAAGCGATGGCAAGATGTTTTCCAAATTGCATTTCGTTTGAGAGCCCGATTGATCCATGCAAATGGATCGCGCGCAAGGTGACGTCTTGCGCAATCTTTGCTGTAGCGGCTTTGACGGCGGAAATCATCTTTCTGCCTTCTCGTCCGTGTTCTTTTTGCTGGTCAAACATCCAGGCTGTGTAAAGCACAAGAAGTCGAAATTGCTCATACTCTATATAACTGTTGGCGATGTCCATTTGCACCGCCTGACGTTGTGAGATCAGTTCTCCGTATGATGAACGGCTTAGGGCTCGTTCCGCCATCATATCGATCATTTGTTTGACGCGGCCGATGGTGCGTTGCGCATGATGCAGGCGGCCGCCGCCAAGCCGTGATTGTGCGACTTTGAAACCCTGACCGACCGGACCCAGCCTTGCGCTGTCCGGCACGCGAACATTGTTGAAACGAATCCAAGGGTGGCCGCCGCTATTGGGCGAGTCGGTAAAAAGGCCGATATTGCGGACGATTTCGAACCCGGGCGTATCTGTCGGCACGATAAACATCGTGGCGCGTTCATAGGGCGGCGCGTCGGGGTCTGTCACAGCCATAACGATAACAAAGGCTGCATGGTTGGCGCTCGATGCAAACCACTTGTCGCCGTTGATAACCCAATCTTTTCCCTCCTTGACCGCGCTGGTTTTGAAGTTGAGCGGGTCGGACCCTCCTTGCGGCTCCGTCATTGCGTAAGAAGAGAAGACATCATTATTCAAGAGCGGTTGCAGGTAGTTTTGTTTTTGCTCAGGCGTTCCAAACATTGCCAGGATTTCGGAGTTTCCGCTGTCGGGCCCATGGCAGCCAAACACAACCGGGCCAAATCCAGACGTGCCGAAGAGTTCATTCATGTAGGTGAGCTTGACGGCGCCGAACCCCGGGCCGCCTAAATGAGGGGGCAAGTGCGCCGCCCACAGGCCTTTAGCTTTGACGTCCTGTTGCAGCCGCTTGATGATTTTCCGGAGCGGCTTGTTCCCTATATCGTATGGCGCGTCTTTGTCGTAGTCATAAAGGTATTCTAGCGGGTAAACCTTATCCCGGATAAATT
>CAJXLJ010000005.1 GCA_913055785.1 uncultured Parvularculaceae bacterium | reverse complement strand
CTCGAGATGGCGACGCGGCTCGTTCTCGACATGTGCGGCGGCGAGCCGAGCGAGATCGAGCTTGCAGGCGCTATTCCGCAGACGGATAAAACGGTCCTGTTTCCGCCGTCGGAAGTCAAACGCCTCACCGGCATTGATGTCGAGCCGCAGGAAGCCGAGCGCATCCTGAAGGCGCTCGGGTTTGAGGTGGCGAAGTCCGATCCGTGGCAGGTGCGCGTTCCGAGCTGGCGGCCGGATATCGAAGGCAAGGCCGATCTCGTCGAGGAAGTCGCGCGCATTGTCGGTTTCGATCATCTGCCGACGGCGACGCTGCCGCTGACCGCCGCGGTGGAAACGCCGAAGCTCACGGTAAGTCAGGAGCGGCGGCGCCTCGCGCGCCGGGCGCTCGCCGCGCGCGGGATGGACGAGGCGGTCACCTGGTCGTTTACGGATAAAAAATACGCGGCCCTCTTCTGTGACGGCGAGAACTGGTTGAAGGCTCAGGGGCTCATTCTCGCCAACCCGATTTCGTCGGATCTCGGCGCCATGCGGCCGTCGATCCTGCCGAACCTTGTCGCCGCCATCCAGCGCAACGCCGATCGCGGGCGCGACGGGATTGCGCTGTTCGAGGTTGCGCCGGTTTATGCGAGCGACCGGCCGGAAGGGCATCTCAACGCCGCGGCCGGCGTGCGCGGGCCGGGACATGCGCGTCACTGGCAGGGGGCGAGCGCGCCTCTTGACGTGTTCGCGGCGAAGGCCGACGCGCTCGCCGCGCTCGAGGCCGCCGGCGCGCCGGTCGCCAGCCTCCAGACCACGGCGGACGCGCCCGACTGGTATCATCCCGGCAAGTCCGGCGTGTTGCGGCTCGGCCCCAACGAGCTCGCCCATTTCGGCGAAGTTCACCCGCGGGTCCTGAAGGAAATGGATGTCGATGGGCCGGTCTGCGCGTTCGAGGCGTTTCTCGACCGCATACCGGAAGGCAAGAAAAAGCCGACCAAGACAAGGCCAGCGCTCGAAGCCTTCGAGTTGTTGCCGCTGTCGCGGGATTTCGCCTTCGTGGTCGATGAGAACGTTGCGGCGGAAACGCTCCTTAAAGCAGTGCGCGGCGCTGAAAAGAAGCTCATCGCCGATGTCTCCCTGTTCGACGTCTATCAGGGCAAAGGCGTGCCGGACGGCAAGAAATCCCTGGCGGTCGAGGTCACGCTGCAGCCGCGCGAGAAAACCCTTACCGACGAAGAGATCGAGCAGGTCTCCGCGCGGATCGTCGCCCAGGTTGAAAAGGCGACCGGCGGCGCGCTGCGCGACTAGGCGCGGGGAGAGCGCCCGCCGCCGGATTTCGCCTTGCAGAACCCGGCCCGGCGAGCTATGACCCGGCCTCCCGACCGGGACCAGGGCCGCTTTAGCTCAGTTGGTAGAGCACATCATTCGTAATGATGGGGTCGCGTGTTCGAGTCACGCAAGCGGCACCATTTCATTATTTTTCCACATCCAATATCGTCCAATAAGCCAATAAAATCAGTATATTACGCTGATTTTGCGTCTGAAGCCATCCAATAGCGTCCCTTAAAATCGGGGGTATCTGGGGGTATATTTGGGGGCATGCCCCCAGCCTTCAGGATCGATACCCCCAGATGCTCAACGCTCTCAAAATCAAGAATGCGCCCCCTCGGGCAAAACCGTACAAGCTTTTTGACGGCGGCGGCCTGTTCCTCCTGATCAACCCCAAAGGCTCCAAGCTCTGGCGGCTCAAATACCGTTTTCTGGGCAAGGAAAAGGTTCTTTCCTTCGGAGCCTTTCCCGAGATCAGTTTGGTCAAGGCGCGGCGGCTCCGGGAGGAAGCGCGGGAGCTGTTGGCTGAGGACAAGGACCCCGGCGAGGCTCGGAAGGCCGCGCGCGAGCAACTCATCGCGGAGCGCGAGCGGACGTTCGAGAAGCTGACAGAAATGTATCTCGACAAGCAGGAGCGCGAGGGCCGCGCCGCTTCGACGCTCAAAAAGAACCGCTGGGTTCTCGATATGGCGGGCGAGGAGTTCGGGGCAAAGCCGGTAGCCGATATCAAAGCCCCGACAATCCTGAAGGCGCTGCGAAAAGTGGAAGCGCGTGGAACCTTTGAGACCGCGCGGCGCCTTAAGGTCATGGTCGGCTCCGTGCTTCGCTACGGCATTTCCCTTGGTTGGATTGACGCCGACCCTACGCCTGCCCTTCGCGGGGCGCTCACGCGCCCGCCGCAGAAATCTCATCCGGCTATCACCGATCCCAAAGAATTGGGCGGGCTCTTGCGGGCGATTGACGGGTTTTCCGGGCAGGCGACAACCCGCCTGGGGCTTCAGTTACTGGCGTTGCTCTATCCCCGGCCGGGTGAGCTGCGCTTTGCAGAATGGCGCGAAATTGATTTCAAAAAAGCCGTTTGGACGATCCCCGCCGAGCGTACCAAGATGCGAAAACCCCATCGCGTACCCTTGCCGAAAGCGGCGATTGCGACGCTTAAGGAGCTGAAAGCCCTGACCGGACATGGCGAGCTTTTGCTTCCCTCAATCCGCTCGGCCAAAAAACCGATCAGCGATGCGGCCTTCAACGCCGCCCTGCGGCGTATGGGCTTTACAAGCGAAGAAATGACCTCGCACGGCTTCCGGGCGACCTTTTCCACAATCGCGAACGAATCGGGCTTGTGGAATCCGGACGCCATAGAACGCGCCCTCGCTCATACGGAAAGCAACGCTGTGCGCGCCGCCTACGCTCGCAGCGAGTTCTGGGATGAGCGGGTGAAGATGGCGGACTGGTGGGCGGATGTTTTGAAGGAGCTGAGGCGAAACGATAACGACTAGTCATTTTTTGCTTTGAAATGATATTGTCGGCGAATGTCTAGAAAACGCGATAGAAAACCTCGTGATCCTCAAAAGGCTTTCTTGACACTGTTCGCTACGCTCGATGGCTGGGATGAGCGCGAAGCGGTTCTGCTTTCGTTAGGTCTTGATCCGAGAGATCCGTATAAAGATTTCGATCGAAAAAAAGTGAGGTCTCTAAAGGACATTCCTGAATTTCGAGATCGGATGTATAGGCTCGCGCGAGCGGTCGTAGCATTTGGGTGGCACGGCTATATATTGCCTAAAGACTTTGTCGTTTGGGCGAAGTCGAAAAATCTCTCTTTACCGAACGAACTTGTTGCCGCCGTCGATACTGTCAAGCCTGCCGAGACGTTTGTGTATCGCGAACAAAACCCAAATGCCATAGTAAACAAAAAGCTAGAGTTGGAGGATGCTTGGATCGAAGAAGAAAAAGACTACGAATTGAATCATCTTCGCGCTCTTTACACTGAAGATATGATTAAGGAGCGGGAAGCGAGACAAGCAGAGGAACTTAATCCCAAAACCCGCACGAGTTTATTAAAAATGGTGCTGGGTATGGCGATAGATAAATATGAATATGGATCGGGCAAAAGAATGTCCAGAACCGCGTCGGAGATTCAAAGCGCAGTAGAGCGCGCTGGTCTCACTATTGATGACGATACTGTTCGGCGTTGGTTGCGAGAGGCTGAAACCTCACTTCAAAACCCGAAATAGATTGGGGGAAAACTGATATCGGTTTTACCCATAGTTACATCGGCCCGCGCCTATAGGAATTGCAGTAATTCTCCATCGTCTATTGCGAATCATGGAGAATTGACGTGCGCTCGACCGCTTTTCCCGAAACCGGCTTTGTCCGCCTCAGCCAAATACTCGCGCCCGCCGGGCCGATCCCCGTTTCGAAATCCACCTGGTGGGCGGGCGTCAAGGAAGGCCGCTTCCCGCAGCCGCAAAAGCTCGGCCCCCGCACCACCGTCTGGCGTATCGAGGATATTCGCGCGCTCTTCGAGAAGGCGGACGCCGAATAATGGCGAAGCGCTACAATGCGCGCGCCATCAAGAAGAACCAGACCTATACCTTTGAAGAGGCCGCCGAGGCGCTTGGCGTCCATGAGCAGACGGTCAGGGCATGGGGCGGGCGAGGGCTGCGCGTCCTCAGATCGAAGACGCCGCATCTGATCCTCGGAGATGATCTTCGGCGATATCTGAGCGCCAGCGAACAACGGCGCAAGCGACCGATGGGCCCAAATGAGCTTTTTTGCCTGAAGTGCCGGGAGCCCAAGACACCGGAAGGAAATCTCGCCGATTTTTCGGCCGCCGGGCCGGGTCGCGGCTTACTGTCCGGGATTTGCCCGGACTGCGGCCGCATGTGTCAGCGCTTCGTTCGAATGGACCAGCTTGCGTTCGTCGCGCCCGATCTCGACCTCAACATTTCCGCTCACTCGGAACGCCTAAACGAACCTGAAGCGGCGGCCTGAAGGACTCACAATGACCCCCTCGATTATCACCGACAATATTCGGCTCAGTAAGCGCACGAGATGGGCGGGGGAGGGTGTCCAATCTCCAGTAATTGGGCGCCGGCCGGCGGGCATACGCGCCCTTTGAGTAACGCCCTCATTTTTTGTTCCCGCTGCGCCAATCGGGAACGATGGAGTAAATCGCCATGAGAAAAATAAACGAAGCGAACGAACGAATGAAACGCCGCTACCTTCGCTTTCTGCGTGAGGCGAACGGGCTGAGCGTCGCCAGCATCGACAAGGCCGCCGCCGCGATCCTGCAGTTCGAGAAAGCGACCGGCTTTAAGGATTTCAAACACTTTCACATCGAGCAGGCGGTGGCCTTCAAAAAGGCTCTCGGCAAGATGAAAAGCGCGGCGACCGGTAAACCGCTTTCCAAGGCCACGATCAGTGCGACGCTGCGGACGGTAAAAGCCTTCTTCAAATGGCTTTCGATGCAACAGGGTTATAAAACCCGAGTCCGTTTGCCGGATGTCGAATATTTCAATCTCCCCGCGAAGGACGAAGCGATTGCGCATGCTCACCGCGAAATCCCTTACCCGTCGATGGAGCAGGCGCTTCACGCGTTCCGCCAGATGCCGGACGAGAGCGATATCGAGAAGCGTGACAAGGCGCTATTCGCCTTCCTGCTGGTCACCGGCGTTCGGGACGGCGCAGCGGCCTCGCTCAGGCTCAAACACGTCGATTCGGTGGAGCGCCGCGTTGTTCAGGACGCGAGGGAGGTGATGACCAAGGCGTCGAAGACAATCTTCACGACGTTCTTTCCGGTTGACGCCGCGCTTGTCGCTTGCGTGCTCGAATGGGTCAGGTTCCTGCGAGAGGATCGGCTGTTCGGGCCGGACGATCCTCTCTTTCCCAAAACGAAGATCGGCCTGGGGGCTTCGCGGCGGTTCCAATCCCTCGGTCTCGCGCGCGAGCCCTGGTCGAATGCTTCGGCGATCCGCAAGATCGTCGGAGACGCCTTTGAGGCGGCGGGGATTCAGCGTTTCGGCCCGCACGCTTTCAGAAAGACCCTTGTTCAGCTTGGCGAGCGCATCTGTAAGACACCGGAGGAGTTCAAGGCCTGGTCCCAGAATCTCGGCCATGAACAGGTGCTGACGACTTTCACCAGCTACGGCGCCGTCAGTCGCCAGCGACAGGGAGAGATTATTCGGCGGTTTTCTGACGAGTCGCAGGATGATACTTTATAACCCTGATCTATATTTGACCTGTCATTCATTCCGGATAAACCTCGGCGCGGCGGCAGGGGCCGTTGCTTTCAACGAATAAAAAGACGGGGTGCGCATGGCGAGAGCGCCGAAAAAGAAAAAAGCGGAAAAACCGAAAGGCGGCGGCGATCTCGACTTCGCGGCGGACCTCTTCAAAGCCGCGGACAAGATGCGCGGCAATCTGGAGCCCTCGGAATACAAGCACGTCGCGCTGGGCCTTATCTTCCTGAAATACATATCCGACGCCTTCGAGGCGCAGCGCGCGAAGCTCGCCAAGGAAGAATACGCCGACCCGGAGGACCCGGAGGAATATCTCGCCGCCAATGTCTTCTGGGTGCCGAAGGAGGCCCGCTGGTCGCACCTGCGGGCGAACGCCAAGCGCCCGGAAATCGGCAAACTCATCGACGACGCCATGGAGGCCATCGAGAAAGTCCCGACCAACGAGCGGCTGAAAGGCGTCCTGCCGAAAATCTACGCCCGCCCGACGCTCAACAAGACGATGCTCGGCGAACTGGTCGATCTCTTCTCCAATATCGGCATGCATGACGCGTTCGACACGGCGCGCGATCTCTTCGGCCGTGTTTATGAATATTGCCTCTCCATGTTCGCATCGAGCGAGGGCAAGCGCGGCGGCGAGTTTTTGACGCCCCGCTCTGTTGTGCGGACCCTCGTTGAAATGCTGGAGCCCTATAAGGGCCGCGTCTACGACCCCTGCTGCGGCTCCGGCGGCATGTTCATCCAGTCGGAGAAGTTCATCGAAAATCACGGCGGGCGCGCGCTAGACATCGCCGTCTACGGGCAGGAGATAAACAACACGACCTACCGCCTCGCCATGATGAACCTCGCCGTGCACGGCATCGAGGCGGACATCCGCTGGAACAATGAGGGGACGTTCCACCGCGACGAGCACCCAGACCTCAAGGCCGATTTCATTCTCGCCAATCCGCCCTTCAATATTTCGGACTGGGGCGGTGACCGGTTGAAGGATGACGCGCGCTGGAAATTCGGAACGCCGCCTGCGGGCAACGCCAACTTCGCCTGGCTGCAGCACATCATCCATCATCTCGCCCCACGCGGTGCGGCCGGCGTCGTTCTCGCCAATGGCTCCATGTCGTCGCAGCAATCGGGCGAAGGCGAGATCAGAAAGGCGATGATCGAGGCGGACCAGGTGGACGCCATGGTCGCGCTGCCGGGGCAGCTTTTCTATTCGACGCAAATTCCGGCGTGTCTGTGGATTCTGGCGCGCGACAAGAGCGCCAACGGCTTGCGCGACCGGCGCGGCGAAATCCTCTTCATCGACGCCCGGAAGATGGGCCACATGATCGACCGCGTGCGCCGAGAATTTTCAGAAGAAGACATCGCCAAGATCGCCGGAGCCTATACAAGCTGGCGCGCTCAGGAGCCGGAAACGCCATATGTGGACGTTCCGGGATTTTGCAAGGCGGTGAAACTGGAGACAATCCGCGAGCACGGCCATGTGCTTACGCCGGGACGGTATGTTGGATCGGAAGCGGCGGACGAAGATGACGTGCCGTTCGAGGAACGGTTCACTGCTCTGAAAGAAACGCTGACGGAGCATTTTGCGGAAAGCGAAGAATTGAGCGCACTCATTCTGGCCAAGCTGGAGGGGATCGGTGCGCATGGGTGAGTGGTTTGAAGGTAAACTAGCTGACGTTTGCGCTTCAGTTGACTATGGACTTACCGCGTCAGCGAGTGACATTCCCGTTGGCCCAAAATTTCTTCGGATTACCGATATTGTTGGGAGCTCATTTGATTGGGCCCATGTGCCATTTGTCCCAGCAACAGGAAAAGATACAGAGAAGTACAAGTTATACAGTGGCGATATTGTCATCGCCCGAACCGGTGCCACAACAGGTGAAAGCCGGTATATTATCGATCCACCAAACGCCGTTTTTGCATCCTATCTGGTACGGCTCAAAATCAACGATAAGAATGATCCTCGTTTTATCGGATATTGGCTGAAGTCCCCGGCATTTAAGAATTATCTTCAGGGTGTTCTTGGTGATAAATCTGCTCAGCCTAATGCGAGCGCTTCTACAATGGCGAACGCTCCAATTCGAATACCTGCTACACGAGGTGAGCAAGTCAGAATATCGGCGATCCTCGGGTTGCTCGACGATAAGATCGAAGCGAACCGGCGGATGAACGCGACGCTGGAGGCAATGGCACAGGCGATCTTCCGCGACTGGTTCGTCGACTTTGGTCCCACCCACCGTAAACAGGAAGGTGCAACAGATCCAGTTCAAATCATGGGCGGCGTCACGCAAAACGCCGAAGACGCCGCGCGCCTTGCTGACCTCTTCCCCGACGCCTTCGGCAATGATGGTCTCCCGCAAGTATGGGAGATGGGCACATTATCTGATCTTGTAGAGCTGAACCCTAAAGAGCCGCTAAAGAAAGGAACAGTCGCTCCCTATACAGATATGGCTTCACTGCCAACCGCAGGCCCAACTACGGCAGCGCCTTTGCTTCGGGCCTTTAGTTCGGGAATGCGTTTTCGGAACGGAGATGCACTAATCGCTCGCATTACGCCATGCCTCGAAAACGGCAAGTCAGCCTATGTGGACTTTCTACCGGACGATAAATCCGTCGGCTGGGGCTCGACCGAGTTCATAGTTTTGCGCTCGAAGCCGCCAGTCCCAAGCCCATTCGCATACCTCATAGTTCGGCACCCAGAATTTCGGGAGCGCGCTATTCAGAGCATGACGGGAACATCTGGGCGACAGCGCGCACAGGCTGATACATTAGCCAACTTTCGTATCTCAAAGGCCCGACCCGAAGTTTATTCTGGGTTTGCGGACATAATTCGACCGATGTTCGAAATGATCAGAGCAAATGCGATACAAAATCAGACCCTCGCCGAAACCCGAGACTTGCTCTTGCCGCGCCTCATGTCAGGCGAAATTAGCTTCAAAGATGCTGAGGCGGCGGCATGACACCGGATAACGAACCTTATTTCCAATCGTTGCCGATATGGCCGAATTTCAGTCTGCCTAATAATGAGACCGATGACTTGTTGCCCTCATGCCGGGTGGAAAGCTGGCAACAGTTCATCGAGGTGATGCAAGACCAACAACACAACAAAGCCAATACGGAGATGGTCTATCGCGGACACCGCCGATATGATTGGCAGTTATCGTCTACACTCGCGCGGCGCTTTAGGGGCGGAGCGATCCTCAGAGAAGCCCGCGAAGAACTCAAAGAAAAATTCATCTTGGCAATGCGAGGTCGTGGACCAGACCTCAACGATGTCGATGAGCAAGAGGTCTGGGCATTCGGCCAGCATCATGGATTGCGCACCCCGCTCATTGATTGGACACGATCCCCCTTTGTCGCGTTGTTTTTTGCCTTTACGAACCCGGACCGGCCAGAAGAAAAAGACAATCCGTCACGAGCCGTATTTTGTCTGAACATGACTGCGCTCAAGCAGATCGATAACAGTCTCGTTGTAGAGCCCCGCCATAACGGAAATGCGCGCCTCGTTAATCAGGCGGGACTGTTCTCTTTGACGCCATCAGACAATGATAATTTTGTCTCTTACCTGATCAATCAGCTTGATGAAATGGGAGCGACACAAGTCGATGATGTAACTTACAAGCAGGCGACCGAGGATACGGTCAGCGAGGTTCAGGATGCAGAGCGGGCGAAAGACCTAGCCCGGTATATTTGCAAAATCCATATCCCGAACGAAGATCGCGAGGGTTGCCTTGCGATGCTTTGGAAAATGAATATCCACCACGCGAGCCTCTTTCCCGACCCGGGTGGCGCATCGGAATACTGCAACGATTGGCTGGACAGGTTTCTGTTTGAACGCGCGGAAGAGGAAAAAGCCCAGCGCGAGTTGGCGGCCAGAGAAAAGATCGACCGCGTTAGCCCAACCAAAATCCTATCGCATAGCGCCAGCCAGCAAGAGGCTGTTTTTGAACTTTTATCGGAACTCCTCAGCGGCAGTGAATTTAGCGCAGAGCGTCTTACCGAATGGGCGGAAAAAATTGATGAACATTACCGCGAAGTCGCGGTCATTGATTGGCCAAACCGGGCCTCCGCCACCGCAAGACTGCGGCTGGAGCTTTCCCGGCTCCTCTCCATATTAGGCGCTGGCGAAGTCGCAGGCGCTCTGGTTGATAAAATCGTCGCCCTATACCGCGAAAAGTATCTCGCGCAGCAGGCGTCTATGCGTGACCCGGAGCGGCCTGCAAAAAAGAAGACAACAACGAAGAAAGCGACGAAGAAAAAGACCGTTAAAATGAAGCCGAAGGGCAAGTCCACGATAAAGCGAAAGCGATAGCGTCAAGGGGAAAGCATGACCAACCAATCTCAACTGGGCCGCTTTCAGCGTGTCGACCTGCGCGACATCTGGAAAACAGAAGCGCAAGACTTCACCCCATGGCTCGCGCGAGAGGAGAACCTGTCGGAACTCGCCTCTGCGCTGAACATCGACTTGGAATTGGAAGCGCAGGAGAAATTTGTCGGCCCCTTCAGGGCGGATATTCTCTGTAAAGACACGGACGACGGTTCATGGGTGCTGGTTGAGAACCAGTTAGAGCGTACAGACCATATCCACCTTGGGCAGTTGCTTACCTATGCCGCCGGACTTCAAGCGGTCACCATCGTCTGGATCGCCTCAATATTCACTGCGGAACACCGCGCCACCCTCGACTGGCTGAACGAGATCACGGATGAGAAGTTTCGTTTTTTCGGACTGGAAGTGGAGTTATGGCGAATAAGCGACAGCCCCGCCGCGCCAAAATTCAATATCGTCTCGAAACCGAACGATTGGTCCCGCTCAGTATCGGCGGCAGCCCGGCGTATTGAAAGCGAAGCGCTCTCAGAAACAAATCTGGCTCAACTCGATTTCTGGGCCGCCTTTAACGATCAACTCGAAACCTCCCAGAGTATCATTCGCAGCAAAAAACCTCAGCCACAACACTGGATGTCTTTCAGTATAGGCCGCACCGGCTTTCTTATTGAAGGACTGCTGGACAGCCGGTCCCGTAGAATTGGCGTCCAATTGAATCTGAATGACGAAAACGCAAAGGGTTATTTTCATGCCCTGCGCGCGGAAAAGGCGGAAATAGAACAGGGGCTTGGCGTCTCGCTGGAGTGGATGGAACTCCCGGAGCGCAAGGCCTCGCGGATCGTCCTTTATCGACAAGATGTCGACCCATTAGACGCCTCGCGCCGCGAGGATTATATGAACTGGATGCAGGAAAAACTTGAACTGTTCTCTCGCGTATTCCGGCCCCGCATCCGCGACCTTGAACCGGTGGCGGACTGATCATGCGAAATTTGGACTGGAGAGCAGATATTGAAGGTGCGCTGAGTGATTTTTCAAAGGTTGCCCGCCTCGCTGGCGATGATCAAGCCGCTGTCGAGTTCCAAGTTGAATATTTGGAAGCGCCTCATCAGCCGACAGAACTCCCGACAGATACAAAGGCCGTATATTCGTTCTGGGGGGATGGGGAATGGCTGAAGATAGGAAAAGCCGGACCGAAAACAGGGCCCCGTTTTCGTTACCAACACTATAATCCGGGAAGTGCGTCAAGCACGCTTGCGGCGTCTATTGTTAGCTGCAAACAGATAAATAGCCGCCACAGTATTCCGCGAGATCAAGTTGGGGATTGGATCAAAGCAAATACGCATCGTTGCAATATCTTCATGAAGGATAGCCAACCTGACACGATGCATTCTTTGCTAGAGGTTTTTCTGCACCATCGATTGAAGCCGCGATATGAGGGCAAATCGCGTGTCTGATTTCGAATACACCCAAGAGCCGCCAAAGAATGGCGGATTTTCAGAGGACATCGTCGAAAATGCCGCGGTCGACATTATCCGCGAGCTTGGGTTTGACTTTCTTGACCCGAAACTGATTGCGCCCGACGGGGACGCGCCTGAGCGCGGCGCTTATGGCGATGTCATTCTTGAAAAGCGTCTTGAGGCGGCCGTCGCGCGCCTCAACCCGTCGATCCCCGAAGAGGCGCGCGAGGCGGCGGTCAAACAACTGCTGATATCGGAAACGCCGTCGCTGGTCGAGGAGAACCGGCGCATCCACCGACTGATGACTGACGGCGTCGATGTGGAGTTCCATGACAAGGAAGGCGTCCTCAAGGGCGACAAGGTCTGGCTTTTCGACTTTGATGATCTCGACAACAACGACTGGGCGGTGACGACGCAGTTCACGGTGATCGAGGGCCGCCATAACCGCCGCCCGGATATTGTCGTTTTCGTCAACGGGCTGCCGCTCGCGGTCATTGAGGTGAAGAACGCCGCCAGCGAGAACGCGACCATCGCGGACGCCTTCAAACAGTTGCAGACCTACAAGGAACAAATTCCGTCGCTGTTCCGCACCAACGCCGCGCTTGTCACGTCCGACGGCATGCTTGCGCGCATCGGCTCGCTCACCGCGCCGGAAGAACGTTTCATGCCCTGGCGTACGGTGACCGGCGAACCGGGGGATTTCACGCCGCACGGGCCCTATGAAATGGAAACGCTGATCAAGGGCGTTTTCGACAAGCGGCGGTTCCTGTCGCTCATTCGCGACTTCACCGTCTTCGGCGACGAGGGGAAGGGGCCTTTCAAGATCATCGCTGGCTATCACCAGTTCCATGGCGCAAGAAAAGCGCTTGATGAGGCGATTGACGCTGCGCGCCCGAAAGGCGACCGCAAGATCGGCGTCATCTGGCACACGCAAGGTTCGGGCAAAAGCCTCCTGATGGCGTTTTTCGCCGGCCTCGCCGTCAAATCGAAGGAACTCGAGAACCCGACGCTCGTTATCCTCACCGACCGCAACGATCTCGACGATCAGTTGTTCGGCACATTCAATACCTGCCGCGATCTCATCCGTCAGCGGCCGGAACAGGCCGGAGATCGCGAGGAGCTGCGAAAACTCCTCGACCGCGCCTCCGGCGGGGTGATCTTCACGACCATGCAGAAGTTCTCGCCGGAAAAAGGCGAGGAAGAATTTCCGCTGCTCACCGACCGGCGCAACGTCATTGTAATCGCCGACGAGGCGCACCGCAGCCAGTACGGCCTGGAGGCGAAATTCAACAGGAAGACCGGCGCGGTAAAATATGGCTACGCCCATTATGTGCGCCAGGCGCTCCCGAATGCGTCCTTTATCGGTTTTACCGGCACGCCCATTGAGAAGAGCGACAAGTCCACGCCGGCGATCTTCGGCCAATATATCGACGTTTACGATATCGCCCGCGCGGTTGAGGACGGCGCGACCGTGCCGATCTATTATGAAAGCCGCCTCGCGCGCATCGAACTCAACGAGGATGAGAAGCCGAAAATCGATGCTGAAATCGAGGCGATGCTTGAAGACGAAACGCTTACCGAGCAGGAAAAGCAAAAAGCGAAGTGGGCGACGGTTGAGCGACTGGTTGGCGCCGAAAAGCGCCTTAAACAAGTCGCCGCGGATTTGGTTGCGCATCTGGAGGCGCGCATCGACGCCATGGGCGGCAAGGCGATGGCGGTGTGCATGAGCCGGCGCATCTGCGTCGAGCTTTACAACAAGATCATCGCGCTGCGCCCAGACTGGCATTCCGAAGACGATGAGAAGGGCGCGGTCAAGATCGTGATGACCGGCGCGGCTTCCGATCCGCTCGACTGGCAACAGCATATCGGCAATAAGCGCCGCCGCGACATGCTCGCGGCCCGCGCGCGCAATCCGGACGATCCATTAATGCTGGTCATTGTGCGCGACATGTGGCTGACCGGGTTCGATGCGCCATGCATGCATACGATGTATGTGGACAAGCCCATGCGCGGGCACGGGCTGATGCAGGCGATTGCGCGCGTCAACCGCGTCTTCCGCGAAAAGCCCGGCGGACTTGTCGTCGATTATATCGGCATCGCCCAGAACCTCAAAAAAGCGCTTGGCGATTATACGGATTCCGACCGTGACAAGACCGGCATCGACGAAGAGACGGCGGCAGCTGAGCTAAAACGTCATTATGAAATCGTGCAGGGCATGTTTGATGGGCACAATTTCAGCTTGGCGCTTTCGGGGCCGCCCGTTCAACGCCTCAAGGCGCTCGGCGATGCCGTGGACTGGATTTGCGGGCAACAGGATAAAGAAGCCGCCAAGTGTGACGATCCGGAAGACAAGAAAAGAGCCCATCGCCGCTATCAGGATGCCGTGCTTGCTCTCACCAAAGCCTTCGCGCTTGCCGCCGCCAGTGATCTGGCGCGATCTATTCGCGATGAAGTCGGGTTCTTTCAGGCGGTGCGCGCCGCACTGGTCAAGACAACAGCGACGGGCGGCATTACGGCGAGAGAGCGCACCTTCGCCGTCGAGCAGCTCATCAACAAGGCGGTTGCGAACGCCGAGATCGTCGATATCCTAAAGGCGGCCGGCATGAAGTCGCCTGATATTTCCATCCTGTCGGACGACTTCCTTCTTGAAATCCAGAACATGGAGCGAAAAAACCTCGCTCTGGAAGCCTTGCGCAAGCTCATCAACGGCGAGATCAAGTCGCGCACGCAATCAAACGTCGTCGAGGCGAAATCCTTTTCGCGTCGGCTGGAAGAGGCGGTTGCGCGCTATCACGCCAACGCCATTTCGACGCTTGAAATGATCCAGACGCTTGTCGATCTCGCCAAGGATATCAGCGCGTCGAGAAAACGCGGTGAGGAACAGGGGTTGAGCCGAGAAGAGATCGCGTTTTATGACGCGCTCGCCGACAATGAGAGCGCCGTTGAGGCGATGGGCGACGAACGGCTTCGCGTGATCGCGCATGAACTTGTCGAGCAGCTCCGCAAGAACGTCACCGTGGACTGGCAGCATCGCGAAAGCGCGCGCGCCAAAATGCGCGTGCTCGTCCGGCGAATCCTCAAACGCTTCGGCTATCCGCCAGACCTCGAACAGGCGGCGGTGCAGACCGTGCTTGCGCAAGCGGAGTTATTGCTGAGAGAGATCGCTTGATTTGATGTCACTTCCTAAACTTGGCGCATAAGCGAACGTCATAATGAGAAATGTTTTTGATCAATACAACCAACCTGAAAACAAGGTGACGCATGCGTTTGTAACGGCGCTTAATGAGGACCGACGTCTGCTCGCCGCATTTCTACATGAAATAGTAGGGGTTCAACCGCCAAAGAAAGCAAACCGCTTAAAGGTGTGCGAACAATCTTTTCCAGGACAGCCTCAGATGGCTGAGGACGACGCAATAAGTAATGGGATACCTGATGCCTGGATCACTGATGGCGATTGTTGGTGTGTAGTGATCGAGAACAAGGTTCTGAGTGACGCATCTGCGGACCAGCTAACCCGCCATCGTGAGATAGCTAATAGATTGGGTTTTGACGAACCAAATATCTTGCTTCTTACTATTAAGCCCGCTGCTCCAGAGATAGCGCCGTTGGCAAAGGTGGTTGAATGGCGCGCCGTCTACAAATGGCTGCTAAACTTCTCAGATAATCATGTATGGGCAAAGCGAGTGTCGGATTACCTTGAAGTCATAGAGGGCCGCCTCGTCAATGAAGAACAGCTTCGGTCAGGAACAATGACGGCATTTAACGGCATAGATTTCAGCGAGGATAAACAATTTTCGTACACAGAAGCGAAAAGATTGCTCGGGCTAGCAATGACCGAGTTGCGAGCTCGAAAAGACCTAATAGCGGAAATTGGAATGAATCCACATTTGTCAGGACGCTCCGCGATTACGGGGCGTGATGCGGACTCCGTCTGGGATTTCTTGCAAACGAACGATGCAGATGAAGAACGTAATTTTACGCGCGCTCCACATCTGACGCTTGGTATTCACCGCACAAGATTATCTGCGATGGTTACCATGCCGAATGCGCTACGTCGGCCCGCTTTAAAGCGACTGGTGGGACGCGGACGGGATGGTTTTCGCGAACTCGTGCGTACGGTACTCACAAATATGAAGCCGATCATGCGTGACTGTCCCGGCATGGAGCCGCGCTTTCACGCTGTTCAAAGGCGTTATCCATCTCAGCGTTCAGTGCCATTCGAAGATGCAGTGATAAATTTTGATCTGCGGACGTGTTTCGAGGACGAAGGGCCGCCTAAAGCGCAACCACAATGGCTGGAGGCTATCTATGATTGCCTTGCAAGGAAAAAATCCAACTTTCAGACGCAAATCGGAGCATGGTTTCCGTATCGGACTTGCGATGGAATGCGAAAGCCCGAGGCGCTGGATTATGTTGCGAGAACTTGGATCGCATGTGGCCCGCTGCTAGAAGTAATTCGGGGCGAAAACCATTAAAAGAACGCTTTGATTCTGTTAAATCCGTATGGGGGTATAATTGGGGGTATCGAAAATTTTTCGATCTGAATTGCTGAAATAATACAGCAGGTTGCGTTGTTTGTTGGCTTCCCGCAAGCGCACCATAAATCATTGAAATTAAACAGAAATTTCACTCTAACTTGTCCTAATGCGTAACCCGCATTGCTGGCGCTACCACTGCGCTACCAGCGGAAACTTTTTTTTGTCACGCAATCGAACCCCAACATAGAGCCCGTTGAAGTAGGTTCGTGCGCCGGGGGTGAAATAAGCTAGGAATGCAAGAGCTGACTTTGGAGAGTAGCGGAAATGCTAGCGGAATTTCTTAAAGACGTAATTGAAATTCACAAGAGTGGCGACGCTACGGAGCATTCCTACAGACCAGCGTTTAAGAAGCTATTTGATAGCATCCATACGAAGGTCACAGCCCAAAACGAACCCAAGCGAGAAAAGGTCGGAGCGCCGGACTTCGTGTTCCGCCGGGGCGACATCGACAAGTCGCGCGTGGTGAATTTCAACGAAAACCTTTATGCGAATTTGCGTAAGCAGGCGAGCATAAGACCCCCATCGTTCCCTTCGGCGACATTTAACCCGCAAGCGGGGGAGGCTCGCGCGCATTTCACAGGCGCCTCGCCGGGCGAGGAGGCGAACGAGGTCGATGTCTTCGATTATATTTACGGCGTCGTGCACTGCTCGGCCCATCGCGAGACCTACGCGGAATTTCTGAAGATCGACTTCCCGCGCATCCCATGGCCGGAAACGCGGGACGTCTTTTGGTCTGTGCGCGAAAAAGGAGGACAGTTGCGCCGCCTACACCTCATGGAAGAGGCCGCCATCGGCGATACGCCTTATCCATTTGAAACAGTGCAGGGCGAGGAAGGGAACAACATCGTCGATAAGCCAACGTTCAAAAATTCCCGCGTTTATATCAACAGGGCGCAGTATTTCGAGAATGTCCCGAAAATCGCGTGGGGCTTTCACATTGGCGGTTATCAGCCCGCACAGAAATGGCTAAAGGACCGCAAAGGCCGCGAGCTATCCTTTGAAGACATTCGCCACTACCAGAAGATAATCAAAGTCCTCGATGAGACTGACCGGACCATGAAAACAATAGAGATGCCGCTTAATTCTGCAAAAGTAACGGACTCACTCAAGACGGACTAGAAGCACTAAAAAGAATCATCGCCTGTTCTGTCGATAAACTTCTCAATAAGGGTAGCTGTGAACTTGCACTCATTTAAGTTAGCAGTACAGACTTTGATCTCCGAAAAATCTTTTTCATCGGCGTAAAATTTGCCACGCCTTATTTCAAATACCTCTGCCAAATTTGAAGATTGCCAGTTATCTCCGACTGGCTGCTTACGTATTGCCGTTTCCTTGCAACATTTTGTATATATTACGCCGTACTCAATTACACCGCCTTCAGCTGGCTGCCAAACACAGATCACGCTACCCGAGCTAGCGGTGCGATATTTTAGATAGTAAGCCCCTACGAAAGTTGCATCTTTTTCTAATTGTTTAGCACCTATACCCCAATCCATCATTGAATTACTGAGGTCGGCCCCGCAGCTAATTGACCGCGTTTCGAGTACGCTGTCTTTTGCGTTCGCCGATGCCATAGATGTAGCAATGAATCCTAACAATACGCCCGAGATTAGCAATTTTACATTATTCATGACGCTTCCCTCTTCCTCACCGATATAGGGTACTGAAACCGTAAAGCGTCTTGGGAGTTAGTCAATAATGGGCTCTCCTAAATTAGAGTATTAGTTTTTATCTGAAATACAGCAGATGGAACAGTCTGTTATCGGCGAAAATCAGACGTTATACTTACCTATCACGGCATCCCGCCGACAAAGCCGCTTGTGTCCTCGTTCCGAACTAGCGACAGCCGCGCGCCGCTATGGCCGCAATGCGGGCGCTTGCATTTCAATTCGCGCGCGACTTCCGCAAGCGTCACGTCGCGGTGGTCCACTTTCAGGAGCAACTGCAGCGGGCTTTGCAGCCATGTATGCAGGCATTTCATGCAGGTCGCTTCAATCGCCTGACTATCGTCCAAATCCCGCAAGTGCATGTCATCAAGCCAGCTCACCAGAAATCCTCCGCTGAAGGAATGCGCGTATAGGCGATCTTGCCGCCTGCATAACCGCCGGGCGGCGGCGTCCACGGTCCAACCGAAACGACGCGCTTTCCGAATTTCCGGTTCAGGGCGTCGATACTGAAAGTGATGCGCTCCCATTTCTGCCGGTCGCGGTCATCGTTCAGGAACATATCGAGTTGGCGCCCATCGGCGGGGACGATTTCGGTAAGGGTTACGCCGACGCGAACAATTTCATGCCGCTTCGGGAGTTCGTCCGCCGCCTCATTCCATAGCGCGCCAAGCCCGGACAAAATCGCCTGATCGTCATTCACGCAGGGCAGTTCTCGCTGCCCGAACCATCCGCCCTCGCGAAGGTCCAGCCACAGCCAAAGCTTGTTGGAATAATAACGGTCCCGGCGCATGCGGCGCGCCGCCTTGGTGAGCAACAGGCGCGCAAAGCCCCGGCACTGATGAAGCTTACGCGCTTCCGGCGGCAGCACGCGGCTGTGACCATACATGCCGCGATGCGTCGGCTGCGCCTGCACGTCATAGCCGTGTAGGCCGTACCACATGCGCTCGCCATTGACGTTGCCCCACAGCGCGCGAAGCTGCTTCGGCTGGGTTTTCAAAAGATGCTCGACGGTCCAGATACCGGCGCGGTTCAGTCGGCGTTCCAGCCGCGCGCCTATACCGGGTATGTCTTCAAACGGCAGCGGCAATAAAGGCGACGGCATATCTTGAGGCCGCCAGATCGTAACACCGTTGGGCTTGTCAATCTTGCAGGCGATTTTTGCGAGCATGCGGTTGGCGGCGAACCCGATTGAACAGGTGATGTGCGGCCCGACATTAGCGGCAATCCGCTTTTTCAACCGGGCCGCCAGGCCTTCCGGGTCCGCCATGTCTTTTGGCCCCAACCGGCAGGTCAGTTCGTCAATCGACTTCACGGTGTCGATGGGGATTTCGCAACTGATTTCGTTTAACAGCGCGTTATGTGCGCGCCGGAAAAGGTCAGGCCGTTGTGTAACCAGCACCAGATCGGGGCAAAGTTTTTTCGCTTCGGGAACGGCGATGACATTTGGAATGCCTTTCGCCTTGGCTTCCTTTGAACACGCGATGACAACGGTGTATTTCGCCTTGTCCGTCTCGAACGGGATGACGCCGACAGGGCGGCCCCGCAACGCAGGCATGGCTTGTTGCATGACGGATGCAAAGAACCCGTCAAAATCAAGATACAGCCGTTCTATGGTTTCCGGCTTGCGCACATGCGACGCCCTTAGATTGCAAGGACTTTGACGTCGGTGTCCGCTTTCCCGTCAGTCCACAGGGAGTATTCCGCGTGGACGTGCCGTATTTCTACATGTTGCACGTCGAATGGATCGCCGTCTGGTCCAACATAGGTCACGACCGGCAAGTCAGGCGGGTATTTTTCGAGTTCAGCGATAAGTTCGGCAATAGTCACGGCTACGTCCTTTCTTCCAGTCAAAGGACCGCCCGTTCCCCAATATCCTCACCGCCCGGTGGACCGGGATCAAACGCCTCTGAGGGCGGCGAGTCAATCACTTGTTTTTGACTGCGCTGTGGGCTGTAAATGTCTCGATGTGCAACCGCTACGCAAACCGGGGTTCCATTGCCGAAATCAAGCGCTTGGCTGCATTGATGGATTACGACCTTGCGCCGACCGCCGCGACGGCGAATTACGGCGGCCAAGCGGACATTTTCCCCGATCAGGATGCGCCGGTCTTGCGCCCGAAGGGTAAGGGCAAGCTCGAACTCGCAATGTTGCGGTGGGGCTTCCCGCCTATACCCGGCCAGAAAGCGCCGATCACAAATATCAGAAACCTCAAAAGCAAATGGTGGCGCGACGTAAACCGCGAGTGGATGACGGAATCAAAATATCGTTGCCTTGTTCCGTTTACTGAATTTGCCGAACCAGTGCGCGAATCAACGTGGTTTAAGATCAAGGGACATGAAATTGCATTCTTCGCCGGTGTCTGGCGCCCTTGGCGCGGCGAACGGCTTAAAGAACAACCGGGAAAGAAAAGGCGCGCCCGCGAGGAGGATGATTGGGAACTTTATGCGTTCTTTACGACTGAGGCCAATGATATTGTGCGTCCCGTACATGAAAAGGCGATGCCGGTGATACTTACAGAGCCTGACGAATGTAAAGAATGGCTTAGCGGTGGCGAGGAAAGTTTGCGGCTGCAACGCCCTTTTGACGCCGAGAAAATGGACGCGAGACGATGAGTCGTCTGTATGCAGTTTTTATAGTTAATTAAATCCATAGTGCGTACTGACCCACGTTAGTTTGCCGTAAGTATCATTTTAGCCGCTCTGCGACCTTGCACCAAATATGATTCCTAAGCCATGCCGGAACTCGGGACGTACCTAGCTGAAGACGCCTACAGGCTACTAAGGCGTGGGCTTTGTCGCCGTGCTTCTGGATCAGATATGCCGCCCACCAATCCGCGATGGCGTAGATGCGGCGGCGGCGCTCAACGCGAGTTGCCGGGTCGAAGTGGCGTATCAAGTCTGTAAGTGTGGCCATTTGCAGAGTATGTGTTCAAAGTCTGAACATCATATTATAGTGGAATGAGTTATCTCTATGAATAAAATCGTGACGCTAACATGTCTGTTAACGCTTTCGGCTTGCGGGAAGTCACTACCAGAAAGCGGTGACTATTGGTTGGAGCTTCAAAATGCGTACGGCGAGTGGGAAAAGACCATACTCATAACGGGGTATTTGGACGACTACCACGCGTGCACCGAGGTTCAGCAGGCACTTCATAAATGGAATGCCGAAAACGCCGCAATCAAAAGAGTCTATCGCTGTACCCCGGCGTGACGGCGACTGTCTAGTTGCCGCCTTCTCGAACGCCCAACGCTCGCAAAAGATCGCCTAGACGTTCACCATTCAATCGGCAGGTCGCAATAACGCGGTCGTAGGATACGCACCGGTTCGGGTTTCTGGCACCCTCACAGGATGTGCAAACTACATTTTTGCCGAAAGCAAGTTTGCGAAGCGCATCGGTCGCGTCCTTCGCGCCCGGCTGGCCTTGTTCCGGCGCATCGAAATCGCCAAGCCGGACCTCGATACCACCGTTGTGGTTGCCAACGCATAGACCGTCGCCGTCAATGATGTAAGTGACGGGGCCGGAAAACTCGGCACCCGGTTTAGGCAGGTCAGCTTCGCACGGATCAGCGGCGGCGCGCGCTATCATCGCAATCGAGCTAATCAGGGTGACAATCGACAGTCGTAACATTGGGCTCATTCGCCTCGAATTATCGGGTCATACTCTCTTAGCATAGCCCAGAACATCGCGCCCGCAAGTTCATCGTCGCGCTCAAGGCGACGGTAAGTTTTCCAGCGCATCCATTTCGGTTTGGGCGGGAATAGTTCGTCCATGCCGCCAGAGGCGCCGAGTTTTATCCGAACGTCTTGAGCGCGCGAAATCAGACGATTGTAATAATCCTCATATTGGCTTGGGTAAGTTGCTTTGTGACACTTACGGCAACGGAAATAGTCGCCGCCGTAAATCGCCCGGCAACGGCGCCCGCAGCCCGGACAGACAAACCAAATGCGTTCCCCGCCGAATTTCTGCGCGGTACGCGCGAGGGGAATTTCCTCCCGGATCGGCGTCCATTCGCCGCCATATTCTCGGACCCGGTACTTTAGAATGATCTTGGTGCGCCGATACTCGACGCCCACCGACGCGACGCTCTCGCCATTTCGCGACCAGCAAAAAAGCCGGGGCCCGCATTCGCGCAGCATGTTGAGCCGCCGCAAATCCGCAAGGTCAATCCGGCGCAGGTCCGTGGTTTTCGTCGCGTTTCGTCCGCCGCCGCTGCCCCATCCGCCCATTATTTTCTCGAAATCATGTGGCTAACCTGAGTTTTCCCGCCCGATAAAAAAACAGATTGGCCATTTCATTCAAATCTTTTTTCGGGGTGAAACGCACAGCCGGTGTATCCCGGCCGGTTCACGCGCAAAGACGAATGTTTTTGTGAAGCCCCCCATTAAAGTTTTCTCGTGAGAGGCGGCGCGCTGGCGCTCGGGCTATTGGGCGGCCCCCGCGCCGCGCGCCTTACGTTGCGCTGAATGTTCAGCCGGTAAGAACGCTGCCGCGTATGGTAAACTATCTGTGTCCCGTTTCGATGGACGCCGTTTTCGAATTTTTTATGGATTTGTCCCTCAAATGAATACGCTCCGCCGGCGCGCCTTTCTTTCCTGTCCGGTTCTGGGGGGCGGTCTGTCCGTTTTCGAGGGCCGCGGTTTTATCATCTAGACGCCGCCAGTACTGATAATCCCTTGTCGGCGCCGTCCCTTCGGGGAAAGGATGCTCGGTCAATATCCAGCATCGGGCAAGGTTAAGTTTCCAATCAATTGACGCCTTGGAACGTCGGCGAATGAACCCTTTTTCCTCCAGCGCCGAGAATGCGCGCGAGGCTGTATCCTTGTTTATATGACAGCGCCGTGCAGCTTCCCGGCAACTTAGGAACAATTCGCCGTTGTTCTCGCCATTATAGAGCGCATACAACTCGATGAGCACGGCCTTTTCGACCGCGCTGAGTGCCTGCCAGGCTTCTGTTCGCATCATCGAGCGATAGATACGAACGTGACGGGGCGCATTTTTGCCCCGCCCTGTCTTGTTGTGAGTTCGCATTCTTACGCCGCCCGCGCCGCCTTTAGATTTTTCAGGGCTTGCGCTTTCTGTTTCTCGGTGGCGGGCGCACGGAATGGGTTTTCGCCCATCCTGAACGCCCACAGCGCACACGCGGCGGCGGGACATTCTGTGACGGAGACGGCGCTGCCGCCGCAACAGGCGAGGCAGTGCCGCCGGATCGCGCGCATGGGGTTTCGTTGGGCGGCGGTTGGCTTAGTCATGAGGGCCTCCGTCGCCACCGAAGAACGCCAATGTGCAGATCAATTTACCGGTAGGCCCGTAGAGGCCAAATTTTCTGAGAACCCAGTTTTCCCTGTAAGCTGACAGACTATCGTTGTGGGAATCGGGGCGATTGCCCTCTTCGTACATGTCTTGTAAGACGCTCACGCTTTTCAATTCCTTCTGTGATTGGAGGGGGATGGAAGGTTAGCTCCGGGGTCAGTGCCAGCTGACCACCGGGGCGTTTTTTTATGCTGCATCGGCTGGCTCACTCGTTGACTGTCTTTTTCTAGAGTCCAGCCATTCGATGAGATCGGCCTCATCATACGCAACCTTGGCGTTTCCGAGCTTGATCCATTTTGGACCTTCCCCGGCGACGCGCCATTTCGCTAAAGTGGACACGGATAGCCCGAGGCGCTCAGCTGCGGCTCGTGCTGTCCAAATTTGTTTCATGCTATCTCGCCTTTCTTTTTGGCCGCACCGAATCGCTGCGGTTTCAACAGCACCCTTAAGATCAAAAAAAACACCGGCTGAAAAGACAGCCGGCGCTATATATTATTCCCCGCACTGGGTGCGCTTCATTACAAGTAACCGTTCAACCGTACACGGCGTTACTCTGGGTTCCACTGAATTATACTGGATTACACTGGATTCCATTGCTTCCTATGGCGCCGCGCATCCGGGCGATCCGGTGCGCGAAAATCTGCGGCAGTACAAAATTTCTGACGCACTCCTACTATTTTGAGGTGAGGCGGTTTTGTGGGCGATTTAGATGGAATACCATTGTCTCTTCTCCACGCATGTTAGAGGTGATCCTCTCCGCCACTACATTCGCCGCCGCATGGCGCGGATCGTCAGCCAAGTGAGCATAGCGCTGAGTAGTCTGCGCTTGCGTATGGCCCAAAAGCGCGCCGATGAGAGGCAGCGACATGCCGCCCGCAGCGGCGACGCTCGCAAATGAATGGCGCAGGTCATGCAGCCGCACGTCCTCCAGCTTCGCGGCTGCGCGGATGCGCCGCCACGGCTTTTGCAGATTGACCAGCGCCGCGCCTTCACGGGCGCCGCATATGACGTGCGGGTTATCATCCTGGCGCGGAAGATCGTTGAGGATTTGAAGCGCAGGCGCAGGCAGGGCGATAGTCTTGGCGCCGGTTTTGGAGTCGGAGAGCCGCAACATGGACGCTTTGAAATCGACCTCTTCCCATTCGAGCGAGAGGATTTCAGAAAGACGGGCGCCGGTGAGCAGCAACAGGCGTATTGCGGCGATCACATAGACGCTCTCCCCGGCGGTTTCCGCTGCGGACAACGCCTTGCCGAGCCGCGCCAGTTCCTCAGGGGACAGGAAACGGTCCCGCGCCTTTTCCTTGTATTTTTTGACGCGGCGGCAGGGGTTGGTGTTTTCGGGACGCAACCCCCAGTCCTCGGCGATATTGAACATGTGGGAGAGCAGGGCGAGGTACCGGTTGGCCGCGTATGGCGTCGCCTTCATGCCTTGATGAAAGCGTGCAATGTCGCCGCGCTGAATATCCTTGACGCGATATTTCCCGAGCGCCGGGCGGATGTGATTTTTCAGCGCCCGGGTTTCCTCACGGACGGTGGACGCCTTTTTGTGGTTCTTCGCATAGTCGGCGAGATAACGATCCGCAAAGGCGTCGAAGGAATCGGCTTCCCGCTCTATTTTGGCGTCGAGCGCCGGATCAACGCCGTCGCGAATCTTTCCCTTGAGGCGTTCGGCTTCCTTGCGCGCCTTTTCGGGCGACCAGCCGTCGCCATGTTGGCCGATGGTGAGCCACCGCTGCACGCCGCCGCGCCGGTATTTGAGAATATAGCTGCGGGCGCCGCTCGCCCACACGCGCAAGCCCAGCCCCTTGATTTCGCCGTCCCAGATCGTCTCGCCCGGCTTGGCTGCATCAACAAGTCGTTTCGTGAGTTTTCCGGCCATCGTCCGCCTCCGCAGGGTGGTAGCTTTTGGTAGCGCAAGCGTTCTGCACTACCACTGCGCTACCAAATGGGGTCTATCGCGGGGAATCGCAAGGCAAAGAAATGCCCATTTTATCTATGTTTTTGGCGCTTTCGGGGATGGGTGGGAATGCAGGGGAATCGGTGAACCAGACATTCGTAATGATGGGGTCGCGTGTTCGAGTCACGCAAGCGCACCATAAATCAGCCCATCGTTTTGATTATTCCAGTCCGGCGGATAGGCTGCGTGAAGCCTTGGCGTTAACGCCCCATGCGCTGCCGTCTGAGGCTTTCATTGGATTGCATTTCATCAAGCCGCGAGCATAACGCCGGCTTTTTGGCGATCCGGCCTGATTGCGTTATGTCTTTTCGCCTGCAACCCGCAGGGAGGCGCCGGCATCGTTATTAAAGCCCTGAAATGGACGCGGCCTTTGGTGTTCTGGCCGCCAGTCGCTCTGCTGCTCCTCGCGCTCGCCTTCAGCCTTGTTGATTTCGACGGGTTTCACGCCGGCGTCAGCGCCGCCAATCAGTGGATCCTCACCCGCTTCGACTGGCTTTATTCGCTGGCTTCTTTCGGCGCGGTTGTGCTGTTGGGCTGGGTAGCGGTCTCGCCCCTCGGCGCGGTGCGGATCGGCGGCCCCGAGGCGAAGCCGATTCTCTCGCGCTGGAACTGGTTCGCCATCACCCTGTGCACGACGATCGCAATCGGCATTCTCTTCTGGGGAACGGCCGAGCCGATGTTTCACATCAACAAACCGCCGGCCTTCGCGCATGCCGCGCCGCATTCGCCGGCGGCGTCGCAATTCGCATTGTCTTCCATGCTGATGCACTGGACGATTACGCCCTACGCCATCTACAGCGTGCCGGCGCTCGCCTTCGCGCTGGCGCATTTCAATCTCGGCCGCCCTTATTCCTTGAGCGGACCATTGTCGTTGGTTTTCGGTCGCGCGGCGACGGGTAAGGGCGGCGCTGTCATCGACGCGATCGGGCTTTATGCGCTGGTCGCCGGCGTCGCCGCTTCTCTCGGCGCCGGGGTGATGACCGTCGCCGGCGGGTTGTTTCATGCGGCGGGCTGGCATGACGGCGCCGTGTTGCGGCTGGTGGTGACCGGGCTGATTGTCGCGTTCTTCGTCGCCTCGTCGATCAGCGGTATTCAACGCGGCATCAAATATCTCTCCGACTTCAACATAAAATTCTTCTTTATTCTCTGCGCTTTCGTGCTGCTCGCCGGGCCGACCCTGTCGATCCTGTCGCTCGGATTTGACGGGATCGTCGATTACGCCCGCACCTTCATTCCCCGCAGCCTCAATCTCGGCGAGCGCGCCGGCGCGCCCTGGACGCGCGACTGGACGGTCTTTTATTTCGCGAACTGGCTCGCCTGGGCGCCGATCACCGCGCTGTTTCTGGGGCGGATTTCGGTCGGCTACACGGTGCGGGAGTTTCTCCTGTTCAATCTTGTCGGGCCGGCGGCGTTCGGCGCGTTGTGGATGATCGTATTCGGCGGCGCCGCCATTGAACTCGACGCCGAAACGCAAGGCGCGCTCACCGCAGCGCTCAATAATGACGGGCCGGAAGCGGTGGTCTACGCCCTCTTCGAGGCATTGCCGTTCACCGGCTTTGTCGTGCTCGCCTTTGTCTTTGTGACATTCGTTTCGTTCGTGACGGCGATGGACTCCAACACGCATTCGATCACCGGCGTCTGCCTCAAGCCGAATGCGCCGGGCGGCCAACACGGTAAAACAGCAATTATCGTGAAAATATTCTGGGGCGCGCTTGTCGGCGCCGTCGCCTGGGTCATGACGTCGACGACCGGTATCGAGGGCGTGCGAATGCTTTCCAATCTCGGCGGTCTGCCGGGTCTGTTCATCCTGATCGCCATGGGCGCGGTGATCATCGCGTTGCGCGCTATGTGGTTCGAGGAAATCAGGGCCGGGCGCCAGCCGGCGCCCAAACAAGAAAAGCCGCCCGAGCCATGAACGGCTGCGGGCGGCTTTTCGCGCAACAATAGGCGTCTTTAGTCTTCGTTTTCTTCTTCAGCCTCGACAGTGGCGGAAGCGTTCGTGACGGGCGCCGCCTCCATCAGGGCGATCGGCGCGCCGTCGTCCTTGGGCGTTTCTTCCTTCGGCTGTTCCTTGAGTTTCGGCAGCGGCGCAGGGGCGACCGGCTTTAACGGCGCCGCGTCGAAATTCGGCGTTTCAACGTCGGTGGCGGCGTATTCGTCCCAATAGGCCGGCTGGTTCATCAACTGACGGAAGTAATCGATATTATTGTTTGCGACCTGCGGCGGCAGGTCGGATCGGGCGAGCCGCTCGGCCGCCGTCATGTCGCCAGAAAGCGCCATCACGAGCGCGAGGTTCTGACGGATCCGCGCATCGCCCCCGGCGCTGGCCGCGGCTTGCTGAAGGGTGAGGCGCGCTTGCGAAAGGTTGCCTTCAAGGGCGTAGGAAAGTCCCTTGTTGTTGAGAACGGTGACCGCATTGGGCGCGATGCCGAGCGCGCGGTTGTAGCGCTTGCGCGCTTCCTTGTGCTCGCCGATCTGATCAAGCGCGACGCCATAGGCCGAGAGCGCGTTCCAGTTGTCGGGCATCGCCGTTACGGCGTTTTCAAGATGTCGCACGGCTTCGAACGCGCGGCCGCTTTCGGTCAGCACCTTGCCGTATTCGAGGCTGACTTCCGGATCTTCGGCGTGCTTGGTTGAGACTTTCTGCATGACGCTTGCGGCTTCTTCGGTCGAGCCGATCTTGCGCAGCGCCTTCGAAAACTTGACCGCGACGACGGGGTCGGACTGACTGGTGTTGTAGCGCGTGCCCCAGAACGCCGCAGCGGCGATCGGGTCCATATTATCGTCGACCGCCGGGTTTGAATAAACCCCGATCGCCTCGCGATACTGGTCGTCGCCGACGCCGGCGGCCGCCTTGGTTTTCTGCATGGTGCTGCAGGCTTGCAGCGCAATCGCTGAAACGCCTAAAACCGCCACTTTCAGGCCGAGCGGAAGAGTACGGAGAGCCATGGTTCTGCCTCGATCAGAAACGAATTTCGCGTGGATCATGGCGAAAGGTGTTCAAAAAAGGCTTAACCTTATGCTTAATGTGCGAACCAATTAGGAAGTTAACGGATTGTTCATGGAACAGGACCTGCTGACGGCGTTTTCAGGGGCCGGCGCGAAGCGCGCGGTGCGAATCTTCAGAATTCATGAAGGCGCGGTTGAGGACGCCCCGATCCCCGACGGACTGAAGGCGCTTGCGCGGGCCAACGGCTATTCCGGCGAGGCGGGCGCTCTCCTTGCTGGCGAAGAGGGCGTGCTTTACGGCGTCGGAGACGGGAGCGACGCACTGATCGCCGCCGGCGCGGCGGATAAACTGCCCGAGGGCGATTACGTCTTCGACGGTGATTTTTCAGCAGAGGATGCGACCCTCACGGCGCTTGCCTGGTTAATCGGCGGCTATCGCTTCGATCATTACAAATCGCTAAGACCCGCGGGCGCGCGCCTGATCGCGCCTGAAAACGCCGACATCGAAGCGGCGGCTCGCGAGGCCGATGCGGTGCGGCTCGCCCGCGATCTCATCAATACGCCGGCGGGAGACATGACCCCCGACGGGCTTGAAGCCGCCGCGCGGTCGCTCGCGGAGAAACACGGCGCGGCGGTTTCCGTCACGCTCGGCGACGATCTCCTGAAGCAGAACTTCCCGATGATCCATGCGGTGGGCCGGGCGGCGACCGCCGCGCCCCGGTTGATCGATTTGCGCTGGGGGCCTGAAGACGCGCCGAAGGTGACGCTGGTCGGCAAGGGCGTCACGTTCGATTGCGGCGGGCTCAACATCAAGGGCGCCGCCGGTATGGCGCTGATGAAGAAAGACATGGGCGGCGGCGCCCACACGCTGGCGCTGGCGCAGATGATCATGAGCGCCGGGCTCAACGTGCGGCTGCGCGCGCTGGTCCCGGCGGTCGAGAACGCCATCGCCGGCAACGCCTTCCGCCCAGGCGATATTTTGCAGAGCCGCAAGGGGCTGACCGTCGAAATCGGCAACACCGACGCTGAAGGCCGTCTTATCCTCGGCGACGCGCTGGCGCTCGGCGGCGAGGAAAACCCCGACCTTATGGTCTCGCTGGCGACCCTCACCGGGGCGGCGCGAATCGCGCTCGGGCCGGAGCTCGTGCCTTACTACACCGACGATGAAGACCTCGCGGGCGCGCTCGCCGAGGCGGCGGCGCGGCGGGCCGACCCCCTTTGGCGCATGCCGCTCTGGCGCAATTACGACTCGATGCTCTCCTCACAGATCGCCGACATCAATCACATTTCGGGCGGCAGTTTCGCAGGCTCGGTCACTGCCGCGTTGTTTTTACGGCGCTTTACGCCGGAAGACGGGCGCTGGGTCCATTTCGACCTCTATGGCTGGCGGCCCAAGGCGGCGCCGGGCCGGGCGGTCGGCGGCGAGGCGCAGGCGATCCGCGCGCTCTATGCGGTCATCGCCGCGCGCTACGGGGCCTGACGGCGGGCGCCTTTCCGCTTGCCCTTTTCGGGCGAACAGTTGCAAGCATAGGGGCTGAGCGGGAAGCCGGAGCGATTGGCTGGACGATGGCCTCGATTGACGTGTTGACGAGTTGGCGGGATGTGATGTGCGACGCCGTGCGCGCGGACGGGCCCGACCTTTCCATGCGCCAGTGGTCGATCCTGCTGACGGTTTATCTCAATCCCGGCCCGCATACGGTTCGCGCCCTCGCCAAGGATTTGAACGTGCCGAAGCCGGCGATCTCGCGGGCGCTCGACGCGCTTTCGATCCTCGGTTTCATCAAGCGCGTGCGCGACCCGAACGACAAGCGAATCGTCCTTGTACAGAAGACGCCGGACGGCGCGGTCTATCTCGATGAGTTCGCGCGGCTTGTTGAATCGCGTGTCGAAGAACAGCCGCTCGGCGCGCTTTACGGCTGAAGCCTTCCAAAAACTCTTTTTATCGTTCGCCGCTCATTCCGGCGCAGGCCGGAATCTCGTGATATGGCCGGAACGGCGCGCTGAAAGAGATCCCGGCTTTCGCCGGGATGAGCGGGCATATCTAATAGAGTTGCGGCAAGTCGGCGATTTTGACGCCGCCGCCTTACGGATCATACTCAGCCCTAGTCCAGGGGGTATCATAAGCCTATCAGAAACTGGTTTTCGGTAGGGAAGCGCAGGTCAGGGTCTAATTCAGGTTACCGCCCCAAATAGCTATCAAAATAGCCGCACTCTTCCTGATACTTTGACATAGTTTCAGGCGTAATCTCTCTAAGAGTGTCGCAAACCACAACCCCAAAGCTAAGCTTGGGCGCAATAATATGGTGTTTTTGTTTCTCAGCCTTGTAATGTTCATCCAAAGCAAGCGCCAGCGCGGGCACGGCGCGTTTCGCTCGTGGTCCGAGCTGTCTAAGAGCCGCCGCAGCCGGAATACGAGTGCGGATCATGTCTAACAGGCCGGCGATTTTATCTATCGTAGCGTCATCGACGGCTTCAGCCGAATATACTTCAACGTATTTTTTAAACGCCGTGCTAAATTGACCTCCTATCGTGGGAGGGGTGTTATCCTCTGTCACAACATACATCTGGTCAATGAGAGCATTAATTCGCTTCAGTTCTTCTTCCTGTTCCGATAGCTGCGTCGCGCAAGAGATGCTTGCAAACGTCGCTATGAACACGCCCAGCAGTGCGAATTTCCAACGCATGTGAGCCTCCTCCTATTGAATTGACGGCAGGTCGGCGATTTTGACGCCGGCGATTTCCGCCGCGCCGTTTTTGAAGTCGATCGGCGCCGCGATCTTGCCGCCGCCGGCGATGGCGGCGAGGGTGAGGCCCGCCGCCGCGGCCTCGGCTTCCGCAGGACTGAGCGCGCCGGTCTTTCCGAGCAGCCGGGCGAGGCCGGCGGGGTTGCTGATTTCCGCGTTCAACGCGCCCTCGGGATAGGCGTAGCGGTCGAGATGCAGCGCGCCGGAAAGGGCGAGCTTGGTCTGTTCGACATCCGCATAAAGCCTGGCGATGGTGAGCTCGCCGCCCGCCGCGCGCCACGCCGGAACCGGATCGGGCGGCGCTAATGCCTGCGTCTGCGAAATCGCCATTAAGGTCTGGAAATCCGCGGCGCTGTAGTCCTCGCCTGCGATGCGCGCCGCAAATCCTTTCGCGGCGAGATTGAGCGTCAGCGTCGTCAGGTCTTCCGCCGACGGCGCAAGATCGAAGATCAGGCTTTCAAGACGAGTTTCGGCGCCGTCGGCGGTTCTGACGGAATGCGCCTCTCCAACGGTCATTGAAAACACCCATTGCCGCTGCTTGTCATTGGCGATGCTGGCGCGCAGGTCGCCCGCCGTGATGCGCCATTCGCCGAGCCGTTCGGTGTAAATGGTCTGCTCGCCCTGAGGCGAAAAGATCAGGCGATTAAGGTCGTAGGGAAGCGCGTCCATGATGAGTTCGCCGGCCCGCCAGCGCCAGCCGTCGGGAGAGGCGATGTCTGGCGCTTCAATAAAGACGCGCAGGAAAAACGGAAAACCGCCGGCGCGAATGGCGTCGTGGGAAATCTCAAGGCCCGCCGCGCGCTGGTCTTCGATCCAGACTTCCGTCGCCTTTTTCATTTGCGCGGCGCCGGCGCGCCACAACAGAAAATAGCCGAGGAGAACAAGGCCGGCGACGATGAAAGGAATATAGAGCCAGCGCCGGGAAACGCGCGTCGGTTGGTCAGTCACGGTTCATGCCTGTCTCACCCCTCATGCCGGACGAGGTCCGGGCGGGCGCTGTCGATCCGGCCTTTAAGCTCGCGAAGGAATGTTTTGCGGTCAAGGCCCGGTTCGATGGGCGGCAGGAAGCGCAAGGTGATGACGCCCGGCGATTTGTCGATGCCGGGATGGCGCCAGTAAAGCCCGCTGTCATGGGCGGCGGGGATGCAAGGCGCATCGCTCGCTGTGTAAATAGCGGCGACGCCGGGGTGATAGGCCGCGGTTTCGCCGGGCTGCATGCGCGTGCCCTCCGGAAAAATCACCACCTGACACCCCTCGGCGATCCGCTCCGCCGCTGCCTTGCGCATGGCGCGCAGCGCCTTCGCGCCGGCGGACCGGTCGATGGCGATATGCCCGGCGGCGAGCGTCCACCAGCCATAGACGGGAATTCGGGTCAGTTCTTTCTTCAGCGCGAAGACCGGGCGGGGCAGGAGAACGAAGATGGCGAGCGTTTCCCACATCGACTGATGATTGACCGCGACCAGCGCGCCGCCTTCCGGAATATGTTCCTCGCCCTCAACGCGATGGGAAACGCCGGTGAAAATTTTCAGGGCCCATAATATGGATTTCACCCAGACCTTGATCACGGCGTTTGCGGCGTCCCTGCCGAAGAGCAGCGCCGGCGAGCCGAAGATCCCGACGACCGCCGTGCTAAGGATCACATACGCCGTGAAGACGATCGAGCCGAGTTTCCGCATGCGTTCTAGAAGTCGATAAAGGAGAATAACGCCTTTACGCGCGCAAGAAGATACTTGGTGTATTCGCCGGCGAGTTTTGTCCAGGCCTGCGGCGATTGCGGCCGCCCTCTGTCGTCGAGATAACCGGAGGCGACGACATAAGGCGTCACTTCGATGTCGCCGAATTCGGTTTTGCTTTCGAGTATGGACCGCGGCATGTGGTAGTCGGACGTCACGAGCAGTACGCCTTTGAACCTGTTGGCGCGCGCCCATTTTGCGGCTTCAAGGGCGTTGCCCTTGGTCGAGCGCGCTTCGCGGCCGAGATCGATGCAGCAGGCGAACAGTTCCGGCGCGCCGTCCCACAGTTCCGACAGCCGGTCGAGCGAGGTGTCCGGGTGAACGCCGGAAATCAGCAGGCGCTCGCCGCCGCCCCGGGCGAAAACCGACATCGCGGCGGTGATCCGCGCGCCGCCGCCGCCGGTGTAAACGACGATGCCGTCGGATTTTGCCGGCGTATCGGAAGAGGGCTTCGGCAAGGCGGCGATGAAGGCGGCGAGGCCGGCCGTCCACAGAAGACCGGCGAATATGAGCCCAAACAGAAATCTTCGCGCCATAACTCTCTACCTCGCGGGCCCGCCGGGCGGGACCATAGCTGATGCGCGCCCGGCCAGTCCAGCCGTCAGGATTCGCCGCTCAATACTGTTCCTGCAATGCTTTCAAAACCGTAAGGCGGGCGGTGAGGGCGGTGACCAAACAGGTCGCGAGCGGCACCGCGAACAACCAAAGCACCATCCATCCGCCGATCGAAAACTGCGGCAGGAAGCTGTCGGTTCCGATGCCGGATTTCAGGGAGAGCGCGGCGGTCCCCAGCGCAGCGAGCGCGACCACAAGTCCGGCGAGCGCGCCGCGAAGGCCGAGCACGAAAAAGCGCCGCTGCACTTCGGACGCGATGAATTCATCGGTGGCGCCGACGAGGTGTAGAACCGACACGATTTCATGATTGGCGGCGAGACCGGCGCGGGCCGCGAATATCGAAATCGCGCAGGCTGCGCCGAGAATGATAAGAAACACCGCGAAAGCGAACATCTGCCCGGATCGCGCGGCGGTCGACAGGCGGCTGTGCCAGGCGGCGTGATCGTCGAGGCTGGCGTTCGGCGCGGCGGCGGCGAGGCGGGTGCGTAACAGGTCGAGATCCGCCCTCAGTCCCGGCGTGACCTTGACTTCAATGATCGCCGGGATGTTGACGAAGGCGGCGGCGTTGTCCTTGCCGAGCCAGGGCTCAAGCAGGGCTGCGGTGTCGTCACGGTCCATCTCCATCGCCTCGATCACGCCTTCCGTCTCATTGAGGATGCGCATCGCCGCGGCGGCGCCGGCGGCGATTTCTTCCGCGTCGACGCCTTTGACCTGCACGGTTATTTCCGAGCGCAATTCGGCGGTCCATTCCGATGCGGACTTGTTGATGATCAGCACTGACGCCATGGAAAGCACGGCGAGAAAAGAGATCACCGCGATCACGGCGGTGAGCGGCGCGCCGCCGGCGCCGGCTTCCGGCAAAAGCGGTTCGCGCCGGAACCGGTGAATGCGTGGCGCTTCGGGCGGCGGCGCATCGTCAAATTCCGGATGATCGGTTAAGGGCCGCTCGCTCATCCCGCGCCTCCCGCGCCCGCAGAATGCGAGACCCTGCCGTCGGCGATCCGCAGCACCGGTTTGCCGAGCGACTGCACGAGGTGGAGATTGTGCGTCGCGACGATGACGGCGGCGCCCAATTTGTTCAGCTCTATGAACAATTTCATAATGCGCTCGCTCATCGCCGGGTCGACATTGCCGGTCGGCTCGTCGGCGAGAATCAAGTCCGGTTTTGAGACAAGCGCCCGGGCGAGCGCGACGCGCTGCTGCTCGCCGCCGGAAAGCGTCGGCGGCTTGGCGTTCATGCGATGGCCCAATCCGACCCAGTTTAAGAGTTCGCTTACGTCTTCACGGTATTGGTTTTGGTTAATGCCGGCGACCTTCATGGGAAGGGCGACGTTATCGAAAGCTGTGAGATGGTCGAGCAGTCTGAACTCCTGGAACACGACGCCGATGCGACGGCGCAACGGGGGCAGCGCATCGCGCGGCGCGCCGGCGGTGTCTTCGCCGAACAGGCGGAAATGACCGCGGGTCGGTTTGTGCGCCAGATAGATCATCTTGAGCAGCGTCGTTTTGCCCGCCCCGGACGGGCCGGTGAGAAAACGAAACTCCCCTTCATGCAGACGCAGATTGATGTCGCTCAGGGTCTCGGCTTCGTCGCTATAGGCGAAGCCGGCCTCCTCGAATTCAACAATCGCCTTGTTTGCGCTCATCTATCGCGCTCCCGCGCTCGCGGCTCTTTCATGCGTTCTCAGTTAAGTGATTCTGGCCGTTTATGATAATTACCTGTCCGGATTGCGCTACGCGCTATGATGTCGACGACGAGCGGTTCACCCCCAAGGGACGCTCGGTGCGCTGCACGTCCTGCGGCGAGAGCTGGTTCGTGCCGGCGCCGGAGCCGATCGAGGACCTGAAGCCTGCCGCGCGGATTGAAGAGGATGACGAAGCGCCGGCCAAGCCTAAACGGGCTTCCTCGCGGTTGAAAGTCCGCAAAGAGGAAGAAGAGGAAAAGCCTCAGCGCCGCGCCGCCGCCAGAAAAGCCGCGAAAGACGTCGAGGAAGAGGCCGATGAGGCCGGTTTCGACGACGATGAGGACGACGCCCTGTTCGATACGCCGATCATGGCTGCGACGCGCAAGGCCAAGGCGTCCTCGAAATCGGCAAGGAATACAACGGCGAAGACCGCCGCGAAGGACAAAGAGGACAAGCCGGCCCGCAAAACGGCTCACAAGCCGGCGTCGAGCCGGGCGCGCGGCAAGGACGCGGATGACGACGAACCGGCGGAAAAGGGCTGGCGCAAGGGCAAGCAGTTTTTCGTACCCGATGAGGACGAGGCGGAAGAAAAAGACCGTCGGCCGTTCTTCGCCCGCCGAGACAAGGACAAAAAGGACGACGATCAGCGGACCTCCCGCCGCGAGGCCCTGCGCTTCACGCGCCGTGAAGACGAGGACGCGGAAGACGACGCGTATGACTATGATGACGACGCCGATGCGGTCTACGAAGATGACGACTACGCCTCGAGCGAAGCGACGATCGTCGACGCCGACTGGGAGGATGTGGACGATTATGGCGGCCGCCAACGGGGGTTCGGGCGGCGCGTCAGGGCCGAACGCCGCCGCGCGACGGCGCTGGCGCGGATGGAAGACGTTCGCCGTTTCGATCCGAATGTGTTTGATGAGGAATTTTTTGCGTCGCTGCGGGTGACGCCGCGCGAGCTTGAAAAAGCCTTGCGCAAGGCGCGCCGCCGCGCCGAGGCGCGCGATAAGAACCGGATGACGCCGCTGCGCGCGTTCGGCTGGTCGGCCTGGGTCGCCGCGGTCGCCGGCACGATTTACGCGGTTGTCGCCTATCGCGACGAGATCGTGAAAATCGCGCCGTCCGCAGCTGACGCCTATGCGGTTGTCGGCATCGAAGCCAATCCTTACGGCCTCGTGATCGAAAATGTGCGGCATCGCCTCGCCATGTCGACCGGCGGACCGACCATCGAAATCACCGGCAGTCTCAAGAATCAAAGCGGCGACGCCGTCGCCGCGCCGCTGTTGCAGGCGGAGGCGCTGGGCCCGAGGGGCGAGCTCCTTTCGCGCTGGACCTTTGAGCCGAGCGACACGCAGGTCTTGGAAGGCGCCGCGGTTGATTTTATAACCCGCGCCCCGGCGCCGGAAGGCGTTGCCGAAGTCGCGCTTTCCTTTGCGCCGACGCAAAGCATGGTCGGCGCGCTCAAGCAGAACCGGGACTAACGCCCGCTTGCCTGCTGCGGGCCCGAACAACGGAGCCCGCCCGATGCGCACTCTCTTTGATGAAAAAACCGTCGCCGAACGGATCGACGCGCTCGCCCGCCAGATGGCGAAGGATTTGCCGAAAGATTTCCTGATGGCGCCGGTGCTGACGGGCGCTTTCATCTTCGCCGCCGATCTCCTGCGCGCGCTTTACCGCCACGGCGCCGATCCGCTGGTCGATTTCGTTCAGCTTTCCTCTTATGCGGGCGCCAGGCAGTCCTCGGGCGTCGTCACGCTGCTGAAGGATTTTTCCATCGACATTGAAGGCAAGACCGTGCTGCTCGTCGATGACGTACTCGATACCGGCCGTTCCCTTCATTTTGGCAAGGCGATGGTGCTCGACCGCGGCGCGGCCGCGGCGAAAACTTGCGCGCTTGTCAAGAAGCTGACGGGGCACGCGGAAGATCTTGATCCGGATTATATCGGGTTTGAGGCCGGAGCGGATGACTTCCTTATCGGCTACGGGATGGACGATGACGGCAAGGGTCGCGGCGTGCCGTTTATTGGCGCCGTTTAAAACCGGTCGAGCAGGCGTTCGAGATAGTCGATTTCCTCTTCGCTGCGGTCCGGTTCGCCGAGTCTTCGGCGCAATTCTTCGATCACCGCGCGCGTGCGGCCGGCTTCGGTTTCTTCCGGCACGTCGACGCCAGCGCCGTCTGGTTGTCCCGCCGGCCGTCCGAGCGGGTCGAGGCCGGGGCCGTCTTCTCCATTCTCGCCCTGGCGCGCCTGTCGCATCTGTTCGCGAACGAGTTCTTCCGCGCCGTCGCGCAGATTGGCGATTGCGCGCTCCATGGCGCTGGTCGCCGCATCGAAGTCGTCATTTTCAAGCGCTTGCTCCGCCTCGCGCATGGCGTTGCGCGCCCGGCCAAGCGCGCGCGCCGCATCGCCGGCGGGGTCGGCGGCGCCTTCGCCCTGCAGTTGATCGATCAGGTCATCGAGATCGCCGCCAAGCGCGCCCTGCTGATCGGCGAGATCGTCGCCGTTCTCGCCATAGGTCTGGCCGCGCCGGAACGCTTCATCGGCGAGTTCGCGCTGGCGGCCGATGAGATCGCCGGCCTCGCCAGAGGCGCCGCCCTCGCTTTCGCCCGGTTGGCCGCGGCCCTGTCCCGAACCGCCGCCGCCCCCTTGTGAAAGGCGCAGATTGTTGAGGATGTTTTCAAGATCGGAAAGCATTTGCCGCGCGGCGTTCCCGGCGCCCGACTGGGCGAGGTTGCGGATTGAGTCGAGCATTTCGTCGAGATCGGATTGATCGATCTGTTCGGCGTTACGGGAAGACTCGCCCGGCGCCTGACCGGACTGGGCGAGGGCGGCGAGATATTCGTTCATCGCCTGGCGCAGGTTTTCGATCAGCCGCGCGATTTCTTCATCGCTCGCCCCGCGTTCGATCGCTTCGCGCAAGGCTTCCTGCGCGGCTTCAAGGCGCTGCCGGGCGAGTTCGAGCGCCTTGTCTTCAAGCTGCAGCGCCAGCGGCCAGAATTCTTCAACGGCGTCCTCGAACCCATCGTCGTTCTGACGCATCACCCGCCAGAAGGCGGCGCGCAGCATCAGATAGTCGGTTGTGTCATCGAAAAACGCTTCCGGCGCCAGGGTCACGGCGTCGAGCGAACGGCCGGCGCGGGGCCAGTTCGACGGCGCGACGGCGAGTGTCTGGCGCTGTTCGACCACTGACTTCGCGAGCGGATTGAAGAAAGTCCGTGTCGGGAGGAAAACGGCGGCGTCCTCGCTGGCGCCGGTCTGGCCGGCGCCGTCTTCAACGACAATGCGGGCGAGCACGGCGAGACCCGCCCAGGGATCAGCCTGCAGGTCGAGGGCGAGGCTGCGTTCGCCGGAAGCCGCCTCGATTTCGATACGCCGTATCTGCGCGAGCGCTTCCTCGTCGAAGGCCGGCGCATCGAGCGGGCGCTGCTGATCGGGATCGAGACGGAGTTCAAGCCAGGCCGAAGCAATGCCGTAATCGTCTTCGGCGACAAACCCGAAGGCGAGCAGCGCCTTGTCCGTCGCTTCAGGATATTGGGTGAAGCCGACCGCCGGCGCATCGTCGGCGAGTACGCCGATCGGCCAGCGCAAATCCTTCGCTCCGATGACGAGACGCAAGAGCCCGCTCTGGTCGAGAATGAGTTCGCCTGTCGCCGCGGCGCCCTTGCGTTCGAAACCGGCTTTCAGGGTTTCCTCGCCGGTCGCGAAAGAAAGGCGGGCGCGGCCCCGTCCGTTAATCTGCGCGACCAGCCGCGCGCCTTGAGGCGTATTGATCTGTGCGCCGCTCGCCGCTTTTCGCTCGCCGCCGCGCATCAGATAGACCGGCGGCTTGCCCGTATAGGCGGGCGGCTCGATCCAGAGATCGGCGACCAGCGTTGCATCGCGCCCGGCGCCCGGCGTAGCGCCCGCCGCGAGACGCGTGCGCCAGTCAGCGCCGGCGGCGATCATAGCGACGGCGAGCAGCCCGGCGGCGGTGAAGCGCAGACCCCACGGATCTTTCGCCGCCGCCGTAGCGCGCAGACCGGCGAGCCGCGCGTTGCGCGCCCGCTCGGCGCTCGCCTCAAGATGCGCGCGCCATAGCGGCGATGCGCGGCCGGCGCCTTCAAAAGGCGTATCGTCGAGAGCCTGCAGGGGGGCGTGCTCCGCCCGTCCGTCCTCTTCGAGACGCGCCTGCGCTTCGCGCCTTGAAGGCCAGCGCAAGCGGCGCAATTCGCGCCAGGCGATGACCGCCAGTCCGGCGGCGCTCAAGGTTAAGGTTATGGTGTGGAGCCATTCGGGGATGAACCGCCAGACGCCGAACAGGCTGAAGATTATGAGAATATAGGGAACCGCAAGAAGCGGCAGGGCCGCCGGCCACAGCCGCTCCCAGAAGATGGCGAGACGCGTTGCGAATATCCACGCTTCGCCCGGCGCGCGCCGCTGCGTCTTTTTTCGGCCCCGGCGGGGCTGTGCCAACTCGGTCGTCATACTTTTTGCAGCATATCCTGCGCTTGCGTCCGCGTCGACTTGCGCGGGGGCGATTTGTCCTGTTCAAAGCTCAGGCCGCCGGGGGAATTCATGGGCGGAAAGGGTTAATTCGCGGAGCGTTGCTTGGTCTGGTCGCTGGCCAAAAAAGAAAACCGCCGAAGACTCGCGGAGGATGCGGCGCGCTCGCGCGCGTCCGGATGGGCGCGTCTCGCGGCGGTGATCGCCGTTGTCGTTTACAATATTGTGGGCGTCGCCGACATCTATTCAACCGTCGTCGCCATTGAGACCGGCGCCGGGACGGAGGCCAATCCGTTTTTGAGGGTGATGATGGAGAACGCCGGAGAGGGCTGGATCCTCGCCAAGCTGGCGCTGCAATTCGTGATCAGCTTCATGGTGCTGTGGTTTCCGCACTGGTTCGTGCTGAGCCTGTTCACGCTGGCGACCGCCGGCAATGCGCTGGTCGTTTATAACAACCTTCTGATCAGCGGCCATTTCGTTTAACCGAGCCAGTCGGGCGCGCTTTCGTTGGCGATCATGTCTTCATGGGCAGGACGATTGCGGATCACCGCTAAGCGTGCGCCGTTCACCAGCACTTCGGGAATGAGCGGCCGCGTATTGTATTGCGAGGTTTGCGACGCGCCATAGGCGCCCGCCGACATCAGGGCGACCAGATCGCCGGCGGCGAGCGGCGGCAGCGCGCGCGCTGCGGCGAAGCGGTCGCTCGACTCGCAAACCGGGCCGACCACGTCAAAGGGTTCGCGCGGCTCTGCGGTTTCCCGCACCGGCCAGATGTCGTGCCAGGCGTCATAGAGCGCCGGGCGAATGAGGTCGTTCATGCCGGCGTCGATGATCAGGAATTTTTTCGCCTCGCCTTCTTTCAGATAGATCACGCTGGCGACGAGGACGCCGGCGTTGCCGGCGATCATGCGGCCGGGCTCGAATATCAACTGAAGGTCTAACGGCTCAGTCACTTGCTTGATCATATCCGCATAGGCTTCCGGATGCGGCGGCGTTGCGCCCTCCCCATAGGGAATGCCGAGCCCCCCGCCGAGATCGAGCCGTTCAATGGTTGCGCCGTCGCTGCGAAGATCGGCGATAAGCGCGGCGACCTTTCGGAACGCCGCTTCAAACGGCGCAAGCTCGGATATCTGCGAGCCGATGTGAACATCGACGCCCTTGACCTCGACGCCTTCAAGATCGCGCGCCTTTTTGTAGAGGTCCCGCGCGCGCGACCATGGCACGCCGAACTTGTCTTCGGATTTGCCCGTGGAGATTTTCGCATGCCCGCCGGCGGCGACGTCCGGATTGATGCGGAAGGCGATCGGCGCGCGCGTGTTTTTTGTCTGCGCCACGGCGTCGATGGCCTCGAGTTCGGGTTCGGACTCGACATTGAACTGATAGATGCCGGCGGCGAGGGCGGCCTCGATTTCGTCGCGGGTCTTGCCGACGCCGGAAAAAACGATCTTCGAGGGCGCGATCCCGGCCTTGAGCGCGCGCATCAATTCGCCGCCCGAGACCACATCGGCGCCGGCGCCTTCGCTGGCGAGGATTTTCAGCACCGCGATGTTGGAATTGGCCTTGACCGAATAGGCGACAAGCGCGTCCGTGCCGGCGAACGCCTTGCGGAACACCCGCATATGCCGCCGCAACGTCGCTTCGGAATAGACGTAGAACGGCGTGCCGACCGCGTCGGCGATCGCCGCAAGGCTGACATCCTCAGCGTGCAACACGCCGTTCAGATATTGAAAGTGATGCAAGGCGGCCTATCCGGCGAGAGAGCTTTCTTCGGGCTTTTCCGGCGGACGCAGCGGCGCCTTCTTGCCGCAGGCCGATACGGCGAACACAAGAACGAGGGCGATCACAAGCATGCGCATGTCAGTTCTCCGGGCGTAATAGGTTGAGCCAGCGGGCGGCTTCGCGTTTGACGTTTTCGGGCGCCGCGCCGCCATAGGAAGTGCGCGAGGCGACCGACGCCTCCACGGCGAGCACGGAAAAGACATTGTCCGTAATGCGCGGTTCAATCATCCGCATGTCGTCGAGGCTGAGCTTGTCGAGGCTTGTGTTTTTCTTTTCCGCAAGCGCGACGACCGCGCCGGTGACGTGATGGGCCTCGCGGAACGGCATGTTGAGCGTTCTGACAAGCCAGTCTGCGAGATCGGTGGCGGTTGAATAGCCCCGGTCCGCGGCGTCTTTCATCGCCGCCCGGTCGGGTTCGAGATCCTCGATCATGCCGGTCATGGCGGCGAGGGCGAGGGCGAGGGCGTCGATGCTCTCGAACGTCGCCGCCTTGTCTTCCTGCATGTCTTTCGAATAGGCGAGCGGCAGGCCCTTCATCACGACAAGAAGATTGTTGAGCGACGCGATCATGCGCCCGGCCTTGGCGCGCACCAGCTCCGCCGCGTCGGGATTGCGTTTTTGCGGCATGATCGAGGAGCCGGTCGAGAACCCGTCCGAAAGCCGCACGAAGCCGAAATGCGGCGACGTCCACAGCACCAGCTCTTCGGCGAGGCGCGACAGATGCGTTGCTGCGATCGCTGCGGCCGACAGGGTTTCAAGAGCGAAGTCGCGCGATGAAACCGCATCGAGGGAATTCGCGGCCGGTTTGTGAAAGCCGAGCGCCGCCGCCGTCGCATCGCGGTCGATCGGAAACGATGTGCCGGCGAGCGCCGCCGCGCCAAGCGGGCATTCGTTCATGCGTTTGCGAGCATCGGCGAAACGGCCGGCGTCGCGGGAAAACATCTCCACATAGGCGAGAAGATGGTGGCCGAACGTCACCGGCTGGGCTGTTTGCAGATGCGTGAAGCCGGGCATCACCGCATCGGCGTATTCGTCGGCCTTGGCGGCCAGCGCGCGCATCAACGCCTTCAGTCCCGCTTCCGCCTCGTCGCAGGCCCGCCGCACCCACATGCGAAAATCGGTCGCCACCTGATCGTTGCGCGAGCGCGCAGTGTGCAGGCGGCCCGCCGGTTCGCCGACCAGCTCTTTCAGGCGCGCTTCGATATTCATGTGAATGTCTTCAAGGGCTTTTGAAAACGCGAACGCGCCGCGCCCGATTTCGCCGGCGATCTCGTCGAGCCCCTTCTGGATCGCCTGATTATCGTCGCGCGAGATGATCCCGGCGGCGGCGAGCATGTCCGCATGGGCTTTCGAGCCGGCGATATCCTCAGCCGCGAGCCGCCGGTCGATATCGATGGAGGCGTTGATTTCCTCCATGATCGCCGCCGGGCCGCGGGAAAATCGCCCGCCCCACATCTGGTTTTCTGCGCTCTTGGGCTTATTTGTCATAGCGTTGTCATTGTGACGGAAAGGGACCGGTTTGTGGAGGCGCTAAAAAATCCGCGATTCTGGCTTCTCGCCTGGGGCGGGATCGGCGCGGCCGGGCTCGTCTACTTGATAATCGCCGCCAGCGTCCAGCCGCAGGAAGCGGCTCCGCCGTCCGCGCTGAAGCAGAACCCCGCTCTTCTGGTCGGCGAAATGGCCGATTTCGAATACGCTTTTCCGCCGCGCGGGGCGCCGGATATCGCTTTCGACCATGCGGACGGAGAGACGACTCTGAAGGATTTCCGCGGCAAGGCGGTGCTGGTCAATTTCTGGTCGACCCTTTGCCTGCCCTGTATTGAGGAATTGCCCTCCTTAAATGCGCTGCAGGAAAAATTCGGGGAGAAACGTTTCGCCGTGGTGGCGATCGCCGCCGATCCGAGCGGACCGGACAAGGCCCGGGCCTTCCTCGCGCGTCATCATATAGACGCACTCGATTTATATACGGATCAACGGCTTATCATGGCGAGCGCCATGGGCGCCAATGTGCTGCCGGTCAGTATTCTTTACGATGCGGAAGGCCGCGAGATCGGCCGGATAATCGGCAAGGCCGACTGGATGAGCCAGGAGGCCGTGAAATTGGTGGAATCGGCCTTGCCTTGAAAGCCAAACCGCCTAGGACAGGCTCGCAACGGATCGCCGCGCGGGCGAGGGGAAAATCGCAAAGGGAGACCGCAACATGAAATTTTCAAAAACGCTGCTTGCCGGCGTCGCAGCGCTTGCGCTTGTCGCTTGTGGAAAGAAAGACGAAGCCTCGCCTGAAACGGCGACCAGCGTCGAAGCCGCCAAGACCAGCGCCAGTTCGCCGCTCAACAAGGCGTTTCGCCTGCAGGGCGCTGAAGAGGTCGATATTGACGCGTTTTTCGCGCTTCTGCCGGAAAGCAAACGCCCGACCTACGAAAGCGCCAGTTTCGACAGCAAGATCGGTGCGACGGTGCTCTCCAATCTTCGTTTCGCCGACGCCGATGACGGCGAGGCGCTGTTGGTCGAGCGCGCCGAGTTTTACGGTCTCGACCTCGACGCTATCGAACGCATCAAATCGGCGACGGACGCTACGCCCAGTGCGCCGTTCGAAACCGTTTTCCAGAAAGTTCGCCTGCTGAACGTGTCGGCGGAGGGGTTCGATGAGGAGGAGGGCAAGTTCAGCATCGGCGGCGTCGAGCTTGACCAGCTGGCGGTGCGTCAGGGCGGCGGCGAAGGCGACCACACCGGCAATGATGCGGCGCGGTTTTTTAATTCGTTTAACCTCGCGGGCCTCTACTTCAAGGATATTTCGTTCGATGCGGCGAAACCGGATTCGCCGGCGGTGGAGATGTCTGCGCCCGACCTGCGTATTGTCGGTCTTGGCGGCGGCAAGCTGCAGGCGGTGATCGCCAATGATGTTGAATATCGCGTGTCGCATACGGATGAGACGCTGATGGCTATGGCGGCGTCCATGGGGCCGGAAGGCTCGATGTTGCTGAACAGCCCGCTGCGGGCCCTGATTGCGCCGGAAAACCAGCGGGTCGTGATGAAATCGATGGAATGGCGGGGCATCGATCTCTCCGGTCTCATGGAATGGGGCCTCAAAGGTGAAGAGCCGCCGGTCAGCGAGCGCAACCTGATCGATTTCGGCACGATGAAAGCGGTGGATATGGAAACCTATATCGGCGCCAAGCGCGCCGCCGTGGTGAAGGAAGCGACCGTCAGCGCTGCGGAATTCACCTGGCTCATTCCGTCGAAAATTCGTACCGACACCAAAGGCGCGACTTATGACTTCACGGCCTATGCAGCCGATGAGGACACCGAAATTCTCAGCATCCTGAAAAAGCATGGCCTCAACAAGGTGACGGGCGACGGCTATGCGGAATGGATCTGGAATCCTGAAAGCGGTTCGGGCGATCTTGAATACGCCACGAAAACCAAAGGCCTTGGCGATTTCTCCATGGGCTTTGCGCTTGGCGGTTTGAAGTTGAAGGACATCGGTGAGGCGAAAGCAGACGGCGAGGAAAACGCCGCCGCATCGCTAACGACCTTCAAGAATTTCAATCTTAAAATCGTCGATCAAAAAGCGCTCGACGCGATTTTCGATCTGGCGGCCCTGCAGATGGGCGGCACAGGCGATGATTTGCGGCAGTCGGCGCCGGCGATGATCAGGCTTTCAGGCGCCCAATTCGCGCAGATGAATCCGAGATTCACCGACTACGTGAATGCAGTTGCGAACTTCGTCGCCGAGGGCGGAACGCTGGAAATTAACGCCGAGCCGGAAGAGCCCGTGGGGCTCGCCGACCTTCAGGCGGGCGCGATCAACCCCATGGCGCTGCCGGACACCCTCAATCTGACCGTCACGCACAAGAAGTAATCGCCGGACTTACTTCGGCTTTTTTAAACGGCGGCGCCCTTGCTTGTGGCGCCGCTTTTTATTTGCGAGGCTAAGGGCGATCTTGATCGGGGAGAGGGGTTCTCATGTCATTTCGCCATGCGTTGATCGCCGCTGTCAGCCTTGCAGCGCTTCAGTCCTGCGCGACGCAAACCGCGCCGCCTGCATTGACCGCGGCGGATCTGCTGACCGTTCCTTACGCCGCGCCGGCGGCGCAGCCGTTCGATGTCGACGCCTTTTTTGCGGCTCTGCCGGCGGGCGTGACGGCGGCTTACGAAAACGCCGCCTTCGACGCCGCATCGGGCGCGATGGTGGTTGACGGCCTTTCGTTTTCCCTTGAGGCGGCGCCAGTCAAACTGCGAGTCGCCCAGGCGAAAATCTGGAACGGCGATGCCGCATCCATGGACGCGGTCTTCAGTGGCGCGGCCACCGCGCCCGCCAAGCAGCGTCTCTTCGACCGCATGGCGCTTGAGGGCGTCTGGCTCGACGGCGCGCAGTGGGATGGCGGCGCGCAGAACCTTTCGTTCAATATCGACAAGCTTGTCTTCGCCGGACTTTCGGCTCGCTCGGCGACGCTGCCGGAAAACGCCGAGGCGCCCGAAGACGCCGGCTTCATCCGGATGGCGGCGGCGCTGATGTCGTCCTTTGCGTATGACGGCGCTGCGTTTTCGAACTTCTCGGTGAAGGCTTACAACAATCAGGGCGCGATGGCGTCGCTGGAAGTCGGCGAAGGCTTCGAGCGCGGTTACGATGGCGGCCGGCTCGACTACGCTCAGGCCAGAAACATGCGGTACGTCGTGACTTCCGCCGACGAGATCGTCGCCTCGATTGGCGATATCTTCAACGGCGATGACGCGGACCCGCTCGATGACAAGATTCTTCAGCCGCATGCGCGCGATGCATTGAAAACGGCGGCGAAAAACCCGCTTGCGGTGTTGGCGTCGGCCTATGACGGCATCGACGTGGTGCAGGAAACGCTTTCTTACGAGACGCACGGCTTCGATGTCAGCGGCGGGCTTGAATGGCTCGCGCGCTGGGAGCTGCCGCCGATTACGGAAACCGATCTCATCGATTTAGGCGCGTCGACGACCCTGGGCTTTAAGGAAAGCTGGAACGGCGTGCCTGTGCAGGCCATGGAGCGCATGGAAGTCGGGGCCTATGATTTCTATTGGCTGGTTCCCGCCAACCTGCAGGGGCGTTACGATGGCTGGTCGTTCGCCGTCGGCGCCATGATGGATCTCTTCATGAGCGAGACCGGCGCCGGGATGACGCCGGAAGCCGGCGCCCAGGAATTCCTGAAATTCCGGTCGGCGATTTCATCGCTTGGTTTGGACACGGTTGATACGAACGGCGATTTTTCCTGGAACTGGAACGGCGAAAACGGCGTCTTGAATGCGGGCGCCAATGGGGAGGTCGTCAGCCTTTACTCGGATGCGGTTTCTGTCGGGCTGGACGGGCCTTCGCTCGCGGAATGGGCGGCGTTCGGACCTGACGCCTTCGGCGAGAACGCCGCGTTCTTGAATGAGGTGGCGCTGACCGGTTTTTCCTATTCGATCACAGACGTCTCGTTGCTCGACAAGCTGTTCGCGCTGGCCGCGGAAGAGACCGGCGGGACGGCGGCGGACTTGCGTCAATCGGCGCCGGCGATGATCCGCATGTCGGCGGCGCAGGCGGCGCAAGTGGATCCGCGCATTGCACAGTATGCAGAGGCTTTGGCGAGCTTCATTGAGCAGGGCGGAACGATTGAGATTAATCTGCAGCCGGCGGCGCCGGTCCCATTGTCTGTGTTTCAGAGTCAGGACATGACGCCGCCCGAACTGCTTGACATGCTCAACCTGACGATTGTTCACACGCCCTGAGATTGCGCCTTGGCGTATGAAAAAGGCCGCTCGTTCGAGCGGCCTTTTTGTTCGCGGGGCGGCGGGCGCCCTAGTCTTTCAGTACAAAGGTGACCTTCAAGATCACGCGGTATTCCTTGATCTTGCCGTTATCCATGATGATCGACTGATCCTTCACCCATGCGCCCTCAATGTTCGACAGGGTCTTGTTGGCGCGGTCGATGCCATTTTCAATAGCGTCCTGAAAGCTCTTGGAAGAGCCGGCGATGATTTCTGTAACGCGTGCGACGGACATGTTTTTCTCCTTTGTTAGTAAACTGGGCGGCGCCATTGGCGCGTGGGGGCCGCAGACGATAAACGCCGATTCAGGCCAAAAGATGATCGCCCTGCTAGCGCGTCGGCTGCGGCGTTTCGCCTGAATAGTCGTAAAAGCCGCGCCCGGTTTTGCGGCCGAGCCAGCCGGCTTCGACATATTTCACCAGCAGCGGACAGGGTCGGTATTTCGAATCCGCCAGCCCTTCATAAAGAACCTGCATGATCGCAAGGCAGGTGTCGAGGCCGATGAAATCGGCGAGCTGCAAAGGCCCCATCGGATGATTGGCCCCGAGTTTCATAGCCGTATCAATCGCTTCGACAGAGCCGACGCCTTCATAAAGCGTGTAGATCGCCTCGTTGATCATCGGCATCAGCACGCGATTGACGATGAACGCCGGGAAGTCCTCTGAGACCGCCATGGTTTTTTCAAGGCTGGCGACGAAGGTCTTCGTGGTTTCGAAGGTTTCTTTCGACGTCGCGATGCCGCGGATGACTTCGACCAGTTTCATCACCGGCACGGGATTCATGAAATGGATGCCGATAAATTTTTCCGGCCGGTCGGAGGATGCGGCGAGCCCTGTGATCGAAATCGACGAGGTGTTCGACGCCATGACGGCGTCTTTTTTGAGCACCTTCGACAGCGCAACGAAGATCTCTTTCTTGATCGCCTGATTTTCAGCGGCGGATTCAATCACGAGGTCGCAATCGGCGAGCGCATCGAAACCGGCGCCGGCGATGCGTTTCCGGGCCGCCTCCGCTGACGCGCCGTCGATGCTTCCCTTCTCGACCTGCCGCGCGAGGTTTTTTTCGATCAGCCCCAGCGCGTCTTCCGCGCGCGCCGGATCGATATCGTTCAGCAGCACATCATATCCGGAAAGCGCGCAGACATGCGCAATGCCGTTCCCCATCTGCCCGGCGCCGATCACGCCGACTTTTCTGATCTCCGCCACGTTGTGTTCCTTTTTCAATCGGCGTTTCAACCTGTTGAAACTATAACGCTTCGCCTGACCGCCCGCCACCGTCATCGGCGCCGCAAGGCGGATTGCCGCGCACATCACAATCGCCGCCCGCGGGTTCACATGACGGTTCCGAAACTGCACACTGGCGACGTCCGCAACTCAGGGGAGGCCAGGCATGTCAGACAATCCGCGCCCGCCGGCGGCTTATGACGATCTCAAAGCGATGTTCATCAACTGCACGCTGAAAAAGACGCCCGAGCCGTCGCACACCGACCTGTTGATGGACGTCTCAGGCGCCATCATGGAAAAGCAGGGCGTCGCCGTGGAGCGGGTGCGTTTTACCGATCACGCCATCGCGCCCGGCGTCTATCCCGACATGACCGAGCATGGCTGGGAACGGGACGACTGGCCGAAAATTTGGGAAAAGCTGAAAAGCGCGGACATCTTCGTGATCGGCACGCCGATCTGGCTCGGGCAACATTCTTCGGAATGCGCCAAGCTGATCGAGCGGCTTTACGCCCATTCAGGCCAGCACAACGATCAGGGGCAGTACATTTTCTACGGCAAGACCGGCGGCTGCATCATCACCGGCAATGAGGACGGGATCAAACATGTCGCCATGAGCGTCCTTTACTCCATGCAGCATGTGGGTTTCACGATCCCGCCGCAGGCCGACGCCGGCTGGATCGGTGAGGCGGGGCCGGGGCCGAGCTATGGCGACGAGCTCGAGAACGGAACGCGCGCCGGGCACGACAATGATTTCACCCAGCGCAACACGACATTCATGACCTGGAACTTGCTGCACTTCGCGCGATTGCTGAAAGACGCCGGCGGCGTTCCCGCCTACGGCAACCAGCGCGCCGGATGGGCTGCCGGCTGCCGTTTCGATCATCCCAACCCGGAATATCGCTGAGGCTTATGCGCGTCGGACCTCCGCGGCGAAACAGCCATGCATGGCGTTGTGGGCGTGGATATAAGACGCTTCCGGGTTCTCGAACGCTTTTTCGATTTTCACCGGCAGGTCGTCATTGACGCCCATATCGGCGCCGATGAGATTGCCGGCAGTATTGAAAATCCTGAGCGCAATCGGGCGGTTTTTAAAAACCGGCGGCAGCTCGTTTGTAAAGACCGGCGCAGCGAGCGCGTTCTCGCGTACATAGATGGCGTAAGCGGAGCGATAGGGCGTATCGGCTTTGTGGCTTTCATAATTCATCAGAAGCACGCTTTCGCCGGGTTCGGCGTCTTCAAGCGTGACGCGGCAGGGAAAGCCCGGCATGGCGCTCGCCGTCTTGCGTACGACGCCGCGCTCGGCGAGGTCCTCATCGGAGAGGCCGAAGAGGGGTTTGAACTCTTGCGGGTCGAGGCCGCTGATGATGAAGGACATGTGATTGCTCCTTTGATGCTGGAGCGACTGTGCGCGCCGGGGCGCTGGAAAACGACCCGGTTCTTGCGGCGGCGCGCGTGTTACTGCGGCAATGAGAAACGGCCGGATTAAACGCCTGTAATGCGCAACAAAAAGGTTGCATATTGCTGATCAGACATGCAATGTGCTGGTTGAAAGATCAGGGAGGCGATATGGAAGACGACAGCATTACCCGTCAGATCCACATTGATGCTGAACCGCAGCGCGTATGGGAGGCGCTGTCCGATGCGTCGGCGTTTGGCGAATGGTTCCGCGTGCAGCTGGATGGGCCCTTTGTGGTCGGCGAGACGACCACTGGCAAGATGACCTACCCCGGCCATGAAGGCGTGCCGTGGACTTCCGTTACTGAGGTGATGGAGCCGTTCCGGCGCTTCGTCTTTCGCTGGCCGGATTGCCCGCCGGGCGAGGACGTCGGACCGGATACGGTTTGGCTTACGGTTGAATTCACGCTTCAAGCGCAGGACGGCGGTACGTTGGTCACGGTCACCGAAACCGGCTTCGCCGCATTGCCCGAAGAACGGCGGGTTTCCATGTTGCGCGACAACGCCGGCGGGTGGGAAATACAGGCCGGAAATCTGAAACATCATGTCGAAGGCTGATCGTGCAGTAGTGTTTGCGGCGCTCGGCGACCCCGTGCGGCTCAATTTACTGGCGCGTCTTGGCGATGGCGGCTCCATTACTCAGCTGTCCGTCGGCCTGCCGATCACCAGACAGGCTGTAACGCGTCATCTCCATGTGCTTGAACGGGCCAAGCTCATTGAGGCGCGGCGGTGCGGGCGCGAGGTGCGGTTTGTCGCCCGTCCTGAACGGCTGCGTCAGGCCATGGGCTGGCTGGACGATGTGGCGCGTCAATGGGACGGTACGCTGGGGCGGTTGAAGAGCCACGTAGAGCGCAAAAAACGTTGATAGCGGTGAGGCGTCGCCAAGCAGGCGCGGCCATATCAGGACGCGCAAACAAAAAGCCCCGCCGGAGCGGGGCTTTTTCATTTCTCCGCTCGTTGGCGGCGGTTTATCGCCTGCGCGCTGGCGGCGATGGCTGAAATTTGCAAGGCTTTGAACGCAGCTTTGAGGATGCAGGGCCGATGAATATCTATTACCTATTGGCGTTGGCGCTGGGGATTGCGGGCGCCGCCAACCTTATGGTGTTAAGTTTCGGTTTCACGCTGGCCGGCTGGCGCAAAAACACGCTTTATCCGTTGGCGGGCGGGCTGGCGCTAATCGGCGCCGCCGCGGTCTTCATCGTTTCAATGCAGAATTTCGGCGTCATTGAGAACAGCGCGGTTCTGGAGGCGGCGGAAGCCGCTCTTACGCTGGCTGCGGGACCGCTTTTCTATCTTCTGTTCGCGGCGATCATCAAAATGAAGGCGCGGGTCGGCGCTGTTATCGCGCCGGCGGCCGCTGCAGCGTTCATTTTTGCAGCAATGCAGTGGTCCGATATCCGTCCGGCGGTGCTTGTTCAGATCGCTTATTCCGCCGCCGCCGCAATAGCCGGATGGCGGCGCCTGCAACAAACGAACATGCGTCCGCCGCTCGCTGCTCTGGCGCTTCTATCCGGCGCCGCCGCGCTTCATATGGCGCAGATCACCCGAATGGCGCTCCCGGATATCGCGATGCTTTCCGGGGTGGTGCCGCTGACATTGTCGGCTGTAGCGTTCGCCGTGGTGGCGTTTGCCGCGCGGCGCCTGGCGAATGGCTGGGTGGTGGCGTCCCACCAGAGGGCCCCGGCGCTCAATATCGAGCGGTTGCGCTCGGCGTTGACCGATGGCGAGGCTTATTTGCAGCCGGATTACAGGCTGGCCGATCTCGCCGCCGCCGCGAAAGTTTCACCTGCCGCAGCGTCCGCGACGATCAACCGGGAGACGGGCGGCGGGTTTGTGCGGTTTTTAAATCGCGAACGGCTCACCGCCGCCCGCCGACTTCTGGCGTCCCCTGAAGAGACGGAAACGTCTATTGAAGCGGTTGCGCTGCTTTCTGGGTTTAGATCGCGGTCGGCGTTTTATCGGGCCTTCAAGGAGGAGTATGGCGTGTCGCCGGCCTCGGTCCGGTGCGTGAAATACTGTCCTGATAAGGAAAACGGGACAAACTAACGCGTGCGGATGCGGCGACAGCCCATATGTTCAGGGCGTGCTGTAACGAGGATGCGTCATGCAAAAAGTCATTATCACCGCCTTCGCGATTGCTCTGGCGGCGGGGGCCGCTGCGCCCGCAAACGCTGAATCCTGGGACGCCTGCAGGAAGGTCGAAACCTATCCTGGCCGAGAGTGGCGCCCGGTCGCTCCGGGAGCCTATGGCTGGAACGCCGAAACGCTGCTCGATGCAAAGAGCAAATTTGAAATCATGCAATCGGCGTCTGTCGTTGTTGTCCACAAGGGACGGTTGATTGCAGACTGGGGCGACAGCGCAGAACGGTTCACGGCGCAATCGGTGCGCAAGGGGCTCCTTAATTCGCTGGTCGGCGTGCTGGTGGATGACGGGAAGTTGTCGCTCGACGACACTCTCGCCGATCTTGGCATTGACGATATCGACCCGCCGCTGACTGACATGGAGAAAACCGCAACGTTACGCGATCTCCTGCATTCGCGTTCGCAGATTTACCATTCAGCTCTTTATGAGGTTGGCCAATGGAAGCGGGTGCGCGCCTCGCTTGACGAGCAAAAACGAAATGCCGGCGCGGGGGCCTTCAAGCCGGGCGCCATGTGGATATATAATAACTGGGATTTCAACGCGCTCGGCACGATTGTCGAACAGGCGTCAGGCAAATCAATCGGCGCTTTGTTCCAGCAAGAAATAGCAAAGCCTATCGGCATGCAGGACTTTAGACTAAGCGATGTCGAGTACACGACGAAGGACCACCCTGCAGAGCAGCATTTCAATAACGTCTCGGAACACCGCGCCTATATGTTCAATATTTCGACCCGCGACCTCGCCCGGTATGGCGTTCTCTACTCCGCTTGCGGGAAATGGAAATCGCGCCGTATCTTTTCTCACGAATGGGCGCTTCAAAGTCTTGACGGAATCGACACGAGTATTGGCCGGCCTGAACAATATTCCGAAACCGGCTTCGGCGATTACGGCTTTCTCTGGCAGGTCGATCGACCGGGTTCGCGCCGTTACGGTTCTATGGGAACCCGCGAACCGGCCTATTTCGCGACGGGTAATCGCGGCCATTTGCTAGCGGTTTTCCCTTATCTCGATCTCATCATCGCTCATCAGGTCGGCACCCGCGGCGGCGTCAGCGGCGAAGCGCAGCAAAAACGCGCGACTGAAGGCTCTCCCTCCGCGACGGATGAGGAAATTGCGAATCTCATGATGGCGATCATCGCCGCGCATCCGGACGGTGCGACAGCGTTCATGGAAGAAGAGTAACAAAAAGCCCCGCCGGAGCGGGGCTTTTTCAAATCGCACTGTCTGATCTGTCAGAGCGCCGCTTCAAGCTCCGGCAGCGCCTTGAAGAGGTCGGCGACAAGACCGTAATCCGCGACCTGGAAGATCGGCGCTTCTTCGTCCTTGTTGATGGCGACGATGACTTTCGAGTCCTTCATGCCGGCGAGGTGCTGGATCGCGCCGGAAATGCCGACGGCGATGTAAAGTTCCGGGGCGACGACCTTGCCGGTCTGGCCGACCTGGTAGTCGTTCGGCACATAGCCGGCGTCGACGGCGGCGCGCGAAGCGCCCACCGCGGCGCCGAGCTTGTCGGCGACCGGGAAGATGTATTTCTCGAAATTTTCGTAAGAGCCGAGGGCGCGGCCGCCGGAAATGACGATCTTGGCGCCGGTGAGCTCCGGCCGGTCGGACTTCGTCAGTTCCTCGCCGACGAAGCTTGAAAGGCCCGGGTCGCCGGCGGCGTCGACGGCTTCAACGCTCGCCGAGCCGCCTTCTTCGGCCGCCTTGAAGGCGGTGGCGCGCACGGTGATGACTTTCTTGGCGTCGTTCGACTTCACTGTCTGCATGGCGTTGCCGGCGTAGATCGGCCTGACAAAGGTGTCCGGCGCCTCGACCGCGACGATTTCGGAAATCTGCATGACGTCAAGCAGCGCCGCGACGCGCGGCATGACGTTCTTGCCGGTGGTCGCCGCGGTCTTGAGGATCGCGTCATAGCCGCCGGCGAGCTTGACGATCAGGTCGCCGAGCGGTTCGGCGAGGCGATGGGCGTAGGCCGGATCGTCGGCGTGCAGCACCTTGCGGACCCCGGCGATCTTCGCGGCCGCAGCCGCCGCCTCGCCCGCGCCGTCGCCGGCAACGAGAATATCGACATCGCCGCCGATCGCTTTCGCAGCGGTGACGGTCTTGTGGGTGGAATCGTCAATTGCGTTTCCGTGGACGTCGGCAACAACAAGAACCGCCATCTTAAATCACTCCCGCTTCGTTTTTCAGTTTGTCGACGAGTTCCGCGACGGTTTCGACCTTCACGCCCGCTTCGCGCTTCGGCGGCTCGGTGACCTTGATGACTTCAAGGCGCGGCGCGATGTCGACGCCGTAGTCGGCGATCTCTTTCACATCGAGCGGCTTTTTCTTCGCTTTCATGATGTTCGGGAGCGAGGCGTAGCGCGGTTCGTTGAGGCGCAGGTCAGTAGTGACGATCGCCGGCAGGTTGAGCGAGACGGTCTGGAGGCCGCCGTCGATCTCGCGGGTCACGTTGAGCTTGCCGTCGGTCTTTTCGACTTTCGAGGCGAAGGTGCCCTGACCCCAGCCAAGCAGCGCGGCGAGCATCTGGCCGGTCTGGTTCGAATCGTCGTCGATCGCCTGCTTGCCGAGAATGACAAGTTCCGGCTTTTCCTCGTCGACCACGGCCTTGAGGAGCTTTGCGACGGCGAGGGGCTCGACCTCGGCGTCGGTCTTGATGAGGATGCCGCGGTCGGCGCCCATGGCGAGCGCCTGCCGGATCTGGTCCTGGGCCTTTTCCGGCCCGATCGACACCGCCACGATCTCTTCGGCGGTTCCGGCTTCCTTCAGGCGGATCGCCTCTTCGACGGCGATTTCATCGAACGGGTTCATGGACATTTTCACATTCGCGAGGTCGACGCCGCTCTCGTCCGATTTCACCCGGACTTTGACGTTGTAGTCGATCACACGTTTGACAGGCACGAGGATCTTCATGCGGTTCTCCTGACAGGACGCAGAGGGGGCTGGGACGGAACCGGAAAGGCCGCTCCCATGAAATTCGCGGCGGACCATAGCGACAGGAATGACGCCTTTCAACGTATTCCGGCGCCTCCTTTTAGCCCAGATTTCCGCTTATCCGGGCGGCGGCGGGCGAGCGGAGGGTTTATGAACCGGAACGTCTTTTTGTTTCTGGCGGCGATGGCCGCTTTCTTCGGCGAAGCCGTCGCGCAGGAGGCGGGCGCCGGCGCCGAGCCCGGCATGACCATCGAGGAGGCGGCTGCGGTCTTTGAAGAACAGTCCTTTACCGCGGAGATCGTCGACGCCTACGCCCTCGCCGCCGAGGCCTGGAGCCACCGTTTTCTTGTGGAAGGGTTTAATTGCGGCGAGGCGCGCTGCACGGAATTCGTCTTCAGCGCCGCCTTCGACGATGCAGCCGGCTTTTCGCTGGAACGGATCAATCAATGGAACCTGCAGGAACCGGCGGGGCGTGCGTTCCTCAACGCCGAGGGCGCGCCGATGATCGATCACGTGGTTTCGGTCGGCGCGCCGGACGACGCCGACGTCTTTTACGAAGGCCTGCTTTTATGGCTCGAGGCGCTTGAGGATTTCAGCGCCTATCTCGATGAGGGAGAAGCCGCGAGCTGACGGCGGCCCCCTTCGCGATCAGCTCCCCGGCCCTTTGCCGATCAGGATGAGAAACAGCGCCATCAAGGCGATGGCGACGCCTTGCGCGATCACCCGCAGCCGCATCAGCTTGTTGGAGTTGGCCTTGGCGAAAGACCCGCCGCGGGCGAGGGAATAAATGCCGACGGCCAGAATGATCGCCGTTGCGGCGAGCGCAATGGGAATAAGGAAGAAAACCAGTCGGTCCATGTGAACAGCCTTTCCGCCGTATGACGAGCGGCGATTGCGCTCTTTTTAGGCCCGCGAGCGCGGATTGGGCCCCCGCGAAATGACGCAGCGCCGTCAACGGGATGCGCCGGATTTCAACCTTGCGTGCCATGCGGGAAGGAACACGCTCCCCTCGCCGGGATCGAAGTCGATATAAACGAGCTCCGGCTCGCCTTCGAAATCCGCAAGCAGCGGTCCCGTCAGCGAGACGAGATAGGCGCGGATGTCAGCGTCCGCCGGCGCCTCGACGCCGAGCCCGCCGTCTTCCGGCGGCGCGATCATGGGCGGCTTCAGTTCATGGAGGGCGAAATCCATGCGCACGTCATAGGTGCGTTCGGCCTGATAGCGCAGGAACTTGAGGGCGTTGTGCCACTGCTCTTTTTCTGCGTCGTCAGTGCAGGATTCCAGCTCCGCGCCGGTCGCGCCCCAGCGCCGCTCGGGACAGTGATAGGGGTCGAATGAAAGCTCGAAGAGACGGTCCATCACATGCGCGAGGTTCAAGCGCATGCGGGTCTTGTCGGACCGCCAATAGGTGATCGTGCAGGCGTCCTTTTCCTCGTTGAAAGCCTTCAGCAGATCGTCGGCGAGGTTTTCACCTTCATAGCGAACGCTCGGATCGCCTTCCTCGACATGTTTGACGAGTTCCTGCATTTCCCGGCGCAGTTCGATGAAGCTGACCTTGAGGCGCGCATCCCGCGACGGAGTCGAATATTCCTCCCACTCGCCATAGGTCCCGTAGATGTTGGGCGGCAGTTTCTTCGGGTGCGGCTTTAAGTGAATGTTTGACATGAGCGCGCTGTCGACGGCGACTTTGCGCGCCTTGATCGCGCCGCAGATGGTCTCGAGGCCGAAGCGCAGTTCTTCGGTCGGGTCGTAGGCGAAGCCCGGGGCCGCGAGCTTGCGGCGGACGTAATCGTAATATTTGAGGGTGCGATCCTGGAAACGGAACTCGCCGTAATGCCAGACGCCTGAAGGGTGCGGGACATTGCCGTAATACTGTTCGAGGGAGAAGTCCTCGATATCCTCGTTGCTTGCGGCGCGAAGCTCGCCGCCGACAAGCGAGCCGTCTTCGGATTTTTCCGCCCCTTCCACAAAGATCGGCCGCCACGCCTTGAGGCCGGCGCCAAGCTCCGGCTTTGAACGCATGAAGTTCGGGCCGTAAGTCGAGCGCGTCACGGATTGATCCGGGTGCGAAGCGATAATCAGCACGCGGCCGTCGTCGAGCACGTCATAGACAATACCCACGTGACCGTAGATGTCATAGGCGATTACGCCGGGCTTGACGGACTCCCGGGAGACCTCAACGGGATAGAAATCGTCATGGGTGCGGCCGCCGCCGGTTTCCGGATGGGTGCGGAACATGGCGGTCGAAACTTGCCCGCCGATGCTTTTCAGAAACGTATGGGCGTTCGTCACATAGTTTCTGACGCTGCGGCGATGGGTGACGACATTTCCTTCGGAAGAATACCGGATATCCTGACGAGCGCCGTCGGCGGTGCGCATGGCGTTCTGAAAGGAAAAAGGCAGACCGTTCTTCCAGGCGTAATAGGCGCGCAAGACATAGGCCATGTCTGCGCAGTCGCCGCGCAGCACCGGATCGCTCTGGGAGCGGTAGGGATTGGCTTCATTCTCAAGACAGGACGGAAGGGATGTGCAGTCCGAGCGGCCGATGGCCTGGACGAATTCGGCGTAGCCGGCCTCGTCTTCCGCGGTCCAGCTTTCCTTGTAGACCTCCCAGCGCTTGCCGGTGTTGACCGCCTCCGGGATCGTCGCCTGGGCGCTCGCAAAGCCGAGCGCGGCTAGGCTGCAAACCGCCTGGCCGGCGGCGAGCCTGAAGCGTCGGCCGAGTGTCCACGTCATACCCATGGGCTGATTTTAACGCGGGATTAACCGACTCGATAGGGGCCTAAAGCGCTGCGCTTGCGCTTTCCTCGGCGCCTGACGCAGCGCCGCCGCAGCGGGCCGGGTGTGTGTTTTCTCGGGAAAAACTACGGGATTTCAAGCAGGTAGTGCAAAATATCCAAAATTCAAGTCTGGCGGCGGCGGCTCATCGTCACGATCTCAAAGACGCGAACAACAGAAGGGAGAGACTATGGGATTCGAATTATTCCTAGCGGGGCTGGTTGTCCTCGCCGTCATCTTGATGCTCAACACGATGAAAATCGTGCCTCAGGGCTTCGAGTTCACCGTTGAGCGTTTCGGTCGGTATACCAAAACGATCAAGCCGGGCTTGCATTTTCTCGTGCCGTTTTTCGACAGGGTCGGGCGGCGGATGAACATGATGGAGCAAGTGCTCGATGTGCCGAGCCAGGAAGTCATCACCCGCGACAACGCTCTCGTGCGGACCGATGCGGTGGCGTTCATTCAGGTGATGGATGCGCCTGCGGCGGCCTATGAAGTGCATAACCTGACGCGCGCGATTTCGAACCTTTCAATGACGAATATCCGTACAGTGATCGGTTCCCTCGATCTCGACGAGGTGCTGTCGAACCGGGACGACATCAACGAACGGCTGTTGCGCGTTATTGACGCGGCGACCCAGCCCTGGGGCGTCAAGGTCACGCGCGTTGAAATCAAGGATCTCGAACCGCCCGCCGACATCACCGAGGCGATGGCGCGGCAGATGAAAGCCGAGCGGCTGAAGCGCGCGGAAATCCTCACCGCCGAAGGCGAGAAGCAGTCGGCGATCTTGCGGGCTGAGGGGGAGAAGCAGTCGGCGATCCTCGAAGCAGAGGGTCGTAAAGAGGCTGCTTTCCGCGACGCCGAAGCGCGCGAGCGGGAAGCCGAAGCCGAGGCGAAAGCCACGCAGATGGTGTCGGAGGCGATTGCAGCCGGCGACGTTCAGGCGATCAATTACTTCGTCGCTCAGGACTATGTTAAGGCGTTTGAGAAGCTGGCGATCTCGCCGCAGCAGAAAACCCTGATCCTGCCCGCCGAGATGAGCGCTCTCATTGGCACGATTGGCGGCGTCGGCGCGCTCGCCAGGGAAGCGATGGACAAGAACGCGCCGCGACGGTCGGGCGGATCGGTTCCGAGCGCGTCCTAGTGAACAGCGCAAGGGAAGCCAGTAAGGGGTGATGACATGGAAAGCCTGATTGAATTTCTGCAGACGATGCCGTTCTGGTATTGGTGGGTGTTTGCGGTCGTTTTGCTCAGTATCGAGCTCTTGACCGGCTCAACCTACTTTTTCTGGCCCGCCATTGCGGCGGTCGCTGCGGGGTTTCTGGATATAGGCCCGCTTGACGGGCAATGGCAGCTGCAGCTGCTGGTGTTCGCGGTCGTTACAATCTTGCTGTCAATCTACGCGCCTTCAAGAGTGAAGCCGTGGATTCACAGGACGCAGGCGGACCACCTCACGCTCAACGAACGCGGCGCGCAGAAGATCGGCCGCCGTGCGACAGTCAGTCAGGCTTTTCATAACGGGACCGGCAAGGTTCGGCTCGGCGATACGCTCTGGCTCGCCGAGAGCGAAACCGGTGAGGACTTCGCCGAAGGGGCGCAGGTAATGATCGCCGGCGCCGAAGGCTCCAAGCTGTTTGTGAAACCAGTTGCGTAACAACAAAGTCACGGGGTGAAAGGAGAGAAGACCATGCGTTCAATTGGATCTGTCATGACAATGATGGTGTTTGTTCTGATCATTGTCGCCGGCGCGATGTTCGTCGGCCCGCAATGGAATGTCTGGCGCGCCGAGCTGCAGGGCAAGGCGGCGCTGGCGCAGGCTGAAAACGAGCGGAAGGTGTTGATCGAAGAAGCCAAGGCCCGGCTCGAGTCGGCGAGATTTTACGCCGAGGCGGAGGTCGAGCGCGCCAAGGGCGTCGCCGAGGCCAACCGTATTGTCGCTGAAGGGCTTGGTGGTCCGGAGGGTTACCTCAGATATCTCTGGATCAACAAGCTCGGCGAGAACCAGCAGGACGTGATCTACATTCCGACTGAGGCGGGCATTCCGATTCTCGAGGCCGGCAGGCTCGGTCAGTAGAAATATTATCCAAACGTGATTGCAAAGGGCGGCTGATAAGGCCGCCCTTTTTCTTGGTCGATCAAGGGCGATCAGGTATGGTTGCGTCAGCAAGCATCAAACAGGGTGGGAACATGATCAGATTTTTAAGCGTAGTCGCCGTGGTGTTTTTCGCCGCCGTTGTTCCGGCGCGGGCGGGCGACACGGAAGACATCAAGGCTGCGGTGGCCGCCACATACGCGTCGATTTCCGGGCCTGTCGGGGAGGCGCGCGACTGGGATGCGTTCCGCGCATTGTTCCTGCCGAAGGCGGTCTTCACCGTCGCGTTTCCCGGCGATCTTGGAGAGGGGCGTGCGGTTCAATTGACGGTCGAGGAATATGTCGAGCGCAGCGGTCCTTATCTTGAACAGATCGGCTTTATCGAAACCGAGACCCGATCGGCCATTCGCCAATATGGCGAGATGGCGACCGTTGTCAGCGCCTATTCAGGCGTTCGTTCCGATACGGGCGAGGTCGTCGCCACCGGCGTCAACACTTTCATCCTTGTGAAGGTGGAAAATGTCTGGAAGGTCGGCTCGATTTCCTGGCGCGAGGCGGATGAAGACTGGCCTGTCGATGTGATGTTCGACTAGCGTCTCGCGTCCTTAGTAAACCCGTCGCCGCCAACCGCTCGAAACGAGCGTTCTGCCAATCGGCCAGAGCGCAAAGCCGGCGAGTTTCAGATGCGCCCAGGCGAAGGGGATGCCGATGATCGTGATCGCGAGAAACAGCGCTGCGATCACATGGCCGAGGGCGAGCCACCAGCCGGCGAGTGCGAACCAGATGAGGTTGCCGAGAAAGCCGAGCGGACCTGTGCCGATTTCCTCGCCGAACATCAGTTCGCGGTCGATGGTGCGCGTACCGAACGGCCACAGCGTATAGACGCCGTTGTCGATCGCGGCGCGCGCCCATGGGATGCCGACAATCGTGACCGCCATGAAAAAGGCCGCCACGAACCAGCCGAGCGCCGCAACCGCGCCGCCCAGCGCCAGCCATAGAATGTTCAAAACAAACGCCATTGGCGTCATGCCGCCTTCGTCGGTCAGGGGATGATCTGGGTACATAGCGCGCCTCCTCTTGAGTGAAATATAGGCGCCCGGCAGGGCGATTTCCCATCGCTTTGTCGCATCAGCGATGCAATTGGGCGCGCTATAGGGGCGCGGGCCTCATGATAAACGTAAGGCGAATTGGCCGGCGCCCTTCGGGCGTCGTACGTTTAAGCAGCAATTCCCTTAACTCATCGATCTTTTTATTGATGAGGCGCAGCTCTTCCTCATTAGCCCAAAAACCGTCAGCCTTTAGAAATGTGTCTCGCGTGGATGATCTTACTCTGCACCGGCCGCTTTCAAACGCTTGGCGAGATTCTTGCGCCGCTTGGCGTGCTGCGTTTTCGCAAACCCGAATGATCGCCTCTACCGTTTCGTGATTGTCCGGGTCGTAAACAAGATAAGGGTTCGGGTCAGTGGTGTAGGCGATAGCCTTCCGCCCCTTCGTTCGTATGTCGCTGTGCGGCTTAATGAGTCCGGCTTTCTCGAGTTTGTTGATGTGTCTGTAGAGCGAGCCAGGATCTCTGCAAATCTGCGCGCCGATTTGCTGCACGGTTAGGGGCGCCAGCTTTATTGTTGTGATCCAGATAGCGTAACGCACTGGATTAGTTAGCAGTCTCATTTTCACGGGATCGCTGATGGGGGTTTCGCGCATAGAAAAATCTTTTCTGCAATAGCTTAGCATTGGCAGAAAAGGCTTTTTGACGCAAGATGCCCGCTGATTTGGCGAAAGGTGTGTGTATGTGGCGTGTGATTGTGGGCGCGTATATGGCGCTGGCGCTGACGGCGTCATGTCAGGCGCAGGAGGGGTTGGGCGGTAATGGCTATGCGCCGCGCGACGTAAAGATCGAATTGCTAGGCAAAGCTCGAGAGGGCGCGCTGTTGCCGGTTGTGTATGTTTTCGACGAAGACCGGAACCTGCCTACGGTCCGCGCGGCGATCGGTATTCTGCAATGGGCGGAATTGGCGCCGCCGGTTTTGCTTGTCGGCGTGTCGACCGATGATCGGTTTGCGGACTTTACGCCGACAAAACCCGCCGACGGTCCCGATACAAGCGGCGGCGCAAAAAATGTGCTCGGCTATATCGATGACGTGCTGCGGCCATACCTCGCTGAGAATTATCCGGTTTCGAGGTTTGAAGTGTTGCACGGCCACTCGCTTTCGGGGCTGTTTGTACTTTTTGCGATGCTGGAAGAACCTGAGCAGTTTAACGGCGTCATTGCTATCGGCGCCTCGGCTTGGTGGGATGAGGAAAGTATATCGAAACGCGCCGCGGAGAGTTGCGAAAATACATCCTATCGGCGGTTGTTTTTATCGCTGTCATCAGAAGTCGATTCGCGAAATGGCGTTGAAAGCATAGCGGCGTCATGTGCGAGAGCTGATCAGTCGCTGGGCGCGACGGTTCTGAAGGAGTACCCTCATGAAGATCATGTAACGGCGGTTACGCCGGCCACGCATGATGGTCTTCGCTTTGTATTCGACGCTTGGAATATGGAGCCGTTGATTGCTGCGCGGGATATTGACGGTATCGAAAGTCGTCTTGATTTTCTCCGAGAGGTGGCAGGCGGCAACCCCTATATTAGCGTGAGCGGCTTTGCTCAGCTCGCGCGAGGATATACGCGTGAAGGCGATCCGGAGACCGCCATTCGCATCCTTGAGCGCGCAGATAAACTCGCCCCAAATGAAATAATGGTGTTGAATTTTTTGGGCGAAGCTTATGAAGAAGCGAAGAGATATGAAGATGCGTGTCGGACATATCGGCGTTCACTGGCTGTGGCCATTGAGCGTAAGCATCCAATGGAGCGCTGGATACGAAAGCGCATGGCGGGTCTGGGCAGTTATATGACCTGTGAAGCAAGTTGATCCGCAGCCATAAGCCTGCCGCAATTGTTAGGTAATTGTTGCGCATGCGTTGTATATGTGTTTCGGTTTTTATTCTCGTGGCGGGGGTTCTTCACCCTGCAATTGCACAGGATAAGTTCGCCTCGCGCCTTTCCGAAGCCGCGATTGAGCGCACGAAACAGCGCGTCGTTTACGATCCGGCTTATGTGACGCTCGCTTATCCGATGGGCGATGTGGCGCCGGATCGCGGCGTTTGCGCCGACGTCGTCATCAGGGTTTTTCGCGCGGCCGGAGTAGATCTGCAGGCGCTTGTTCATGAAGACATGAAAACCGCCTTCGCCGCTTATCCGAACCACTGGGGGCTGGCGCGACCCGATGCGAATATCGATCACCGCCGCGTGCCGAATCTTGAAGCGTTTTTCACGCGGCGTGGCGCCAGGCTGCCGGCGAGCGGCGATCCTGCTTCCTATCTTCCCGGCGATATCGTCGCCTGGAATCTGAAAGGCGCGCAGGGCGGCTGGCTGCCGCATATCGGCGTCGTCACCGACAGGATCGCGCCATCCGGCCGGCCGATGATTGTCCATAATATCGGCGCCGGGCCGAAACTCGAAGATGTGCTTTTCAACTGGAAAATTACCGGCCGCTATCGCGTTACCGGCGATGAACTCGCTGAGGGCACATAGGTACGCGCGGCGTGAATTTCAAGAATTGATCTTCGCGGCTCGAAGATGCGATAAAGTCATATCGGCGCGCGTCATGCGCCGTCCTCACGCTATTCACGGACATCACGACAATCGCAGGAGGCGCATATGCGCAAGATTCCTTTGGGCCGTTCAGGCCTCGAAGTATCGCAACTTGGTTTCGGCTGCATGGGGCTCGCCGAATTTTACGGAGAGGCGCTGTCGAACAGCAAGGCGGAGGAAGTGCTCGAGGGCGCGCTGGCGCGCGGAGTCAATTTTTTCGACACCGCCGACATGTATGGGAGCGGCCGCAACGAAGAACAGCTTTCAGGGTTTTTGAAAAACCATCGCGATGAAGTCGTTCTTGCGACGAAATTCGCCATTCAGCGTGGGGATGACGGAACCTGGCTCGGCCTGTCGAACGACCCCGCTTATATCAAACAGGCCTGCGACGCGTCGTTGAAGCGTCTCGGGATCGATGTCATCGACCTTTACTACATGCACCGCCGCGACCGGGAAGTGCCGGTCGAGGACTCGGTCGGCGCGATGGCGGATCTTGTAAAAGCGGGCAAGGTGCGCGCCATCGGCCTTTCGGAAGTCAGCGTCGAGACGTTGAAGAAGGCGAATGCGGTTCATCCGATTGCGGCGCTGCAGTCGGAATATTCGATTGTGACGCGCGATATGGAAGCGGAAATCATCCCCGCCTGCCGAGAACTCGGAACGACATTCGTCGCCTATTCGCCGCTGGGGCGCGGACTTCTTACCGGCGCCTATCGCAGCGAAAAGGATTTCAGCGCGGGCGATTATCGCCTCGTTATGAACCCGCGTTTCGCCAATGGCGCGCTTGAAAAGAATCTGCCGCTGGTCGATCAGATCGCCGAGATCGCCAAAGCCAAGGACGCGACGCCGGCGCAAATCGCGCTCGCCTGGGTGTTGTCGAAGGGCGGCGACATCGTGCCGATCCCGGGCACCAAGAAACTCTCGCGGCTCGATGAAAATATCGGCGCGCTTGAGGTCAATCTTGCACAGGAAGACATCGCGGCTATCGAGAAGGCCGTTCCGCCGGGAGCGGTTGCAGGCGCGCGTTATCCGGAAACCACCTCCTCGACGCTCAACGCGTAAGCCCTAACCTAAGCCAAGGCGCGCGCGAATGTCCTGAGGCTTCGCGCCGCCTTCTCTCATGGCTTGCAGGGTCGCGGCCTTGTCGCGTTTCGCGAACCGCTTGCCGTTATCGTCGGTGATCAGCCGGTGGTGCCGGTAGACGGGCGCCGGGAAATCGAGCAGCGCCTGCAACAGCCGGTGCAGATGCGCCGCCAGAAAGAGATCCTCGCCGCGAATCACATGGGTGACGCCCTGAAGCGCGTCGTCATGAACGGCGGCGATGTGGTAACTCGCGCCTAAGTCCTTGCGCGCGACGACCGGGTCGCCGAAAATTTCCGGCGTCGCCTTTATTGTTCCTGTTTCGCCTTTCGGGCCGCATCCTTCCTCGATGAAGGAAAGTTTGTCGAACGCATCGCCCAGTATCGCGCGTGCGTTTTTCATGGAAAGCCGCCAGGCGTAAGCCGCGCCCTCGTCCATGAGCGCGCGCTCTTCATCCGGCGGCAGGGCGCCGCCCGTATATTGCGGGCCCTCAGGGCCGTCGGGCGTTAAGTGCGGCGCGCGGGCGATCTCGTCGGCGATTTCCTTGCGCGTCTTGAAACAGCGATAAAGGGCGCCTTTCTCACGCAAGCGTTCGAGCGCGGCGGCATAGTCCGCGAAATGATCGGACTGGCGCCGCACCGGCTCCTCCCACGCGACGCCGAGCCAGGCGAGGTCTTCATGGATCGCCTCTTCGAATTCGGGCCGGCAGCGCCCCTGATCGATGTCCTCGATGCGCAATAAAAACCGCCCGCCCGCCGCTTTGGCGGCCGCGTGCGCCGTTAGCGCGGAAAAAGCGTGGCCGAGATGCAGAAGGCCGGTCGGCGACGGCGCGAAACGGGTGACGAAGTCGGTCATGAGCGCGAATGTAAAGCGTCTTGCGGAAGATAGGAATCGGGCGCTTCCCCGCCCTCTTATCAACACGCCGTTAACCATAAAAATCTAGGCTCGGCCTCGCCTCCAGCACCCATGGGAGAATTGCACGATGGCGCTATCCGGCAAGGCCGCAGCCTACGATCAGGACTTGATGCGCGACATGAAAATCGCACAGGAGCGCCACGGCGCAAGCCTCACGAAACAGGTCATGGATTTCCTGGCGCTCAGAAGCGCCGGAACCGGGCTGACCTTTGAGGAATATCTGTTCTTCGAACTCTATAACCGCCCGCGCGCGGAATACGGCTCGTTTATGGGCGACGATCGCGCGCGCGCCGCGTTTTTTCTCGCCAACGAGCTCGACGACTGGAACGTCGCCGAGGACAAGATCCATTTCGCAGAGGCGATGCAGCGCGCCGGACTGTCGAGTCCGAAAACCCTCGCTGTCGTTCACCGCGACCGAACGCTTGAAGGCGTTCCGTCTTTCCATTCGCCGGAAGATATCGAGGTTTTTCTTGCGTCATGCGCGTTGCCGGTGTTCGGCAAGCCGGCGATCGCCAGCCATGGCGACGGCGCGGTAAAGATCGTTGCGCGCGACGGCGACCGACTGACCGCCGACAGCGGCGAGGCTTTCACGGGCGCCGAACTTGCCGCAGAGATCAGCGTTTATGTCGAGGACGACGGTTACCTGTTTCAGGAGGCGCTGGACCCGCATCCGGCGATCGCCGAAATCACCGGCGGGCGCATTGCGAGCTTGCGCCTGGTCGCCATGCTGGGACCGGAAGGCGTGGATATCCGTTTTGGCGTCCTGCGTCTGCCTGCGGGCGACAATCGCGTCGATAATTTCCGTCGCAAGGGCAATCTCATCGCTGCCATTGACTGCGAGACCGGCGTTGCCGGCGGCGCGCGGCGCGGCTTCGGCGTCGGCGCTGAAACCATGAGCGCGCATCCTGATACGGGCGCGGCGATTGAAGGCGTCGTCCTTCCCGATTTCGAGCGGGCGAAGTCCGTTGTCGCGAAAGCCGCGGCGCAGTTTCCGACCTTGCATCTTCAGTCCTGGGATGTGGCGCTCGCCACGACCGGGCCGTCGCTGCTCGAGGTCAATCCGGGCGGCAATTTCAACATTCTCCAGCTCGCTCTCGGGCGCGGCGTGTTCGATCCCGAGTTTCGCCGGTTTCTCGAATGGCGCCTGCAGGAAAATCCGAACGCTCGCGTCAATCCGAAGGCGCTGAAAGAGGCGAAGAAACTCTTCCGGTTCTAGGCGCCGGCGTCAGGTCCGCGCTTTTCCTTGGCGCGCGCGCCTGTTACGCTCGCCCCAAAGGGGCGGCGCATGAGCGGCATCGACGACATCGATATCGGTCCGGAGGGCGAAGCGGGCGGCGTCGCCGCCGTTGCGGCGGCGCTCGAATGCGAAGCAGACGCCGCCGGCAAGGCGCGCTCGCCAACCTGTCTTTCCTGCGGCGCGCCGATGGCCGGCGTTTTTTGCGCCGCATGCGGACAGAAGAATGACGACATGCGGCGCAGTTCGTTCATGCTCGCGCGCAACTTTTTCGAGGACACGTTCGGGTTCGATTCGCGCATGTGGCGCACGCTCGGCCTGATGGCGGTGAGACCCGGCACGGTGCCGAAAGATTTCGCCCATGGAAGACGCTCGCGATTTACGCCGCCGGTGCGGCTGTTTCTGGTGGTCAGCTTCCTGTTCTTTTTGACGATAGCGCTCACCAACACCTTGTTCGCGGCGCTCGATCTTGAGTTCAAGGATCCGCAGCAAGCATCGGGCGCCGAAAACGGCGCCGTGGTCATCGGCGGCGGCGACGAGCAATCCGACTGTGGTTTTGCTGCGAAGCTAAAGTTTTTCATCAAGGAGAGCGCGCTTGATATCGACTCGGAACGCGTCGAGCGCTGCTTCGGACAACTGCGCCGGGATATTGAAGCGGAGATCGAAAATCCGGAAGCGAACGATAAATACGATGTTGATGCAGGAAATGACCCGGAGGGGGCGAAAAGCCTGATGGCGCGCATCGCCTATGGCGTCAGTTGGGCGACATCAAATCCGCGGGCTTTCAACAGTAGTTTGAACAGCTGGCTGCCGCGCGTCATGTTCCTGATGACGCCGGTGCTCGCCTTAATCCTGACGCTGTTTATTCGCGGCAAGGACGCGCTGATCTTCGATCACCTGGTGATGTCGTTTTATATTCACGCCGCCGGGTTCGCGATCATCGCCGTATGTCTGGTCGTCGCGCAACTGGGCCTTCCCTATATCGGCGTCGCGACATTCGTCCTGGTGGCGGGGTATTACGTTACGACGCTCAAGCGGACCTATGGCCGAGGTTGGGTCAAAACAGTCTGGACCGCTTTGGCTTCCGGGTTGCTTTATCAGTTCGTACTGATTTCCGCCATGATGGCGATTGTCTGGAACATCATCTGGAACGCGGCGGGATAAGCCTTAAGCCGCCGCGCCGCCGACCGTGAGCCTGTCGATCTTGATCGTCGGCTGGCCGACGCCGACCGGCACGCCCTGGCCGCCCTTGCCGCAAACGCCGATGCCGGGGTCGAGGGCGAAGTCGTTGCCGATCATGGAGACGCGCGTCAGCACGGTCGGGCCGTCGCCGATCAGCGCGACGTTTTTGAGCGGCGCGCCGACCTTGCCGTCCCTGACGCGGTACGCCTCCGTGCAGTTGAAGACGAACTTGCCGGATGTGATGTCGACCTGCCCGCCGGAGAAATTGACCGCGTAGATGCCGTCCTTCACCGTACGGAGGATTTCTTCCGGATCGTGTTCGCCGGCAAGCATGAACGTATTGGTCATGCGCGGCATCGGCTGGTGGGCGAAGCTTTCGCGCCTTCCGTTGCCGGTGGCGCGCGCGCCCATCAGGCGGGCGTTGAGGCGGTCCTGCAGATAGCCTTTCAACACCCCGTCTTCGATCAGCACCGTGCGCGAGGTCGGCGTTCCTTCATCGTCGACGGTGAGCGAACCGCGCCGTCCCTCGATCGTGCCGTCATCGACGACCGTAACCCCCGGCGCGGCGACCCGTTCGCCGATGCGGTCGGCGAACGCCGACGTCTTCTTGCGGTTGAAATCGCCTTCGAGCCCGTGGCCGACCGCTTCATGAAGGAGAACCCCGGTCCAGCCCGGCCCGAGCACCACTTCCATCTCGCCGGCCGGGGCCGCTTCCGCCTCGAGGTTGACGAGCGCCTGACGCAGGGCTTCGTCGACCTGGGCCTGCCAGGCGTCGGCGGCGATGAACCGCCCGTAGCCCTCGCGCCCGCCGGCGCCGTGGCTGCCGGATTCCTGCCGGCCTCCGTCGCCGGCGGTGACGGAGACGTTGAGCCGCACGAGCGGGCGGAAATCGCGGATCACCTCGCCGCCCGGGCGCACGATCTCGACCGCCGACCACTCGCCGGAAAGGGAGGCGGAAACCTGCCGCACGCGCGGATCTTTCGAGCGCGCGTAATCGTTAATATCGGCGAGAAGCCGGGTCTTGGCCTCGAAATCCATGTCGCCGAGCGGGTTTTCGTCCGGATAGAGCCGTGCGTTGGTGCGCGCCGGGCCGTCGGCAAGCGCGCCGCCCTTGCCGGATTTCACCGCCTGCACCGCCGAGCCGGCACGCTTGAGGGCCGCCTCGGAAAGCTCTGACGCGTGCGCGTAGCCGGTTGATTCGCCGCAAACGGCCCGGAGGCCGAAGCCCTGATCGACATTGAAACTGGCGGTCTTGAGCCGGTTGTCGTCGAACACGAACGCTTCGGACTGGGCGTATTCGAGATAAAGCTCGCCGTCGTCGGCGTCCTTTAGGGCGTCATTCACAAGCCCTTCGACGCGGGCGCGGTCCAGATCGGTGCGGGAGAAGAAATATGATTCGGTCATGGGGCAGACTTAAGGCTCCGCGCGGCGGCGGGCAATGGCGCGGCGGCTGGTCCTGCGACCATTTTTCCATGCGGGCCGCGATGACGGAGCGGTTTGAGGCGGCCTATAAGCGGGCGGGAAAATTTGACTGGGGCAGGGGCTTGAGCGTATCGAGCGCCCGAGGCGGCGCAAGCCGTTCCGCCTCTGTTAAAAAGCCGGCGGGACATTGGCCGGCGTCGCGAAAAAACGGACGATTTGGCGCGGGAGCGACAATGCATAAACTGATCGCAGCAATGACGGGACTTGGCGTTTGGGCGGCCGCCGCCGCGAACGCAATGACGCCGGGCGGGATCGCCATGCAGCCGGCGAATTCGGCGCTCGCCGAGGAAGTTCATTTTTTCCACAACATTGTCCTGATGCCGGTCATCACCGGAATCAGCCTGTTTGTGCTGGCGCTCCTGATCTGGGTGGTTATTCGCTACAACGCCAAAGCCAATCCGGAGCCGCGCAAATTCAGCCACAATACGCTGGTCGAGGTAATCTGGACGGCCGGCCCGATCCTGATCCTGCTGTTTATTGCGATCTTCTCCTTTGACCTCCTTTACAAGGAAGGCGTGCAACCGGACGGCAAACAGGTTGTTGTTGAGGCGGACGGCGCGACGACGGAATTCGTTTTCGCCAATGACTTTTCCGAGGGGCGCATGATTTCGCGCCCGGATCATTTGCAGGTCATCCTTGCTGACGCCGCTGGCGAGCGCGTCTTGAAGCGCCGGTCCGATTATCGCGTCGCCGGTCTGGGCGATGCTGAAGTGACGGTCACGTTCAACACGCCGCCTTCCGCGGGCGACCGCGTCATCATTCGCGGCGGACGCTCGATCGACAATCGCGGCGACATCGTGCTGGCGCCGTCGGTGACGCTCAAGGTCACCGGCAATCAGTGGAACTGGACCTATACCTATCCCGATTACGGCGACATTGAATATTTCTCGAATATGCTTCCCGACGACCAGGTCAGCGATCTGATGTTGCGCAAGCTCGAGGTTGATAACCGCGTCCTGGTGCCGGTGGGCGAGACAGTGCGCGTGATCGTCACGGCGAGCGACGTGATCCACTCCTGGGCGATGCCGGCCTTTGCGATCAAGATCGACGCCGTGCCGGGCCGCATCAATGAAACATGGTTCAAGGCGGATCGCGAGGGCGTTTATTACGGCCAGTGTTCTGAAATCTGCGGCATCAAGCATTCCTTCATGCCGATCGCCGTCGAAGTGGTCTCGCGTGAGGCCTTCTGCGGCTGGGTGCGGGACAAGCAAACCGAATTCGGACTGGAACGCACGCCGGAAGAACTCGCCGCCGAACCGCTCTGCGGCGACGCCGGCGCCGTTCGCATGGCCGACGCCGCCGCCGCTGCGGCGCGCTAGAAAAGGATTTTGATCGATGGCTGACGCACACGTCGCTCACGGCTCTGACGACCACGCAGACCACAAACCGTCCTTCTTCGTACGGTGGTTCTTTTCGACCAACCATAAGGACATCGGCACGCTTTACCTGATCTTCGCGATCCTCGCCGGCATCATCGGCGGCGCGATGTCGGGTCTCATGCGCATGGAGCTTATGGAGCCCGGCGTAACCTTCCTCACTACTTTCATGGGGGAGCGCGATATCGATGCGGCTTCGAACTTTTACAACGTCCTGATCACCTATCACGGGCTCATCATGATCTTCTTCATGGTGATGCCGGCGATGATCGGCGGGTTCGGCAACTGGTTCGTACCGATCATGATCGGCGCGCCGGACATGGCCTTCCCGCGCATGAACAACATTTCGTTCTGGCTTTACGGCGCGTCGGGCGTTTTGATCACGCTCTCGCTGTTCGCGCCGGGATACGGTTCGAATATAGGCTTTGGCGGCGGCTGGGTGCTCTATCCGCCGCTGTCGTCCCTGAAGGGCAGTCCCGGCCCGGCGATGGATCTCCTGATCCTCTCGCTGCACCTGGCCGGCGCCTCATCAATCCTCGGGGCGATCAACTTCATCACCACGATCTTCAACATGCGCGCGCCGGGCATGACACTGCACAAGATGCCGCTGTTCGTCTGGTCGGTGCTGGTCACGGCGTTCCTGCTCGTGCTGTCGCTGCCGGTGCTCGCCGGCGCGATCACCATGTTGCTCACTGACCGCAATTTCGGCACGTCCTTCTTCGATGCGGCCGGCGGCGGCGATCCGATCCTGTACCAGCACCTGTTCTGGTTCTTCGGCCACCCGGAAGTCTACATCCTGATCCTGCCGGGCTTCGGCATCATCAGCCATATCGTTTCGACTTTCTCGAAAAAGCCGATCTTCGGCTATCTCGGCATGGCCTATGCGATGGTGGCGATCGGGTTCGTCGGCTTCATCGTCTGGGCGCACCACATGTATACGGTTGGTCTTTCAGTGAACATGAAAGCCTATTTCGTGGCGGCGACCATGGTCATCGCGGTGCCGACGGGCATCAAGATATTCTCGTGGATTGCGACCATGTGGGGCGGTTCAATCACCTTCAAGACGCCGATGCTTTGGGCAGTCGGATTCATCTTCCTGTTCACGGTCGGCGGCGTCACCGGCGTCGTTCTCGCCAACGCCGGCATCGATCACTACATGCACGACACCTACTATGTGGTTGCGCACTTCCACTATGTGCTGTCGCTCGGCGCGGTGTTCGCGATTTTCGCGGGATGGTACTACTGGTTCTCGAAAATGACCGGCAAGGAGTACCGCGAGTGGCTTGGCGCCTTGCACTTCTGGGTCATGTTCGTGGGCGTCAACCTGATCTTCTTCCCGCAGCATTTCCTCGGGTTACAGGGCATGCCGCGGCGCTACATCGATTACCCGGAAGCCTTCGCCCATTGGAATTATGTGTCCACCATGGGCTACGGCGTCACGATCCTCGGCATGGTGGTTTTTGCGATCTGCATGTTCGACGCCTTCTTCATCTACCGGAAGAAAGCGGCGGCCAATCCATGGGGCGAGGGTGCGACGACGCTCGAATGGACGCTGCCCTCGCCGCCGCCGTTCCACCAGTTCAACGAGCTGCCGCGCTTCGACAAGGGCGACGCCAAGGCGTTCTAATTTGGGCTGTTTCAACTTACGCGCGAATAACCCGCCGAGAAATCGGCGGGTTTTTTATGATTTCACTGGCGCTCAAAAAATGCTGCAACGCAGCGTGACGGCGCCGTGAAAATATCGTTAACCTTCGGCAGGGGTTAAGTTAACCAAGTGAATAGGGGCGATTCCATGGAAGGTATGATTAGTGAAATTCGGGCCGTTGCCGAGTCGATGTTCTTGAGCGGCGACTGGACCTTTACCGGCATGGCCGTAGTGGCGGCGCTGATCGGCGTTTTCGCCATGCGCAATGTCGGGCAGATCCTGTGCGTGAGCCTGCTGGCGATGGTTGCGCTCGGCGCGATCTGGATCATTTACGGCGGGGCGACGAGCGATGCGCCGTCCGATCCGGCGACTTATATGAACGGTTTGAACGCGGGCTGGGAGTCTCTTGGCGCGATGACGGGTACTTCTCTCGTCGGCTATCTGGTGACTTTCGCCGTTGCGATCGTTGTCCTGTTCATCGCCAAGTCGCTGGTTTTCCGCAACTAGGCTACGCTTTTTGACGATCTGGAAAGCCGGCGCGTCCGCGGCGCGCCGGCCTTCTTTGTTCAGCGAAGGGGCCGCGGACTGGGGTTAGTTACGTCGGAGGGGTTCGATGCTTGCCGAATTATTGAATGAGATGCTGGCGATTTTGCGCGCCACGTTTTTGCACGGAGACTGGATTTCACTGCTGATCGCGTTCGGTTCGGTGATTGTCGCCGCCTTGATGATGCGCCGGGGCACGCAGATCGGGTCGATGACGCTTATGGCGCTGACGTTATTCGCCATCGGCGGCTATTTGCGCAATCTATTCGCCGGGCCGACGCCGGAGGGCGGGACGGTTACCGGCGGGCGCATGGTCAGCCAGTTCAACGCCAGCCTCGGCCAGTTCATGGACCTGACCGCCGGCAACTTGCTCGGCTATTTCATGGCGTTCATGCTGCTGATTTTGGTCCTGTTCGGCCTGAGGTCGATTCTCAGCCGCTAGAGGGGCTTTTGCGGCGCTCCGCCGCGGCGGTTCCAACCTGCGCGGCCTTCTCATAAGATGGCTCATGGGGCATAAGCCGCCTCATGAGCGACGCCGCTATGGACAGCACTCAATTCTCAGTTGCCGGCCCGCGCGATTATTTCGCGCTGCTAAAGCCGCGCGTCATGTCGCTGGTGATCTTCACCGCGCTGGTCGGCATGGTCGCCGCGCCCGGATCGCTGCACCCGGCGCTCGCCGCTATCGCGCTGTTGGCCATCGCGGTCGGCGCCGGCGCATCGGGCGCGCTCAACATGTGGTGGGACGCGGACATTGACGCCGTGATGACGCGCACGGCGCGCCGCCCGATTCCGTCCGGCCTGGTGCCGAGAGCGGAAGCGGCGGCGTTCGGCGGTTTTTTATCCATCCTGTCGGTTTTTCTGCTGGCGCTGGCCTCGAACTATGTCGCCGCCGGTCTGCTCGCTTTCACGATCTTTTTTTACGTGGTCATTTATTCGATGTGGCTGAAACGGCTGACGCCGCAGAACATCGTGATCGGCGGCGCCGCAGGCGCCTTGCCGCCGGTGGTTGGATGGGCGGCGGTCTCGGGCGACGCGCCTTTGGAGGCGTGGGTTCTCTTCGCGATCATTTTCCTGTGGACGCCGCCGCATTTCTGGGCGCTCGCGCTTTTTAAAAGCGGCGATTACGAACGCGCCGGCGTGCCGATGATGCCGGTCGTCAGGGGCGGGCGCTCGACCCGCCGGCAGATTTTCGGCTATGCGCTGATCCTCGCCGTCGCCGGGCTTGCGCCCTATGTCGTCGGCATGGCGGGGCTGATTTATCTGGCCGTCGCGGCCTCTTTCGGCGCTGTGTTCATTGGTCTTTCCTGGCGGGTCCTCAAGGCCGCGGACGACGATTTCGGATCGGCGAAACAGCTCTTCGCCTTTTCCATTCTCTACCTTTTCGCGCTTTTCGCCGCGATCCTGATCGAACAGCTGGCGGGGCTTCATGGCTGAACCACAGAACGCCAATACGCCGTCGCCGTCCGCATACGGTCTTTCTCCCGAGGAGAAGAAGAAACGCGGTCAGCGCAACATCGCCATCGCGCTGGCGCTCGGCGCGTTCATTATTCTCGTCTTCCTCGTAACGATCCTGCGGATTGGCGGCGCCGTCGCCGAGCGCAGTTTCTGACCGGAGGGCTTTCTTATGTCCGTCGCATCGAAGAATAAAAAGACCGCTATCATCGTCGCCTGCGTGGTTGTCGGCATGGTCGGCATGTCGTTCGCGGCGGTTCCTGCCTATCGCGCCTTCTGCCAGGTGACCGGCTGGGGCGGGGTCACCGGCCGGGCGGACGCCGGCGCGTCGCATTCGGTTGAGCGCGATATCACCGTGCGGTTCGACGGGACGGTGAACCAGGGGCTCGCCTGGCGCTTCAAGCCGGAGCAGACCGCGCAAACGCTGCAGATCGGCGAGACAGGGCTCGCCTTTTACGAGGCCGAGAACCTGACCGACAAGCCGATTACCGGCCGGGCGACCTACAATGTCTCGCCGGCCAAGGCGGGGATCTATTTCAAGAAAATCGAGTGCTTCTGTTTCACAGAGCAGACGCTGGCCCCTGGGGAAAAGGTTTCAATGCCGGTCACCTTTTTTGTCGATCCGGCCCTCGCGGACGACAAGAATCTCGATGATGTCCAGACGATTACCCTTTCCTATACGTTTTTCCGGTGGGACGACGGCGAGGAGGGGGGCGGCCTGGGCGGCGGCCGTTGAGGCGTTCCGCGCAAGCTGCGGCTCTTTAGCGCGGCGTCAGGGGCCTCCGGCGCTTGGATTCAGCGCCCGCCGCAGTATAGAAAGCCGCCTGAAACCTTATCCCATTTGAAGAGCAGGGGCGGATATGGCCGGCGCCGAAGTCAAACACGATTATCACCTCGTCAATCCAAGTCCGTGGCCGCTCGTCGGGTCGATCGCCGCCGCCATGATGATGATCGGCGCGGTCACCTGGATGCGCTCGGGAGTCGGCGAAGCCGGCCTTGAACTCGGCCCGGTCGTCAATGACGACGGAGACCGGATGATCGCGCTCTCCGGCAACTGGCTATTCCTGCTGGGCTTTGCGGGCGTGCTCGTCACCATGATCGGCTGGTGGCGCGACGTCATCAAGGAAAGCCTCACCGGTGAAAACACCAGCCTCGTCGTGCGGCTCGGGCTGCGCTACGGGATGGTGCTGTTCATCGCGTCGGAGGTGATGTTCTTCGCCGCTTGGTTCTGGGCGTTTTTCGGCGCGGCTCTGTTCCCGGGCGGATGGGATCCGGTGATGCTGGCGGACGGCTCGCAATTGATGCTCACCGATCCGGGGACGGGCGAAGATGTCGGCGCGGTGCTCGGCAATGCCGGACGAGAGGTCGCCACAGGCAATGTGTGGCCGCCGGTCGGCGTTCAGCCTTTGAGCCCCTGGGGTCTGCCGCTCATCAACACGCTGATCCTGCTGCTGTCCGGCACGACCGTGACATGGGCCCACCATGCAGTGGTCCACGGCGACCAGAAAGGTCTCGTTCAGGGGCTGATCCTGACGATCATACTCGGCGCGGTGTTCTCGGCGTTTCAGGCGGTTGAGTATTACGAGGCGCTCTCCTTCGACATGTTCAAGTTTTCCGGCGGCGGCATTTACGGCGCCTCCTTCTTCATGGCGACCGGCTTCCACGGTCTGCATGTGATTATCGGGACGATCTTCCTGACAGTCTGCCTGTTCCGGGCGCTTGCCGGGCACTTCACGCCGGAGCGGCATTTCGGTTTCGAGGCGGCGGCTTGGTACTGGCACTTTGTCGATGTGGTGTGGCTGTTCCTCTTCGCCTTCATTTACGTGCTGGGGAATATGGGCTTGTTGTCCTGAGGACCGGCCCTTAAGCTTTCAGACGCAGCAACAGGGAGGGCGGGCCATGCGCTCATCGACCCTCATGAAGGCCGGCTTTGCGGGGGCGCTCGCGGCGCTTCTGGGCGGCTGTCTGATTTCCGAAGATCCCGTGCTCAACGCCCGTAACGGCAACGCCAAACCCCTCGCGCCAGGCGACTATCAGTCCTGTCCGGTCAATGACGACGACGATGAACCGGACTGCCAGTTCATGTCGGTGACCCGCGACAGGACCGGGCTTTATAAATTCGTCTCGTCTGAAGACCAGGAAGTCACCGAAATGCGGTTCCGGCGTGTCGGCCGCGCGGGCTATGCGGTTCAGGCGAACGGCGCTGATGACGGGTATGCCTATTATTACGGCGCCGGGGATACGAAGAAGTTTCGTCTCGTCCTGATGATGTGCGGCGACTTGCCGGACGCGATGCGCGCCAAGCTTATTGCTCGGGGCGACCTTGAAACGGATGAAGACGGCTATACGACCTGCGCCGTCAAAACCGTGCGTGGACTGACGGATCCGGCGAAGGCGTATCATCGCGGCCAGGTCCGGCCGGCGGATGATGCGGTGATCGAGCTTAGGCCCGCGCCTCATGGCGCCGTCGCCGAGTGACCTACTATCCGCCGATATCGCCCTATGCGGCGGGGTTGGGCGGAAAATGCCCCCGTTGCGGCCAGGGCGAATTGTTTGACGGGTTTCTCGGTCTCAAACCGGCATGCCCGGTCTGCGCGCTTGATTACGCCAAGGCGGATTCCGGCGACGGCCCTGCGGTATTCGTGATTTTCATCGTGGGCTTTGTCGCTGTTGCGCTCGCTTTTGTCGCGCGCTTTGTCTGGTATGCGCCGATCTGGCTGGCTTTTGCGCTGAGCGCGGGGCTTGCGGTCATCATGATCCTCGCGCTCTTGCGCCCTTTGAAGGCGACCCTGATCGCGCTGCAATACGCCAACAAGGCGGCAGAAGGGCGTCTTGAGGAATAAGCATATGGTCGCCGGCAGGCGGTTTCAGTTTCGTCCGGTGTTGACCTTATGTGCAGGGCTCGGGCTCGCCGTGTTGATCGCACTCGGCGTCTGGCAGCTTCATCGCCTTGAGTGGAAACAGGCGCTGATCGCCAAGATCGAGGCGCGAGTTGCGGAAGCGCCAATCCCTTTTGAGAAAGCGTTCGCGCGCGCCGAAGCCGGCGAGGATATGGAATACACGCCGGTGTCGCTTTCCGGGCGCATTGGTCTTCCGGACCTGGCTTTTGTATTCGGGACCTACAACAGTGAGGCGGGCGGCTTTGTCTTTGCGCCGGTGACTTCGCGAACCGGCGACATCATCTATGTGAATCTCGGCTTCATGCCGCAACGGGTTCTTACGGAGGGGGATAGAACCGCTCATATCGAGGATGGGCCGGATATCGCGTTCGAAGGCCTGTTCCGGTATCCGGAGAAACCGGCGCCGCCGGCTTCCTGGTTCCGGCCCACCGGTCAATCCGTGGACGGACTATGGTTTACGCGGGATCCTGCGCAATTCGCCGAGGCTGCCGGCCATGCGGCGCCCGGCTATTATATCGACCGGTTCGCCGTTGAGGGGGCGGACTGGCCGAAGGGCGGGTCGACTAGGCTGGAGTTCCGCAACAATCATCTCGATTATGCGCTCACCTGGTTCGGGCTTGCGGCGGTGCTTTTGGCGGTGTGGCTGATTTTATCCTTGCCAAAGAAAGTTTCTTCAAATAACTTTGAAAAATAAAGTGAGTAACCTGTTCTGCTGCGGCGGCCAAGGTCTCGCTTTGCTTGATGGCTCGCTGGCCGGCTCTGCCGGGGGATGGAGGTCTTGATGTCGCTGGACCCTTTGCTGGGCGCGCCCTGGGTGATCCAGGTCCATGCGTTCGCAGCGATGGCCGCCTTTCTTCTGGGCGTCATTCAGTTTGCGGCGCCCAAGGGCACGCTTCCCCACAAGACCATCGGCGTCGTCTGGATCGTGTTGATGGCGGCGGTCACGGTCTCAAGCATTTTCATCAGACCGTCGATCGATCCGAGTCTGCCATTCCTGAAATGGTTCAGCCCCATCCATATTCTCACCGTCATCACTGCGGTCGGGCTTTATCAGGGCGTTGGCTTTTTGATGAAGGGCGGGCCCAATCTCAAACGGCACAAGGCGCCGTTCATCGGCATGTTCATTGGCGGGCTGATTATCGCCGGGGTTCTCGCGGTCGCCTTGCCCGGGCGCATCATGAACCAGGTCGTGTTCGGCGGTTGAAGGCTTACCGTTCCGTCAGCTTGAATTCGATGCGCCGGTTCTGGGCGAGAGAGCCCGCGCCATAGCCTGAAACAAGCGGCGACGTTGAGCCCGAGCCGGTGGCGAGGAGGCGCCTTCCGGCGACGCCCTGGCTGATCAGATATTCGACGACCGAGATCGCGCGCTGCGCCGAGAGATCGAGATTGGAATCGAAGAACTGGCGGCATGACGGCCCGAGCGGCGAGGCGTCAGCATGGCCGTCCACCCGCAGCACCCAGTTCACTTCTCCCGGGATGTCCCCTTGAATGTCGAGAAGGGCGCCGGCGAGCTTGTCGAGCTCGAGCTTGCCGGCGGCTCCGAGCGTCGCCGAGCAGGAACCGAACAGGATATCGCTTTCGAAAATGAAGCGGTCGCCGACGACTTTGACATCCGTACGGTCGCCGAGGGCCTCCCGCAGGGCTTCGAAGAAACGCGAGCGCACCTCCTGCAGTTCCTGCACCTTGCGAGCGAGCGCTGCGTTGAGACGCTTCGACAGGTTCTCAATCTGCGCCTGCTGTTCCTTGTCTTTGGCTTCCGCCGCATCAAGCGCTTCCTGCAGGCTTGCAAGTTGCCGGCGCAGGGCGGCGATCTGTGCGTTGAGGGTCGCCAGCTCGCTCTTTTGCTGCTCACTCAGCGCTTTTTCCGCTTCAAGCTCTTCGGCGGAGGCGGCGACAGCGGCCTGGCTGGCGGCGAGCGCGACGCCGAGACTGTCGAGTTCTTCGTCCTTCTTGGCGATCGTGTCTTCCAGCGACAGGATCTGCGCTTCGAGCCTCGCTTTTTCGTTCTGGGCGAGGCCGAGCTGGTCATTGAGAGAGTTGATCTGCGCAATCAGGCGCGCGAGTTCGTCGTCTTTCGAGGCGAGTTCGTCTTTGACGGTCTGCAGGCGGTCGCCGAGATAAAACTGCGCGACCACGAAGATCGACAGCACGAACATCAGCACGAGGAGAAGGGTCGACAATCCGTCGACGAAGCCCGGCCAGATATTGGCCTCGCTTCTCGTCCGCCGGCGGGCCATGGGCTACTCCCCGCCGCCGACGCGGATCAGCGTACGATTGAGGGCCCGGATTTCATCCTTGAGTTCGGCGATCTGACCGGCCTGGGCCTTGATCTGCGTTTCGGTGTTGGCGGCGAGCGACGCTTCGAGCGTTTGCAGCGCCGCAGCGAGATCTTCATTCTCGTAGTCGGCGGCAAGCTTGGCGCTGTCCCCGCTGCGCGGGCGCACGGTTTCGGTTATGCCGGCGAGCCAGTCTTCAAGGTTTGAATAAAAACGGTTCTGCGCCTTGCCGGCCTCAAGATCGAGGAAGCCGACCACGAGGCTGCCGCCGAGGCCGAACAGCGAGGATGAAAACGCCGTGCCCATGCCCGACAGCGGCTCGCGCAAGTTTGCGATCAATTGCGCGACCGCGTCTTCCGCCGCGCCGCCTGCATTGGCGAGGCCGTTGATGGTTTCGGCGACGGCGGAAACGGTCTGCAAAAGCCCCCAGAAGGTGCCGAGCAGGCCGAGGAACACCAGAAGGTTCATGATGTAGCGGCCGGTTTCGCGGCCTTCATCCATCCGTGTGCCGATCGAATCGAGAATGGCCCGCGTCGATTCCGGCGACAGGCGCGTCGATCGTGTGTCGGCGTCGAGAAGCAGCCGCGCCATGGCGCTGATGAGATTGGGCGCCCGGGGCAGGCGCGCCCGCGACGGGTCAGAGGCGTCCATGAAGGTTTCGACCCAGCGTACGGCGGGGTCGATCACCCCGGCCTGCCGCAGATTGTAGATGATGCCGATTGCAAGCACGCCGAGAATAAGGCCGTTGAGCGCCGGATTGGCGTTGAACGCGTCAAGCAACAGCGGCGTCGGCTGCGGGCTCATCGGTGAAAGATAGTAAACGACGGCCCCGACAGCCGATAAAAACAGCAACATATTCAGAATGTTGCCGCCCGGTCTGGCGAATTTGACGGTACGTCCGAACGAGCGCGCCATGAGATCCCCTTGAAAACCCTTACCAATCCCGCGCCCTATCATAATTCAAAAACGGGGCCGTATGAAAGCGTTAAGGCCGGGCGAATTGGGCCTTTAGTGGCGGAAACCCAACAAAAAAGGCGCGCCGCAGGGGCGCGCCTTTCAGGTTTTGATACTTGAGCGCGCTAGAGGTCGCTCAGGGCTCTTACTTCAACCGGTCCGAGATTGAGGGCGCGCACGCCCGCCTCGATCTTTGCGCGGTCGCCGACGATCACCCACACCAGGCTTTCGGGATGGATGACTTCCTTGGCGGCGGCGGTGATGTCGCTGGCGCCGAGACCGTTGAACTTGTCGGTCAGGCTAGCCGGGTAATCCCAGGGCCGGCCATAGCGGGCGCTGGAGGTGAGGCTGCCGAGCACCGACGAGGCGGTCTCATAGGAGCCGGGGAGCGAGCGCGTGTTGTTGAGCTTCATGCGCTCGATCTCGGTCGCGGTGGCCGGCCGGGAGGTCTTGTACTCGTTCAGCTCCTTCATCAGTTCGACCATCGACTGGCTTGTCTTGTCGGTCTGAACGGGCGCGTAGACGAACCAGGGCCGCTGGCCCTTGGCGCCGGAAAGGAAGGTGTAGGCGCCATACGCCCATCCCTTGTCTTCGCGGAGGTTCATGTTCACGCGCGCGCTGAACTGACCGCCGATGATGTCGTTCATCGCGGTGATCGCCACTTCATTCGGCGCGCTGGATGACGGCGCCACATGCGCCCCGAGGATCAGCGACTGCGGCGAGCCGGGCTTGTCGACGATGATGATCTTGCCTTTGGCGGGCAGACCGACCGTCGCGACGTTTTTCTGCGGGACCGGCTGTGACGGCGCGCGCCACGAACCGAAAGCCCGTTCGAGTTCAGGCTTGATTTCCGCAAGACTGGCGTCGCCGACAACGAAGATCGTCGCGTTGTCCGGACGCATCCATGTGGAATGGAAGCTCGTCAGGTCCTGACGGGTCAGGGAATTGATCGATTCTTCCGTGCCGGAACCGGTGAACGGTACGCCATAGGCGTGCTCTTCGCCGTAAATCATCGGCGGCAGCATTCTGAGCGCGAGCTGCACCGGATTGGCCTTTTCCTGCGCGATGCCGGCGAGCCAGCGCCCGCGCAGCCTGTCGAGTTCGTCCTGTTTGAAGGCCGGGTTGCGGATGACGTCGGCGAGAATGTCGAGCGACCCGCGAAGGTTTTCCTTGAGGGCGGACATCGACACGCTCGAGGCGTCGAGATTGGAGCCGGAGCTCAGCGTGGCGCCAAGAGACTCAAGCTCTTCGGCGATGGCGAGCGCCGTGCGCCGCGCCGTGCCTTCATCGAGCATCGCGCCGGTAAAGGACGCTGCGCCAAGTTTGCCGCCCTCAACCGAGTCAGCGGCGTAGCCGGCGTCGAACTGCACCGAGATTTCAACCACCGGGATCGCCCGGCGTTCGGCGAGCACGACCTTCATGCCGTTCGACAGGGTGGTTTCCTGGATGGCCGGGAAGGTGAGTTCCGGGGAGTTCGTAACCGCCGGCACGCCCTTCGAGCGGTCGACGTCGGAGGCGACGGTCTGATGATCCGGATAGGGAAGAACGTCGATCTGGTAATGGCCGGCGTTCATGACGTCGCGTGCGGCGTTCATAACATCGGCGATGCTGGCGCTATCGAGCCAGTCGAGCTGGGTTTCGATGAAGCCGGGATCACTGGCGTAAAGCGCGCCTTCGGCCAGCGCTGTCGCCTTGCCGCCGAAACCGCCGACCTTTTCAAGCCCGCGAATAACGCTCGCCTTGATGGAGGTCTTGGCGCGGGCGAGTTCGGCCGCCGTCGGGCCTTTTTGCAGGAAGTTGAAAACTACCTGCTCCATTTCCCGTTGCGCGCGGGCGAAGTCGGCGTCTTTCTTGGCGTCGACCGTCACCGAATAGAAGCTGACCAGTTCGTGATCTTCAAGGCTCGCCGTCGCCGAGGTGGCGATCTGCAGATCGTTGACGAGTCGCTGATAGAGGCGGGACGTCTTGCCGCCGCCGAGAATTTCCGCCGCCAGCGTCAGCATCATCGCCTCGCGGGTCGTACGGCCTGGCGCCGTCCAGTAGCGGTCGATCCGCGGTTGCGGCACGAGATCGAACATCACTTCGTGCTTGTTGATGTCGAGTTTCGGCGCATTGGCTTTGGTCTGCGTCACCGGCGGACCGGCTTCGATATCGCCGAAATATTTCTCGACCAGCGGCCGCGCGGTTTCGGCGTCGATGTCGCCGGCGAGGACAAGCACCGTATTGGCGGCGCCGTAATAGGTTCGGAACCATTCCTTGACGTCTTCAAGGGATGCGGCGTCAAGATCCGCCATCGAGCCGATCGTCGAATGGCGATAGGGGTGGCCGGCGGGCAGGAGGCCTTCAAGCATCGAATATTCGACCCGGCCGTATGGCTGGTTGTCGCCTTGACGTTTTTCGTTCTGCACGACGCCGCGCTGATTATCGAGCGTTTCCTGCGTCACGGCGCCGAGGAGATGGCCCATGCGGTCCGATTCCATCCACAATACGCGCTCGAGCGCCGGGGTGGGAACGGTCTGGAAATAGTTGGTGCGGTCGAACCATGTGGTGCCGTTGAGATCGGTCGCGCCGACTTCCTCAAGCGGTTCGAACCATTCGCCCTGATAGTTCTCGGAGCCGTTGAACATGATGTGTTCGAACAGATGCGCGAAGCCGGTTTTGCCTTCGGGCTCGTCCTTTGAACCGACATGATACCAGATCGACACCGCCACCAGCGGCGCCTTGCGGTCCTCGTGAACAATGACCCGGAGGCCGTTGTCGAGTTCGAATTGGTCGTAGGGAATTTTGACATCGGATGCGGCGGCGGGGGCGGCGCTTGATAGCAGCAGGGCGGCGCCCAGGGCGGCGGTTAACATTCGCATGAAAATAGCTCCGTTTAGCGGTTACGCGTCGCGGTGAAAGAAGGCGCTACCTTTGGGAAAAGCGCTATTTTCGTCAAGCGGAAGCGCCTCCGCTCGCCGAGCGACGGCCTCGCTTCGCCGCAGCCGGGGCCTGCGCCTTTTGTCGCTGTTCAGGGCTTAGCGCGGTGCGCGCTTGGCGAGGATGCGCTGCAGGGTGCGCCGGTGCATGCCGAGACGGCGCGCGGTCTCCGACACGTTGTGGTTGCAAAGCTCATAGACGCGCTGGATGTGCTCCCAGCGCACCCGGTCGGCGGACATCGGATTGTCCGGCGGTGCGGGCCGTTCGCCGGGTCTTGCTAGCAGGGCTTTTTCCACATCGTCCGCATCGGCGGGTTTCGGCAGATAGTCGATAGCCCCGGCTTTAACGGCGGCGACGGCGGTCGCGATATTGCCGTAGCCGGTGAGCATCACCACGCGGCAGTCCTCGCGGGCGTCGTGAATGTGGTTGACGACCTGCAGCCCGTCGCCGTCCTCGAGACGAAGGTCCACGACGGCGAATGCCGGCGTCATGTCTTTCAGGATCGCAATCGCGTCGCTGGCGCCGGCGGCGAGGATCGGCTGAAAGCCGCGTTTCTCAAGGGCGCGTCCGAGACGCGTGCGAAACGGTTCGTCATCGTCGACGATCAGCAGCGTGGCGTCTTCGGGGAGAGTGCGATCCTCTTCGCGTGCGTCGTCAAGGCTCGTCATGGCATATCCGGCAGGTCTTTTTACGTTTCTTTCTAGATGCGCTTTTCTGCGTGCCGTTTCAAGCATTTGGCGCAAGAGAAAGCGCTGACATCGGCCAGGTCGCCGTCACCTGGGCCCCTTTTCGTGAAGGCGCGTCCCCCCATTGCTGGTTTGCAAATGCGATCTCGGCGCCGGCGCCTTCAAGCAGCGTCTTGGCGATGAAAAAGCCGAGGCCCATGCCGCTTTTGCGCCCGCTTGCCGGACGGTGGCTCACATAAGGCTCGCCAAGGCGGGCGAGGATCTCTGGCGAAAATCCCGGCCCGTCGTCATTGACGGCGATCGCGAGGCTGCCGGCGCTCCAGTCTGCGGTGAGCACGACTTCCGAGCGGGCGAAGCTGGCGGCGTTTTCGATGAAATTTCTGAGTCCGAAGATGATTTCGGGCCGCCGGCGCAGCGTCGGCTCCGCCGCGCCGTCAAGGCTGTTGGTCTCGATACGGATCACCGGTCCAGACGGTTGATCGAGGAACGGTGCGGCGGCTTCTTTCAGGAGCGCGTCGACGCCGATCTTGTCGTGCATGGCGTCGCCTTCATCGCCGCGTCGGGAGAGGCGGCCGAGAATGTCGCGGCAGCGTTCGGCCTGGCTGACCAGCAACGAGGCGTCCTGCGCCAGATCTTCGTTGTCTTTCAGTTCACGGAGCATTTCCTTGGCGGTGAGCTGGATAGTCGCCAGCGGCGTGCCGAGTTCATGCGCCGCCGCCGCGGCGAGCCCGCCAAGCGCGGAAAGCCGCTGCTCGCGGTCGAGCACGAGTTGCGTCGCCGCGAGGGCGCTGCGCATCTGCGCGGATTCTGCGGCGATGCGGTGGGCGTAGGCGGCGAAGAACAGCACCGAAAAGGAAAGCGCCGCCCACACGCCGGCATTGTAGATCGGCGCGAGCGACAGTGTTTCGCCCGGCGTCCAGGGCAGCGGCATGTGATAGAGCGCGAGCAGGCTGACGCCTGCTAAGGCCAATGCGCTGATCAGCACTGTCAGTCTTAACGGAAGAATGCTCGCGGCGATGGTGACGGGCGCAATGATCAGCGCGGCGAAAGGGTTGAGAAGTCCGCCGGTGAAGGCAAGCAGCGCGCAAAGCTGCACGATGTCAAAGGCGATATAGGCCGCCGCCTCGCGGTCGCTCAAAAACCGTTGCGGCGAAAACCGCAGTACGGTGAAGAGATTAAGCCAGGCGCTGGCGGCGATGGCCGCAAGGCAAAGGCCGAGCGGCGTCGGAAACCCGAGGAAAAAATGCACCAGCACGATCGCGATTGTCTGGCCGCCGACCGCCAGCCAGCGCAGCGCCGTCAGCGTGCGCAGGCGCACCGGCCCGCGTAGCGCGTTGAGGGCGGCCTGACTGTCGGCGAGAGCGTGCGGCATTCGGCGCTTTTACGCGCCTGTTCACGGCAAGGAAAGGCGTTTAGGAAGACCGGCGAGCAACCTTCAGCGAGGCTTACGATGATCCGATCCGCAATCCTTGGACTGGCGGCGTGTCTCCTTCTCGCGGGCTGCGGCCGGAACGGCGCGGAGGCCCCGGTAAAAGGCGCTGCGCAGCTTTCTCCTTCTTTCACGGGCGAGTTCGCGCTTGTCGACAAGAACGGCGCGCCCGTCGTCGATGAGGACTTCGAAGGCAAGGTGATGCTCGTTTATTTCGGCTACACGAAATGCCCGGATATCTGCCCCGGCGACATTGCGGTCATGAGCGCTGCGCTCAACGAGTTGAGTGAGGAACAGGCCGCCGAAATTGCGCCGATCTTCATTTCGGTCGATCCGGAGCGCGACACGCCGGATGTCCTCAAAGCGTATTTCGCGTTCGACGAACGCCTTGTTCCGCTGACCGGCACGGTGGAGGCGGCGGAAAAGGCTCGGTTGGGCTTCAAGCTCTACGCAAAGAAATCGCCCCTGCCGGACAGCGCCCTTGGCTACGTGATTAATCACCAGCAGGCGTTTTTCATCACGGATCGCACGGGCCAGCCCCGGATCGCCAAAATGGGCGCCTCGACCCCGCAGGATCTGGCGGAACTATTGCGCCGCAGCATCCGGGACTATTAAGGCGTCTCAGAAAAATGCAAGCAATAACAAGGTATTGTTGATTCGCGTGAAGCGGGCCGTTCGTAACAAAACGGTCAAACTCATTGATTCCTTGCCCCGATTGAGCGCATAGTCCGCCTCCCTTAAGGGATTAGGGCATAAATTGTGCTATGCAGCATTGCGTGAAAGTAGCGTAAGGGGCGGCGAACGACATGCTTTATTCGGCCTATGAGCTAGCTTACGCGGCGGTGGCGCCCGCCCGTATCGCCGCCGGGTTCGGCGCCAGGTTCTGGCGGTCTTCTCTCAATCCGGTCGCCGACACATGGCAGGCGCGCTCGGTCGCCGCCGCATTCGATGTGTTCGAAAACATGACCCGCCGTTACCCGAAACCGGAATGGGGAATTGATCATACAACCGTCAACGGCGCCAGCGTACCGCTGACGATCGAAACGGCGGCGCAGAAGGATTTCTGCACGCTGCTTCATTTCAAGCGCGATGAAAAAACGCTCGCGAAAGCCCGCGGTTCGGACAAGCCCGATCCGCGGGTTTTGATTATCGCGCCGCTTTCCGGCCATTACGCGACGCTTCTGCGGGGCACGGTTGAAGCGATGCTGCCGGGGCATGATGTCTACATCACCGACTGGGCGGACGCCCGCGATGTGCCGGTGAACCGGGGGCGCTTCGATCTCAACGACTACATCGATTATCTGATCGGCTTTATGCGGACGATCGGCGAAGGCGCGGCTGCGGGCCGCGCGCACGCCATGGCGGTTTGCCAGCCGGGCCCGGCGCTGCTCGCAGCAGCTTCTGTGATGGCCGAAGACGACGATCCGGCGCGTCCCGCGTCCATGACCATCATGGGAAGCCCGATCGACACGCGCCGTTCGCCGACCGTGCCGAATGTGCTTTCCCAGGAACGGCCCTATGAGTGGTTCGAGCGCAACATGATCTACACGGTGCCGGCGCCTTATGCGGGCTTGATGCGCCGCGTTTATCCCGGGTTCGTGCAGCTTTATTCATTCCTGTCGATGAATTCGGATCGACATCTGAACGCCCACTACGATTACTTCCAGCATCTCGTCGAAGGCGACGGCGACAACGCGGACAGGCATCGCGCGTTTTACGACGAATATCTTTCGGTTCTCGACATGACCGAGGAGTTCTATCTTCAGACGATCCGCGAAGTCTTTCAGGAGCATTCCCTTGCGGAAGGCAAGTTCATGCATCGCGGCTCTCGCGTGAAGCCGGAAGCGATCAGGGATATCGCGCTTCTGACGGTTGAGGGTGAGAACGACGATATTTCCGGCATCGGCCAGACCCAGGCGGCGCATGATTTGTGCGTCAACATCCCTGAAGGGATGCAGAAAGATTATGTGCAGCCGGGCGTCGGCCATTACGGCGTTTTCAACGGCTCGCGCTGGCGCAAGGAAATTCAGCCGACAGTGGCGAAATTCATCGCTGCGCATGACGGCAAACGCGCCGCCTCCACGCGGAAGATGGCTGCGGAATAACCCCCGGAATCGAAAGATATTCAATTTCAGTTGCGTTCCAGTAAGCTGATCTTTGGCGGGGAGGAGCGCGCCCATGACTGAATTCGAACACGCCTTACTGTTTTCGGCGTTTCTTGAAGCCCAGAATGTTCTGTTTGCAAATTATATGACCATGGTGTTCGCCATGCTGACGGCGAGTTACTTCCTGGCCAAAAAGCTCAGTCGATCGATGATGGCGCTCTTCCTGCTGATATATACGCTCTGGTCGCTCAACATGATTCAGGCGATCTGGGCGGCGTTTGGCGATTTCGCCCGGCTTGGGGTCAAGATCAGCGCTTTCGGCGACAATCCCGACACTGATCTCGGCTGGATCGGTCCGGTTTATGATTCCGGCGCAGTCAGTTATATGAGCGTCCTGCCGAACATGATGGCGGGGATGGGGCTTGTCGTTTTTGCGGCCTCGGTCGGTTTCTTTTTCGTTGTGCGATTTCAGAAGACCTAGCCGGCTGGTTTCTTCCGTGCGATGACGCCGACGCAATCGTATTTCCTTTCTTTCGGCGCAAAAGCGCTGCGCAGCAAAATGCCGGCGGATTTCAGGAAGGTGTGATCCGGCGCCGCCGCATCCGGGGCCAGCCTTTTTGTGTTGGCGCTGATCGTGCGCTCCCACTCGCGCCAGTCGCGGTTATGGTGTCGCGTATAACCGTGAAAATAGACGTCCGTTACGTCAAAGCCGGCCTTGTCCATGATCTTGCGCAATGATCCGGGCGTGAAGAAATGGATATGGCGGGGCGCGTCGAACATCTCCGAGCACACATTGATGTCGTTGAAATGTATGCAGCCGCAATTCGGCACTTCGCACCAGAAGACGCCGTCGTCTTTCAAAAGCCTTCTGACGTTTTCGAGCGCGCGAACCGGATCGATGCAGTGTTCAAGGACATGCGTCATTGAGATGAGATCGTAGCCGCCGGTTTGCAGATCCGCCGGCATGTCTTCAGCAGTTCCCTGAAACACGCGAAACGGCGCTTCTCGGCTGACGGCGGACGGGTCGGGTTCGACGCCCGAGGCCGACCAGCCAAGCTGTGCATAGTCTTTAAGAAGATCGCCGGCGCCGCAGCCGACATCGAGCGTCTGCGCGTTCTCAGGGACCAGGGCCTTGAAATCATCGGCCGCGCGCGCACGCCCCCGATCCGCCCAGAAGGCGAGTTTGGTGAGGAGCTTGTCCTGAAGGCGCTGCGGCGCCGGTTTGATGTGGCTTTCGCCTTGCGTGTAGTAGGCGCCGAGCTGGTAGAAGCCGGGAATGTCGGCGGCTGGCGGCGTCGTTGTCATCGAGCCGAACGCGCAAGGCCTGCAATAGGAAAAGTCTTCATAGGCGCTGGCGGTGTTCTTCTTGGGATCGAGCGGCTGGCGAAGCCAGGGCGACATTTCGCGATCGCAGATGATGCAGGCGGTCATGGCGCATCCCTTATTGGCCTTGAAGTCGAACAGCGCGCCGGAAGACGCGGGGCTTTATGCGTCGGCCGGAGGGTTTGCGATAGCGGTTTTCCCCAATTCTGTCACGGGGCGAGCGTGTTGGCGCGCGCCGCAAACCCGGTCTCTGGAACTTTTCCGGCGCTTCTCCTATTCAGGAGAAAACCTCACCGGAGCGATCGCCTTCATGTCCGCAAAGTCCAAAGCGCCCATCCGTCTCTATCTGGTCGACGGGTCGGCTTACATATTCCGCGCCTATCACGCTTTGCCGCCGCTGACGCGAAAATCGGACGGGACGCCGGTGGGCGCCGTCTCGGGCTTTTCGAACATGCTCTACAAGCTGCTGACGGACATGAAGGACGAACATGACCCGACGCACTTTGCGGTGATCTTCGACTATTCGTCCAAAACTTTCCGCAACGAGATCTACCCCGACTACAAGGCGAACCGTCCCGAGCCGCCGGAAGATTTGCGCCCGCAATTCGCGCTGGTGCGCGATGCGACCCGCGCTTTCAACGTCCCCTGCATTGAGGCGGAAGGTTATGAAGCCGACGATCTGATCGCCACTTATGCGCGTCATGCCGAAGAAGCCGGCGGCGCGGCGGTGATCATTTCGTCGGACAAGGACCTGATGCAGCTCGTCACTGACAAGGTGACGATGTTCGACACCATGAAAAACAAAAAGATCGGCCGCGAGGAAGTAATCGAGAAGTTCGGTCTCGGGCCCGAACATGTGATCGACATTCAGGCGCTCGCGGGGGACTCGACCGACAATGTGCCGGGCGTGCCGGGGATCGGGATCAAGACCGCCGCGCAACTGATCGAGGAATATGGCGATCTAGAAACGCTGCTCGCTCGAGCAGACGAGATCAAACAGAAAAAACGCCGCGAAAACCTGATCGAATTCGCTGATCAGGCGCGCATTTCTAAAGAGCTGGTGACGCTCAAAACCGATACGCCGATTGAGGAGAAGATCGAGGATTTCGCCATGCGCGAGATCGACAGGGAAAAGCTCCTCGCCTTTCTCAACGAGATGGAGTTTTCAACGCTGACGCGCCGGGTCGAAGCCGATCTCGGCGGCGGGGAAAGCGTTGCTCAAGCCGCTAAAAGCGCTGACGCTGATTGTGGCGAAGACTATGAAACGGTCTTCGACGAAAAAGCGCTGAAAGTCTGGATCGCTGCAGCCCAAGAACGAGGGGTTGTCGCTGTCGATACGGAAACCGACAGTTTGAACGCCATGCGCGCCAATCTTGTGGGCGTGTCGCTTTCAACCCGCGCCGGCCGCGCCTGCTACATCCCCCTTGGTCATGGCGATGACGGGCTGGCGCTCGATGACGCCGATGTCGAAAAGCAGATGAAGCTGGAGGCGGCGCTCAAGCTGTTGAAACCGCTGCTTGAAGACCCGGCGGTCCTGAAGATCGGGCAGAACCTCAAATACGACGCGCTCGTCCTGTCGCGTTACGGCGTTTCGATTGCGCCGTTCGACGACACGATGCTGATTTCCTATGTCCTCGATTGCGGCAAGGGCAATCACAATATGGACGAGCTCGCCGAGCGCCATCTCGGCCATCAGACCATCAAATTCTCGGACGTCGCGGGAACCGGCAAGAACGCCAAGACGTTCAACCAGATCGCCATCAAGGATGCGGCGAAATACGCCGCGGAAGACGCCGACATCACGCTGCGGCTTTATGAGGTGCTGAAACCGCGCCTCGCGGCCGAAGGCAAGACAAGCGTTTATGAAACGCTGGAGCGGCCGCTCGCCCCGGTGATCGTCGAGATGGAAAAAGAAGGCGTCAAAGTCGATCCGAAGGTTCTTTCAAAATTGTCGGGCGACTTCGCCCAGCGTATGGCGGCGGCCGAGGCCGAAGCCTACAAGCTCGCCGGAGAAGAGTTCAATCTCGGCTCGCCCAAGCAGATTTCGGAAATCCTGTTCGGCAAGCTCGGCCTTCCCGGCGGACGCAAGACCGCGAAGGGCGCGTGGTCGACCAAGGCGGACGTGCTCGATCAACTGGCGGCGGAAGGCCATGAGCTGCCGCAGGTGATCCTCAACTGGCGCGGATTGTCGAAACTCAAAAGCACCTACACGGACACGCTGCAAACCGACATCAACCCGGAGACGGGCCGCATTCATACGTCCTACCATCTCGCTTCGACGACCACGGGGCGGCTATCGTCGAACGATCCGAATTTGCAGAACATTCCGATCCGCACCGAAGACGGCCGCAAGATCAGGACCGCTTTCATTCACGAGAAAGGCAATGTCCTTGTTTCGGCGGACTACAGCCAGATCGAACTGCGCCTGGTCGCGCATATCGCGGATCTGAAATCCATGAAGCAGGCTTTCGCCGACGGGGTCGACATTCACGCCATGACGGCGTCGGAAATGTTCGGCGTCCCCGTCGAAGGCATGGACCCGATGATCCGCCGCCGCGCGAAAGCGATCAATTTCGGCATTATCTACGGCATCTCGGCGTTCGGGCTCGCCAATCAGCTCGGCATTTCGAGGAGCGAGGCGAAGGACTATATCGACGCCTATTTCAAGAAGTTTCCGGGCATCCGTCAGTATATGGACGATACGATCGCCTCGGCGAAAGCGCACGGGTTTGTCGAAACGATCTTCGGGCGGCGCACCTATGTGGGCGGCATCAACGACAAGAACCCGGCGATGCGCGGCTATTCAGAGCGTCAGGCGATCAATGCGCCGATACAAGGGTCCGCCGCCGACGTCATTCGCCGCGCCATGATCCGCATGCCGGACGCGCTGAAGCGCGCGAAGCTCTCGGCGAAAATGCTCCTGCAGGTCCATGACGAACTGATCTTCGAGGCTCCCAAGGCGGAAGCCGACAAGACCTGCGAGATAGCGGTCAAGGTGATGATGGAGGCGCCGCATCCGGCGGTGGCGCTCAGCGTGCCGCTCGATGTCGACGCCCGCGCCGGCGCCAACTGGGACGAGGCGCATTAAAGCGAGCGTTCCGGCGGCAATAAGGGCGCCGCGGGTTCAAGCGTGATTTCGATGCGGCGGTTGCCGTCGGCATAGGGGTTTTCCGGATAGAGCGGATCGGCCGCGCCGCGTCCCGCGACCCCGGCGATGCGGTTTTGCGGAAAGCCTGCGGTTTCCAAAATCTTTCGCGCGGCGTTGGCGCGCGCCGCCGTCAGCTCGAAGGGCGAATAGCCGCCGCCGCCGCCCGAAGCGTCCGCATGGCCTTCAATGGCGATGCGATTGGGGAGCGGAATGAGCGCGGCGGCGAGTTCTTTCAACAGCGCTTCGGCGCGTTGCGTCGGTTCGGCGGATCCGCTCTCGAACATCGGCGCGCCGGTCTGGTCGACCATGACGACCTGCAACCCGTCTTCAACGAGGTTGATGGTGATTGCGTCGGATGAATCCTTGAGCAGCGGATGGGTCAGGATCGCTTTTTCAAGCGCGTCCTTCGCGTCCTGAAGCCGGTGGAGCCGGTCGGCGTTCGCGTTTTCGAAAGCGCCGTCGCGGCCGATGTCGCCGGCGGCCGGGCGCGCCGTCAGCGTATCCATGATCGCGTCGGCGCTGGGGTTTGCGGCGGGCGTGATATTGCCGGGCTGCCGCTTTTCGGGCGTCCCCTGCAGCGCGAAGTCGCCGGCGTAGCGGCGCTTTTCCGCGACCCCGAAGGCGTCGCGCATGGATCCGGCGACGACTTCCATCTTCACCTGGTCCTGGATTGAATAGGAAATAATCAGCACAAAGAAGCAGACGAGAATGGTCATCAGGTCCGCATAGGTGATGAGCCAGCCGCCGGCGGGCTTTCTGGTGCGGAAGCGCGACATCGGGTTACGCGCTCATGGCGGCGGCCGGCGCGAAAGGCGCCCTGGATTTTTCCGGCAGGTAGATGATCAGCATGTCGGTGATCGCGTCCGGGGACTTGCGATCCGCAACCTGGCACAGCCCGTCGATGATCAGCGACAGATTCGTTTCCTGCGCCTCGAGCTTCATGGCGAGCTTGTCCGCAATCGGCAGCGCGAAGACATAGGCGACAAGCGCGCCGTAAAGGGTCGTCAACAGCGCAATCGCCATCGAAGGGCCGATGGTTGAGGGATCGTCCATGGTCCAGAGCATTTTCACAAGGCCGACAATCGTGCCGATCATGCCGAAGGCGGGCGCCGCCTCGCCCATGGCGCGGAAGATTTTCTCGCCGTCCACCAGGCGGCGGATTTCCAGTTCGCGCTCCCGGGAAAGCTGTTCGCGCAAATGCTCGGTCGGCAGGCCGTCGGCGATCATCTGCTTGCCGCGGGCGAGAAAGGGATCGGAGACCGGCGTCCGTTCAAGACCGATCGGCCCCTTGCGGCGGGCGACATTGGCGAGAACGCGGACTTCCTCGAGCAATTCGCGCGGCTCGCGCTGGTGATCGAGAAAGGCGATGCGCGCGCCGGTCTGAAACGCGGCGAGCACCTGGCCGATCGGGAACCGCAGCACCGTCGCCGAGACCGCCCCGCCGATAACGATCAGGAAACTCGGCATGTTGAAAAAGACCGCGACCGCCCCGCCCATGGCGATGGCGAGACCGACCACGAAAAATCCGGCGACAATGCCGCCGACCGTCGCTAAATCCATGCGCATTGAACGCGCCCTTGAGAGCTTCTGCTCCGGCGACTTTATGTGCGCATGGTTAAAACGCTCCTCAGGAGACGGATAAAATCCGCCCTTTTCCGGCGTGTGAGAACGTTAACCGCTCCTTAGCGGCGGGAAGGGTATGAGAGCCCATGGCGACGTTGAGGGGAAAGGTCTTGTTAAGCCGTCTTCAGGACGGCTTTGCGGCGGCGCCGGGGCCGGTGCTGCGGCGGGCGTTAAGCCTGTCGCTGATCATGCTGGTGTTCTTCATCATTCAATCTCCGGTGATTTTTGAGTTCGTTGCGGAACGCGCCGACGCCGTCATTCAGGATTACCTCCCGTTTCATGTGGCTTCCGAAAAGGCGCTCGCGGGCGAGGGCGCGCGGCTTTACGATCCCGACTATTTTCATTCGTTGATCACCCAGGAACACGGGTTCTTGTGGTTCTACGCCCCGACTATGTTCCTGTTCCTCGCGCCGTTCGGGCTCGCGCCCTATGGGGCGGCGAAGTTCCTGTGGCTCGGCGCCTCCATCGCAGCGGTCGCCGCCGGGGCGAGATGGCTCACGCGCAAGAACCTGGCGTTGATTCTTGTAGCGGCGACCTCGCCCGCCGCCTGGTCGCTGATGAAAACCGGACAATTCTCCGCGTTCTTCACGCTGCTTGCCTGCGCAGGACTCTTGATGTCGAAAACCCGGCCGGTCCTAGCCGGAGTTTTGCTCGGCGTTTTGACGCTGAAGCCGCAATACGGATTGCTGATCCCGGTCTTTCTGATCGTCACCGGCTCGTGGCGAACGGTATTCTGGGCTGTAACGACGGCGCTGTTCAGCGCCAGCCTTTCCCTGTTCGCCTTCGGGCCGGAACCGTGGCTTGCCTACATTCAGTCTCTCACCAGCGCGCATGCGGATTTCATGGCGCTTGACAGCGGGTCCGGACGCATCACGCTTCTCGATACGCTGCGCAATCTCGGGATGACCCATGTCAGCGGCTTAGCCGTTTATGCGCCGGCGCTCGCCGCCGCCGCCGTTGCGATCATCTATGCGGCGCGGCGGGGCGCCTCTCACCGGACCCTAGCCGCGCTCGCCATGCTGCTCAGCGTGATCACCGCGCCCTATATCTGGATTTACGACTGGCTGCTGGTCGCCTTTCCGCTGCTGATCCTGATCGCGGACGGCAAGATCGCCGGCATGCGCGCGCAAACCGCCGCGGCGGTTTTGTGGTACCTGCCGATCGCCTCCTACATGACCGAATCGAGCGCTGTCGTGCCGGCGATCTGGATCTTTGCGGCGGCTGCTATCGGCGTGATTTACTGCGACGTATTGGGTTTGAGGTTCGCCCCAGCGCGGCTTGCGGCGGCGCGCTGATCCGCGCGGGGCCTGTTTCTAGCGGCATTCCTTCGGCCGGTTCGCCGGCGCATAGAGTGCAAGCGTCGGGTTCAACCTGTCGCGCGGATGCGCGTAAGGAATGGCGACGCTTTCAAAACCCATAAGCCGGGAGTGTTCGAGCGCCAGCGCGGAATGCACGAACACGCAGCGGCCTGCGGTTTCGTAGGCTGAGACCGCCGCGGCTGTTTTTTCCGGATCGTCTTCGTCAGGACGGACGGCGGCGACGTCATTGCCGGCCGCTCTCATGAGATAATCCTCCGCCGTCGTCAGGACGAGAGAGCGTTGCGGGATGAGCGCCTGGTAAGAACGGGCGTAGGGCGTTTTCGCGGCGCGGAAACTCAAATAGCCGGCGGCGTCCGCCACAGAAAGGACGGCGGCGTAACCGAACGCCGCGCCTGACAGCAACAGCGCCGGGGCGCTCTTGCCCCGGATCAGAGCAAACGCGCAGGCGCCAAGCACGGCCGCAAAGAGCGCAAGCTGCGGATAGAGCTGCAGCGGGGTTTGCAGCGCCGCCGGGGCTGAAGCGGCAGACTGGTAAAGCGCGATCGCCGCCGCGACGCCGGCGGCGCAACCATAGGTCAACAATTTCGGCCTGGCGGCGCTTGCGCTCATTACGCGATGTAAGCCGTAAGCAGACAGAATGGCGATAAACGGCATGACGGGAAGAAAATACCGCATGTTGTATCCCATCCCGCCATGCATGCCTTTCAGCGAGAAGAAAGCCAGCGGCGCGGCGATCATCAGCAATGAAAAGGCGTGCGCGCGCAGTTTGCGCCCTTTGAAAAATTCAAGGACAGGGATGATCATCAGCGCCGCGAACGGGAGGCTCTCGATCAGCGCCTTTTTCGGCATGCCCCAGAACGACCAATAGCCATAGTCGTCGCGCGCCAGGCCGAGCTGTTGATTGGCGCCGTCGAACGCCTGAATATCGACGATTAGGAAATAGGCGTTGCGCGCAAGCCTGAGCGCGTCTTTGCTGAAAACAAGCAACAGGAAAACGCCGGCTGTCAGGGCAAGGACGGCTCTGACAGTGAGGAACGGTTTGATAATCCTTTGAACGGCGGGCTTTGAAACGTCGAGGACAAGGCTCGCCGTTATCGCCGTCGCAATCGCCCAGGCGACGGGGCCGTAAGAGCCGGCGGAATCAAGGCCGCCCTTTTCGCCATAGTAAAACGGCAGGAAGACGCCGAATTTCATGTCATTGATCACCGCCGCCATCAAAACGCTTGGCGCAAGACCGGCGAGCAACGCCGCGGCGCTTGTCCGGTCGTCTGGCGCTGCATAAAGTCGAAGCCAGAAAAACGCGGCGGCTGCCGGCACGATCGCGTCGATCCGGAAATTGAGCCCGAGACCAAAGACGACCCCGGCGCAAAGCGCCGTCACAAGCCGGGCCGCTTTCTTTTCGCCGGGAATATTCAGTGTAAAGAGCGCGCCGCCGAGCGTAAAGGCAAGCGACAGCATTTGCGGCCAGATTCCAAACACATATCCGGCGAAAATCGTGGCGAATCCGAGCAGCAGGCAGGCGTTGCGCGCGATTGCGTCATCGTCATAGAGCCGTTGCGTGATCCTGTGCGTAAGCCACAGGGCCGCGCCGGCGGCGAGGGCGTTCATCAGGATCAGCCCCTGAACGCCGAACAGAATATAGAACGGCGCGGCGAGGATTGCGTATCCGCCCGGATATTGCGGAATGGCGCGGCCGTCGATGACATGAACCATGGTCGCAGACCGCGTCAGCAAGGGCGCGCCGTCAGGCAGGTTTTGCTCGGTAACGTCAAACGCGCCGCGCTCGGCCATGGCGCGCGCCATGTCGATATAAAGAACGTCATCGATGGAGAACGGCTCCTGGGGAACGGTGAAGGCCGCGAGCGCCAGGAGAACGGTCAGCGCGGCAAAGGCCTGCGTAACAGTAATGCGTGACCGCGAAATCATTATTGTCCCTTGCGCGCCGGTCGCTCAGCCAGAGAGGCGTCAGGGACGCGCTACAGGAAAAGAGTTTGAATGCAGTTAACGCAAAGTAAACGCACAGTTCCTTAATGTAGGTCTGTGCGAGAAGCTGTGACCCACATTCTGCCCCGTCTGCGGGCTTTTGCGCAGCGTCGGCGTAAAACGCTGACGGTCTGCGCCGGCGTGGTTTTTGTCGGGGGCTTTATTGTTTCGCTTGGCTCGCTGAAGCTCGACCCGACGGCGATTTCCATTACGCCCCTGATCCTCATGACAGCGGTGCTGGCGCCATTAAGCCTGGGGCTTGCTGCTTTCGGGCTGCAACTCTCCGCGCATGCGCTCGGGCGGAAGATGGGATTTCACGAAGCGTTCGCTTTTTCCGCCTTCGCCCGGATTACGGAACTGTTGCCTGTTCCCGGCGGCGCGATGACGCGCGGCGCAGCGCTGATGCGCGCCGGCGCCAGCCTCGCCGACAGCGCGCGGATGATCGGCGTAACCGCCCTTCTTACGCTGTCGATGTCCGTGGCGCTTGGCGGGGCGCCGCTTCTGCTGGCGGGATACAAGATAGGCTATGCGGTGATCGCGGGCGGCGCGGTTGCGGCCACTGGAGCGACGATCTGGATTGCGCGCTGTTCGGATGCGCGGACGGCTGTGCTGATGGTCGTCTTGCGCCTGGCGTCTCTGGGCGTGAATGTATTGCGCATCGTCGCGGCGTTCAGCGCCATCGGGTTTGCGGTCGGGCCGGTTCGAAGCGCCATATTCGTCGTTTGCGACAGCCTCGGCTCGGCCTTCGCCATCGCCCCCGGCGGGCTCGGCGTGAGCGAGATCATCGCCGCGGCGCTCGCGCAATTTATCGCTATCGCTCCCGCCGCCGCGTTCCTGACAGTGGCGCTTAACCGCATGGCCGGTTTTTGCGCCAGCGGCGTCATCGTGCTGCTGGTGTTTTCAAAAGAAAACTTTTTAGAGAACGCCAAGTAGCGGCAGGGCGGTTCTTTGGCTGCTCATCCTGCTTCGGCGAGGTCCGCCATATAGGCCGTCACGTCAATCACATCGTCAAGCATCTCTTGTCGCAGGCGTTGCGCCTTGTCCTTGATCTGATCGGGATCTTCGCCCGCAAGTGCTTCCAGATAACGCAGCGCGTCGTTCTGGCGTCCGCCCGTGAAGTTCTTCACCAGTCCGTATCGTTCTTCCTGCTCCTCATTGACGCCGCGCCCGGTCTTCGAGATGAAAACCGCATGCGCGCCAAGGCAGGCCGATTCCGAAGCGACGGTCGAGCTTTCGCCGGCGGTAAGCGTCGCAAAGGCGAGCGCGTGATGCATGTCCTCGACAGGCAGGTTCAGCCGATAAGGCTCGAATTCCGGCGGTAACGTTTTCTCAGAGGTGATGTAAACCGGTCCGAGGCGCGAAAGAATGTCGATCGCTTTTCTCTTGCCCTCGAGATCGAGGCCGCTTTCGCCGTGATCATGGATCGATTCCCAGGCGACGAAACGCAGGATTGAATAAGGCTTTTCCGGATCGATGCCGCGCCGGCGCAGCCGGTCAGGATCTGGGGTGAAGCGGTTGGGGTGCAGATAGGCAAGCTCGTGGCATCCATTATAGCGGATGTGCTTTTCGCCGTAACTTCCTTTCAGGGCGCGCGGCGATATCCATGCGTCCGCAATGCGCGCGACGATTGCATTGAGGCGCGCTGTCGTTTCGTTGTTGTAAAAGACGAGCGTCCTTACGCGGCTCGCCCGGCCCGGGAGCGTGATGGAAGGGCCCATCGCGCCCATGAGGATGTCCGGTTTGTAGTCCAGTATGGCTCTTTGCGTTTTGTAAATTCGCTGCGCAAGCTCCATGGCCAGCCGGAGCCGTCCGGGCCGCTGCGTCGAAAGGATCGTGTGGTCTATGCCGTAGCTTTCCAGCAAGGGGACGGCGACATCCTTGTTTCGCGACAGCACGCGCACGTCATGGCCGCGCGACTGCATTTCGAAAATGAAGTTCCTGAAAAAGTGCACATGCGCCGGGTGCAAAATGTCGACAAGCACGCGCATCTCGCAGAATATCCTTTGTTCGCGGCGGTTTGCGGGCAAGCTATTTTGCGCACATTTCCGAAACATTAACGCTTCGTTTGCCATAAAGCTTGGGACAGCGCGTCTCCTCAGCGGCGGTTCATCATGGTCAAACTCATCGTTCAGATTCCGTGCTTCAATGAGGAAGCGACCCTTGCGGCGACGCTCGCCGATATTCCGCGGGCGATCGACGGCGTCGATTGTGTGGAGGTGCTGGTCATTGATGACGGTTCCAGCGACGGGACCGTGCGGGTCGCGAAGGAAAACGGCGCCGACCATGTGATCGGCAACAAGGCCAACAAGGGCCTCGCCCAGACTTTCCAGCGCGGGCTCGATGAAGCCCTGCGTCTCGGCGCCGACATCATCGTGAACACCGACGGCGACAACCAGTATTGCGGCGAGGACATCGCCAGGCTCGTCGAGCCTTTACTTGAGGGCCGCGCCGATATCGTCGTCGGCGACCGGCGCACGGGCGACATTGCGCATTTCTCACCGCTGAAAAAGCACCTTCAGAAAGCCGGCAGCCGGGTCGTCAGCGAACTGGCGGGAACCGAGATCGCCGATGCGGTGAGCGGGTTCCGCGCCATGACTCGCGAGGCGGCGCTGGGCATGACGGTGCGCTCGACATTTTCCTATACGACCGAAACCATCATCCAGGCGGGGCGCAAGCGCCTTTCCGTTGTTTCCGTGCCTGTACGGACGAACGGGGCGACGCGGCCATCGCGGCTTTTCAGGTCGATGCCGCAGTTTCTGGTGCGCACCGGGCGCACCATGCTGCGCGCCTATGCGATGTACGAGCCGCTGAAGATTTTCCTGATGCTCGGCGTCATGTTGATGGCGGCGGGCGTGCTGCCGATCGTGCGTTTTCTCGTTCATTATGTCGCCGGCGACGGTCAGGGCATGGTGCAGTCGCTGGTGATCGGCGGCGTTCTCTTCCTGATGGGCGGGGTCTGCGCGATGTTTGCGCTGATCGCCGATCTTATCGCCTATAACCGCCAGCTTCTGGAGCTTACGCTCGAGCGGGTGCGCAAGATCGAATACGCCCTCGACGCGCAGGCGAAACCGCAGCGCAAACGGTTTCCCGCCGAGAGATTGCGGGAAGAATTGAGCGCACTCAAATCGCGCATCAGCGGGTAATCTCCCGCTCATTCCGGCGAAAGCCGGGATGAGCGGACGTTTATTGATCCCCGCAAAAAACGGGCGTTGAATAGCGGCTTTTCATGCTAGAAGCGGCCTCGTGGAAAATGCGTCCGCCATTCTATTCGATACGGCGCTCGGCCGCTGCGGGATCGCCTGGGGCCCGAAGGGCGTCCTCGCCGTCAGCTTTCCGGAGCCGAGCGAAGCGGAAACCCTCGCGCGCCTGTCGAAACGCGCCGGCGATGTCGCGCTGGTTGAGGCGCCGCCGCAACAGATCGCGCGCATCATTGACGATATCGCCGCTCTCTTCGAAGGCGAAAAGCGCGACCTCGCCTATGTCGAGCTCGATATGGAAGGTGTCGCCGCGTTCGAGCGCGATCTTTACGCGCTGACTGTCGACATCAAACCCGGCGAAACGAAAACCTATGGCGAACTCGCCCGCGCGCTCGGCGACGTTTCCTTCTCGCAGCGCGTCGGCCAGTCCCTCGGGCGAAATCCGTGGCCGATCATCGTGCCGTGTCATCGCGTGCTCGGCGCCGGCGGCAGGATGACCGGCTTTTCCGCGCCCGGCGGCGTTGAAGCGAAACGGCGCCTTTTGAAGATCGAAGGCGCCATTGGGCCGGATTTGTTTGATTGAACGGCGGCTGTGCTTGACGGCCGGTAAATATAAATAACCAACCTTTTTAGAATACGGCGGGTTCTAGAAAGCGCATTACTTTAAGTAGGAAAAGGCCGTTCCCAAGCGCAAATACTCAATGTAGAATCGCTAGTATGAATCAAGCATGGGTTCATATCCGAGCCGCACTCACGTTACTTGGTGCTCCACACATCTTGCTAGTGTTGAGTTGTATCGCAACGATGTTGCTTGCTAACCCTGACCCGTTTATGCGGGATGCAATTTGTGATCGGGGTGTGTGTTTTTACTCAAATTCGGCAATGGGCTATAACACGCTATTTTATGATTTTGCATCTGGCGCCCTCATCACAATTATATTCTATTGGATTCTTATCCGTTGGCCGGAACATAATAAACGTCAACGCATAAAACGCACATTCGCGGCCCATTACCGCAATTTTAAGCTTGCATGTATTGAAAATTTTCTTGCCGTTGCAGATAATGGTTTTGCTTCAAGTTTTCCTGAAAAGCTCCTATCTGTCCAAGCGTTTCGCGATTATTTTAAAGAACCTGTCGGTGATGGAAAGAACCGATGGCACGCTGTAGCAAACAATATGAGCGATTATTATTTAGATGTTACCGTGTCTAGAATGGAAATACTGCGGCAAGAAATTTCATTCTTGCTGCGTGAAGTTGATTTAAGTGAGGGCGATGCATTTGAAGTATTAAAGCGGCTTTCTCACGCTATGACTTTGCAGAGAAATGCGTCTACGGATTATGATTCCATAAGTTCGTTTCTCGGCTTTTTTTGGGAACTCTTTGCCGGCTGGGATTTTGTTTCAGGATATAGGGAAAGAGATTTTGTAGAAGAGATTATTGATACGCTCTAAATGAACACGGCATAGATGTTGGCGTATGTTACGCTGTCGTCAAATGTCTAGTAATACAAACTTTGTTATCAAAGTTTGCTTTAACCCCACGGCCCCTTGCGGCGGCCTTCGAAGAGGTCGGGGCCGTTCGGGTCCATGACGACCCGTTCAAGGGGTTCCGGCGCGCCGCCGCCGGACATTTCCATCAGCCGGTCGATGCGATTCTGGGTCGCCGGGTGGGTCGAGAAGAGGTTGTCGCGGCCCCGGCCTGAAAGCGGATTGATAATCATCAGCTGCCCGGTTTCCGGGTGACGCTCGGCGACGGCGTTCGGTATGCGCGCCGCGCCGTTCGAGATTTTCGCGAGCGCCGAGGCGAGCCATTCGGGATGGCCGCAGATTTCCGCGCCGCCGCGGTCAGCTTCATATTCGCGGCCGCGGCTGATCGCCATCTGCACCAGCGCCGCCGCCATCGGCGCGAGGATCATGATTGCGAGGGCGCCGATAATGCCGCCATTATTGCGGTTGCCGCCGAAGAACAGCGCAAAATTCGCAAGCATGGTGATCGCGCCGGCGATCGTCGCGGTGACGGTCATGGTCAGCGTGTCGCGGTTTTTGACATGGGCGAGCTCGTGCGCCATCACGCCGGCGATTTCCTGCTCGGTCAGTATGCGGAGGAGGCCGGTGGTCGCCGCGACCGCGGCGTTGTCCGGGTTGCGCCCCGTGGCGAAGGCGTTCGGCTGGTCGTTCTCGATGACATAGATTTTCGGCTGCGGCAGACGCGCATTTTCCGCAAGCCCGGTCACGATCTCCGCATAGCGCCGGACCGCGCCCGAGGCGTGGTCGGCGTCCACTTCCTGCGCGCGGTACATGCGCAAGACCATCTTGTCGGAATTCCAGTAGGCGAAGAGGTTTGTTCCCGCCGCGAAGACGAACGCGATCGCCATGCCCGCGCCGCCGCCGAGCAGGAAGCCGACGCCCATGAAAAGCGCGGTGAGCGCGGCGAGCAGCATGAAGGTGCGTAAGGAATTCATCATCGGCGGCGAGACCTTTTTCTCCTGAAAACCGGGGCTATATATGTGGGTGAAAAAGGCGGGTTCAATATGACCGACGAGACGAAGGATACGCCCCGGCGCCCCGAAGGGGCGGCCCCCGGCGCGACGCTGACGCCCGCCGCCCGCCGCGCGCTTGATGAAGCCGCGGCAAGGCGCAAGGCCGAAAAGCCCGAAACGCGGCCGAAGGAAGTCGACGGACCGAAGGGCGAGGAGCCCACCCGCTACGGCGACTGGGAGCGCGGCGGCCGGGCGGTGGATTTTTGAAGGCCGGTTGAGGTCAGGTTAAGAACGCCCCAAGAATAACGCCCGCGCTGAGCAGGAGAGCGCAAACGCCGTAAAACGGCAAAATGCGTCTGACGATTTTCTTCGACCATACGCCATAGCGTTTGTGCAGTCCTGGCAGGAAGAGCATGGGTATGGCCGTTAGGGCGAGAATGGCCCCGAATGCGAAGAAAACCACGGGTAGTTTCGTTTCCGGCGCAATCCCCATAAACGCCAGCCCGGCGGCGAATCTCAAAATCGATTCCACCGTATTGAGCCATACGCTTGAGGCGTAGCCGTCGAGAAACTTCAAGGCCAGTCTTGGCAGTATCAGGACCGTCACGCCAAGCGCGATCAGGAAAGCCGCGGATAAGCCCACCGCCAGCCGCCAGAATTCAATCAACGCCGCATTGCTTCTGAGGATATCTGTGACCGTTTCCATCTGAGCCCCTTAAGCACCGTTTTTCTGATTAGTCGTGTTTGCGGCTCAAGCGGTTCAATAGCCCGGCTCTCAACCATATTGAGAACAAACTATAAACATGCCACTTATGCGTGTATGTGGTTTCGGCTCGGTTTTCTCCTCTGCCTGATGGCCTGCGGGCCTGCGCTCAACCCTGCGTTCGGGGCGGAGCCCTTGGGGCCCCTGCGCGGCGAGCTCCTGCGGGTCGTAGACGGGGATACGGTGAAAATGCGGGTCGCCGTCTGGATCGATCAGGAAGTGACGGTTTCCGTGCGCCTTCAGGGCGTCGACGCGCCGGAGCTCTTCCGCCCGAAATGCGCCGCCGAGAAGGAAAAGGCGCTTGCCGCCAAGGCGTATCTCGAAGGCCTGCTTCAAGGGGCAGGCGGACGGCTGGTGCTCAAGGATGTGCGGCGCGGCAAATACGCCGGCCGGGTCGTGGCGCGGCTTGAGGCGAACGGGCGAGACGCCGGCGCCGCGCTGGTCAAAGCGGGTCTCGCGGTTCCTTCGCCCAAGGGCGCGTGGTGCGCCGGCGCCTGACGCGCTTTCCCGCATCAGCCCTTCGTTTCATCGTCAGCATGCGCGGTTCGCCGCGAGGAACGGCCCGCCCGCCGCAGGCGCGCTTGCGCATCGCCGTTCATGGTTCCAGATTCCGGGTCAACCTGCGAAAACAGCGGGACTGGATAAGCGACCGGAATGAGAAGGGGGCGCCGCGATGACGGCGATCGAGACAGAAAATCTGCACAAGAAGTTTCTCGGCGTGAAAGCCGTAGACGGCGTCGATCTCGCCGTGCCCGAAGGGGCGATCTACGGCTTTCTGGGGCCCAACGGCGCCGGCAAGACGACGACGATCCGCATGATCCTCGGACTGTTGCAGCCCAACAAGGGAAAGATCCGTATTTTCGGCGAGGACCTGATGCGCCGTCGCACGAAGGCGCTCAAGAATGTCGGCGTCGCGTTTGAAACGCCGGCCCATTACGAGCATCTGACGGGACGCGAAAATCTCGACATCACCCGAAGGCTATTGGGGCTCGACAAGTCGGAAATCGACCGCGTGCTGGAGACGGTCGAGCTCACCCACGTGCCGAACCGGCTGGTGCGCAAATACTCGCTCGGCATGAGACACCGGCTCGGGCTCGCTCGCGCGCTGCTCGGCAAGCCGAAGCTTCTGGTCTTTGACGAACCGACCAACGGGCTTGATCCGGTTGGTATCCGCGAGATGCGCGAATTCATTACGTCGCTCCCCGAACGCACCGGGGCGACGGTGTTCGTTTCCTCGCACCATCTCGCGGAGATGCAGCAGATGGCGTCGCATGTGGCGGTCATTCATCTCGGAAAGATCGTTTTTCAGGGCGGCATGAACGATTTGCGCGGGCTGCATGCGTCGCGGCTCGAAATCGCCTGCGTCGACGAAGCGGCGGCGCGCGCTCAGCTTTCCGGCATGGGCAAGAGGATCGAACGCCGCGGCGGCAAGCTGGCGATCGAGCTCGCCTCGAATGACGGCGCTGAAGCCGAAGCCGCCGCCGTCAACCGCAAGCTCGTTGAAGCGGGCGTGGACGTTCATCATCTGGCGCTCGCGCCCTGGACGCTTGAAGAACTGTTCCTGCAGGTGATCGGAGCGCCGCCGCGCGCTGACGATCAGGCGGACGCGTAAGGGAGGGGGCCATGCTGACATCCATTCAAGTCGAACTCATGAAGCTGAAGCGTTCGAAGATCATGCTGGTCTTTCTCGCCGGTCCGGCGCTGGTGGCGCTCCTGTTCTTTTCGCTGCAGGCGAGCGGCGCCGAGCTAGAGGTTTGGCCGTTCTATTTCTTCGCCGGCTTCACCGCCTGGGCGACGTTCATGCTGCCGCTCTCTGCAACGATCATCGCAACGCTGATGGCGCAGCTCGAACACGGCCCGAAGACATGGGCGCATCTGCTCGCCCTGCCGGTGCCGAAATGGCGGCTTTTCGCGGCGAAGGCGGTGGTGGCGCTGTTGCTGATCGCGGGCATGAGCATTCTCACCGGGCTGCTGTTATGGTTCGGCGGCTGGCTCGCGGGCTATCTCAATCCCGAACACAAGCTCATTGATCCCGCGCCATATGCGGCGCTCGCCGAGAGCATGCTCAACGATGAAGACACCGCTTTCGGCGATCTCGATGCGGCGCTTCTGGTCAGGAACTGGAAATGGGTGGTGGTCGAGCGTCTCGCCTATATCTATCTTTCGTCGTTCCTGCTGATCGCCGTACAGCTCTGGGCCGCGTTCAAGTTCCGCAACTTTCTCATTCCGCTGGCGCTTGGCGTCGGCGGCGGCTTTTTCGCGATCTTTGCGCAGGCGTCGAAATACGGGATCTTTTTCCCCTGGCTGATGCCGTTCAATACCCTGGGCTTCATGCCGGAGAAGGTGAATATGGCGCTGTCGCTCGGCCTGGTCGGCGGCGTCGCCGCCATGCTCCTGATGCTGATCGACATGAGTCGGATGCAGATCAAGTGATCTGAGGCGAGGCTATCGGTAGAAGGTCGTCTCGTCGCCGGTGAATGACCAGGGGTCTTTCAGATCGATGCAGGAGAAAACGTCGCCGCGCGCTTCGATCTTCAGGAGCGCCGGCCCGTCCTCTTCGCTGCGCCGCTCCAGCAGGATAACGCCGTTGATCAGGGGGCCGACGAAATTGACCCGCAGGCGCTGGTAGCAATAGACCTCGCCGTCGGAAACGTCGGCGAACGGCGTGTTGATCCTTCCTTCGCCCTTGTCGAAAGAAAGAAAGTCTTTTGACGCCCTCACCTTTTCGCTGTCCATGAACGGCGCGAGGGCGACAAGGTCCGGCTTCAGCGACGGCAGGCGCCCGTGCAGCGAGAAGATCAGCCGGTCGGGGTCGATTGCGTCTGCGGCGAGCGCGATGGCGCTGACTTTCGTCGTCGCGGCGTTGTGAGCGGCGTCGGAATACCAGACCCCTTCCGCCGCGCCGGCTGTATCGGTAATCGCCGTGCGGCAGGCGTTGTCGCCCTTCGCCTTGCGGATGCCCCAGCTGTCGCCAAGCTTTGCGGCCCATCGGGACCGTTCGTCCCGGGGAAGATATTCGATCGGGCAGCGCGCGCGGCTGATGTCCGGCGTGATCGCCGCGACCAGCGAGGGCGCTGCGTCGAACACGGCGGCGCGGGCGTAGGGGTTCGACGTATAGCGTTCCGGGCGCTCCAGTGTCGCCGGCGCGGCGCCGAGGTCGTGGAGGCCGACATCGAAACCGTCCGCTTCGCCGATGGCGTCGCCCTTCTGAACGCGGACGCGCGTTTCAATGGCGATATGATCGGGGCCGCCGAGTTCGGCGAAATTTTTAAGCCCGCCCGCGCGCTTCAGAATATCGTCGCTGATGTTGTCGAGCCGGTCGTAATAGAAGGAAATCTTTTCGCAGGAGCGGAAATGCACGGTCCAGGACTGCGCCGTCGCGCGGCCCGTATCATCCCGGTCGATCCGGCGTTCGATGGCGGTGATGTCGGCCTTCGCCGGCGCAAAGGCGGTGGTCATGCGGCGTTCGAAAGCGGTTGCGCCCTTGCGCGTGTTGATGCGGATATATGGCGCCGGCAGAACCTCGCCCGGCGCCGTAACGCCGCCCAGCGGCGACACGCTGAGCACGTCATCGATCAGCGCGAACGGACCAGCGAAAGCCGGCTCGCCAATCGCGCACGCCTTCGCCGCCATCGGCGTCGTCTCGACGGAAGCCGCGACAGCCGCCGCGCGCTCCACGGCGTCGCGTCCGGCGTTCGGTTTCACGACGGCGCCGACCAGCAGCGCCGCGGTGACAATCACCGCCGCCAGCCGTGTGTAATAGCCTTCGCCGGACATGAATTTCCCCACTAATCCCCACGCTGCAAGAATCCTCTCTGGGCCGCGCGAAGTCAAGGCGGCGCCTTAAACGGCAGGCTTCTAAAGGGCTTAGGTCTCGACAGGGGCGGCTGTTTCCGGCTTAGTGCGCCTCATCACGTGGTTAATGCGGGAGCGTGCGGCATGGTGAAGTGGCGGGGACGGCGGCAGAGCAAGAATGTGGAAGACGGTCGCGGGGGCGGCGGCGGCGTCGGCGGCGGGATCATTCTCATGCTGCTGCGGCTCATCGTCAGCCGTTTCGGCATCGCCGGGATCGTCGTTCTCGGGGTGATCGGCTTCGGGCTTTATTCCGTCGGCGTTAACCCGCTGACCCTGCTGCAGGGCATGCCGGCGAGCCAGCAGGCGAGCGCGCCGGTGGATGACGAGGACTCGCAATTCGTGCGGGCGGTGCTGGCGTCGACCGAGGATGTCTGGTCCCAGATCTTCTCGGAAAACGGCTCGGACTATCCCGAACCCGTACTGGTCCTGTTTTCGGGCGGCGTTTCATCCGCCTGCGGATATGCGACGTCAGCCGTTGGGCCGTTCTATTGCCCCGCCGATCGCAAGGTTTATCTCGATACGCAATTCTTCCGGCAATTGAGAACCGAGTTTCGCGTGCAGGGAGATTTTCCCGGCGCTTATGTGATCGCCCACGAGGTCGGGCATCATGTGCAAACAATCACCGGAATTTCCGATCAGGTGATGACAGCGCGAAAAGCGGCGCGAAGCGAGACGGAAGCCAATGAGTGGCAGGTGCGCATGGAGCTTCAGGCGGACTGCTATGCCGGCGTCTGGGCGCATCGCGCCGACCGCTATGCGGATTTTCTCGATGACGGCGATATTGAAGAAGGGCTCGCCGCCGCTTCGGCGATCGGCGACGATACGCTGCAACGGAACGCCGGGCGCCGCGTGACGCCGGACAGCTTCACCCACGGCTCATCGGCGCAGCGTCAGCGCTGGTTCACGACCGGATACCGCTCCGGCGATGTCGCGGCCTGCGATACGTTCGGCGCGACGTCCCTCTAACCGCGCCAGAAGGCGGGCGAGAACAACACCAGCAGCGTGAAGAACTCGAGCCGTCCGAGCAGCATGCCGCCGGCGAGGGCGAGCTTGGCGGCATCCGGCAGCGTCGAGAAATTGCCGGCGGGACCGACAATATCGCCAAGCCCGGGGCCGACATTGGCGATCGCCGTGCCGGCGGATGAGAGCGCTGTCAGCGTGTCGAGACCGAGGCCGGACAGGATCACCGCAAGCGTCGCGAAAGACGCGAAATAAACGAAGAAGAAACTGAGGACTGAAACGAAGACGTCGTTGGTTAGCGGGCGGCCGTTGTAACGCGCAACGAAAACCCCGTTGGGATGCGCGAGGCGGCGCGCGTAAACCGATATGGCGGCGAGCGCCACCTGAAACCGGAACACTTTCATGCCGCAGGAAGTCGAGCCGGCGCAGCCGCCGATAAACATGATGCAAAAAAAGAACGCGACCGCGAACGTCCCCCAGTTATCGTAATCGATCGTCGAATATCCTGTGCCGGTGAGGATCGATACGACGTTGAAGATCGAAAGCCGGAAAGCGTGAAAAAGGCTGATATCATCAAAAAACGTCATGAGGCGGATCATCATGACGACGGTGAGGCCGACGACGATGATCAGAAAGAAGCGAATCTGGCTGTCGGTGACCAGCCGCTTCCACGCGCCGCGCGCGAACACGATCAGGAAGATGCCGAACGGCAGGCTGCCGATCAGCATGAAAACGGTGACGACAAGATCGAGCGGCGCATGGCCTACCGTGAGGAACGCGCCGAGCGAGGCGTCTCTGGTCGAAAAGCCGCCGGTCGAGACCGCCGTCATCGCATGGTTGACCGCGTCGAAGGCCGGCATGCCGGACGCCCAGAGCAGGAGACCGCACAACGCGGTGAAGAAAATGTATATCGCGCTGAGCCCGATCGAATATTGCGCAGCGTTGGCGATGAATTTTTCGGACGTGTCCCACGCTTCATTCTTGAAAAGCTGCATGCCGCCGACCTTGAGCGCAGGCAGCACGGCGAACGCCATGATGATGATGCCGACGCCGCCGAACCATTGCAGCATGGAGCGCCATAAAAGCGCGCCGGGCGGCGCATCGTCGAGATTGGTGACGACCGTCGAGCCGGTCGTGGTGAGCCCGGACATCGCTTCGAAGAATGCATCGACATAGGTCAGGTCAAGTTCGCCGATAGCGAGCGGGATCGCGCTGAAGACGACGAGACCGAGCCAGCTCAATCCGGTCAGCAGGAAGCCTTCGCGTATACCCAGCCGGTCGGTCGGACCCCAGCTCGCCGCCGCCGCGCCGCCGCCGGCGATCAGGCAGAGGATGGCGCCGATCGCGAAAGCGGCCCAGTCAGCGCGATGAACAGGGTCTGCCGACAGAAGGTTCGCGCACATCGGAATCAGCATGGTTCCGCCGAGGGCGGCGACTAGCGCCCCCGTCACCAATACGACAGGGCGGAATGCAAGCATCAGGGTTCAGGTCCCGAACGTAGCCACGGCGCTGGAGAAAGGCGCTTCAGTGATCAGTGGATTTGTCGCAATTCATGAGGGCTGTCGAGGGAGAAGGCCGGAATATCGACCTCAAACAGTTCGCCATGGCTGGTGGACATGCCGTAGCTGCCGACCATCAGGCCAGAAGGCGTCGCCAGCGGCGCGCCGGATGTGTACTCAAAGCCCTCGCCGGGGCGAATCACCGGCTGTTCGCCGACAACGCCATCGCCGCGGACTTCGTCGGTGAGGCCCATGGCGTCGGTGATCCGCCAGTGGCGCGTCTTGAGCTGAACGACTTCGCTCGACTCATTGTCGATGCGCACCGTGTAGGCCCACACATAACGGGGCTCTTCCGGATCGGACTCATCGTCGAGATAAAAGGGTTTGACGCTGACCCGGATGCCGCGGGTGACGCATTCATAGTTGATGTCGTATTTGTCAGCTGCCGTCATGACGCTCTACCCGCACGAAACTGGTGTCTTTACCGGCAATTCTAAACGGCGTCGCCGCAATAGGCCAGCGGGGCCGCTTCTTTCAACGCACTGGGGAAAGATGCGGCGGGGATTCGCGCAAATCTCCTTGCGCCTCAGCGGCGCTGCGGGCAAACGAGGCGGCCATGAAGCCTCAGCTCCTCAATGACGGCGTCCTCTCCGCGGCGATGATCGCCGGCCTGATGGACAAGGGCGCGATCGTCGGCGCCGCGCCGGAAAGGCTGCAGCCGGCGAGCCTCGACCTGACGCTCGGGAGCCGCGCCTGGCGGATTCGCGCCTCGTTCCTGCCGTCGCGCGCGCGCACCGTCGCCGAGCGCCTGACCGCCAGCCTCGCCATGAGCGACTTCTCGCTAGACGACGGCGCCGTATTCGAGCGCGGGTGTGTTTATCTTGTGGAGCTGAACGAGCGGCTCTCTTTGCCGGACGGTTTGATCGGCGCGGCCAATCCGAAAAGTTCGACCGGCCGGATCGACGTTTTCGTCCGGCTGGTGACGGATTATGGCGCGGCGTTCGATGAAATTCCCGCCGGTTATGAAGGGCCGCTCTATGCGGAAATCTGTCCACGGACGTTTTCGATCCTGGCGAGAAAAGGGTCGAGCCTTAACCAGCTTCGTTTGAAAGCCGGCGATTATCGTCTCGACGACCGCGCTTTGGCCGCGCTGCATCAGGCGTCGCCGCTGGTTGACGGGGAAGCGCGGATTGATGAGGGGCTCGGGCTTTCCGTCTCCCTGGCGGGCGCAGGCGCGACTATCGGCTGGCGCGCCCGGCGCCATTCGGGGCTGATCGACGTCGACCGGACCGGCGCGCTTGACCCCCAGGATTTCTTCGAGCCCATCGGGCCGCAGAAATCCGGCTTCATTATTCTTGACCCTGACGAATTTTACATTCTCGCTTCGAAAGAGGCGCTGGCGATTCCCCCGGATTACGCGGCGGAAATGACGCCGATCAGTCCGGGGCTCGGCGAGTTCCGGGTTCATTATGCAGGCTTCTTCGATCCCGGTTTCGGTTGGGCGGAAGGCCGTTATAACGGCAGCCGCGCCGTCCTCGAGGTTAGAAGTCATGATGCGCCGTTCGTGCTCGAAGACGGCCAGCTTGTCGCCCGGCTTGTCTATGAAAGAATGGCGGCGCGGCCCGAGCGCCTATACGGCGCCGATGTTCGCTCGAACTATCAGGGGCAGGGGCTGAAGCTTTCCAAGCATTTCGCCTGACGGGCGCTATTCCGGGACGTATTCCGGCAGGAAGGCGTCCATCTTCGACATCATGGCGGTGAGGCGGGCGTCGGCGTCAGCGACGCTTTCGCCGCGCAGGATCGGCGTAATTACCCGCACCATGGCGCCGTCAGAGCGCTTCTTGATTACCGCATCGACGATCAGCCAGAACTTCATGGCGAACTCGTTCGCGACTTGCCGTCCGCGCTGGTCGTACCAGTAATAGACCAGCTGGCGCACATCCCGGTTCTGAATGATCAGCCGGTTGTAATGAATGGTCCGGCCGCTCGACACCGTGGTTTCAAGAATGTCGTGGCTCATGATCTGCCAGCCGCCGCCGGGCATGCACTGGCGCGGCGAATGCCATGACCGGCCGTCGCGCTGCGCATCGAGATAAGCCATGTAGACATTGAAATACTCGTCTTCCGGCGAAACCAGGTTGACGACGATCGTGTCGTCGGCGCCGAGCACTTCTGCAACGCTCGGGTCCATGGGGAGGACGGTGCTTTCCCAGCCTTCGAATTCGGCGGGAACGCCGGCGAAATCCTTGCGTTCGGGTATGATGAGCGCGTCGGTTGTCAGCATTTGCGAAAGCCCGAAAAAGGCGATGGCGCCGCCGAAGACGCCGGCCGCCATGACCGGACGCTTCACCGCGCCCGCGCTCGGCGCGACCGGCTCCAGCTCTGGCGCCCCGAGTTTATCGAGCGGACTGATGCGCGGTTTTGAAAACCAGCTAAACACGAAGATCAGGGCGAACAGCGCGATAAGGCAGAGAACGAAAACCACCCAGCCTTCGAAAAAATGCAGCGCGCCTTCCGCGTGGCTTGTTCCATAGGCCTGAACGAGCGCGCCGGTGGCGGCGATGCGGAAGCTGTTCATGGCGATGGTGATCGGCACGGTCGAGAGAACGATCGCCGCCTTCTGCCAGAGCGGTCCGCGGTAAAGATAGGCGGTCATGACGCCGAGGCTTAGAAACGGAAAGAGGTAGCGCAGGCCGCTGCAGGCTTCGGCGACCTGCAGCTTGTAGTCGCCGAGATCGATAATATTGCCGGAAAGGTAAACCGGAATGTCCATGAGCTGGATCATCCACACGCCGATGATCGACGAGATCTGCTGGAACTTCCACGACAGCACAGTGATGAACCAGTAAGGCGGCGGGACCGCGAAGAGAAGGAACGCAACCGGGGCGGCGGTGACGCGCAACAGCGACAGTCCGCCGAAACCGGCGACGAGGCCGGCGATGGCGACGACGAGCCCCAGATGTTCGATCACGAAGATGTGGGTGACTTGCCCGAGGAGGAGAAACAGGCCGGCGGCGATCAGCGCGGCGGCGCCGTAGATCGACGGTGCGCCGATGCTTTTGATAACCGCTTCGCGGTTGGTCCAGACCAGCCAGGCGGAAATCGCCGGGATGAAATAGCTGTGGGAGAGTTCCTGGCTTTCGCCCCAGCGGAACCAGAGATTGCCCATGGCCGCCCAGAATATCCCGATAAAGGCGATGGCGGCGCCGGCGACAAGCAACCCGTTGCGGGACAATCCCTTCAGCATTTCGCTCCCTTTAACCATGATTTCACCAGCCAGAGGCGGCAGTGTTAGCCCAGCAGGTCCTAAAGGTGCAATAACCGTGCGAAATCCCGAACTGTCAGCTCAACGTGATTGTTCTTGCTTCAGGATAGCGAAAGGCGATTTGGAGAGTATGCTGCGGTTATTGTCGCAGATGCGCTGTCGCTTCGCCGAATGTGGTTAATTCCACAAGCCGGACAATATTTCCGCGCTCGTCGCGCTCAAAAAGAAGCCTGGCGCCGGGCAGGTCAGGAATGGCGAACATGTCGTCGCCAATGTAGGACAGCGCATAGTGGGGGCGGCGTTTATAAGCCGCCCTCAAGACGTTTCTGTCCCGGTAGATCGCGTAGTCGTTATATTCGCCAACATAGGCGGCCATCTTTTTTTTGCTTAGGCGGGCAGGCTCCCTGAGGCCGCCCAGCGCCCAGCGCGCTTCAAATGCGTCATTGGCTTGGGTGTTGCGTGCGATAACGTTTTCAAGCGCTAATTTATAGGCGGCGTCAAACGCCTCTCTGGAAGGGACGGTGATATCTGGAACGACGCCCTTCTTTTCAACGTCAGCCCCTGCGGATTTATCGACAGCGCGGCCGGTTGAGATAAAGACTGAAAAACCGCCGCCCGCGTCATAGTCTCGCCCCGGGTTGCCGTATCCGCCCGTGATTTCTCCGATGATTATAGCGCGGCCAAGTTTTGATAAAGACGCCGCGAAGACTTCCGCCGCAGAGGCGGTGCGGCCGTTGACGATTAAGTAAAGCGGCGTCTCGGGAAATCGCGGGCCATACACTTTTTGTAACGTATATGACTGATAGACTTCATTAGAGCTGCGATAATAGGTTTCGCCAAGCAAGCGCGGTTCGCTGTCGAAGAAGAAGCTTGCAAGATACTCCACCATGCTCGCCGCCCCGCCGGGATTCTGCCTGAGGTCGATTATAATGGCGTCGGCGCCTGAAAGGGCCGACAGGGCGTGCGTTGCAGCCTCGGTCGCGGGAAACTCGGGCTTATCCGGATAGACGCCGGAAAAGACAATGAGATTCAAATATCCGATGTTGCCGGGTAGCCGTCTTATGTCGGAAAAGCCGTGATTGCGCAGCGCCGCCCAATCCGCAAATGTCGTTTCCGGCAACATTTTCAAGGTTTCCGGGGACGGTCTGGCCTCTGGGTCTTTCCACGTCACGGTGAAATGGCTGTCGTAAGGTTTAAGCAGTGCGGTGAGCGCCGCCGCGGCGTCCCGTGGATCGGTGATGCGGGCGAACTTCTCACCAACTGCATACGCACGCACCAGGCTAGCGACTTCTTTTGCGACTGCTTCGTCCACATAACGCTCTTCTATGAGGGCGGCGATAGCTTCTGCGGATTCCCGGTATGGACTTTGTTCGGCGGCGAAAGAAATCGCGCAAAGTTGCAGCCACGCAGCTATTACGACAATAGCAAACCGGATTGTGATAAGATTTTCAGACGTGACGGTCAGGCGCGAGGTTATGCGCATGCGTTTAAGTCTCCAAATGTTGCGCGGGCAAAGTCTTCATATCCAGGGGGGCGAGCATTCAGGAGAGAAAGCCCGCTGATGCGTGCGATTTGTGGATCCGATGAGCTGGCGTTAGAGTAGTGGGCGGCCGTTATATCAGCGGCGATATTATTGTGGTGCATGCATGACAGAAAAAGACTGTCGCTCGCCACCGCCTGAATGACCTGTTGCCCGCTTTTGTCAATAATAGCGCAGATGTGCCGTCGTGCATCGGCGACAACGGATAATTGTTGTCCAGGCCATGTTTCCAAATGCCGCTTGGCCTGTTTGTGTCGGCTGACAACGGCGCCGGGAATGGCGGTCTCATCGTCATAGGCGCGCAAGCCGAGCTTAACGCCGCGTTCAGCGGCGGCGAGAAGGTCTCCTTTCAATTTATTGAAGGGCTCGGGAAAAAGATCGAGGAGAATAATAGATTGCGCGGTTTCTATTAAACTGCGCGCATGAGCGAAAACGTGCTCCACGGTTTTAATCTGGTATATGCGATGATCGACTTCCGGAGCGTAGATGTCAGACAAGGCGTCTTCTGCAGCCTGGCGCTCTGCATTGAACCGTGACGCCAGCAGGTTGAACAATTCCGTGGGCGGCGTGGCGCGACAGAGCCGGCTTTCGCCTTCGTCAATGACAACGGCGCCTTTCTGGCTGAGCCCATCGAGGGCGCTGTACACATTGGCCGGCGCTTTGCCGAGCCCTTGGGATACGCGATAGCCGGTGACTGGCGCATGCTGCAGCAAGTAGCAATAAATCGCCGCTTCAATCTCGTTGAAGCCGAACGCGCGGAGCCTTTCCTGCGCCAATGTACTATTCATAAAGAATATTATTATGAAAATATAATAATATTGCAAGCGGGTATGAAAAAGGGCGGCTCCGGAGAGCCGCCCTGTCTTTACGCAACTGAATTTCAGGCTTTTCGGCCGGCTTACATCATGCCGCCCATGCCGCCCATGCCGCCCATGCCGCCCATATCGGGCATGCCGCCGCCGGATTCTTTCTTCGGCGCTTCGGCGATCATGGCTTCGGTGGTGATCAGGAGGCCGGCGACGGACGCCGCATCCTGCAGGGCCGTGCGCACGACTTTCGCCGGGTCGACGATGCCGCTGGCGATCATATCGACATATTCGTCGGTCTGGGCGTTGAAGCCGAACTTGTAGTTGTCCTGCTCCAGCAGCTTGCCGACGACGATCGAGCCTTCGCCGCCTGCGTTTTTCACGATCTGGCGGATCGGCGCCTGAAGCGCGCGGCGAACAATGTTGACGCCGGCGGTCTGGTCGGCGTTTTGCCCTTCGAGACCTTCAAGCGCTTTCGACGCATAAAGAAGTGCGGTTCCGCCGCCTGGGACGATGCCTTCTTCGACAGCGGCGCGGGTTGCGTTGAGCGCGTCGTCGACGCGATCCTTGCGCTCTTTCACCTCAATTTCGGTGGCGCCGCCGACCTTGATCACCGCAACGCCGCCGGCGAGTTTCGCCAGACGCTCTTGCAGTTTTTCGCGGTCGTAATCGGAGGTCGTTTCCTCGATCTGGCGACGGATCTGGCCAGTGCGGGCTTCGATATCCGCTTTCTCGCCGGCGCCGTCGACGACCGTGGTGTCGTCCTTGTTGATGGAGACCTTCTTCGCCGTGCCGAGCATGTCGAGCGTGACGTTCTCGAGCTTGATGCCGAGGTCTTCGGAGATGACCTGACCGCCCGTCAGCACCGCGATGTCTTCGAGCATCGCCTTGCGGCGGTCGCCGAAGCCCGGGGCTTTCACGGCTGCGACCTTGAGGCCGCCGCGCAGCTTGTTGACCACCAGGGTCGCGAGCGCTTCGCCCTCGACGTCTTCAGCGATGATCAGCAGCGGACGGCTCGACTGCACGACTGCTTCAAGCAGCGGCAGCAGCGACTGCAGGTTGCCGAGTTTCTTTTCGTGAAGAAGGATGAACGGGTCTTCGAGTTCCGCAACCATCTTCTCCGGATTGGTGATGAAGTAAGGCGAGAGGTAACCGCGGTCGAACTGCATGCCTTCGACGACGTCGAGTTCGGTTTCGGCGGTCTTGGCTTCCTCAACCGTGATGACGCCTTCATTGCCGACCTTGTCCATCGCCTTGGCGATCATGTCGCCGATCTCTTTTTCTCCGTTCGAGGAAATCGTGCCGACCTGGGCGATTTCATCGGAGGAGGCGATTTTCGTGGCGCGGGACTTGATGCTTTCGACGACTTTGGCGACCGCGAGATCAACGCCGCGCTTCAGGTCCATCGGGTTCATGCCGGCGGCGACGGATTTGGCGCCTTCCTTGACAATAGCCTGGGCGAGAACGGTTGCGGTCGTGGTGCCGTCGCCGGCTTCGTCATTGGTCTTGGACGCCACTTCGCGCACCATCTGGGCGCCCATGTTTTCGAACTTGTCTTCCAGTTCGATCTCTTTCGCCACGGTAACGCCGTCTTTCGTCGTGCGCGGCGCGCCGAACGATTTTTCGATGACCACGTTGCGGCCTTTGGGTCCGAGCGTCACTTTCACGGCGTTGGCGAGAATGTCGACGCCGCGCAGCATTTTATCGCGCGCTTCGACGTCGAACTTGACTTCCTTAGCTGCCATTTCTGTTTCTCCTTAAACTGATGAATTCCGAGTTAGTCGATGATCCCGAGGATGTCTGACTCCTTCATGATGAGGAGCTCCTCGCCGTCGATCTTGACTTCCGATCCGGACCATTTGCCGAACAGGATGCGGTCGCCCGCCTTGACGTCGAGCGGGACGATTTCGTTGTCGTCGCCGCGGGCGCCAGAGCCGCACGCGACCACTTCGCCTTGCTGGGGTTTTTCTTTCGCCGTGTCGGGGATGATGATGCCGCCTGCGGTTTTTTCGTCTTCATCGATGCGACGAACCAGCACGCGGTCATGGAGAGGGCGGAATGCCATTGATTGCGTCTCCCTGGGTTGAGATTTTTCTGCAAAAACAACCGGTTAAACCAAAAACAGACGTTCGCGAACGCCTGCTGGCACTCAATTCAGATGAGTGCTAACGGGCATTTAGGAGGCCGCCGCGGCGGCGTCAAGGGGAGAGGCGCGTTCGGGCGCCGCCGGATTAGGGCCGGCGTTCCTTCCGCCCGGGCCGGGGCGGCTGATCGCACGGCCGTCACCGTTTATCTCAAGGTCGGCGGCCTGGTGTTGCTTTTCCGGATCGCGTGACCGAATCCGAGAGGCTCCAGGCAACGATACAGAGAGGCGAAGAGTACATGCGCGTAGTTCTGATGATGGCCGCCGCCGCGGTCCTGCAAGCTTGCGTAATGCAGCAGGCCGATCCGGCGTACGCTGATACGGCGCCGGCCACGCAGGAGGCGCAGCATCTGGATATTCTTTTCGTCAACAGCGAAACAACCGTCTTCAGCGACGATGAGAAGACTTATATCAGGGGCGTCCTCGCCGAATCGGAGCGGGCGGTGCGCCGGCTGCTGCCGCAACTCGATAAGCGCGTCACGATCGACGTAAAGATGATCGATCATGACCTCGATATTGTCGGCGGCGTGACGGGCATGGCTGAAATGCCCGGAAAAGTGACGTTTCTGGTGTCTTCGCAATATCCCGGCGGCGTCATGGCGGCGGCCGATCATGGGTTGCGTTACGCAAGCTTTCATGAATTCCACCATCTGGAGCGGGGATGGACGATCAGGAACAATGCGTTCGGTCGCGGCATCGACATCGCCGTTGTCAATGAGGGGCTTGCCGATGTTTTTGCGGAAACCTATTCGGGACGGACATCGCCGTCGCTTGCCTATCCCCCCGAGGTTGGAGCGTGGGCGGCGGAAATTCTCACTCTTCCGCGAGACGCCGACTACAATACCTGGATGAACCAGCACCCGGATGGCCGCACGGCGCTTGGCTATAAGACCGGACGGTATCTTGTTTTTCAGGCTATCGAAAAATCAGGCAAGACAATTCTGGAACTCAGCGATCTGCCGGTGGCCGAAATTTGGCGCCTTGCCGGCTTTCCCTATGAGCGCGCCTAGGAAGCTCCCTGCCGTTCCGGATCCGCCTTCCAGGCGAAGTAGGAAACGACCACGCTGATCAGGGCGGCCGAGACGACGCACACGAAAAAGACCCGGTAGCCGGCGGGCGCGCCGTAGAGCGTGCCCGTCGCGGCGGCGGCGAGGCCGGTCAGCACAAACAGCCAGCCGGCGGTGCGGTTGGCGACTGACCAGGCGTGTTCTGAAGACAGGGTCCAGGGCGTACGCACCCCGAGAAAGAAATTCGATCGGCTCTTGGCGGTGTAGTTGCCCATCAGGATGATCAGCAGGCAAAGCCCGTAAAGGGCGGCGCCCGGCATCGGCTGCCCGGCGGCGCCGGCCGCGGCTGCCGTGATGATCGAGCCATGGACGACAAGAAGCAGGGCGAGCGTGCCGATCCAGCCGACAAGCAGCAGGCCGCCCGACTGCCGCACATGTTCCGCACGCGGATCGATTTTCGGTATCAGCAGAAACAGGACGGTGAAGACGATCCCCAGAAGCGGCATGCCGATCAGGACATGATTGCGCGGTGAGAAGCCGTCGGCCTCGCCTGCGAGGTTCCAGTGGCGCGCGATCATGGCGTCTTCGGGGATTACGGTGAGGCCGTAAACGGAAAAGCCGGCCATCGCGGCGATGAGTACGAGGCTGATAATGAGGGGCGTCCGCATCAGGGCTCAGCTCCTTTTCGCTTTGGACATGAGCGCGGCGTCGGCGCCGTCCGGCGCGTCGCCGATCTTGAAGAGGTCCATGAGACCGGTGAGCGCGTCTTCGAGGACCGAAACATTGGCGCGATAGATCAGCGTCGTGCCGCGGCGTTCCTCGAGGATCAGATTGGCGGCTTTCAGGACGTTGAAATGACCAGAAAGGGTCGGCTTGGCGAGATCGAAGGCGTCGGCGAGTTCGCCGGCCGACCGCGCCTGCTCGCGCAGCATCGCCAGCACCTTGCGGCGCACCGGGTGGGCCAGGGCTTTATAGACATCGCTCATAGTTTGTTATTTAGGTAAAAAACAAAATAAGTCAATTGTAATGTTTCGCGTCAATATCCGCCCCGAATCGGCGCCACTTCCGCCGCAATTTCCATCTTTATCGCTGCCGACGAAGCGCAATAAGATGAATTGCGCGCGCGGCGTTCATTTGTTTCTCAACAACGCTGCGTAGTCGAATGCAGGATTTCAGCATCGCATCAAAGGAGCGATCTCATGAAGAAAGCACTTATTCTGGCGGCCGCAGCGGCCATGATCGTCGGTTGCTCGACGAACCCCTATACCGGCGAGCGCCGCGCCAGCCGGGCGGCGACCTCGGGCGCAGGCGGCGCAGCCGCCGGTGCGGCGGCGGGCGCGATCATTGGCGCGGCGACAGGCGGCGGCGCGGGCAAGGGCGCAGCGATCGGCGCGGCGGCGGGCGCGGCGATCGGCGTCGGCATCGGCGTCTATCAGGACCGCCAGCAGGCGAAACTGCGCGAGCGGCTGCTCAACAGCGGCGTGCAGATTCAGCGCGATCCCAACAATGACAATCTCTATCTCATCATGCCGTCGGATGTGACGTTCGCGGTCAACCAGTCCGATATCAATCCCGGATTTTATGAAACCCTGAACTCCGTTGCGCTGGTCTTCGCGGAATACAACAAGACGACGATCACGGTTGAAGGTCACGCGGACGCCACGGGTTCCGACAGTTACAACATGCAGCTGTCCCAGCGCCGTGCGATGTCGGTTCTGAATTATCTTTCGGCACAGGGCGTCGCCGCCGGCCGCATGCAGGCGATCGGCTATGGCGAGAGCGCGCCGATTGCGGATAATGCGACTGAATCCGGCCGCGCCCTCAACCGCCGGGTGCGGATCGTTATCGATCCCATCGAGAGCGAGTTCAACAGCTAGGCTATCGCCGTTCAGAACGCATTTGCGTTACGCCCGCCCGGCCTGCGCCGGGCGGGTTTTTTGATGCGCCAAAATGGGACTCGTTAACGGATTGTCCCGGACGGGCGCTCCCCCTTAATCGCTTTTAAACAATAACCGCCTAGTGTTTCGGTCAATTCCCGCCGGGTGTCCCCTGCAGGGAAGGCAAGCGATGGGGCAAAGGATGCATCTTCGTCAGAAAAGCTCACGTTACAGCGCGGCGGTGCTGTTCCTGGCCGGGATCAACGGCGTTTTTCTGCTCGCCGCCATTATCTTCACCCAGTTCCGCCCCGGTTTCGAGATCTGGCTCGCGAGCGCCCTTGTGATCTCGCTGATCCTGCATGCGCGCGCCGGTTTCGCGCTGACGCGGGCCCAGCAGGAAATCGAAATGCTGCAGCGTCTCACGGACAAGTTCCAGCCCGCGCTGCGTGCGGCCAGGAACCTGCCGAACATCAAGTTCGAGAAAGCGTCGAATGTCAGCCCCGGCGACGCTGAAGTGCTTGAGAAGGTGAAAGAGGCGATCGAGAATGATCGCGTCGACCTTTATCTCCAGCCGATTGTCAGCCTGCCCCAGCGCAAGCAGCGCTATTTCGAGGCGTTTTCCCGTCTTCGTAACAAGGGCGGGTCCATTCTGCGGCCGATCCATTATCTCGACGCCGCCGAACGCGCCAACCGCATCGGCGTGATCGATAACATGATCCTCCTGCGCGCGGTCCAGGCGCTGCGCAATCTCGGCCCGGCCGGCCAGCGCTATCGTCTTTTCTGCAATATTTCGCCGGCGACGATTTTCGATCAGGATTTCTTCGCCCGTTTCGCTGATTATCTCGACGCCAACGCCGATCTGGCGCCGCGTCTTGTTTTCGAGTTCACCTATCCTGCTGTCGAGATCATGCATGGCCGGGTAGAGAAGAATCTCGCAGCGATCGCCGAGCGCGGCTATGCGTTCTCGGTCGACCATATTCGCCGGCTCGATCTCGACTGGAACAGGCTGCGCTCGAAGAATTTCCAGTTCGTCAAGGCGACAAGCTCGATCCTGCTCGCCGAAAGCCGCGGCGACGCCGCCGCGCAGGCGCGCGTTAAAACCTTCAAGGACAAGCTTTGCGATTACGGCATCGATCTCATCGCCGAAAAAGTCGAGCTTGAATCCGACATGCCGGAAATTCTGTCGCTTGGTATCGATTACGGTCAGGGCGATCTGTTCGGCGCGCCGCGTCCGGCGAGTGTTTATATCGAGCCTGAACAGCCGCTCGCCAAAGCATCCTGAAGCATACTGGCTCCCAGGTCTGCGTAACGGCCAGACCGATTGTCAAAAAAACGCAGCGCGCACATTGATTCTGCTGTAATCGGGCGCTCCGGGAAAAATTATATCAAGCTCGATGGAAGTCGGTTCGCTCGGCCGATATTGCCCGTCAAGGCGGACGACTGTAAATCTGCAGCGCTCGCGGGGCCGATCTTACTCAACGCGAAAAGGTTTTTTGCAGCGCACTGCATATGGCTTATCAGATCACATGGACGGAAGTCGGATTTGAGGTTCGGTTTTGGGGGCGCACGACCTATGCCGAAAATATGGAAGCCAACAGTTTATTCTATAACGATCCCCGTTCGAGCAATACGCGATACCAGATCTTCGATTTATCGGAACTGGACGTTCTCGATCTTACGCAGCAAGAACAGGAAATAGGCGCCGCTATCGAGAAGGTGCAAAGCCAGTATGTGCCTAATCTTCGCATCGCCATTTTGCTGAAAGACGACCGGTTCGTGCCTCAGCTTGAAGACTACGTGATGGCCATGAACGAAAACAGCAATTGGCAAGCCCGGTTCTTTTTTGACCGTGCAGAAGCGCTGGCGTGGGTCAACCGCGTTGATGAGGGGAGGGCTCATAACGCTTGACCCGTCGGGTTAGGCGATTTATCGGCCTTGGCCTGTGGCGCAGCAGAAAATCATCTCCGGCCTTAGCGAAGTCGCCCCGGGTTACGAAGCATTGCTTTGCGACGCCTGGGGCGTCATTCACAACGGCGTAGCGCTTTTTCCCGGCGCCGCCGAAGCGATGATCCGGTTTCGTGAAACGCGCGGGCCGCTGGTCATCCTCACCAACGCGCCGCGTCCATCCTCTATCATCCCTGCTCAACTCGACCGGCTGGGCCTGCCGCGCGAGGCCTATGACGCGATCGTCACCTCCGGCGACGCGACCCGGGACGAGATCGTCCGCCGGCTGCCAGCGAAAGCCTTTCGCATCGGCCCTGAAAAGGACGATCCGCTATTCGATGGTCTCGAGATCGAATTTGCGCCGCTCGATGAGGCGGGTTTCGTCATCTGCACCGGCCTTGTCGACGATCAGCGCGAAACGCCGGACGATTATCGCCAGACCTTGCGTGAAACCGCCGAGCGCGGCCTGCCAATGATCTGCGCCAATCCGGATATCGTCGTGAACTGGGGCGGGCGGATGATCTGGTGCGCCGGCGCGCTGGCGGAAATCCACAAGGACTATGGCGGCGAGGTCGTCTATGGCGGCAAGCCCCATGCGCCGATCTATCGTCTAGCCTTCGCGGCGGCGGAAAAAGCGCGCGGATGCGATATTGACACAACGCGCGTGCTGGCGCTCGGCGACGGGCTGAAAACCGATATTCTCGGCGCCAACCGCGCCGGTATCGGCGCGGTGCTGGTGACCGGTGCGGGCGGCGTTCATGATGCCGACGGCGACGGGCTCGAGCTCCATCTCGATCGCGCCGGCGTGCACGTTCTCGCCGCCATGGAGGGGCTTCAATGGTGAGCGGGAAGAGCGTTGTTGCGGCGATCGGCAATTTCGACGGCGTCCATCGCGGGCACCAGCATCTCCTCGCGGCGACTGCCGCGTTTGCGGCCGAGCGCGGCGCAAGGCCTGGCGTCTTGCTGTTCGACCCGCATCCGCGCCGTTTTTTCCGGCCCGACGATCCGCCGTTTCTGATCACCGCGCCTGCGCAGCGCGACGCGCTTTTGAAAGCGCATGGCGCCGAGGAAATTATTTCGCGGCCTTTCGACAAGGCGCTGGCGTCGCTGACGCCGGAAGCGTTTGTGAACGATGTTCTCGCCGCGCAGCTCAATCTCGCGGGCGTCGTCACGGGCGCCGATTTCCGTTTCGGCAAGGGGCGGGCGGGCGACGGCGCCATGCTGAAGGCGCTCGGCGAAGCGGCGGGGTTGGGCGTCAGGCTTCTCGATCCGCTGTTGGAAAGTCCCGATACGGAGAAATACGGGTCAAGCGCGGTGCGCGACGCGCTTCGGAACGGCGACGTCAAAACCGCCGCCCGCATGCTCGGGAGGGCGTGGTCGGTCTTCGGAACGGTGACGGAGGGCCAGAAGCTCGGGCGCACGCTCGGCTTTCCGACCGCGAATTTTGCGCTCGGCGAGATCATCGAGCCGCGCAAGGGCGTTTATGCGACAAGGACGCGGTTTGACGGCAAGACCTGTGACGCGGTTTCCAATTACGGCCGCCGGCCGACGGTCGGGGCCGACGCGCCGCTGCTTGAAACCCACCTCTTCGATTTTGACGGCGATCTTTACGGGCGAGAGATCGAGGTCGTTTTTATCGATTTCATCCGCGATGAGCGCAAATTCGACGGTCTCGATGCGCTTAAAGAACAGATCGAAGACGATTGCGCATCGGCGCGCAGGATTTTGACGCCGTAAGTCAATGGCGATGCGTTCGACTTGGAATTTCATTCTATCCCGCTCATCCCGGCGAATGCCGGGGGCGCTCTCAACAAGCCGCACCGCCCGCCTTGTGAGATTCCGGCCAGCGCCGGAACGGGCGGGTTGAAGAGCGTTAACTTTTCTGCGCTTTAGCCGCCATAATCTCGACAAATTGCGACGGAAGGCTGAGACTGGAGATGAGCCGCGTTCCGCTCCGCGGCGCCATGGAGGTTGCGTGATGGTCCCGGCTGTACGGAAATCTGGAATGACCCGAAAACTTGTTCTTTCCGCCGCTGCGGCGGCGACAGTGCTCGGCGCCGCATCGCCGGCGTTCGCCGGCGGACGTCATCATGGTCACGGGAAGCATTATTCCGGTCATTATCACGGCGGTCATCACTACCGGCCGCACCGTCATCGCCATCATGGTCATGGCGGCGGCGGCAAGGCGGCGGCGATCGCGCTCGGCGTGATTGGCGGGGCGATCATCATCGACGCCATCGCAGAGGACCGCGCCAGAGACCGGTATGAGCGCGACCGCTATTATCGCGATCGTTATGCTGACGACCGATACCGCGCCCGCTATCCGGCGCCTTATTACGAAGACGATCGATACGATCCCGGCCCAAGGGACGGGTCGCTGAGCGATGACGATCTCGACGGCAGGCTGGATGGCGGCGGGTCCGACGGCGGGCCTGAGCCGATCCGGTATTCGGCCGACGCCGCCTATAAGGCGTGCATCATTCACGCCCGCGCGGCGCTGTCCGAGCGCGGGTTTCAGCTTGCGAGCCCGGCCGAGCCCGAAACCGCCGAGGAAGTGGGCGGCGCCTGGAGGATGACGGCGAATGTCACCACCAGCCGCGGCGTCGATATGTGGACGCGGGCGATGTATTGCGAGGCCGACGAGGGCCGCGTTTACGAGCTGGAGCTGCTTTAGGCGGCCGGCGCCGTGAAATTCCAAGTGACGGAAGGGTTTCCGCCTGTTAAGACCGCCGCATGAACGGCGGTCTTTTCATATTCTGCGGCGTTATTCGAATTATCATCCCGGGCCGGGCGCGGTGAGCCTTCTCAAGGCTTGACATCGGCGCCCGGGACCGGGCTTGTCTCTTTCACCCTGACATTCCAGCTTTTGATGAGATTGACCGATGCCGGATGCATCGAAAAGCGGCGAGCCTCAAGGCCGCGATTACAAAGATACGCTGTTTCTCCCGACGACCGATTTCCCCATGCGCGCAGGATTGCCGAAGCGCGAACCGGAATGGCTGGCGCGCTGGGCGTCGCTGGGGCTTTACGAGCGCCTGCGCGCGGCGGCGAAGGGACGTGAGAAATATATTCTTCATGACGGCCCGCCCTACGCCAACGGCCATCTCCATATGGGCCACGCCTTCAACAAGGTTTTGAAAGACCTTGTGGTGCGCTCGCGCCAGATGATGGGCTTCGACGCCAATTATGTTCCCGGCTGGGACTGTCACGGCCTGCCGATCGAATGGCAGGTCGAAAAGGAGTTCGCCGAAAAGGGCCGCAAGAAGCGCGATGTGCCGGTCGCCGAGTTCCGCAAGGCCTGCCGCGATTACGCCGAGCGCTGGGTCGGCGTGCAGCGCGAGGAGTTCAAGCGTTACGGCGTCGAGGGCGACTGGGACGATCCTTATACGACCATGGCGTTTCCGGCCGAAGCGGGGATCGTCGCGGAGTTTTTGAAGTTCGTTGAGAAGGGTCTCGTCTATCGGGGCTCGAAACCGGTGATGTGGTCGCCGGTCGAACAAACTGCATTGGCTGAAGCCGAGATCGAATATCACGATCACCAGTCGACGACGATCTGGGTGAAGTTCCCTTTGCGCGCTGAACGAATGAGGGCCGGATTTAGAAAAGTCGGTGAGCCGTTTCCGTTTGTGCCCGTAGATCAGGCCGAAGACCTTCCCAAAGGTCACAGCCTGAATGAAGCATCGGTCGTCATCTGGACGACGACGCCGTGGACGATTCCCGGCAACCGGGCGATCTGCTACGGGCCGAAACTTTCCTACGGCCTTTATGAAGTCGTCGCCATGAAAGACGACCTTGATTTCGAGCCTTGGTCGAAGCCGGGCGACAAACTCATCCTCTCTGATGCGCTGGCCGAGAGCGTACGTGAGGCCGGTCTGATTGCTGAATGGAAACGCGTTGCAGATGTCGATCCGGCCGGCTTTGTCTGCGACCATCCTTTGAAGGGACTTGACGGCGGCTACGATTTCGACGTGCCGCTGCTGGCGGGCGATCATGTCACCGACGAGGCGGGTACGGGCTTCGTGCACACCGCGCCGGGGCACGGTCAGGAAGACTATATAGCCTGGGTCTCCGCCTTCGGCATGGATGCGGAAATTCCGCATACGGTCGATGAGTTCGGCGCCTTCACCGACGAAGCCCCGGGCTTCGGGCCGAAGGATCAGGAAAAGCCGGTTCAGGTGATCGTCACCGAGGGCAAGAAAAAGGGCAAGGACGGCGACGCCAACAAAAAGGTCATCGACGCGCTGATCGAGAAGGGCAAGCTGCTTGCGCGCGGCCGCCTCGTCCACTCCTATCCTCATTCATGGCGCTCGAAAGCGCCGGTGATCTTCCGCAACACGCCGCAATGGTTCATCCGTCTCGGAAGCCAGGGCGAGGGCGGGCTTCGCGACACGGCCCTCAAGGCCATCGACGACACGCAATTCACGCCGGCGGCGGGCAAGAACCGCATCCGCGCGATGGTCGAGGGTCGGCCCGACTGGCTGGTCTCGCGCCAGCGCGCCTGGGGCGTGCCGATCACGATCTTTGCGCACAAGGACACCGGCGAGCCCCTGAACGACCCTGAAGTCAACGCGCGCATCGTGGCGGCGGTGAAGGAGAAAGGCGCCGACGCATGGTTCGATACGCCGGGGCAGGATTTTCTGGGTTCGGACTATTCCTCGAACGAATATGACAAGGTCGAGGACATTCTCGACGTCTGGTTCGATTCCGGTTCGACCCACGCCTTCTGTCTCGAAACGCGGGACGACCTCAAATGGCCGGCGGACCTTTATCTTGAAGGCTCCGACCAGCATCGCGGCTGGTTCCAGTCATCGCTCCTTGAAAGTTGCGGCACGCGCGGCCGCGCGCCCTACGATGCGGTGCTGACCCACGGCTTCGTGCTCGACTATCAGGGCCGCAAAATGTCGAAGTCCATCGGCAATGTGGTCGATCCCGCCGACATCATGAAGGACTACGGCGCCGACATCTTGCGCATCTGGACGGCGAGTTCCGATTACGCCGACGATTTGCGCATCGGCAAGGAGATCATCGGCTCGTCGGTCGACGCCTACCGGAAGCTGCGCAACACCCTGCGTTACCTCCTCGGCGCGCTTCACGGGTTTACCGAAGAAGAGCGCCTTCCCGTCGATGAGATGCCGGAGCTCGAGCGTTATGTGCTGCACCGTCTCGCCATGCTCGACGGCGAGGTGCGCGCGGGCTACGAGAAGTTCGATTTCAAAGGCGTCTGGCGGAAATGTTTCGACTTCGCCTCGCTCGACCTTTCGGCGTTCTATCTCGATATCCGCAAGGACAGCCTTTACTGCGACCGGCCGGGCGACAAGCGCCGCCGCGCGGCGCGCACGGTGATGGACCTTGTCTTCGACCGGCTTGTCGCTTGGCTCGCGCCGGTGTGCGTCTTCACCATGGAAGAGGCGTGGCTCGCGCGCTATCCGTCAGAGGACGGATCGGTTCACCTGCAGCTCTTCCCGGAAACGCCGTCGGCCTGGAAAGACGACGCGCTGGCTGGAAAGTGGCGGAAGATCCGCGCCGTGCGCCGCGCCGTCACCGGCGCGCTCGAAGTCGAGCGCCGGGAAAAGCGCATCGGGGCGAGCCTCGAGGCCGCGCCGGTCGTTCACATCGCCGACGCCGCCTTGCGCGACGCCTACGCCGGGCTCGACGCCGCCGAACTCTTCATCACGTCCGGCGCAACGCTGACCGGCGATCCCGCCCCCGAAACGGCGTTCCGGCTGGAAGGCGAAGCGGAAGGGATCGCGGTCGTTCCGGCGGAGGCGGAGGGCGAGAAATGCCGCCGCTGCTGGCGCATCTTGCCGGAAGTCGGATCGCAGGTCGGCCATGACGACCTTTGCAACCGGTGCGCCGATGCGGTCGACGCCTTCGACAAGGCCGGCTCATGAGCGAGGCGGCCCTGACCAAAGCGAAAGAGAGCGCGGCGCTCTGGCTTTCCGATGCGCGCGCCAACCGGTTCTTTCGTTACGGGCTGATGATCGCGGTTGCGGTCATCTTTCTCGACCAGCTTTCGAAATATCTGATCGTTCATGTGGTGGAACTGCCCGAGCAATTACGCCCCTGCGCCAAAAATCCGGCGCAGGTATGCGGGCAGATCGCGGTGTCGCCGATCTTCGATCTCACCTATGTGGAGAACAGGGGCGCGAGTTTCGGGCTGGGAGCCGGCGGGCTCGCCTCGCGGATCATTCTTTCGCTGATTTCCACGGGCGTCGCCGCGGGGCTGATCTTCTGGCTCGGGCGTCTTGCCCGCCCGGTTGCGGTGGCGGGGGTCGGTCTCATTATCGGCGGCGCGCTCGGCAATCTTTATGACCGGATCGCCTATGGCTATGTGGTCGATTTCCTCGACTTTTCAGGATTGTGGTTCCCCTGGGTGTTCAATGTGGCCGATACCGCGATCAATGTGGGTATCGGCCTGCTCCTGCTCGACGCCTGGCTGACCCGGGATCAGGCGGATAGCGGCAAAAAAGCGTGAAACTGCTTTGCTTCGCCGCCCGTGCGTCGATATAGTGCGCCGCAAATCGAGGGGCGCGCGGTTTAATTTTTGGAGTAACGATTGATGGCAATGAACTCTTCCCTCAGGCTGGCCCTTGCGGCGACCGGGCTTGCGCTGGCGACAAGCGGCTGCGGCATCAACAAGGCGCTGGGCGGCGGCCATAACGCGCCGGACGAATTCGCCATCGCCACCAAGGCGCCGCTGGTCGTGCCGCCTGATTATTCGCTTCACCCGCCGCGCCCGGGCGAATCGCGTCCGCAGGAGCTTTCGCCGTCGGAACGCGCCCAGCAGGTGCTTCTCGGGGACAAGTCAGCCGCGCCGCCGAGTCTCGGCGAGCAGGCGCTTCTGCAGAAGGCGGGCGCGCTATCGGCGGACGCCAATATCCGCAATCTGCTTAATGCGGAAAATGGCGGCCGGGGCGAGAAGGACCGTTCCTTCGCGAACCAGCTTATCTTCTGGAAATTCGACGGCGCCAAAGTCGATGATTCGGCGGCCCCGCTACAGGTCGACGATCCGCAGGCGTGGTTTGCAGCGCGGCAGGAGTCGATTGAAAACGTGATCGGCCAACAGGCGGACGTCGAGATTGAAAAGTCCGACGCGCTCAGCCTGCCGGGTGTTTTCTAAATCAATCCGTTTCGTTCGGGCCTCAATGCTTTGCCTCGACTTCCGGTCTTGGCATAATCCGGCATGACGAATCGCGCAGAGAAGTTTTCCACAGAGTCTCGCATGATCCGGCGCTTGCCGCCGGGCGCCGTCAATCGCATCGCCGCTGGCGAAGTGATCGAGCGGCCCGCGGCGGCGGTGAAGGAACTGGTTGAGAACGCTCTCGACGCCGGCGCAACCCGCATCGACATCGAAATCGAACATGGCGGCAAGACCCGTCTCGTCGTGACTGACGATGGTTGCGGCATGGCGCCGGACGATCTCCTGCTGGCGGTCGAACGGCATGCGACGTCGAAGCTCTCTCCCGGGGCTGACGGCGATTACGACCTTATGAACATCGCCACCATGGGCTTTCGCGGCGAGGCGCTGCCGTCGATCGGCGCCGTGGCGCGGCTGACGCTGACCTCGCGGGCGGACGGCGCCGGCGAAGCTTGGTCGCTCGCCGTGGAAGGCGGCGACATCGCCGGGCCGTCGCCGGCGGCGTTTGGCGGTTCGGGAACGCGGGTCGAGGTGCGCGATCTTTTTTATGCAACGCCGGCGCGCCTGAAATTTCTGAAATCCGATCAGGCGGAAACGACGGCGATCGGCGAAGCGGTGCGCCGTCTCGCCATGGCGCGCGAGGATGTTGCGTTCACGCTGACCTCATCGGGCCGGCGCAGTCTCAACCTTTCCGCCGAGACGCCGGGCGACGCCGGACGGCTGAAGCGACTCGCCGCCATCATGGGCCGGGACTTCGGCGAGAACGCGGTTGCCATCGATGCGGAGAGAGACGGTGCGCGCGTCACCGGTTTCGCCGGGCTGCCGACTTACAATCGCGGACTCCCGGACAAGCAGTATCTGTTCGTGAACGGACGGCCGGTGCGCGACAAGCTGATTGTCGGCGCCGTACGCGGCGCCTATGCGGACTTTCTGGCGCGCGACCGGCATCCGGCGGTGGCGCTGTTTCTCGAACTTCCGCCGGCGCTGGTTGATGTGAACGTCCATCCGGCGAAGACGGAAGTGCGTTTTCGCGACGCCGGCGGCGTGCGCGGGCTTCTCATCGGCGCGCTTCGTCATGCGCTCGCGGAAGCCGGGCACCGCGCCTCTACGACCGTCTCCGCTTACGCGCTTGGAAAGATGCAGACCGAAGGCGCCGCGACGCCGCTCGGGAGCGGCGGCTGGCGCGCGCCGCCGCCCAATCCGTTCATGCGCGACTATCAGGCGCCGATCGGCGGTTCGCAAACCGGGCTGAACGACCGTCAGGCGGGATTTGAAAACGCCGCCGTGCCGAGCGCGCGCGCAGAACATGCGCCTGATGCCGGCGCGCCCTATACGGAACATCCGCTCGGCGCCGCGCGGGCGCAGCTTCACGAAACCTATATCGTCGCCCAGACCGAGAACGGTCTCGTCATCGTCGACCAGCATGCGGCGCATGAACGGCTTGTCTATGAGAAGATGAAAGCCGCGCTCGACAAAGGCGGCGTCGCGCGGCAGGGCCTGCTGATCCCCGAGATCGTTGAAATGGAACCGGACGAGATCGCCCGCCTCGAACCGCGCTTTGAGGAGTTCGCGGCGCTCGGCCTCGTCATGGAGCGGTTCGGCGAGGATGCATTGATGATCCGCGAGACCCCGGCGCTGCTCGGCGAGGTTGACGTCAAGGGGCTCGTCCAGTCGCTCGCCGACGATCTGGCGCAGATCGGGCAGGGGCTCGCCCTGAAAGAGCGCCTCGAAGAGGTCTGCTCGTCGATGGCCTGTCACGGATCGGTGCGTTCCGGCAGGCGGCTCAATGCGGACGAAATGAACGCGCTCCTGCGCCAGATGGAGGCGACGCCCCATTCCGGCCAGTGCAATCACGGCCGGCCCACCTATGTGGAACTGAAACTGGCTGATATAGAAAAGCTGTTCGGGCGGCGGTGATGGCCGGGCCCGCGAGGGAGGAAATATCATGAAAACGCTGCTCAGCCTGTTCGCGCTAGCCTTGGCGATGTTCGCCGCGCCGGCGCTCGCGCACGACCCGTCGGGCTATGCGCCGATGAAGCCGTTCGAGCCTTACGCCGGCCATACCTATCGCGGGGAAGGGACAGGGCCCGACGGCAAGAAAGTGATCGACATCGCGAAATGGGAATTCATTCTCGGCGGGCGCGCCCTGCAGACGACCCATCGCCTTGAGGACGGCTCCTATGGTGGACGCACGATCATTTTCTTTGACGAGGCGGCGAAGGAATATGTCTTCCATTATTTCACGACCGCCGGCTTTCACACCACCGGCAAGGCGGAGCTCACCGACAAGGGCTTTCGCGCCGTCGAGAAAGTGATCGGCCATCCGACTTACGCCGAAGTGCGTTCGGAAATTTTTCTCGAAGGAAAGAACCTGCGCACCACGTCGCAGCATGTGACCGTCGACGGCGATGTTTCCGATGTCGAAGAGGGCTTCCTCTACCGGCCGATCGACGATGAGGAGATCGGGCCGCTGTTCGAAGGCGGCGAGCATCACGAATGACCGTGGAGAAGTTCACGTCGCTCGCCGAGCTCGGCGATCATATCGCCCGCGCCGATGACGAGATGATTGCGCGCTCAAAAGCGTTTTTCGAAGAGATCAGGAAGCGCCACACGATCCGCGACTTCACCGACGCGCCGGTGCCGCGGGAAGTGATGGAGACGTGCATCGAGGCGGCGGGCCGTGCGCCGTCGGGCGCCAATCACCAGCCCTGGCATTTCTGCCTCGTCGGCGATGCGTCCGTCAAAAAAGCGATCCGCGCCGCTGCGGAAGAAGAAGAGCGCGCTTTTTACGGCGGCCGCGCCGGCGAGGAATGGCTAGAC